>JAQQAP010000047.1 GCA_028533045.1 Spirochaetales bacterium | reverse complement strand
AGTGCAGAATTATATACAGAATCCCCTTTCCAAAGAGATCCTGTCGGGACGTTTTCAGGAAGGAGACAGCATTACCGTCGATTTTAACGGTTCGGATATTACGTTTAATTGACGATAGTGAGATTGATGAATAGATATCCTTACTTTTTTACATATGAGTATTATCCATGGGAAATATACTTTTTTGATAAGGAAAAACTACGAAATCCTCCCTTAATGCTTCTTGCTTTTTTTTAGGGGAGTTATTAAAATTATAGATATTTCTGTAAAATTGTTAAAGAGAGGAAAAACTATGGTTATTTTAACCCTCAATTGCGGTAGTTCATCCGCAAAATATCAGGTGTTTGACTGGGACCAGAAAGAGGTTCTTGGTGTAGGTATGATCGAGAGAATCGGTCAGCCCATGTCCAATATGGAGCATAACTCCAAGGGTAAGGAAGAGTATGAAGGCGAAAAAGCCTGTCCTACCCACAAGGAAGCTATTGAGTGGATCATCGAAACTCTGGTAAACGAAGAGTACGGCTGTATCAAAGAGCTTTCCGAAGTTAAAGCCGTTGGTCACCGTGTTCTTCACGGGGGTGAGGAATTCAAGAAGTCCGTTCTCATCGATGAAAAGGTTCTGGAAACTTTCAAAAGCCTTTACCACCTGGGACCCCTTCATATGCCCCCCAACGTAATGGGTATTGAGGGCGCCATGGCTGTACTTCCCGAAGTTCCCCATTGTGCTGTAATGGATACCGCCTGGCATCAGACCATGCCCGCTTCCAGCTATATGTATGCCCTTCCTTACGAATGGTATGAAAAATTCAACGTAAGACGTTACGGTTTCCACGGATCCAGCTACGTATACACCGCCAAGAGAGCCTCCGTTCTCCTTGGTAAGGAACCCAAAGATACCAATGTTATTATTTGTCACATTGGTAACGGTGCTTCCATGTGTGCCGTTAAGGACGGCTGCTGTTATGATACCACCATGGGACTGACTCCTCTGGAAGGTCTTATGATGGGTACCCGATGTGGTGATATTGACCCTGCCATCGTTCCCTTTATCATGGACGCTACCGGTCTGACTACCAAAGAAGTTGATACTGTGATGAACAAGAAATCCGGTATCCTCGGTATTACCGAAAAGTACATTGACCGACGTGATGTAGAAGACGGTTACAAAGAGGGTGAAGAAAAGGCTGTTCTGGCTCTTGAAATGGAAACCTACCGGGTTAAGAAATACATTGGTAGCTACATGGCCGCTTTAGGCCGGACCGACGCCATTATCTTTACCGCCGGTGTAGGAGAAATGAGCCCTACTTACAGAGCTGAAATGCTCAAGGGACTGGAAAACCTGGGCGTTAAGATCGATCTTGAAAAGAATGGCGCCAGCCGGACCAGAAATGCGGAAACCTGCATTAGTGCCGACGATTCTCCCATCAAGGTATTTGTCATCCCCACCGACGAAGAGCTCGTAATGACCGAAGATACTTACGCTCTCGTTAAGGGTACCTACGATGTACATACCAACTTTACCTACTCCTTCCAGAGCAAGGACTACGTAAACAAAGCCCGTGAAGAAGCTCTTCCTGGCAACCTTAAGAAAAAGCCTGAATTGGCTTCCATTATCGTTAAACCGTAATGACTCTTAAAAGTCTTCCGGGAGTAGTTTTCGTAATTTTACTGCTGCTCCCGGCGGCTTATTTGCCGGCCCAGACCCTTACCACATGGAATGTAAGAATCCTCTCCGACAAGTCCCGCGATGACAGTGAGCTGGATAAAATCGCTTCAATTATAGAGCAATCCGATTTCGTGGCTCTCCAGGAAGTGCGTGACAGTCGTGTACTGGCTCGACTTATGGATAGACTGGAAGGGTGGGATTATATTTTAAGCCTCCCCGCCGGCCGTGGAGTAAAGGAATTTTACGCCTACCTCTATCGCACGGAGCTCTTTGAAGTCCTTGGGGCTCCCTATTCGCTTAACGATTATGAAGACCTTTTCATTCGTGAGCCCTACATTGCCCACTTCCGCTGTGGCACTTTTGATTTTACTATCGTGACAATGCACTCTATTTACGGTGATAAAAAAGCCTTGCGTAGAGCCGAAGCTGCCTTGCTCGACGACGTCATTGCCTATGTGGATGAAGAAAATGGCCCGGAAGCGGATGTTATTCTTACGGGCGATTTTAATCTTCCCGGTGATGACGGGGCTTGGGAGATGGAACCCTATCGCTATCTGGTTCCTTCCGATGTGAAAACAACCATCTCCGATGCCTCCAGCTATGATAATATCTGGATAAGTACGGCCACCACCGAAGTAATGACCGATATATCCCTCTACGCTTTTGACGAAATCCTTTTTGGGAACGACGATAAAACGGCTTCCCGCGAGGTTTCCGATCATCGGCCGGTCTCTATAGAAATTCGCTCCAATCTACCTGATGACGACGAAGAGGGTGATTGGGACTATCCGGATCGTCTCATACCGTCTTTGCGGATTGAGTGATTACTTTCCACCATGCTTTGGGTAGGATAAAAGCCTGAATCATCCCTTCCATTCTCATCATCCCTATTCAGTGTCAGCATTTCTCCCTTACCGGTTAAGAGGGTAATCCAGGGAAGAAAAACCAGAATGGAATAGCAGATCGGACCGGCCAGAGTTAACCATTCCATTCCCATGAGTTGGGGTGATACCTGTATAAAAAGGCCCCACACAAAGGGAAGGGTGCCCGTATGGAATATGTCAAAGACCTTACCCCAGCTGCCCCGGGCTGTTTTTTTAAAACGGCCTATTTCCAAAAGAAGGGACAGTGTTACCAGTACGGCTGCCATAATTGAGTGGGAGAGCCTGGTTGTGACCGGGCGGGACACGAGGAAGAGGGTGTAGGGGAGCATTATGAGCCAGTGGAGGCCAATCATTTTTCCCAGCCAAACAAGGCCCTTTTCCCCGGGTATCCCGTTGAGCTGTCCCCGATAGGATTGCAGGGCTTTTAAAAGACTCCAGCCCATGAGAAGACCGCATAGAGCGGCCTGTTCCTTCCTTATGGAATACCCCGTATAAAGCAGGAAGAGGGGGGCAAAGAACGTTGTGCCCACAAGAAAGAACGCGAAATTCAGTTTTTTTCTGCCGGCCAAGCGAAGGATGACAAAGGCTGCACCCTGTACGGCGGCATAGAAAATGAGAGATGAAAGCAAGGGATTAAGTTGAATGAAATTCATTTTTTCTCCTTTCTCTGTGTTTGCTAATAATCTAAACCAATGTGAAAAAATTACTATGGTATTTTTCTGTTCATTAAATTGTGAAATTGTGGGGACGGTGAAGTTATACATTTTAAAAATGTGTGGAAACGTTTCAGAAATAGTATTAAGCTTTTCTTGAGGACGCTTTGATGGGAGACCAAAATATTACTATAAAAGATATTGCTCAGAAAGCCGGCGTTGGGTTGGGAACCGTATCCCGTGTGTTAAATAACAATCCCCATGTGAAGGATTCTACACGGGAGCGAATCCTTAGTATCATTTCCGAATTCAGCTATGTTCCTAGCGGGGCGGCTCGAATGCTTGTTTCTCCCCGGCGTTCACAAAAGTCGGTAGGTCTTCTTATTCCCCGGATGGGAAACCAATACTTCTATGAGATACTAAAATCCCTTAATGAGCAGCTTAAGAAGGAATACTATAGCCTTATGATCTTCAATACCGAGGAAGAGCAGGGCGAGTCGGTCCGCCAGGTTGTAGAACAGGGACTGGCTGGGGTTATTGTACTGGGGGATGAACCTTTGGGGGCAAGAGAGCAGGAATTGCTTAAAATGCACAATATTCCCTGTCTTTACATAGATTATTATGATGAAGATTCTAACTATATCCATTTTGATAATTACGCCGGGGGAAGAACTATTGCAGAGTATTTTATCTCCCTTCACTATCGAAAAGTCATACTTCTGGGTGAACGGGATGTCTCTCTTCAGCAAAGGGACCGTTTTAAGGGATTTAATGACCGGGTAAAAGAGGAGGGGAGTCCCTTTCTCATTTCTGAAATTGATATTCCCAATGGGGAGGATACTCTTAATCTTTCCCGGACTCTGTTGGGAGACAGGAAGTTGGGAGGAATATTCTATTTTTCCGATGAAATGGCCTTTGGCGGGGTTCAAGCAAAGAAAGAGCTTCATTCCCATGCTACTTTGGTAGGGTATGATGACATATTTCCTTCCCGTTTCCTCAATTTGACAACCGTTAGGCAGTCGTCTGAAACTTTGGGAAGAGAAGCGGGACGGTCCATTCTAGAACTTATCCGCAGCAATAATGAAAATAAAATACAGAAAGTCCTTGAACCCGAATTAATCATACGAGAAAGTTCGGAGTCCCTCTATGAACAGTGAGTCGCCATGATTAGGAAGTACTTTACCATTATCATTCTTTCTTTTTTCATAGTTTTTTTAGCTGTCGGGCTCTATATTTTGCAGTCCAATGGTTCTGGAAGGGAAATAGAAAGATCTGCTGAATTCTATGATATCCAAAGGCAGGCCCACCGTTTACAGGTCGATACGGAATCTCTTTATTATCAGATTTGTCATATTGAGGGGGATTTCACAGAAGAATCCCGGAGAGAACTGATTAAAGATATCCAGCTGCTTCTCATAAGGCTGGATGTGTTAAAAGATGAGGGTAATTCAGAAAGATACAGTGATCTCTATTTTGAAGAGTTGAGAGAGTTGGATACTATTTTCTCATGGGCTATTAAGGTATTCAGGAAAGATGAGATCGTTCTAATTGAGAATCATAAGGAATTAATGTCACTTCTGGACCGGGCCCGGGAGCTGGAAGGCGATATCTCCCATGAAGTTGACCTTCTGACTCAGGAGAGTATCAATGACAACCTGATTCTTCTGGAACGAGAGTATGACCGGGCACTTCTTTTTCTCTTTATTACCGCCACACTTTTGGTCATTTTAGTTATGATGCTTGTGGTACAAAAGAGAATCTCAACCCGTCTGGGATTAAGTGAAAACAAATTTAAAATAATTTTTGACGAGTCCTATAACTTCGTCGTTCTTTTGGACAGGGAAGGCCGTATTGAGGATATTAATAAAACCTCGTTGGATCTTATTCCCTACACTCTTGAGGAGTTACGTCGTTATAAATATTGGGAAGCCCCCTGGTGGAACCAGACAAGCCAAATCAAGACTAAACGATTGAAGCTCAAAGAAGCCATTCAAAGGGCTTATCTGGGGGAAACGAGCCTTGTTGAGTCTGAATTCGAACTGGCTCCGGGGAAAGTTGTTCAGGTTGATTCATCGGTCAAACCTATAAAAAACAAGTGGGGACAGGTCGAGAAGGTCCTTTTGGAAGGTAAGGATATCACTTACAGGAAGCAGGCGGAACATCGTATTCTGAAGCTTAGGCAGTACCTGGAGGGTATCATCAATTCCATGCCCTCTTCACTTATTGTCTTGGACAGTGAATTGAATATTATTTTGGTTAACAGGAAAGTGCTTGATGAACTTGGGGTAGAGGCGGCCCAATTGGAAGGGAAGCCGGTGATGATGTACTTTCCCCATCTTAATGATATGCAGGAACGTTTTATCGATAATATTGCCGCAGGAGAAGCGGAGCATTTAGATAAGCATAAATCGGTTAAGCGAGGTCTTCCCGTATATGAAAACATAACCTTTTATCCTCTCAAGGGAGAGGGGCTGGTGGGAGCTGTAATTCGTATTGACGATGTGAGCGAGAGCCGGCAGGTAGAAGAAATAGCCCTTCAGGGAGAAAAGATGCTCTCTGTCGGCGGTTTGGCGGCAGGTATGGCCCATGAAATCAACAATCCTCTTGCCGGGATGATACAGGCGGCGGAAGTCGTTTACAACAGGCTTAGTTCTTCCGGGATTCCGGCCAATATTGCTGCGGCGGAAAAGGCGGGAATTGATTTTGAAAGTCTGAGGGAGTATATGGACTCCCGTAGTATTCTGTCCATGCTTAGGTCTATGCGGGAATCGGGAGCCCGGGCGGCGGCTATTGTGGAAAATATGCTCTCCTTTGCCAAAACGGGGGATACCACCCTTTCCCGTTACAACATGGCAGAGGTGCTGGATCGTGTTATAGAGTTGGCTGCCACCGATTATAACCTTAAGAAGCAGCTGGACTTTAAATCAATAAAAGTCCTTAGGGAGTACGACGATTCCCTTCCTGCCGTCCCCTGTGACAGGCAGAAAATAGAGCAGGTCTTTTTAAGTATTCTTACCAACGGGGCGGAGGCAATGGTCAGGAACGATAACGAGTTGTCCCTACGCGGTGTTGATCCCGAACCTTCCCGTTTTTTGCTTAAAGTAAAGTATGAAGAGAGAACTCAAATGGTGAGAATTGAGATAGGTGATAATGGAACAGGTATGTCCGAGAAAGTAAGAAAGCGGGTTTTTGAACCCTTCTTTACTACAAAAAAGGTGGGGGAAGGGACAGGTCTGGGGCTTTCTGTGGCTTTTTTTATTATACAGGAAGGCCATAAGGGAACTCTTTCCGTAGAATCGGAAGAGGGAAACGGGGCTAATTTTATCATTAGGCTTCCCATTGCCGGAGAAAATAGTGACAGGATGGATTACTATGGGTGAGAAAAATAATTGTAATATAAAAATTCTTGTTATTGATGACGAAGCGATTATACGGCAGGTTTTTTCCTACTATCTCGAAGATAAGGAGTATACAGTCCTTACCGCAGAGAACGGCAAGGACGGTATTGACGTTTTTGAACGGGAACGGCCCGATCTGGTTATGACCGATCTTCGTATGCCCGAAGCGGACGGTCTGGAAGTGCTGGCCCATATTAAGGAGAAGAACCCCGATATACCGGTTGTTGTCATATCCGGTGCCAATAGCCTGGATGATGCAATACAGGCTCTTCGTCTGGGCGCGTGGGATTATCTAATGAAGCCTGTTCAGGACCTTAACCTTCTGGGACACACGGTGGAAGAGTGTCTTGAGAAGGCCCGTCTCATAGGGGAGAATAATAACTACCGGCACCATCTGGAAGAGTTGGTAAACGAACGGACGGCACAGCTTGAGAAGAGAAACAGGCAGCTCGATCTTTCCCGCCGCCAGATAATAGGGATACTGTCCCAGGCGGCGGAATATAGGGATTTTGAGACGGGCAACCACTTTTTGCGCGTATCGGAGATGGCCGCTACCCTGGCACGGGGTATGGGCTGGGATGAGGATAAGATTATGAACTTGCAGTTAGCGGCGCCAGTCCACGACATTGGAAAAATAGGTGTGCCCGATAATATTCTTCTCAAACCGGGAAAACTGGATAAAGATGAGTGGCATGTTATGAAAGAACATTGTTTGTTCGGGAAGAATATTTTGGGTTCTGGGCACTTTATTCGTGACGAGGATGATGAAGCTTCTCTGGATATTGCCGAAGCCAGTTTCCTTCTTATGGAGACGGCTGCCAACATAGCTTTGTGCCACCACGAGCATTGGGACGGTTCGGGCTATCCCATGGGAATTAAGGGGCGGGAGATCCCCATAGAAGCCCGTATAACGGCTGTTGTTGATGTATATGACGCGCTTATAAGCAAACGTCCCTACAAAGATCCCTGGCCTGAGGAAAAAACCATCAATTATATCAAGGAGGGCTCCGGGACCCACTTTGACCCGGATATTGTGAATGTTTTTATTGATAAAATAGAAGATATTCGCGAAATTCAGCAGCGTTACCGGGAAGCTTGAAAAAAGGCCGCTCCGAGGAGCGGCCCAAGGGATCATTCCTCCTCAAGGGAGAGGTTGGCACTTAAATAGTCGTGAATACGGCGCTGCACCCGGGCCTCATTGAGCTGGTAGCCCAGGGCGCGTATTTTCTTTTCATCCTGTCTGTGCCGGGTAAGGATATGGGAAAGCTGAGCTTCAAGGGCTGACCGCCTCCAAAGAGGATCTTCAATCTTCTCCTTGAGCTTCTCCGCCCGGGCCTTTTCATTCTCAATATCCCCGTCGCTTACATATTCGGCATAGTCAAACTGGCTAAAATCTTCCCGGGGAAGGCCATCTTCCAGGACGGGCATGTTTGGAGCCTTTCTTTCGTCCCTCATTTTGCTTACCACAGCCTTAAGGGTAAAGATCTCTTTTCCGCGAGCCGTAAAGCTTACTTCATTGTCCGATGATTCAAGAGGGACAGTCTCTTCTTCCAGAAAATTCACAAGGCCATAGGACAGGGCGTTTACTTCAAAACGGAAGGTGAACCGGTTCTCTTTGGGAGAAAGGTTCACTCCCCGGATTATCATGGCCGAACCGTCTTCTGAGCGCTTCACTGCGGTTATTTTGCTGCAACGTTCCCGGTCATCGTAGGAAAAAAGGCCCGAATAGGCGGGTAATTTGCCCGGAGCAGCTTTTACGTTTACCCCAATGGCTTCGTTGTTGTACTCTTCCGACTTATACAGAACATCGCCGGAGTAGGCCGTACCTTCGTGGGGGCAGAGGGCATATTCAAAGGTCATTTCCCGCAGGCACTGGGCGTCGGGGGTATAGATTTCCGGTCCTGCGTCTCCAATACGGGTGTTGATTTCCTTGGCAATCCAGCCTATGGAACGGAACAGGGTCAAGGCCATGGTTCCCCCTTCGGTTACCTGATACTCGGGGAGCCCCTTGTTGAAGAGTGCCAGCCCTTCCTTCCCGTCGTTCAGGTCCAGGAATTCCCGGGTATGGAAGTAGGTGGAAGGATTGGCCTCACGGGCTCCCACAATCACCTTTTTCACATGTTCCGGTATACTTTCTTCCCCGTAGGGTTCGATGTGAACAGGGCGTTCGGTAATATCAAAGGGGCTGGCCGCATAGGCGGTGGACGAATCAAAGCCGCTGGGCATGAGCACACGCATTCGGTGGTCTTTCACGGTATTTTTTAAGGTGGTCCGGATTTTTACAACCGGAGAATCGGCTTCCACTGTTATATAGCTGACAATAGGAAGGGACCGGAGGGTTTGGCTCCGTTCCTTGTGGTTGTTTACATCCGATTCGGGGAGCTCCATGACACGGCTCACACGGTAGACCGCTTCGTAATCGTTTTGGCTTATTAGGCTGATTTCCGCCGGGAGTCCTTTGCTTGTATAGAACCGATCTTCATCCGGGTAGGAGTAGTTGTATTCGTCTCCCGAATCGCCGCTGTCTTCCAGGATTCCCAGGTTCTCATAGGTCCGTCCGGTCGCCTTGTAGGTCAGGTTAAAGCTTCCGTCTTCATTCAGCTTAAAGGCAATCAGTCTATTTTCTGCAGTTCTCTCTGTGGAATTCAGAGCTTCGCAGGGGAGATCTTTTCCGTCGCTCACCTTGTATCCCATGGCGGGCACGTTCTTGATAAAACGGGTTTCTCCCTTGCTGTGGACAAGGCAGTCGCGGGTGCGGGGGAGGGTATTAAAAACGATAAGTCCCTCTTCGCCGGAGAGAGAACTACTGTCTATGCGGGAAGCGAGCCAGTCGATTCGGTCTTTGAACAGGGAGGAGCCCAGGGCGTAAACCTGACGGTTCCGCTCTTCCATGTCCTTATGGACGTTGTCTATGCTCACCCCACAGATGCTGTCGTGGGGGTGGTTTTTAAGAAGCAGTTTCCAGGCCTGTTCAAGGATGGTTTCGCCGTACTCGCCGCCGTTCATCCAGGAGAGGAGAGAGAGGGGTTCGGCCTTCTTTTCCAGGAGTTTCTGGTTTTGGTCATTCTGAATTTTGAGATAGATGCGAGCGGACATAACACCGGGGAAAACGGAGATGAACCGGCCGTTGTAGAGGGCTCCCTTGAGTACGGGAAGGTCGGGCTTTTCCGCTGCAATGGCCTGAAGATAGCTGTCCGGGTCGTTCTGCACTGTTTTATAGTCCTTGCCATTCAGTTGGCCCGATCGTATGTAGGGCTGAATGTCATCGGGTATCATTTCCTGGTCATAGCCGTTCATCATAAGCAGGTTTGAGGTGGTGGCAAAGGGTTTGAGTTTCTCCACCTCCACATCCATACGCTCTTTCATAATCCGGTCGTATTCGGCGAGACGCATAACGTTTCGGTAGCTGTTGAGGAGGTAGACCGAGAGAAGTTTGGTGCCGTCCGGTGCTTCCCAAAGGAATTCGCTGGTCACCTTTTCCGGGTCCATGGCAACACCGCGCCAGGCAAAGAGGCCGGTGATACCCGCCAGCTTGTGAATCTGGGCGGTTTGGGAAATCTGCCCGAAGTTATCCAGAAGCCAGCCCGATTTGATGCAGCCCCCCAGGGAATCGGCCAGTTTCCGGCCGATAGTCAGGTTCCGCACCAGAGACTCTTCGCTTATAAGTTGCCAGTCCGGCTGGAGGTAGTAGGGACCAATAAAAAGATTTCCCCTTCCCACGTACTTACGAAAAGTTCTCTGCCCTTCCGCCACGGAGCGTCCCGCCTTGTTCAACTCTTCAAAGTAGTCGTCTATCATGGAGAGCTGGCCGTCCAGAATGAACTTGTAATTCTCCTCCTTTTCGCACATGGCAAAAAGGTTGTCGAAAAAAGGGATTAGCCATTCGTTGGTGTACTTGCTGTTAAGATACCATTCCCGGTCCCAATGGGTGTGGGACAGAATATGCGCCGTATAATTCATCTTATACTTCTCCCTTAAATTATGAAGATCTTATACTTGGATGATAATTCCTGAAAATTGGGCAGTCAAGAAATGTGTATACAAATGTTGCTATTTAAAACCGATTTGACGAGACTTAAAGTGCAACTTGCATAAAAGGGGCTTAGATGGTTACTATCAGCGATGTCGCCAGCTATTGCGGCGTAAACGAATCCACCGTATCCCGTGTACTCAACAACAGCAGTAAAATTAGCCGGGAAACAACGGAACGGGTAAAAGAAGCAGTTAAAATACTCGGTTACAAGCCTGTAAGAAAGAGAATTAAGAAGAAGGCACCTCGGAATATAACCTTTGTTATCCCCAACACTGCACTTTACACATTGGGAGGGACACTTAAGGAGTTCTCAGCTACCCTTCATGATACGGACTATGAAATTCACATCTTTAATTTGCACCAGCGCCGTGATGTTGATGTGGAGTTGGCCGAACTACTTTGCAAGAAAGATACGGCCGGTTTGATCCTCTATGGATGCATCATTCCTGAGGATGCTGCCAAAGTTTTTTATGCAAATAATATGCCCGTAGTTGCTGAACAAAGCCATACAAGTCATTTGGTCTCTTACTGTGTGAACAACTACAACGGAATAAGAGATGCTGTTAATTATGTCGTTTCCCGGGGGTATCGGCGCATAGGTTTCATTGGTTGGAAACCGGAGGATTTTAATATACGGGAACGGTACAATAGTTATAAAAATGTTATGGAGGAACATGATCTTGAACGGGATATGATCTATTTTGGTCCCCAGCTGGATATGATGGGGGGCTATGAAGCTACGGACCATCTTTGGGAGATGTATAAACCGGAGGTTTTGGTATTCGCCGCCGATATTCTGGCCTACGGTGGTATTAAATATCTTAAGGAGCAGGGCATATCCTATCCGAATGATATAGGATTGATCGGATTTGACGATGCCTACCCGTCGGAATTACTCGGACTGACTTCCATGTATCAGCTTTTGGACGAGAATGCCCACCTAGTGATGGAGAGCCTGATGGATATGATAAAAAATAAAACGGTTCATCCCGCCAAGGAAGTCCTTTTAACTCCTAAGCTAATACGGCGTGATTCTCTGAAGTAGATTCTCTCATTGACAGGCTTATGTTCTTAAAGTCCTTATGAATCTTTCGAAATAGGTCCACAATCTCCGGGTCAAAGGCCTTTCCCCGCTCTTCAATGATAATGCGGCATGCCGTCTCATGGCTGTGGGCCTCTTTATAGGGTCTATCACTCGTAATGGCATCGTAGGTATCGCAGAGGGCCACGATTCGACCGGAAAGGGGAATCTCCTGTCCCATAAGCCCGTTAGGGTAGCCATTTCCATCCCATTTTTCATGGTGGGTCAGAGCAATTTCCCGCCCCATAGCCAGGAAGTCCTTTTTCCCTTTATATTTTTCCAGAGCTATACCGGCAATGCTTGTATGCTCCTTCATGGCATCCATCTCCAGCTCACTTAGACCGGCAGGTTTGAGAAGAATAGAATCAGATATGCCTACTTTCCCAATATCATGAAGAACGGAGGAGATGGCCATATCTTCCACGTAGGATATGGTTACCCACTTGTCCCGTGCCCCGTAGCTTTGAAAATACTCAGTGGCCAGGGCTTTCGTATAGGCTTCTACCCGTTCCAGATGCATTCCCGTTTCGCTGTCCCTTAGTTCCACCAGTGTGGCAAGGTTATAAATAGTCTTTCTGTTATCGAGCTTAATATCTTCAATCATATCAAGGAGAGTGGTGATAAATCTTTCCCTGTTATGAAGGGCTGTAAGAATTTCGGACTTATCCTTTACTATTACGATAAAGTCTACATAGGGCGAGATATTAAGGGGGACAAGCTTTAATTCAAGGAAGAATTTTCCCTTGGAATCTTCCCTTAGGAACATAAGGTCCTGAAGATGGACAGACTGATTTTCATGGAACTTTTCCAATCCATTCAGGCTAAAATCTCCTTGGGGCTTAATATAATCAAAAATATTTTCATCTTCCAATTCTTTCCGGTGTATCCGGAGAATATTGAGAAAAGAGGGGTTCCAGGCCAAAAATCGTCCTGATTTGTCAATTTCGGCAATGCCGTTTGTACTGGATTCTACGATGGCTTCAAGTTTTCCGTTAAGGGCGCATAAATTTTCCAGTATCCCGAGAAATCCATTTTCCATAACAACCTATCCTTATTTTGTAATAGGTTAAGTCTAATCAATTTACAAGGGATTTGCACATTTTTTGAAAAAAAAATAGCCCCCTATCCACCGGGGAAAGGGGGCTGAATGAATTATTCAGGCTTAAAGAAGACCTTCGTACTCTTCTACGGAGGCGTCATTAAGAAATAGTTCGATAATCTTACGACCTACCGGGTCAAGATCGTCTTCCAGGAACTGGGAGATCTCTTCCTTAAAAAAGTCGGAAAGCATCTTCGCTCCGTGGTCGTAAACCTCTTCGCCCACTTCGCTCTGATTTTCCACGCGCAAAAAGCCTTCGGGAATCTCATAGTTACCGACTTTGGCCGTCTTGGGGGTGTAACCCAGGAGGGGACATCGGGCGGGAAGGAGGTTTTCCTTCTTAAAGAAGTCATCAGAGGCGGAAGTCAGCACGGATCTACCAAGCCATTCGGACATGAACTTAACATTCCAGGCACCCACATTCTGGTTCGGAACGATGGTATATTTCACATCACCCGACTCTCTAATCTGGTTAAGAAGGAGGTTCGCCTGGATGACTTTACGGCCCGTAGCAAAGGGCCAGTAGGAACCGACACCTTCCGACTGCATAAGCTTGCCGGTGGCAGTGATGGAGGGGTTGGCGTGTCCCCGGGGTGATACCAGACGCCAGAGCCAGGCCAGTTCGGGGGTAAGAACATGAACAAAACCCAGGATTCCGTAGGATTCGGCCCCTTTGTAAGTCGCGGGAGCTCTTAGTCCGAAGTTACGGATATCCACATCCACCGTATCATGTACAATGCCGGGAACAAAGTCGCGGGGCATGATAACTCGGGGGTTGGGACAGGAAACGCCGGGAGCGTCTTCTGTGTGTTCCCAAACCTTAATAGGATCTTCCGGTTTGAGGTTCAGAAAGATGAGGGGCTCGGGAGCTTCCAGGGTCATATGTTCCATATGGGGGTCCATCCCCTGGTGGGTGACATGGTCCACTCGCAGGAACCAGGCGTCTTCCGCATCACAGGCGCTCAGAGTGTCTTTGGCCTTACCGTGACGGGGGTGACACATGGCCATATCGTCGGTGAGAGGGCTCAGTTCATCCTGATTATCAAGGGAGACCGTAAGAATTTCTTCGGTTACCAGATTCTTACCGATCACCAGGTCCCCATCGGTATTTCTATGGGGCTGTTCAAGCATTTCCGACTTACCCGCACCGGAAGCTCCTTCGTGCATGAGCACGGTGGTACCGTTAATATCGTTTTTGGCCACAACGGTGGAAGCGTGAAGGGTAAGCCAGTTTTCCTGCTCCCCAATGGTAAGGAGGGCGCCGTAAACACCCTTTTTGGCTGAAGGACCGGGGTAGAGGTTGTTGGAGAAAATCTCGTGGAGGCCATTGTGTCGGTTGTGAACAACAACCTGCTTCCCTTCGTAATGGGTGTGTCTGAAAGGAGGCGCTACAAACATAATAGACCTAATCTCAAAGTTTTCGTCGTACTGGTCGGGAGTAACTAGGCCTTGCAAGTCGGCAAGACCGGCAATAAAAAATCCCATGTTCTTGGGAGCAATCAGAAGACCGCCGTACTGTTTGCCCTCTGTAAAGGGCTTACCAATATAGTAGGCCGTAACGGAAAGGTCCTGGCTTTTGAGCCAGTTAAGCATTTCCGTACGGGTTTTGTCAAAGCTTTCGCCAAAGCGGGCCTGATAGGTGGGTTTGTCCGTGGGGAGGTCGTCACCAATAACCATACATTCCGGATCTCGCCGTCGCATGTAGGGTTCAAAGTAGTTTACCGCCACACCGTTGGATTTCTTTTCGGAAATCGCTTCTTCTACTAGGCCCTTACCGGGAACATCGTAGGATGTGACAAAGGAATTGGAATCTTTACCGCCCAGGGCAAGATCCAGCAATTCCCCGCGGGTTTTAGGATAGATGACAGAAGGCGCCTGGGCCACTACATCAAGAATATCCTGGGGAAGTTTTAAGTTGTTTATCATAATATCTCCTATTACATTACCATTAATTAAATATCATCAAGCTCATCAAAGAGTATCCTTGCCTTCTCCTTGGCAATCAGCAGAACCTCGTTCCCTTCCTCTGTGATGGCGTAATAATGCCGATTTTTTCCTTTGACCAGGCGGGTCTCCTTTTTTAGCAAGCCTTCCGACTCCATTTTAGCCAAAAGAGGGTAGACCGTACCGGGACTCAAGTTGTAGCCGTGGTCCTTAAGCTCTTCTATCATACCCAGACCAAAAAAGGGTTCTTTTTTAGCCTTAATGAGTACGTGAATCTGCATAAATCCCAAAAGCATCTTTTGTGGTACTTTATTTTTCATTATCACTCAATATCATTGTTCGTTATCGGAATACGATAATATAACTTTTGTGAGATTATGGCAAGGGGAGGGGAAAGATGGTAGAATGGCTTATGCTTTAGCAGCTTAAGGAGTGATTCATGAATGAAATAATTTGCCCCCATTGTAACAAGGCCTTTAAAATAGACGAGTCGGGATACGCGGAGATTGTCAAACAGGTAAGGGATGGGGAATTCAATCAACAACTTCATGAGAGACTGGAATTGGCCCAGAAAGAGAAAATGGCTGCCCTGGAACTGGCCCGGGAAAAAGCGGGCAAGGAGATGCAGCAAGTCGCCCTGGCAAAGGATGGAGAGATACAGCAGCTCAGGGCTCAGTTGGCCGCAGGTGAGACCGAACAGAAGCTGGCGGTGAATCAGGCTTTAGGGGCCAAAGAGAGGGAACTTCAGGAATCGCTCAGTAAAAAGGATGTGCTGATTCAGGAGTTAAAGGCACAGATTGAAGCTAAAGAACTATCCCAGCAGCTGGCCGTTACCCAGGCTGTGAACAGCATAGAACGGGAAAGGGATGAGTTAAAGAGCGGATTAAAGCAGGCCGAGCTAGAGAAGGAACTCTCTGAAAAATCCCTTAAAGATAAATATGAAACCCAACTGAAGGATAGGGACGATGCCATAGAGCGATTGCGCGACATGAAGGCCCGTCTTTCCACCAAGATGGTAGGGGAGACTCTGGAACAGCACTGCGAAGTAGAATTCAACCGGATTCGGGCCACCGCTTTCCCTATGGCCTACTTTGAAAAGGACAACGACGCCTCCAGCGGCAGCAAGGGGGATTATATTTTCCGTGACAATGATGGGGAGGGAACGGAGATCGTGTCCATCATGTTCGAGATGAAAAACGAAAACGATACCACGGCCACCAAGAAAAAAAATGAAGATTTCCTTAAGGAGCTGGACAAGGATCGCCGTGAGAAGGGCTGTGAATACGCCGTTCTCGTCTCCCTTCTGGAACAGGACAACGAACTTTATAACTCGGGAATAGTGGATGTCTTCCATCGCTATCCGAAGATGTACGTTATTCGACCTCAGTTCTTTATTCCCATCATCACCCTGCTTCGTAACGCGGCTATGAAATCTCTGGAATTTAAGAGGGAACTGGCTCTTGTAAAAGCCCAGAATATCGACGTGACCAACTTCGAAAGCGATCTGGAAAACTTCAAAAACGCCTTTGGGAAGAATTATGATTTGGCGTCACGTAAGTTTCAGGCCGCCATAGACGAGATTGATAAATCCATCACTCACCTGCAAAAGACAAAGGATGCTCTCTTAAGTACAGACAGGAATCTTCGCCTGGCCAATAACAAGGCCCAGGATGTGACAATTAAGAAGTTAACCCGGAAGAACCCAACTATGGCGGCGAAGTTTGAGGAGTTGAAGGCTTAGCTATTGGATTTTACGATTTCGGCCAAGGTGATATTACTGTTGCGGTATCTGTCGCTGCTAACTTCTCCTTTAATGTGGATGTTATTCTGGGGACAGTTGTGAAGACAGGAAAAACAGCCAAAGCAGTCGCCTTTTAGGGAGATGGTTTTGTTTTCCTTGTCTACGACAATATTGTTTACGGGACAGACATTGGCGCAAAGACCGCAGCCGGTACAGTTATTGTCGGTATAAACATAGTTCTCAATTCCTTCGCCGTAGATGTGCAGTTTTAACTGTTTTTTACTTACCGGCTTTTTGATGCTGTGCATGATGTTAAAACTTAATTTACGCAGAAAGTTTTCCGGGATTATCCACTCTTTGGAGTTGGCGATATCGGATTTTATAGTTTCCAGGCGCTCTTCGGTTCCTTTTTTTCCTTCATTGGCTCCTTCTTTTGCCATATTAAATCCGGGCAAATAGTTATCCACCATTTTGATGGTATTTACATAGGAAAAGTGGTGACCCGCTTCTTTAGCTACGTCCATTAAGTGGGTCGCTACGGCTCCGGAATAAACGCCAAAAGTTGAGATGCCAAAGAGGTAGTTGGTGTTGAATTTGGCTCTTTTAATAAAATCTACAATATAGGAAGGAACTCCATAGCCATAAAGAGGGAATAGGAGTCCGATTTTTTCGTCGGTAAACTCAAATCTTCCCTCTTTGATCATTTGGGGAATCGATAATAATTCGCCCTTCAGTGATTGGGCGATGGATTTGGCAATGTGGAGACTGTTTCCGGTGGCTGTAAAGTATAGTATTTTCATTTAATATCCTCTCTTTCGTATTTTTGATAACTATAATCTTAAGATGAAGATAAAATAAGAATTAAATATCTCTAAAACATGCCTATTTGTATCAGACTTAGATTTTTAGTTAGTCAATTGGAAAAAGGGATTCTCCCCCCAAAACATTCATGATAAAATTACACCATGAAAACAAACATATCCCTGATAGGTATGCCCGGAGCCGGAAAGAGTACTGTAGGAATTATCCTGGCTAAGAATATGGGTTACGGCTTCATCGACTCGGACGTACTCATACAAATAAACCAGCAAAAAACCCTACAGGAAATCATGGATCAGACCGGCCATCTTAATTTGCGTGCCGTGGAAGAGAGAGAAATATCAAGGATAAATCTGGAAAGGCACATTATCTCCACCGGTGGAAGCGCCGTTTACAGCGAGAAAGCCATGACTCATCTGGCTCAAATCTCACATATTGTTTTTCTCGATGTGACCATAGAAAACCTCAGGAAAAGAATCCATAATTTTGAGAGCCGGGGTATCGCCAAAAACGAAAATCAGAGTTTTGAGGAGCTCTTTGATGAGCGTATGAAACTTTATCGAAAGTATGCCCACATTACCATCGATTCAAACAAACTGAATCAGGAGGAACTGGCAATAAAAATTGCCAACTCAGTTTCACTCATTAATTGAAAAAGGTCCCGGTCAATCAAACCTTGTTCACACATGGATGAGAGGATTTTCATCGCTTCCGATTGGGTCAGGGGCATGCGGTAAGGTCTGTCATGGGCCGTTAGAGCTTCAAGGATATCGGAAATGGCTATAATACGGGATTGCAAGGGCAATTTATCCCCTTTTACTCCCTGGTCGTAGCCCGACCCGTCCAGTCGTTCATGGTGCTGTGCCGCAAAAAGAGGAACCCGGGCAAGATGTTTGGGGAAGGGGAGTTTCGCCAATATCTTCCGGGATACGCTTACGTGGCTCTCCATAAGCTTTTTCTCATCCCTGTCCAGAGTGCCTTTGGGAATAGAGAGGAAGTGGAGCTCTTCCTCTGTAAGCAGACTGATTGTCCTGTCGCCCAGGGGGGCGGATATACGGGCTAAATCCTTCAATTCATCTATATTCTTTTTCGTAAGATCGGAAAGTGCGTTATTTGACTTCTGGATAAGGGCCAGCTTTTCTTTTAAGTCGGCCTTTTTTTTCTCCAGTTTTTCTCGTGCTTCGGGAGAGATCTTTTTATCCGGACTGTTATGGTAAGCTTCAATTTCCCATAGTGCCATAATCAGGGAGGCCCGGGTTTCAATCAGTGTAAAACCGTCCCGGGGCATCATCAGTTTTTTAGACTTGTCGAGGATTCTGTCGGGTATGGATATCTTTCCCACATCATGCATCCAGGCGGCCAGGCGGATTTCCTCCAGTTCCTCTTCGCTGAATTGTACATTTCCATATCTTCCGCTTTTTGTTTCATTCACCTTTTGGGCCAGGAGGGAGGTTAGGGCGGCAACCCTTTGAATGTGTCCCCCCGTAAAGCTCGATCTTTCGTCTATGGCAGCGGCGATGGAACGGACAAAGGAGTAGAGAAATAGTTCCTGATTATTATAGAGTTCCAGGTTCGTGAGGGTCACTGCTCCCAAAGTGGCAAGAACCCGGGCTATATTTTCATGATGATCGGAGAAAGGACAAATTTCATCGGTCCGGGGATCATGGCTGTTAATGAGCTGGAGAACACCCACAATTTCTCCTTCAAGATTTGTCATAGGCACAACAAGCATGGATCGGGAACGGTAATTATTCTGTTTGTCGTAGCGCTTCATCCCCTCGAAGTCCAGCTCCCGAACGTCATAGACATCTTCAATATTGACCAGTTCCCCCGTAAGGGCGCAAAAGGAGGAGACGTTGCTCATGTTCTCCCGTCCTTCACGCATTAAGGGGACTGGAGGAAAGAAATTTTCTCCCAGCTCGTTTTTCAGTTGTTTAATATTAAGGACATCATTAACAAGTATTTCAAAAACCAGATGATTCGCTTCCCGGTCGTAGAGGTAAAGGGTCCCCCCTTCAGCCCGGCAGAGATCCATCCCCTCCCGTACAATTTGCCAGAAAATTTTGTGAGGGTCCTTTTCTCCGGCCATGGCCAGGCTTATACTGGCAAAGGCGCGGTAACCCTCTTCGCTCAAAGCCAATTCGTTCATCTTGACCTGTAGGTCTATGTGGGTCTGAGCCAGGTCCCTTCTCAAATTGTTATAGGTGGAAGCCAGAAGGTCAAACTCATCACCCGTATTGAGCTCTACCGTTTGGTAGGCAATAATTTCATTATCCTTCATAGCGTCTATGAGTTTGTTAAGAGGGGTGAGGATCCTAATCTGAAAAAGGTTTTGAAAAAAGAGATAGAGGAGGAGCGAGCCAAGGACTATCATAAATATGAGCCCCACCATAAGAAAAGAGACAAAGCGGACAAAATCACTATGGTCATAGATGAGAATGACACCGTAATAGTCTCCCTGTTCGGCACCGGGAAAGGGGACGTTTTTAAAATAAAGAGAGCTTAGGCGGTCATCCACTATCACTCCTTTCATAAAACCTTCTTCCCCCTCAAGCAGTCTTTTGGCCGCATCCTGAAGATAGGGGCTCACTTCCGCCGAGATAGTCTGAGTCAAATGGTAGCCCTTTTCATCGAGGAGTGTGGTGCCCTCCGGGCCGGTAAGCAGGATTTCCCTGGTATTGTTCTTGAGATTATAGAGACCGATTATGGGTTTGGGATCGGGATGGGCCACCACTGTGCCTGTAGAGTCTATCAAGATGGCGCTGGTCGTATCGGAGTAAAGATAGCCCCCCACTATTTCCTGGAGAGAGTGAAAATTTATGTCCGTTCCAATAATACCTACCATCTTACCTCCCTTCTTTATGGGATGAAAGACAGAAGCTACGGGAATATCTCCGGTCATAGAGTAGTAGGACTGGGAGATAAAAGGGCGTTCGTCACCATTTAGTTGTTTAATAAACCAACGGTTACTTCTATCTCCCAGTTCACCGGAAGAACGGGCCGTCTGGAACCCTTCTTTGTCCTGAACAAAAAAAAGCTGCACCCAATTATACTCTTCCGCCATCTCCTCAAGAAAGGGGAATCCCCCATAGTTTTCCAGTCTTCTGTCCCAATCGGAGTCAGCCTTAAGTACGTTATCAATGATAAGAGGATTAAGAGAGAGCTGGTAATTGAGGGTGTAGGCGGCAGTAAAGAAGCCTTCCATGTTATCCGACAGGCTTCTCAGTTGCATGAGGTTCTGTTTGTGGTTCTCCTCTTCTGTCTTGTAAATCAGGAGACCCGTCGCGAATATTGAAGCAAGGATTACGGATATAGTAATGGACAATATGAGCAGCAAGTTAAATTTTTTTGATATTTTTTTCATAATACTGACCCCTTACTTATTATAGCATGTTAGGGCGTATTTGTAAGGATAAAATCAGGAGGTTGAATTTATTGTCTTTTTAAGAGTACGGGAAATAGCTTTTATCAGCTGATTTATTGTAAAGGGTTTTTGAATCAGGTTAATATCATTTTCTTTCAGTTGTTCTGAATAGTCTTCGTTATATCCGGTCATAAAGAGGACCGGAAGGTTGGGACGAATGGTGTGGGCTTCATTTATGAGTTCGATTCCGCTAGTCCCTTCCATTACCATGGCGGTCATGAGCAGGGCAAAATCATCACTTTCCTTGAGATACTCCAAAGCCTGGCTGCCTCTTTCTACTGCTATGGGGTAGTAGCCGTAGTTGCGGAGGATAGATACGGTGAAGGAGCGGACGAGCTCATCTTCTTCTACAATAAGAATAGTTTCTGACCCATCCGATTTTATAAGATTTTCCGGAACGGAGAAGAGCCGGGGATCTTCCTGGTTTTCCGATACGGGAAAGAAAAATTTGAAAGTTGTCCCATGTCCTGGTTCACTGTAAACAAACAGTTTTCCTTTGTGCTCCATAACAATGCTGTAAACCGTAGACAAGCCCAACCCAGTTCCCGAATCTCCCTTAGTAGAGTAGTAGGGGTCAAAGATCTTTTCCCTTGTTTTCCGGTCCATACCGGAGCCATTGTCGGAGAACGTCATAAGAACATACTGTCCCGCCATTAAACCCTCGTACATTTCTCGGGACCCTTCATCCAGGTCAAGGGGAGTCGTTTCAATGCAAATGGTTCCTTCTCCCTCAATGGCATCCTGGGCGTTGACAGAAAGATTCATAAGGATTTGAGCCAGTTGACCTTCATCAGAGAATATAGGCTTAATCTCCTCGGAAAGGTTTGTTTTTATTGTGATATCCTTTCTTAGGGTGCTGTTGATAAGGGACATGAAATCCCCTATGACATCATTCAGATTAATAGCTTTTTTTTCTACGTTACGACGGCGGCTGTAGGAGAGAAGCTTTTCCACCAGGTCGGCCGCTCGGGTTCCGGCTTGATATATCCCTTCCAGTGATGCGGTGTATTCCGTTCCATCCAGTTTCCTTACCAACAGTTCACTTAGTCCGATGATGGGGGAAAGGAGGTTATTCAGATCATGGGCGATTCGCCCGGTCATCTTCCCAATGGAGTCGACTTTCTGGGCATGGAGATAGTTCTGTTCGAGAACCTTCATTTCGTCTTCCAGAGTCTCCTTCTCCAGAAGTTCTTTCTCCATACGAATCCTCATCTCGTTGAGAGCTTTTTCAAGTTCATCAAGTTCGTCCCGTCCAAAGGGCGGTTTGCTAAGGGCCCGGTCAAGGTTCAGGTTTTCTGAAAGATGGGTTAGATTCATACTATTGGCGTACTGGGCAAAACGACCAAGGTAACGGGTAATTGTTCTTTGGGTAAGGATAAAAATCGTAAGAGAGAGGAGTAGCACTAATATACCCTGTTCGAAAATAACCCGTCTTAGCTGGAGCTTAAGCTCCTTTTTTACCGTATCGAGGTTGGCATGAATAATAAGAGTTCCCAGTTCTTCCGTTTTGCCATTGGTCATATGATAACGGAGGGGATAGATCCTTTGGGCATCTATTTTGTGTTTTCGATCACCCAGCTCCCTAATGAGAGTTCCGTCGGAGCGATACTCTTCCAAATAGACAAAAACGACATGTTCCAGGGAAGCTATGCCTTCAAGCTGAATCTCCACATAGCGGTCGTCAAAATTAAAAATACTCTCCGAAAGACTATCCAAATGGGTTGTTTCTATAATATGGAAGGTTTTTTCCATTCGCACATCGCCGCCTTGGTTCTCCCTGTAGATGATAAGAAGGCTTATTATGGCAATAAAAAACAGACTAATGAGGAATATGAAGGTTATCAATTTGGCGGAAAGGGGGCTTATCCTCTTCATATAATAAAATATAAGTTTAGGAGGATCGTATTGCAAGGAAATTATATATTGAAAGGCTCACTTTTTCATCATAAAATAAATGGGGAGGAAACTTATGGCAAATATGATTGATTACCTCGATTGGCGGGGCGATTTGAGCTTTAAGGCTGATTCTCTGAATCCGGTGGATAACCTGGTTTTCGCCCGTCTTTCCTATATTGATTTTAGCGACGCCTTGAGCGGGGGAGAAACGCTCAAGAGTCTTGCCACACGGTACTTGCCTTCCGAAGAAAAGGTGACCCCCGGTGTTCTTCTGAATGAAGGGACAAAGGAACTTCTGGAAGCGGCCGGTTTGAGCAAGCGCTTCGGTTCGGTAATTCTAAAGAATTATGAGAGCAAGCTGGACCTTGACCGGGAACTGCAATTTTCTGCCATGACTTTCGAGATAGACGATAAAACCGCCTATGTTGTCTTTAGGGGAACCGATGATACTTTGGTCGGATGGAAGGAAGACTTCAATATGTCCTTTATGGATGTGGTCCCCGCCCAAAAGGAGGCCTCCCGCTATCTGAACGGAGTACTAAAAAAGCATAACTACAAAACCGTCTATGTGGGGGGGCATTCCAAGGGGGGAAACCTGGCTATTTACTCGGCCGTACATTTGAACCGTAAGTTCAAATCCCGTTTGATCCAAGTTTTCAATAACGACGGCCCCGGTTTTAAGCAAAGCATTATCGATAGAGAGGAGTATCAGGACGTGGCCGACCGCATCGTCACCCTTATACCTCAAAGTTCCATCGTAGGACTCCTGTTGGAGAGCGGGAACAACTACAAAGTTGTCCAATCCACAGTAAAAGGCATTATGCAGCATGAAGGTTTAAGTTGGGAAGTGATGGGAAAGGATTTTGTCTACCTTCCCAAACTTAGGAGAGATGCCGTTATTATCGACAGGACAACCAAGGGAATGCTGGAAAAAATGAGCATGGAACAGAGGGAAGCCTTCAGTACCGTTCTTTTTGACCTTATTACCGTGAATGACAGTAAAACTCTCACCGATATCGACAAGGGAGGTCTGGGCAGTTTCTTTAAAATGTCGGAAAACTTCAGGCGTCTGGACAGGGAGACGAAAAAAGTCATTATAGAAACTCTTTCCCTCTTCTTTGATGAAGGATACAAAAGCTTTATACAGGTGACCGAGCTGAACCAGTGGCAGGGAAAATTCAAGAAATGGCGTGAGGAAGTAAAAGGGGAAATAGAAGGGTTTTGGAATAAGTTCTAGTCCCGCAGTCCGGGGCTATTCATTAAACCAGGAAAGGATATTTCCCGCCTCATAGGCTTCATTCCAGTCATAGGGTGACTGGGCCCGGCAGCCGTCGATAAAATCATCAATAGATTCTTCGCCGCCGGCCATGGTGCTGTTGTAGAGAGCAATAGTCCGGTCCGAATCAAAGAAATCTTCCGTACTCATCTCCGATAGGCGATCCTCTGATAGTTCTGTCCACTCCTTAAAGGTGCAGTACTCATCATCGTAACGGAATGGTTCGTCACCCCCGTCATAGGAGTAGCTGTTATGACAGAAGGATACGCCGGTAAGGTCATATACGCTCATCATCTTTACCCAGCTCTTATCGCTCAGTCCGCCCTGGAGATAATTGTAGGTAATGGCGTTGTTCTCGCGATAATCCCCATCCCTATCGTAAAGGTGCAAGGCCGTTCCGTAAACGTCCCAAACCTTATTGTTCTTAACAATGACATCCCGGAATCCTCCGGTTAAGCTAAAACCGTAATTGTTATTATTATCGCCCTGGTCATAAAAGTTCACCACCAGGTTATTCAGGACATAACCGCCGTCCCAGTCCTGCACGTCTATCCCCCAGCCCAGGTAGCGGTTCGTAGGGCGGGTACGGCCCTGTTCGGTAACCAAATTGCCGTAAACGAGAATATCCTTGAAACGATAGGGAGTTGAATCGTTGCCTCCCAGACTGATTCCCACCTCCCCATCGACAAGAATATTCCGGTTCATCTCGATATTGGTGGCGCTGGCTTCTCCGTTTTGTGCGGTAAACTTGTGATGGATACTGGAAGGGCGCAGGGAAATGTTATGGTAGAATTCCACATTTGAGCAGTCGGTAAAGTAGGTGTTGTGATTGAACATGGTCCCTTCACCCAGGAGATCTTCCGTGCTGGAAGCCTGATTCAGCCAACCGTTGTGGTCAAAGACATTCTCAATCAGAAAAAGCCCGTCTATGTAGGAGCAGTAGAGCCCCTGGCTGTGGCCGTTATCGGTAGTGTACTTATAGTTATCCAGAATTTGGCAGCGCTTAATAATGAAGTTTTCAATTACCCCGTCACTCAGCTTTTGAATGGTGTTATTGTCAAAATAGCGGAACCGGCACCCTTCCAGGAGAATGTTTTGAATTGTCCCCTCTTCGGACCCTTCTCCCAGGGCCATAATGCCCATTCCGCCGGAAGAAGTATTTTCCGGATCGCCCAAGTCGGGATCTTTGGCCGAGTTATAGAAATCCAGGTTAAGTATAACCGAATTAATACAGTCTCGCCCCCGGCGGCAGAAAAGTGACACACAAGAGGAGTATTCAATCTTATCCGTATCATCACTATCATTTACAACAGGCGAGATGATGGGGCGGACACCGGAAGAGCCGTAGGCAGCTATGAGGGCAGGGTAGTCCGTACTGAGTCCCGAAATAGGGGCCAGGGAGGCGGTAAATTCTTCGCCCCGTTTAAAAAGAATCCAGTCCCCATAATTCTCTCGGGCCACTTCACTGGCCGCATCGTAGGTGGCGAAGGGATAAATTGTTCCAACCGGATTTAGCGGGTCCTCACCAATTTCATCATCACCGGGCAGGTAGACTTGTCCCGTATCGTCATCACCCGATTCGGAAATATAAATAAGGTAAGCCTCTTCGGAGGGAGTGAATTCAGACCAGCCCTCATCGTCTACCCATTTTTCCTTGGTTAAAACGGAGGGGAAACCGTCGGTGGGGTCATCGGTAAAGGTGTTGTCCGCCAGCAGAGAGCAGCCGGCGGAAATGAGGGGAAAAGCGGTAAGAGCAATGAAAACTCTTTTAGGGAATCGCATGGTACTATTAATAGTACGGGACGGGGATTTTTTCCAGCAAAAGGGGGCAAAATAATACGGGGAATCTGTGTTTTTTTAAGGGAGTGTCCCGCAGGTTATTCCCCGGAATATACAAGTGGATGCACGCGGCGGGTCAGGCTATCCAGGGCTCTGCTATCGCTTCGGCCTCCTCGTCGCTTTGCTCCTGCGGGGTCTGGCTTCGCCACCCTTCCTATCCTTCACTCTTAAGAGGGAACACGGCATATGTGGTAGAGCTCTCGGGGGGCGGCATATATGAACAAGTTTTTTTTACTTTACCGGGGGATTTTAGTTTACTCTAAAAATCCATCACAGTTTGCGACATCATCGGTTTCAATTGAATAAAGCAAAATTTCATAATTTTCTGTATTCTTGTTCTTCGTAGGAAAGATTATGTGATTATCAAAGAAAAGCATGGGGAAATATGCTGCATCATTTCTGCTTTTATATAAAATTTCAACATCACAATTATATATATAATAATCGCTTATATTTTTTCCTGGAGTAATAATTTCCCTTAGAACTTTCACCTCTGGTAGATAAAGATAAAATGAAAGTTCATCACGATCACCTCGCGCACCACTAATTATTCCATTACCATCAGAATCATCTTCCGCTGTAATTATTATATAGTACTCATTATTAGCTGAGGAATACTTAAACATATCTACTATGAGTAAATCATTAGTAAAGAGGTTTTTCCACCTAAATAAATCAGAACTAAGGTCAAACATCCTAATGTTAGTACGGAACATGGTTGATGAATATTCTTTTGTTGGATAAGTGTATACTTCCAGCTCTTTTCCATCCAGCAAAATATGATTGTCATAATTAAATGAAAATACTGTTGAATTATCAAACATCATGGAACATGAAGCGCCTGTTGATATCCCATCATCCCATGATGAGCTTTGACATGAAATGAAAAGTGCAATAAATAAAAATAGTGAGCAATGCTTCATTTTACTCATGATTACCCTCTGAATCAAAATACATATTGTAATATTCAACAGATTTTTCATTAATTTTATTTTGCCAATTTCCTAATAGAACCATGCTCAAGAAACTACCGCCCGAAATTGCCAACATCCCCCAATTTTGATTTATATCATTAACTATTCGCATCGGTAAATTTATAAGTGAATATGCAAAAGTAAACCCGAAAACGGTAGAAAAAGGTATGGATGCAATACCTATGTTCTTTGACTTTCTAATATTATGGTTCACATATTCACTATTAAGGGAAGAAAGTTGTAGGTTTAATTCATTGTAATTCAGAGGGTAATTCTGGTAAATGTATGAATAATCTAAACGATTTTTCTCAATGGTTATATGTTCATCTTCTACTTTATTTAATAGCTCATATCCATCAATATAATAAACGTTAACATCCATTTTATAGCAGGTAGATAAAATGTTTGGTTCATATACTTCAACAACCTCAATCGCATTACCTCCTAAATCTCTTGCTTTTGTTTTCGTTTGTCTTAATACATCATGGTAACCGCAATTATAGGATAGTCCTGAATCCCTAACCCTGATTTTGGCAATTAATACAGAATTGACAAGAGCAATTTCATCTTTTTCAAGAAGCATTATTTCTGCGATATCAGTTCTATCTTGGTTTGTCTTTTTTTCTGTTAGAACTTCTGTTTTCAAATTCATTGAAGTAGTGCATGATATGAAAACTATCATTATGAGAAATAGTATTAGATTTTTTTTCAAATTATTCTCCTGAAAATAGCATCGTTATTCACTTATCTATCGTTTATTATAATAATAACATAGAAAAGTATATTACATATGTTCACGAAATAAACACTAGATGGATACATAGTTTTATTATTTTTTATTAAAAGTTAACGGGGTTTTGGACTTCTCCATGACTTGGACTATACGAACATTATTAAAGAAACCCTGGAAGAATTCGTTCCCGCCGTTTATCCTTTACTTAATGACTATTTTGTCAATTATACCGTTATGATTAAGGTCGAAGAATAGATGAAGAAAGCATACCCCCTTATTCTCCTGCTTATTAGTTTCCTGGTTTCTTGTAAATCCTTTTCTACAGAAGGGCAGTACTATTCTGCCGGGAAATCCGCTGCCCGTAGTGCTAAGTATGATGTGGCTGTAGAAAATCTTGTTCAAGCTATCCATCTGGACAGGGAGTTTAAAAAGGCTATTCTTCTTTTGGATGAGGTATATCCGGAAGGGCTTGAATATTATAGGGGCATAATTAGATTAAGCGTTGGGCGTAACGATCTGGAAGCTCTGGACAATAGAGCTGCCTCTTACTCTTCCCTTGTTGCTATGGTGAGTGCCGTCGAGAATTTTCCTAAAATCGAGCATCCAAAAACGGGGGAAAACCTATCTTTTGAAAGAGTGGATTATTCCGTTCAAAAAGAAGAAGCATTACTGAAGGCTGCAGAGGGATATTATCAGGAAGGAATCCGCCTTGCCTCCTTAAAGGCCAGAGAGGACTCCAAAGCCGCGTCCAAAGCTTTCTTAAAATGCCTGGGCTATATTCCCGATTATAAAGATGCTGGAAAGCGGGAGCTGAATGCTCGTTCAGATGCGTCACAGCAGCTTCTTTTCATTCCTTTTAGCGGGGAGAATTACTCCAGACCGGGCATGGAGTTAAAAGATATTTTACTGGAGAGTATTTCCACGGCGGTGTTAAATGATTCGAATGCCATGGAGTATACCACTGTTATAGACCGTTCTCTCCTGGAATTAACCCTGGAAGAGCAGAAAGCCCTCTTAACAGGTTTATATGACGAAGAGAAGGGAATTGAATTAGGCAGGCTTGTTAGTGCGAATATGGTATTTACCGGTACTATTAGTCTTATTTCCTGGGATGATCCAAAACTGAATATGTTTAAAGAACATCGCGAAAAAATAGTAAGCCCCACGGCAAGCGATTTGGGGCGGGCTCCCACAGAAGGTGAAACCCTCACGGTTAGTGGTGTTCTTAATTATCATGAACAAAGATCCTATGCTCAGCTCTCCGCCAGCTATAAGTTAATCGATATCGAAAGGGGAACTATTCTATTAAACGAAACCTTTCGCTCCGAAGCGGAGGATACCAAATCCTGGATTCTGCTTCAGGGGGATCAGAGAGTGCTAACGGAAGAGGAACGTGAGATGTTAACCCTTACGGACAGGGATGTAAAAGAAGTCGACCAGCTGCTTCTGGAGTGCGTTGATTCTATTGCCCATGATATGGCGTTTCAGTTGATTGGATATTTGAGGTAAACACCCTGGACGCCGGACATGCTTTAGGGCATAAAAAAAGCCTTGCACCCAAGCGAAAATCACTTGATTACAAGACTTAAAAAGTCGGGCTGGCCGGATTTGAACCGGCGACCCCGTGTCCCCCAGACACGTACGCTAAACCCCTGCGCTACAGCCCGTTGTTATTAGCAACGAGCAGTAATATACTCTGTATAATAATTATTGTCAACAGCTCCTGAAAAATAATTTTTGGCAATTTTTACGGGACCTCTAACCTTGGGAAATCAGCTCCGAATTAAAGGGGGGAGCCTTGCTAAAAAGCTCTCTTAATGGGGTGTTTTCTTTGCTTAGTAGGCCCGGGTCGGAACCGAGAATCCCTTCCGTTTCTTCCCGGGCCAAAAGGAGGATTTCCCGGTCCCGTTCCAGGTCGGCAATGGTCAGGTTCATAAAGCCCGACTGGCGGCTCCCCGTTATATCACCCATCCCCCGTAGCTTCAGGTCTTCTTCGGCTATGACAAAACCGTCGCTGTTCTCTTTCATGATCATCATGCGCTGTTTCCCCTCTTCGGTCAGGCCCTCGTCAAAGACCAAAAAGCAGTAAGACTGATGTTCCCCACGTCCCACGCGCCCCCGGAGCTGGTGGAGGGCGGAAAGTCCGAACCGCTCCGCCTGTTCCACAACCATCACCGTGGCATTGGGCACATCCACCCCCACTTCCACCACGCTGGTGGCCACAAGGATATCCACCTCGCCCCGGGAGAAGGCTTCCATGGAGGCTCTTTTCTCTTCTTCCGGTACACGGGAGTGGATGAGGGCGCATTTATAACCGGGAAAGGCCTTATCTGCTATGAATTTGTACATGGATTCCGCATCTTTTAAAGACATTTTGTCCGATTGCTCGATGAGGGGGTAAACAAAATAGGCCTGCCGCCCCTTGGCCAGTTCGCCGTGAACAAAGTCGTACACCTTGAACTCGTTTCCCCGCTTGGCCAGGTGGGTAACAATGGTTTTCCGACCCCGGGGCATGGTCTTAATGGAACTTATGTCCAGGTCGCCGAATGCGGTGAGGGAAAGGGTTCGGGGAATGGGGGTGGCCGTCATAAGAAGGAGGTCCGGTTTGTCCCCCTTTTCCGCCAGGGTAAGGCGCTGTTTGACCCCAAAGCGGTGCTGTTCGTCCACTATGACAAGGCGCAGGTCTTTAAAGGCCACATCCTCCGTAAAGAGGGCGTGGGTCCCTACAATAAAGTCGATTCGTCCTTCCTTGAGTTCTTTGAGAAGGAGGCTGCGCTCTTCCGTACCAATTTGACCGGAAAGGAAGGCTAGCCTTATTCCCAGGGGCTCCAAAAGTTTAGCGGCATTTTCTCCGTGTTGACGGGCCAGCAATTCGGTAGGAGCCATCATGGCGGCCTGTCCTCCTCCTTCTATGACGGGCAGAGCGGCAATAAAGGCTACCAGGGTTTTTCCCGAACCCACTTCTCCCTGAACCAGACGGTTCATTATCTTGTCTCCGTTCATATCCTCCAGGATTATATCCACCGTTTTTCTCTGGTCTTCGGTCAGACTAAAGGGAAGCCCTTCAATAAATCGGTCTCTTAAACTGTGTGGAAGAGAAGGACGGTCTGTTTTACCCACTCTCTGGGCCAGGGCTTTCTTACCAATGGTCATCTGAAGGTGGAGGAGTTCTTCCCAAATAAGGCTGTGACGGGCTTTCTCTATGTCCGGCAGGGATTGGGGCATATGAATCCGTTTAAGGGCGTCACCTTTGCTTAGAAGGCCCATTTTTTGGAGGAGAGAAGAAGGAAGTTCATCGTCAATGTTAAGAGCCCAGTCGTTGTAGGCTTGACGTATGGCTTTTCGCAGGGTTTTTTGAAGGAGAGAGCCGGACAGGGCGTAAACGGGGAGAATCAAGCCAAAGTCCTTGGGATGGTCGCTCACTTCTTCAAACTCAAAGGTGCCCGTTTGAAGTTCGCCGTACTTGTGAGAAAACTGTCCTGTGAGAAAAATTTCCGCTCCCACAAAGAGGCGTCTTTCCAGGAAGTTACGCCCAAAGCAGACCAGCGAGGCCCGCCCTGAATCGTCCTCCACAATCACCTTAAGAGCCTTCTTGTATCCGTGGCCAATCCACTCGTGATCCACCACTTTCGCCCGGGTATTTACACTCACCCCTTCGGCGGAAGCGGAGAAGGGACGAAAGGTTTTTCTGTCATCGTAGCGGACAGGGTAGTGGGTAAGAAGGGAGCCTATGGAATGAATCCCCATATTGGCCAGGTCGGAAGCGGCGTTTTTACCGATTCCTTTTAACCGAGATACATTCTGCTCAAGCTCCGCCAGAAACAAGGGACTCCCTCTCCTTACAAACGGTAGAGAAAGTTAATCAGATAGGCAAAGCCTATGGAGAGGCCCACTCTTAGTACAAGAATAAACACGAGGGATATGATTATTCCCTGAGTCATGTGATAGGTTTCTCTCCCAAAAAGGGACATGACCCGGTCTGTAATACGGTAGAGCAGGTTGTTAAGCCCCCCCAGCATGATGTTCCGTCCCATCAGGTTCGCTACCAGGAAGACAATCAGCATGACAATCATAATGTTCATGAAGAAGGAGGCAAAGCCCCAGATATCGCTAATCAGGTAGGCCAGGATGCGGCCGATTGTCACCGCCTGTCCATGGGAGAGATTGGTGGTGATGTTAATGGCCAGTCCCAGGAGGATAAAAGCCAGTACCGGGGAGAAGTCGAGCATGCCGAATCTAAGCCACTCGATACCGCGGAATTTGTTTAGGTAGGGGTCTACGATGGCGCCCAGGAACTGCTTGGGTCCGTCCAGAAAGGGGGCGTGGAACCAACTTAAGAGGATGCGGATAAAAAGCATCAGTGAGAAAACAGAGAGAATGCCCGAAAGGACAGTCATGGTTGTTTGAAATATGTTGTTCATCAATTCTCCTTGGTGAATTCCTCTTTAAGATACTAAAAAAAGTCGGTCCGGTCTATTCTTTCCACACCGAAGCTACCAGAGGATGATTCTGATAACGGTCAATCGCCTCTGATCCGGAGGAAATGGCAAACTGGGGAGAGGCCTTAACGATGGTGGGACTGCTCTTGTGTGCCAGATGAAAGAAGACGGAACAGTTCCCCGGATTGGCCGTAAGAAAGGAGGCAAAATCGATGAGGTCATCGTCTTCCATGTTCTCATGGTGGATTTCCAGGTGGATCTCTCTTACCGACTGCTCCTTAAGCTCTGCCGGAGAGATAAGCTGTTCTATTTTAAGAGAAGGATTATCCCGTCTAAAATCCACCTTTCCCACAAAGCCCAGTATGGCGTCGGGAGCCAGAAGATGGCCGAATTCTTCATACTGACGGCCGAACATGGCAAATTCAATGGTGCCCTTGAAGTCTTCTATGGTCCCAAAGGCCATTCTTTTACCCGTTTTGGAGAGAAGGACTTTGTGCTCCTTAATCATCCCCAAAATGGTGTACTCCTTGTTGGCTGTGGCCCGGCGGGAGTTGTCCAGATCCAGGGTGGTCGCCTTTTGCCAGATTTTTTTATGTTCATCCAGGGGATGGCCGGAAAAGTAGAAGCCCAGGTTTTCCTTTTCCAGGCGTAACACTTCATTTTTGGGCCAGTCTTCCATCAATTCAAACTCGATTTCCGGGTTAATCTCTTCGTCGCAGTCTCCAAAGAGGGAACTCTGTCCGTATTTGACCAAATCCCGTCTTTTGGAAACAATTTCCATGATCCTTTCCATATTGTGGAGGAGGGTGGCCCGATTGTGTTCGTCTATCTTATCGAAGAGGCCCGACTGAATGGATACTTCCACAACACGCTTGTTCACACTTCCCGACTCCATCCGCTCCAGGAAGTCTATGAAGGAGGTAAAGGGGCCGTTTTTGTCACGCTCGGCCATAATGGCGTCAACCGCAGCACTTCCCATTCCCTTTATACCGACCAGGCCGTAGTAAATTTTCCCTTCGTTTACGGTAAAGTACTTCTCCGAGATGTTCATATCCGGGGGCATGATGTCCAGGTTCATATCGGCACAGTGGTCCATGTAGAGCTTGAACGAATCGGGGTTGGATATTTCGTTGGTAAGGTTGGCCGCCATGAATTCGGCGGGGTGGTTGGCCTTACAGTAGGCCGTTTTATAGGCAACCACAGAGTAGGCCGCCGCATGGGATTTGTTAAATCCGTAACCTGCAAAGGGTTCAAGCATTTCGAAGATATAGGCGGCGTGTTTCTCATCCTTGCCCCGCTCTTTGGCGCCGGCGATGAATTCCACCTTCATCTTTTCCATGTCTTTTACTTTCTTCTTACCCATGGCTCGGCGGAGAATATCCGCCTTACCAAGGGAGAAGCCCCCGATTATCTGGGCTACCTTCATTACCTGTTCCTGGTAGACAATAACCCCGTAGGTGGGCTTGAGAAGGTCTACCAGGTCCGGATCGGGATAGTCAATTTTCGCAGGATTTTTCTTCCCCTCAATATAGTTGGGAATAAACTGCATTGGCCCCGGACGGTAAAGGGCGTTCAAGGCGATCATATCTTCTATACATTCCGGCTTGGCGTCCCGGAGAATTTTTTGCATCCCCGCCGATTCAAACTGGAAAATGGCCGTACTGTCCCCTCGGGATAGCATATCAAAGGTGTTTTTGTCCTCTTCCGAGACCGTATCCACGCAAAAATCGGGGTTCGTTTTTTTAACAAGGTTTTCCGTATTTTTCAAAACGTCCAGAGTTTTGAGGCCCAGGAAGTCCATTTTTACCAGCCCGCAGGGTTCGATAATATCCATGGTGAATTCACTGGTGATTTCTCCGGACTTTTGATCCTTGTAAAGGGGGACAAAGTCGGTAAGACGGGATTTTCCGATAACCTTACCACAGGCGTGGGTGGAGATGTTTCGATTCATTCCTTCCAGAATGGCCGCTGTCTCAAAAAGCTCCTTGTAAACACCGCCCCGGTCGTAGAAGGCCTTGAGCTCGGGCACATGCTCCACGAAATATTCGACCTTGCTTTTCTTCCAGTCCTTGGGGGGCTTGTCTTCGGGAACAACCTTGGTAATGGCGTTGGATTCGTTAAAGTCGATGTCCAGAACCCGGGCCACGTCCTTAAGAACGGCCTTGGTCTTGAGAGTTCCGAAGGTACAGATACCGCCCACCTGGTCATAACCGTATTTCCGGGTAACATAATCCACCACTTCCCCGCGCCGCTCGTTGCAGAAGTCCACGTCAAAGTCTGGCATGGATACACGTTCCGGGTTGAGGAATCGCTCAAAGAGCAGGTCGTAGAGAAGGGGGTCTATATCGGTAATTCCCAGGGCGTAGGCGACAATGGAGCCCGCCCCGGAACCTCGTCCGGGACCTACGGGAATATCGTTCTGCTTGGCCCAGTCTATAAAGTCCCATACGATGAGGAAGTAGCCGGGGAATCCCATGCCGTCGATGGTTTTTAGTTCAAAATCGGCCCGATCTGTGATCTCTTCGCTTATCTCGTCGTAGCGCTTTTTAAGCCCCTCGTAAACCAGGTGTCTTAGATAGGCCATGGGATCGGTGAATTCTTCCGGTATGTAGTAGTCCGGCAGAATAGGTCCGGGCTGGGGGATGGTAAGGTTACATTTCTCCGCCAGTTTCACCGTATTGTCCAACGCTTCGGGACAGTGGGCAAAGAGGGCGCGCATCTCCTCTTCCGTTTTAAAGTAGAGCTCCTTGCTTAGGGTCATACGGTTGGTTTCGTTCTTCATCCGCTTGGTCCCGATACAGAGCATAATATCGTGGGCGTTGGCGTGTTCTTTCTTGAAAAAGTGGATGTCGTTAGTGGCAATGAGAGGGATGTCCAGCTCTTTGGAGAGCCTCATAAGTCCTTCGTTGGCTACCTTTTCTTCCGGGATAAAGTGATCCATCATTTCCAGGTAGTAGTTCTCTTCTCCAAAGAGGTTCTTATAGTAAAGAGCCCGCTCCTTGGCTTTCTCGTAATCCCCTTTGATGATAGCGTGGGGTACTTCTCCTGCAATACAGGCGCTGGAGGCGATAAGTCCTTCGTGAAATTCTTCCAAAAGCTCGTCGTCGATACGGGGTTTGTAGTAAAAACCCTCCGTATAGCCCCGGGAGGCGAGTATCATGAGGTTTTGGTAACCTATTTCGTTTTTACAGTAAAGGCAGAGGTGGTAGTAATTGCGGCCGTTTTTTTCGGTGTTTTTGGCTTTTACGTGTCGCGAACCGGCAGCCACATAGGCCTCCATCCCAATAACCGGATTAATCCCGGCCTTGTGGCAGGCCTGCTCAAAACGGAGCGCCCCAAAGAGGTTCCCGTGGTCTGTCAGACCCAAATGTTTCATGCCCTGTTCCTGGGCTTCCTGAACGTACCAATCAATTTTAACCGCTCCGTCAAGAAGCGAATAATCCGAATGATTGTGCAAATGAACGAAGTTACTCAATCCTGTCCTCCCAAGAGGGTATTATGCCCCGGATTCGTTGTTTTGGTAAAGGAATATTTGGAGACTATTGTAAATTGCCCGGATTAATTTTTCATTGTCCCGGTAACCCAGTTTTTCTGCGGCTACTTTGGAAAGGGTTTCTATTTCTTTGGAAGAGGCGTCCAGATTACGGCCGGATATATGGGCTTCCCGATCCCGCTCCCGGAAAATCTCTCCTCCCTCAAGGGCGTAGGAAAAACGGAAGTTGGAGATATAGTTGCGATTGATATCGGCGGTCATGGCCAAGTAAAGACTATCTTTGCCCAGCTGAATACGGCGTATACGGGCCTTTCCCCAGGTATTGGAGGGAAGACGCATTCTCACAACAATATCACCCTCTTTGAGCTCTATTTTCCGGTTCTTGAACAGTTGATTGTGATAGGTCCAGTGGTTTACCGCCATAAGGCCCCGCCAGCGGTGCATTTTGAGCCTTCTTATTTCATAGGAGACATCGATGACGTTAAAAAGGAGGCTTATGGGGGTGGGGAAGCAGCCCGAATAGATAAGCCCCGCCGGAGTTGTTAGACAAAGGCGGGCCGGGTTAAAACTATTCTTTACAGTCTTGATTACAATGGGGGGAAGAATATGTCCGGCCTTACTGAATAGGGCGGAGAAAGGAACCGTACTTCCGCAGTCAATATAGGTTTCGCTCCGATTGATTTTCTTGAGTTCTTCCACTTGGTCTAAACTAATGATCTCATGGGGGAGGGAGTAATAGGTGCCGGGAATACCCTCTATCTCCGGATACATACGGCCGGAGAAAAAAGGTATGGTACCGTAGGTTCTAATAATGTTAAGCACTTCACCCAGACTGACGGGATAGTAAATCTTACCTTCTTTCCCGGGCATAGTGCTCCTCCAGGGCAATCTGAATGCCCATTTCCAGTGAATCGGGCCCTACGCAGGAACATTTTACTATTTCTATCTGTTCACGTATTTCGGCCTGATCAGGGTTACGGCCCTGTAGAATCAAAGCCCCCAGGGAGAGAACCCGGGCGGGGGCGCAGAAGTCGCAAAGAACCACTCCGGCCCTCTTGAATCCCTTCTCTATTATGGGAAAGAGGGGGGTCTGAACAAAACCTTCAATGGTGGTAATATTCCTTCCCTGTAAAGAAAAGGCAGGCATAAGACAGGAATAGACCGGATTAATACCGTCAAGAACAAGGCAGCCCCCGCATTGGCCCTGCCCGCAGCCGGGGTGAACACCGCGAATCCCGCAATCTTCACGAAGTACGTAGGAGAGTTTTTTATTGGGGGGGACTTTTATCTCCTTTTCTTCGCCGTTAAGAGTAAAATTTATTGTCATCTTGTTTCATCCTCCCTTAAAAGTCCCACTTCCAGGGGGAGCATATAGCCCTTTCGGCCGGAAGCCTGCTTAATAGCCCCGGCCAGTGCGGAGGGAATTAGACTTTGAACAAGGCCGTCTATACCGTAACTTTGATTTCCCGTAGAAATAAAATCCACGTCATAGGCGGGAAAGGGATATCGTTCTCGCCAATCCATTCCCAAGGCATTGTCCAGGGCTTGATGAAGCCCCCGCTCTACCGTTATTCGCGCAGAGGGTTCGTCAAGGATTAAACCGCCATCGAGTACTATGTGAATGTATTTTATGGTCATCTCTTCGGTGGCCGTATCAAGTTCTATTTCCGCCGTACAGCCGCCCCAGCTTAAACCGTAAAAGGGGATCCCGTCCATTTTTTCCTTGTCCCAGCGGGATTCCTGCCGGCTGTAGCGCCGGGTTACATCCAGGGGGAGGGGGTCGCGAAATCGTCTTTTTTGAATCTGTTCGCAGCAAAGTTCAATAAGACGGGTCACATGGGTAATTTTACGACCGGCGGTGAGGGGGCCCCCGTTCTGTCTTTCCTGGTCAAAAAGGAAGACCACCTGGTTGGTATCTTCGATTTGCAGAATTTCCGCAGCTATTTGGGCCCAGCGTTTTTTTATCCGATTCATTGACGGCTGGAGAGGCAGATAAATCGTCAAAACTCCTTCCTTGTCCAGTACGGCACGGACGGTCATGCTGGTCAGGTCCGTATGGTTGTAAAGGAAATCGTTTCCCCCGTAGGCAAGGGAGAGGGCAATACCCCTGCGGAAGGATTCCTGATTCTGGGAAATGTTCTCCCGGTGGTCCTGAAGAAGTTGGTAGGACATATGTTTGCGCTGGAAGTCGGAATTCAGCTTAAGGCTTTCCATAATCTTCACCAAAGGAGTCGGCTTGGTCAGGGAGCTGTTACCCATAAAAAGGTTCCCCTTTCTTACGCGGTTCTCCTTCTTCCATTCATAGGGTGAGAATCCTCCCTGGCGAATGAGGTTGTCCATAAAACACTCAATGGCATAGAACATTTGGGAGACATTCAGGTCCGGAAAAAAGCCCCGGGGAATATGGTTGGTCCGAATACCTCTTCCCGTAATTTCCACATTTCGGCACTGATAAACTCCGGTACAGGCCAGGGTCATTCGGTCAATGAGTTCGGGGGTGAGAATACCGTAGGCTCCCACGTCCAGGGCAAAATCGACCTTGAGAGCCAGGAGGTCCCCTTCGGAAGAGAGGGCGCCCTTCATATATATTTCCGTTTTACCCCGGGTAGGTGTGAGATCGATATTCTGTTCTTCGTTTATGAGGAAGCTGACGGTTCTTTTTGATGCCTGGCAGAGAAGGGCCGCGTGGCAGGCCGTAAAGGCGGTGTACCAGAGGCGGCTTTCCTGGTTATTATCGGTAGGATAGTTTCGCAGGAGGATTTGATCCCGGCGGAGCTTGAGGACTGCTGCCACATTTTTACGAACCAGCGAAGGCCACTGATTCACCGAGTGGATAATAAAGCGGGGGCCCTCTTTCTGGCAGCTCACATGGGCGGAAAGACGAGAGGTCGGGGCCTGCTCCTCAATGGTAAAGAAGTCCTCATCCCCGATGTATTCGTCTTTTTCCAGTATCTTTTCCGCTTCTCCCCTTAAAAAATGACGTTCAAACTGAACGTTTTCCACAAGTTCCAGTGAGAGGGGAGGCCATTCCGGTTCGGGGGATATGTTTATCTCTATTTTATCTACCAAATCCTTAAGCAGATCTTTGCTGGGGGCACCCACTAAAAGTATGGGCTCTCCCGGGTAGGTTATTTTTCTGTTTGCCAGGATAGGCATTTCCCCCAGGGGAAATTGAAAGGTTTTGGCCCCGGGGATTTTCTTATAATCAATAACATAGCAATCTTCCGGCAGTTCCGGTATTTCTATACTTTCTATGTTACCCGAGGGGTAGGGAGAACGACAGGCCGTGGCATAGAGTATCTTTTTGCTGCTCACATCTTCGGGGAAGCGGATACGGCCGGAAAGTTTGTCCCTGAACCGTTTGACATCAATCATGTCTTACTCCCGAATCTTTCCGCCGTCTCAATTACGGCTTTGATGACACGACTCTGGTCTCGCTTTTTCAAGCCTGAATAGAGCGGGAGAGAGAGGGTCCTCTCATAGAGTTCCCGGGACCGGGGGTAGTCTTTGTTTTGGAAGCTGTAGGTGTCTCGGTAATAGGACATCATATGGAGGGGGCGATAGTGAACGGAACAGTTAATGCCCCGGTCGTAGAGTTCTTTGATAAATTCATCCCGCCCCAGGCTTAATTCGTTAAGATTTAGCCTAAGCATATAGATGTGCCAGGCATGATCGTCACCCACGGGAGGGGTTTCCAGTCCGGGAATCCCCTTAAAGGCTTCATTGTAACGAAGGGCCTGTTCGGTTCTGTCCTTTTTCATAGACACAGCCTTTTTAAGCTGAATTCGTCCTATGGCTGCCTGAAAGTTTGTCAGGTTATATTTAAAGCCGGGAGCCTTTATATCATACTGCCAGGAAAGATGGCCGGCGGAAGAGGAGTAGCGGTTCCACACATCCCGGTCGATGCCGTGGAGGCGCATAAGAGATATCCGTTTTTTCAGGTCCTCCCGGTTAACCGTAACCATTCCTCCTTCTCCGGTGGTAATGGTTTTATTGGCATAGAATGAGAATGCCCCCCCGGCCCCAATGGTTCCCAGGTACTTCTCTTTCCCCTCCGACTCCAAAGGATATTGAACAGGAAAGGCGTGGGCGCAGTCCTCCACAACAGGAAGGCTGTATTGCCGGGAGATCTCCATTATGCGGTTCATGTCACAGGCCAGGCCTGCCAGATGAACAGGAAGAATGGCCTTAATGCTCTTGGGCTGGGAGGATTTTTCATTCTCCTTGAGTACCTTTTCTATCTCCCGGGGATCAATATTCCCCGTTTCATCTATATCCACAAAAAGAGGATGGGCTCCCAAATAGCGGAGAACCTCGGAAGAGGCGGTAAAGGTATAGGGGGTGGTTATAACCCAGTCGTTAACGCCTACTTCCAGAGCTTCCAGAATCAGATGGAGGGCGGATGTGGCTGAATTAACAGAAAGGGCATGTGCCGCTCCCGTGTGGCCGGCGAATTCCTCTTCAAAAAGCCGGTTTTCCCCTCCGGTGGTAAGCCAGCCGCTTTTCAATACACGGTGGACGGCACGGAACTCCTTCCGTCCCAATCGGGGGGAAGAAAAGGGTATGGCTCTCTTTTTCATCTCTAGTACTCCGGTTCATCATCGGGGTTACGAACAGAAGGAAAATAGTCCGTTAGGCAGTCCCGGAGCTGTTTTCGGTTTCTGTAGGAGCTGCTGTCCGACTCCTCTAAGAAGCAGATGGGCCGAAGCTTGTCCAATATCTCACCGGAAGGAGGGTAGTGGCCCGCTTTCTGGCTGACCCGAAAGACACGCTCTTCTTCGCTGGGGGAAAGTTCTTCCGTTTTTCTGTCCCAAAGCTGCTCTTCCAGTTTTTCCCCTTCCCGGAGACCAATATATTTTATGCCGATTTTATCTTCCGAATAGCCGTAGAAACGAATCATTTGGCGTGCCATATCTTCTATGCGAAGGGGCGTTCCCATATCCAGCATATAAAGTCCACCCTCAAGGCCGTCTCCTGCGGTTTTGAGAATGAGCGATACCGCCTCGGGGATGGTCATATAAAAGCGGGTCATGTCCGGATGGGTGATGGTCACGGGGCCGCCGGAAAGGATTTGCTCTTTAAAAAGAGGTACAATGGTTCCCCGGGCGCCCAAAACGTTTCCAAAGCGGACAACCATGTAGTTGCAGTTACAATCTTTCTTGTCCAGAACCAGCATCTCCGCCAGCTTTTTACTGGCTCCGTAAACGCAGCTGGGATCTACCGCTTTATCGGTGGAGATGAGGATGAACCGTTTTGTTCCAGCCTTTTCTGCCGCGTCAACCAGGTTTTTTGTACCGAATACGTTATTGGAAATGGAGGCTATGGGGTTCTTCTCCATCATGGGAACATGTTTGTGAGCCGCTGTGTGGAAGATAAAGTCAGCCTTGAGTCTTTTGAGAATAAAGAAGATATAATCCCGGTCCTGCAGTTCCCCTATGACAGGAACAATAATGGCGTCCTTCCCCACTCCGCCCGCTTGAAGTCTTCTCAGCTCCTTTTCCAGACGATATATGCTGTTTTCCCCATGTCCCAGGAGGTAGATTCTCTCCGCTCCCGCATGAAGCAGCTGCCGGCACAGTTCGCTGCCGATACTCCCTCCCGCACCGGTGATAAGAACTCTCTTGCCTTTCATGTTTTTAAGTGTGTCCGAAAGATTGATGGAAACGGGAGTTCTGCCCAGTAGGTCTTCCGGATCAATGTCTCGGGCCTGAACCAGGTGGACATCTCCGGTAACAATGCTGCTTACCGTGGGTAGGATACGAATCCGCCCAATATCGGTCTTACTCAGAAGGGTGTAAATGTCTTTGATTTGCTGTCGGGAGGCGGAGGGACAGGCAATTATGACTTCATCGTTGTAGCTATCTTTAAGAAGGGGAATGCATCCGGCAACGGGCCCCAAAATGGGGATTCCTTCCCAATTTGAACCGATTTTCTCCCGGTCATCGTCCAGAAAAGCAACGATCTCCCTTTCCGGTTCTTTTTCCTTAAGTTCCCTTGCTATGGCACGCCCGGCAAATCCGGCTCCCACGATGTATATTCGGCTAGACACTTTCATGATATTTCCATAATATAAAACTCTTGAAGAATAATCCAGAGTCACTTAGAATTCAAATAGGGTCTATTACTTTAACAACAACTGGAGTTGTAAATGATTAAAAAATGTTTTTTGTTTTTCCTCTTTCTGGTTTCCGGGACAATTTTGTTCGCAGAAGTCATTAAGATAAAGGAAATAAAGGTCGAGGTCGACGGGATTACCCGCCCCTTCGCTGTAAAGAGAGAGTTGAATATTTATGAAGGTCAGGAATTCAGTTCTGAAGAAGAATTGGACGACTATTTGTACCTAAGTAAAAATCAATTGGATGATTTGAGGATCTTTAAAGAAGTTACCTTTATTCCCGAATATATTCCCGGCAATTCAGAGCCAAGAGAAGTTATTGTCAATGTCATTTTGACGGATACCTGGAACATTATGGCCTTGCCCTATCCCAAATACGATTCCAACGACGGCTTTGAAATGAGCTTGCGGTTGCGTGACTACAATTTCCTGGGTCTCATGGAGCCGCTCCGGATCAATTTAAATTACAGTTACGATGAAGACGGAAATAATCAATTCGAAACGGAGCTTTCCTACACCTTAAATTTCCTTATTGCCGATCATAATTTTTACCTCTCCCTTACGGAAAGTTTTATCTACGAACCGGAAGAGGAATACGGTGACGATTTTTACATGAACACCTCCGCCAAGTTCGGTTCTACCTGGCTGCTTCCTTATGATATTTACGAGGGAAATCATCCCGAGTACTATGCCTATCTCTCGGGAGAAAAGGATTATAACTTCGAAGGGATGAGTGACGACAAGGACCAGGTTGAGTTGGGCTTTACACACGGATTTGACTTGGGACAGCCCGCCTGGGATGATAATAACTACCGGGAAGGTTATGCCTATAATCTGGAAAATGACTGGGATTGGGAGATTGACGAGGTCGTTGATCTTTCCGCTACCATATCTGCCGATATGGAGGTACATAAGGATCTCTACCCTCTGGGGTATTCCGGAAGGGTGGGGATTGTACAGAATCTTCTTGATGATAGATCCGATGTGGAAGGATATTTTCGGGGAATCAAAGAGATCGAGGAGAGAGAGGCCGGCGGGTTTCTCTATATGAACAACGCCCTATACATTACAGTATGGAACAGTCCCTCTTTTTGGGAACTTCACGGGGGGCCTACTCTTGATGTGGGTTACCTCTGGAATCCCGGAGAAGACCCCGATTATGATTCGTCCGATCCCGATTCCGATAAGTATATTAGTAACATCGCCTGGTCCATTGGTGTGGAAGGCCTTTGTTATCCTGCCTTTGCCAAGAGCTTTGTGGCCCGAATATCTATTGGATTGAGCGGCAGCGGATTCATGGATAGCGAAGGCTCCACCACTTCCAAAATCAAAGATAATCTGGAACTTTACTTTGCCTTGGGGAAATTCTTCTAAAAAAGGAGAAGGGAAGCCTATTGCCCAATGAGTCTGATAAAATAGAACTATCTATCCTTATTCCCGTCTACAATGGGCGGGAGAATCTGGGTCCCCTGAGTTTATCCCTTTGTGAAGTTCTTGATAGAAATCGTCTAAAGGGAGAAATTGTCTTTGTTGATGACGGAAGTTCTGACGGCAGTTTTAAGCGGATTGAAGCCCTCAACCGGGGTGAACCCCGTATTCGGGGGGGACGTTTAGTCCAAAATCGGGGGCAGCAGAATGCCCTCTATGCGGGTCTGAGTCTCTGCAGGGGAGAATATATTATCACCATGGATGATGACGGACAGCATCCCCCCAGCGAAATAGTTCGACTTATTAACAAAGCTAAGGAATCTTTTGATGTGGTGTATATGGTTCGCCGGTCCGATTCCCGATCTTTGATCTATAGAGCGGGGACAAGGGGGGTCGATCTCTTTTTTACTCTTTTCTGTAACAAGCCGGCAGAGCTCAAAATAGGGAGTTATCGGCTTCTTACAAAAAAGGTTTCCCACAAGATCCTTAGCACACCAAAAGACTTCATCTATCTTTCCGCCCTGATTTTTCAGCATATCTCTTCGGAACGAATTGCCTCATTAACTTATGAGGAGCATTCTTCCCCGGTCAAGGGACGAATCAATTTGACACAGCGACTGGGACTTTTTTTAAAGCTATTCCGTTACTACGGTCCCTTTTCGTCTCGCCCTCAAAATCTTTCCGGTTTTTCCTCTGAGTGGGAGCGGATCTTATGATTATTCATGTTCTGGGAGGCGGTTACGGCCAAGTTCCCCTCATAAAAAGAATAAAAGAGAAGGGATATTCCGTTCTTGTTTCAGATAAAAACCCCGGGGCTCCCGGTTTTCTTCATGCCGATTATATCTCCCGGGCAAGTTCCTTTGATCCGGAAGCCGTAGCGGCAGATGCCCATTTGAACTCTTCCGATTATTTTGTTACCGCCGGGACTGACCAGCCTGTTTTAACAGCTGCTCTGGCGGCGGATAAACTGGGTAAACCCTATTTTCTTAAGCCCCGACAGGCCCTAATGGCGACAAATAAAAAAGTCATGAAAAGGGCTATGACAGAATGGGAAATTCCCCATCGGGCCTATTCTATTTTGAAAAAAGACTTTGACGATGAGCAGCTAAGTGATCTGACCTTTCCTCTGGTCATCAAACCTCTGGATAGTCAGGGACAAAGGGGAATTATCAGGGTTCACAACCGGGAAGAAATCCGCCGGAACTTTGACTATCTCCTCTCCTTTTCCCGTGAGCAGGAGATTCTCGCAGAGGAATACTACCCCAATAGCAAAGAGATTACTGTAAGCGCCTGGGTCGATAGGGGAAAAAGCTATATCCTTTCCCTTACCGATAGGGTTACCGTGGATATGGATAACCATTTAGGGGTTTGTATTGCCCATAGATATCCCTCTCTTTGTCACGACGATTGGAACTCAATCGAGCCCTTGGTCGATCGCATAAAAGATATGCTTTCCCTGGAGGCGGGGCCCTTGTATATTCAGATCCTTCACGGGGAACGAGGCTATTCGGTCAACGAAATAGCCTGTCGTTTGGGAGGAGCCTATGAGGACCAGTTCCTTCCCTGGCTTTGCGGAATTCCCCTTCTTGATTACATGATTGATTTGACAAGTGAGAAAGAATATAATAGATCATTATTGGAGAATATGGATCGTACAAGAGTAAGTAAATTTCTCTCCCTGGAGATGTTCTTTTATAAGCCCGGAGTGCTCGTGAGACAGCAGGGAATGGAGCATGTAAAAGAGATGGAAGGTATTCTGGGCGGCGATTTTCTCCTAAACGAAGGATGCCGCATCGTTCCCCGTGAGAACTCTACCCAGAGAGCGGGGTTTTTTATCGCTTCATCCCAAAGTGCAGAAGCATTGGAATCTTTAGTGGAAAGGGCCTATGCTAGTATCAAGGCCTATGATAGTGAAGGGAATAGTATATTATGTCGTTTTTAAAAGATAAGATAATAATCCTCTTAATTTGTGTTTTTGTTCTGACCTTTTCTTCCTGCTCAAAAAAGGCCAGCCCCAATCGGATTACCATTGCCGAGCAATACGGTTTAGCCTATGCTCCCCTCCAGATAATGCGGGAAAAGGGCTTTTTGGAAGAGATAAATCCCCGGGCCGAAGTCCATTGGGTGACATTGGGTAATACGGCAGCTATAAGAGAGGCCGCTTTGGCAGGCGATGTGGATGCAGGGTTTCTGGGGATCCCTCCCTATCTGATTTCCTATGATAAGGGGATGACCTGGAAAATTGCCACTGGACTTTCCCAATCTCCTTTAGGTTTGGTCGTTAATGATGATTTGATCAACGGCCAAAATGAGTTTGATAGCAAAACGCTACTGGCCTTGCCTCAGCCGGGGAGCATACAGCATATTCTACTTGCCATGGGACTTGAGAACCAATATGGTGAGCATGACCGCTGGGACGAAGCTCTTGTTTCAATGAATCACCCGGACGGCATGAATGCCCTCTTTAACGGTGCCGTGGCTGGTCATTTTACCTCTCCTCCCTACTTGTTCAGAGAGATGGATGAATCGGGCTACTCCCTCTATATGACCGGCCGGGAAGCTATGGGCGGCCCCTTTACATTTATCGTTGGGGTTGTCACGGAAGATTTCTACAACCATAACCCCGGATTGTACAGGGATTACCTCAAGGCGCTGGATCAGTCCATTGATTTTATTAAAAGAAATCGTAAGGAGACATTGGAGATATTGGGTTCCCTTTACGAGCTGGAACCGGAAGTTTTGTCCGACTATTTGTATGATAGGGGAATGGTCTACTCTCAGGATGTTTTAGGTTTGGAGGTCTTTCTGGATTTTATGGCGGAAAGGGACATGATTTCCGATGATATAAGTCCGGAAGAGGTGTTCTTTGAAGCTCCTTAAAGGGGTGGGGGGTACTCTTTTACTGGGAGTAATTTGGTATTTCCTGGTAGAAACAGGCCGCATAAGCCCTCTTTTGCTTCCCTCTCCTCAGGAGTTGTTCAAACAGATGATAGAGGACTTTCTGAGCGGTTCCCTGCCCATGGGGCTTCTCCACTCTCTCCTCATGATATTTCTTGCCCTGATTCCTTCGGTTATTTTGGGATTTTTCATGGCCCTCTTCTCTTTTCATTCGAGAAAGATGGATCGTTTTTTTCAAACCCTTTCCGCATTGGCCCATCCTTTACCGGGCATTGCCCTTTTACCTCTTCTTATTATTTGGACAGGCTTGGGCCCTCAAATTATCCTGCTCATCGTGGCCCATTCGGTAATATGGCCTTTTTATATTAATTTACGAAATGGCTTCCGGGACATTCCTCCGCTCTGGATTGACGTGGCCCGAAACAGGGAGTTGAGTGAGTGGGACTTGCTCTTTAAGCTTATGATTCCCGCTTCCTCTACCCAAATCCTGTCGGGATTAAAAATCTCATGGGCCCGATCCTGGCGGGCCGTTATTGCTGCAGAAATGTTATACGGTACCATTGGCGGTTCGGGAGGACTGGGATGGTTTATCTATCAAAAGCGGATTTTTATGGACAGCCCCGGACTGTTCGGCGGTTTGTTACTCCTCATGATAACCGGTGTTGTGGTGGATAAATTGGTTTTCCAGCGTTGGGAAATGCAATTAAAGGGAAGGGGAGAGACTTAGGACATGTCAATAGTCATAAATGATTTAACCTTTTCCTATCAGCCGAAGGAGAAAGAGGCGGCTCCCCTTTTTGAAGGACTGAATTTCACAGTTAATCAGGGAGAACTGCTCGCTATCCTTGGTCCTTCCGGGTGTGGTAAGAGCAGCTTGATTAAACTCATGGCCGGTTTTCTTACTCCCCTGGAGGGCACCATCCTGTTTAACGGTCAAGCCGTGGAGAAACCCTACGGGGAGGGGCAAATGGTTTTTCAGGACAGTCATCAGCTTTACCCCTGGCTCAGCATCAGGGATAATATTAGTTTTCCCAATAAGGGGAAGAAGGGGGATAGTCAGAAGGTTGACTCTCTTCTTGCTGCCGTGGGGCTTGAGAATAGGGCCGACTTCTTTCCCGGGGAACTTTCCGGAGGTATGAGGCAGCGTTGTGCTCTTGCCAGGGCTCTTTATTATAATCCCAAGCTTATTTTTATGGATGAACCCTTCGTTAGTCTTGATGCACCGTCACGGCATCGGCTTCAGGATTTAGTGCGGGACCTCTGGAAGGAGTGGGGTATTACTGTCATTTTTGTCACCCATGATATTGAAGAGGCTCTCTATCTTTCCGACAGAATCTTACTTATGAAGGATCGGGGGGGAATCGCTTTATCACAAGATAATCCTCTCTCCTTACCCAGGGACCGCTGGGGGGAGATGTTTTTAAAAGAAGTCAGCCGATTTCATTCTCTTGTTGAATCGGTCGGGGAAAGCTGGTAAATATATGTCGTTTCTTTCGTATTAAAGCGATATGGGGCTATTCTGGTTCCGTAACCGGGAGAGGAAAATTCCCCTATTAATTCTGCCTCTTCTTTAAGAAATAACTCTAATTGGGGGTACCAATTGGCGGTATTTCCATAAAGGGCATTCCAGGTAGGGCGGTTTTGGTAGATAAAGGGAATTTCCGAACTTAAGACGACATATTCTATATTTCGTTCCTCAAAATAGGAATCGACCGATTGTTTTTTTAGAAAGGCCAGATTTCTCCAGTCATAGATTCGTCCCTCCTCTTCCAAATAATAATCCAGGATCAAGCCCCCCAGAACAGTGCTGCCCCGGGGTAAGCAGGAACTCAAATTGTCATAATAGCTCTCTAAATGGGTGTTTTCTTTTTTCCATTCGCCAACAAGTTGGAAAAGAGAAAGGCCTATGATAAGCAAAGCGATAAGTATGGGGATTATCCTGAGTAAGCCCTTATCCCAAAGGAGATGAAAACTGCTAGAAAGGGCTAAATAAAAGGGTACAAGAAAAAAAAGAAAGGAAGGGGGACTGTATTTTCCAATGATAATCAACCCCAGGCTTATCCCTAAAAGAGTAAAAAAAATGATACATCGTTTTCCGGTTTTATCCCAAAGGGAAAGGACGAGAAGGAGAGGGCTCAGAAGAAATATATACTTTATATTGGGCAAATAGTATGTTCCTGCCAGCTGGTGAAAAATCTTTTTTAGAAAGATAAAGAACCCCAGTATTTTCATATCTATTGTATTGCTCACACCTACGGTCTGTCCAAAACTACGGTAGTCATGAACAAAGTTTAGATTGAAAAGAAAGCTCAAGCCTGTAAAGAAGATTACGCAAAGGGAGGCTGTAAGAAGAAAAAAACAACCCTGTTTTAGACTTAGCCTGGCCTTTATTCCATCCCTAAGGAGTAAGAGAATCAAGGGTAGGGCCGTAATAAAGGCGTTGGGATGAATTCCGAGAGCCCCGCCGCAGATAAGTCCCATAAGAAGAAAATTGTTGTCCTTTGGGTGAGATCGCCCTCTCAAATAAAGATTAATGGTGATGAGGAAGAAAAGAAGAATATAGATTTCCTGACGGGCCAGGTGAGATGCATAAAGAAATTGTATATCCCAGGAGAAAATTATACAGACCAGGAAGGAAATAAAACGATTTTTTTGGGGGACCAGCCCTTCAAGTATCCGGTAAAGACAGAATATCCCCCCCGCTCCGGCTAAAAGTGAGCTTAGGCGGGCAGTAAATAATGAGTAGCCGAATATCTTGAAAATTACTATCTGAATCCCGTGGTAGAGAATCTTTATGCCATGGGGGTGCCTTTCGTAGAGATCAAAGAAATCCTCCGTGACGGCAGGACTCTTTTGTTCCGCCATAACCCGTGATAGCCCGCTTAGCCACGGTTCATCGGTGTGTAAAAAGGGAAAATCCGTGAGAAAAACCAAATTTAATAGAAACCAGAGAAAAATATAAAGTAAAATACCTCTGTTTTTTTTAATGGTTGATCTCCCTAAAAAAAACTCCCCTTTTAAAAAGGGGAGTGATTACTAGTAAAGTTAACTATTTAACGATGGGAAGACCTTCGTTATTCCACCCGGTAGTTCCGGTCCCGCTGGTTCCGAAACCGCTCTTAACAGAAGCCGCATCAATTCCAAGAAGTCTCATTATGGCAACTGTCTGACCGGCGGTCTGACCGGAGTAGCAGTAAACAAAAACTTTTTCGTCCTGGGGGAGGTCGGCAAATTGGGCTTCCATACCCGCTCCAAAGGGAATGTTAATGGCGCTTTCCACATGACCGGCGCTGAAGTCTTCAGGTTTTCTGATAGATACGATCGTCATCTCTTCATCGGCATCAAGTTTTTCCTTGAGCTTTGAAGCCGCTATGATATTACTGGGAGTTTCGGGATCGGCTTTGAGGTTATTAAAGTAGTCTGCTGCGGCGCTCTTGATTTCTGCATCGATTTTTACACCGCTTTCTACGGGAGCAGGATTCACTGTGCTTTCCGTATACGCCTCATATCCTTCGGCCTGGGTAATCCCCAGTTTCCAGCCGTATTTGATGGAGGAAGCCTTAAAACCGGCTACATTTAGTACGGCAACAGTCTGTCCGGCAGTCTGTCCGGAGTAGCAATTAACGAACAGGGGCACATCATCGGGAAGCCAGTTCAGAGATTCTGCCAGTGCCGGAGTCCCCCACGCGGCATTTACTGCGCCTTTAAGATGGCCGGCTGCGTAATCTTCCGCCTTTCTGATATCCAGAATAAAGATATCCTCACCGGCATCCATTTTTTCAAAAACTGTTGTAGCAGGAACAATTCTGGAGCCGGGGTAGTCGGCAAAATAGGCCAGAGCCGCTTCTTCTACAGGGTTTACCTGGGCTACCGCAGTCGCAGTAGTTTCGGCTGCTTTTTCTTTCTCTGCACAGCCTGTAAGGACTGTGAAAGGAATAAGCAGGGCTACGAAAAAAAGTGACAAAAATCTTTTCATAAAAAAACTCCTTTGTTTAAGAGGATTACTCTCCCCGTGAGTACTAAAATAAATCAGGAATTATCCTGACTGGCAGTTATTACGGTAAATTCTCTTTCCGGCGTATAAATCGCTTCACCCGATTTACTCCATTCCAACCAGGCTCCGTCATAAATCTTGAGATTTCTGTATCCTCCGTTGTAAAGAGCGGCATAACTGTTGGCCGCTCTTACGGAAGATTTACAGTAAATTATGATTTCATCATCGGGAAGAATCCCCGCTTCCTTGTAGAGTATTTTGATATGCTGGACCGGTTTGAAACTACCGTCGGAAAAAAGGTTTTCCTCATGATTGATGTGAATTGAACCGGGAATCGTTCCGGCGAAATACTCTTCGTCTGTCCGAACATCGAGGATCACCTTCTGCTCATCGGGATTGTCAATAAGTTGGGAAAGCTCATCTATTAGGGCTATGACGCTATCGTCAGCACCGCTGGCCGTGTATTTTCCCATAGCTGTAGATTCTTCTCCGGATGCAATTTCCATACCCCTTTCCTTAAGAGCGGAAAGTCCGCCGGAGAGAATCTTTATATCACCCTTATGACCATAATAGGTCAAGGTCCAGTATAATCGGGTCGCATCCATATTCTTATTGTCATCGTAGATAATAATATCGCTGTTTTCTGTCAGTCCGGCCATCTCGGCCGCTTCTGCGATTACAGACGAAGGGGCTACACTGTTTGGGACCGGATCGGAAATCATAATCTGTTTTCTCTCAATGTTGGCAGCCCCGGCGGCATGTTCCTTGAGCCAGGATGTCTTTTTCTGGGCATCCAATAGAAGATAGCCTTCATCGATGAGTTCCACTGCTTCCTTACTATCTACAATGAGCGTCCCCGTTTCTTCGTACTTGGTAAAAGAACAGGATGAGAGAACCAAAAGCACAACAGTGGCAAGAAGAAAAAATCTTTTCATAAATTCCAACTCTCCTAGTTAAAGTAATTGACTACTTCATTATAGGAAAATTCTTCATTTAGAATGGCATGAACTTTCCCGTTCTTGATAATAGCCAGTTTGGGGAATTCGTGGATTCCCAGGCGATTGGAAATCCCCTTGGATTTATAGACATCCACACGGGTAACGGAAAACTTTCCCTTAGCCATTTCTTCTATGGTTTCTATATCCTTTAGCATTTCGTGGCTCTTTCCATCGGAAGCGTCGTAGGCAAAGACAATACCCTCTTTAGCCAGAATCTGTGTTTTAACCATTTCCGATTCGGCAATGTATCTCTCCGCACCAACGCCGGCAACCGCCCCGTCACCAACGGCGGTGGAAACCTGTTTGAGGAATTTTTCCGTTACATCTCCCACAGCAAAAACACCTTCAATGTTAGTTTCCTTATTTTCATTGGTAAGAACGTAACCCCGTTCGGTCAGGTCAATTTGGCCTTTGAAAATTTCCGTATTGGGAATGTAGCCGATAAATTCAAAGCAGGTGGGAACTACAATGGGTATTTCATCGTCCGATTTAAGATCCTTCAATACAACCTTTTCCAGGTGCTCCGATCCCTCAAATCGTTTAACTACGCTGTTCCAGATAAATTCCATTTTAGGATTATCCAGAGCTTCAGCCTTGGCAATTTCGTTACAGTCCATTTTCCCTTCTTCATGGATAACGGAAACGTAGACCTTGTCGGCAAACTTTGTAAGGAACATACCCTCTTCAATCGCCGCATCACCGGATCCTATAATCATAACCTTTTTGCCCGTATTGGCTGCGGCATCACAGGTTGCGCAGAAGGAAATGCCTTTGTCGTAGAGAAATTCTTCCTCCCGGTCGGCTCCGGTAATACGGGGGCGGCCGCCGCTGGCGATAATTACGGTTTTAGCTTTATAGGTAGTTCGGAAAGTTTCAACAGTTTTGATTTCCCCTTCCAGTTCTACCGATTTGACATCGGTTCCCTTGAATTTGACCCCAAACTTTTTGGCCTGCTTCTGGAAAAGTTCCATAAGGCCCAGTCCGGTAGTTCCTTCGGGGAAACCGGGATAGTTTTCAATTTCATTGGTGTAGGTGGCTAAACCGCCCACCAGGGACTTTTCAATAATAATTGTTTTGAGACGGGCCCGGCCGCAGTAAATCCCTGCTGTTAAACCCGCTGCACCACCGCCGATGATTACCACATCGTATTCTTCAATCTTCTTTTCTCTTGCCATGGGACAATCCTTAAAAAAGCCGTGCCCGTGAGGGCACGACCGGTCATTACATAAAATATTTTACAAGAAGTTTACTGCCGGCCATGGCTCCCAAAAAGAGGAAGACCGCATAAACCCAACCGGAAAGGGAGAGGGAAGCAATACCGGAAAACAGGGCTCCTATATTACAACCAAAACCAATCCGCGCACCGTAACCCATAAGAAGACCGCCCAGAATAGCAGCAAAAATCTGTTTGGCAGATTTAATCTTCTTAATCTTTAGCTGCGATGCCATAAGGGAAGCAAAGAAAGCTCCAAAAATAACCCCCAGATTTCTGTAGGTCCCGGGATCGGCAAAAAAACCGCCTTCAAGAGTTCTCTGAGCTCCTTCGGAGGAGAAGTAGTACCATTTGTCTACACTTCCGCCGAACAGTTCAAATAGCCAGGCACCCCAGTTGGCAAATACACCGGAAACCCCCCAGGGAGATCCGGTTGAAGCCAGGGTCACAATTTGGAAGAGGGAAAGCAACACAGCTCCGGTTAAATAGGGCCAGGCCTGCTTAAACCACATCTTGTAATATTTGTTCTCTTTAATCTTATCTTTAAGTTTCATTAAGGGAGACCCTTTATTTCGCTTTTTCGATAATACATTCCCATTCGCCGTCATCGACTTCTTCGATTTCAACGTTATGACCCTCTTTTCTGGCCCATTCGGGAACGTTTTTCATAGCGCAACTGTGATCGAGAAGTACAATAAGGACATCTCCTACGGCCAGTTCCTTAAGTTTCTTTTCCGCTTTTACCAGAGGTACGGGACAAGCTTCGCCTAAACAATCCAATTCAAATTCTGCCATAATAAACTCCTTAGTTTTCGTCTTTTCTGTGTTCCCATTTATCGGCTGCGATAAAGAGCAGAACGATAATGAGCATTTGTACTACAATTGATCCTCCCCATCCGAATACATCGGGAAGGAATACCGTCTTTCCATTGGATATGACATGGAGTTTCCACCAGCCAAAGTCATGGGCCCCCCAAAGAGAACCAATCACAAAGAAGAAGAGGGAAATAATTTGCATAATGAATCCTTCTCCCACTCTCATGAGGGTACCGGAAGCACAACCTCCGGCAATAACCATTCCAATGCCAAACATAAACGATCCCACCGCAGTCGCCAGGCTTACGGGAACGACATGGGACTGACCGGGGATGGGAAGACCCTGTAAATGGGCTCCGTATTTAATGGCCCAAAATCCCAAAGAGGTAATGGCAAAAGCAATTAATACCGCCCGGGTGAGGGTTGTACTGCCGGTCAGGGCAGGGTCGCGCATGGAAGCGGTAAAGCAAAAGCGTGATCTCTGCAGGATAAAACCAAAAAATATGCCGGTAAACCAAAACAGGGCCAGCCGAGGACTGGATATACCGGCAATCACACCAAGCACGCTAAGGACTACTCCTACGACAATACCGGCGGGAATCTGATTTTTCTTCTTTTTTCTCGATCTTGATGAAGAACGGGACGACCTCTGAATTTTAGGAGCCGCAGCGTCCGTATCTCCCATAAAATCCTCCTTTTACCCTGGGGGTATTTACAGTAAAAAATCGATATTTTTTTATACTAAAACTCTAATACCTAAAATCTTAGCTGTCAATGAAAAAATGATATATTAAACGATTGATTAATATACATAGCTGTTTTGAATACAAATTTAACGAAGAATATGAATATAAGTATATGTATATAAAGAGATAATTAGATTTAGACTGAAAAGGAAGAATATTAGTCTAAAAACCCTATAGAATAGATTGTGTTTAAATTAGAAGTGATAAAATGTATCCAAAAAGAGAAGTTATGAAACAAAAGCAACCCTATCGAGGAATAAAAATGGGAAGGAATATCAAGAATTCCGTACCTTCTCCCGGCGAACTTTTTAAAGAAATTTTACCGCCCATTTTCCCTACCATTTCCTGCACGATATAAAGTCCAAGACCCGTTCCTTTACCTTCTTTTTTAGTTGTAAAGTAGGGTTCGAAGATATGATCCCTTATGTTTTCTTCTATTCCCGGTCCATTGTCTTTTATCCGAAGAAGAATTCTATAATCCCTCTCTTCCGAAGATAAAACAAGGACTCCGCCGTTCTCCTCCATGGCATGAAGCGAATTGGTACAGAGGTTCAGAAGAAGGCGATATAATTTGTTTTCATCGCCCCAAATCATTTTTGTCGAATCCTTGTAGTAGTAAAACTCTATGTTATCAGGGAGACGGGGCGTTAGGTAGTCTTCCACTTGTTGAAACAGACTGTGGGGAGATACAGCTGTAAAAGCGCATTGTTCATCACGGGAAAAGGAAAGGATCTCTTCCGTCATGGCCTGGGCCCGGAGGGAAGCACGAAACACTTCTTCCTGGTAATGTCGGGAAGGGGAATCCTGAGCTGTTTCCTGCAGGGAGAGCTCTGTATAACCCTGCATGGAGATAAGCATATTATTAAAATCGTGGGCAATGCTGCTGGAAATTGTTCCTAAAACTTCCATTTTCTCTTTTTGACTGTTTACCTTCTCCTCTTCCTTTTTGAGAAGAAATTGGGTGTAATATCTTCTTCTTAAATTCATTTCGTTAAAATAACCGGAAGCCATGCAGATGAAGGCGGACGAGTAGAGAAAAAAATGGGTGTTGAGCCTATATACCAGCTGAGGTTTAATAATTGTAAGATAAACAAATTCATAGGCCGTGATAATCAGAACGGTGCAAGCCATAGCCCAAAGAAAGCGCAACTGCATAAAAGAGTGAATCGTTATAAAAATAAGAATCAGGCCTATATAGTAGGTGTAGGCAAGGGGGGAATGGGAAATTCCTATCATCAAAGATATGACTAGACCGCCTGCCAGGCAAACGGCAAATAAGATGATCTGGGAATATTTTAGGAAAAAAGGTCTATAGCTAAGAATAATAACGACAAAGCCGCCGGGAACAATAAATAGGTAGCGAAGAAAGAGAAAAGCCCGGAGCATTTCCTTTTCCATAAACATGTCGAGAATCCCAAAAAAAGCATAGAGGGAGGCGCCGATAAGAAGGGCGATTCTGGTTTTTGAAACCGACTCGCTAACCATATCTTTACGGTAATCTTCTTCCAGGAAAGTCCAGTCACCGCTAAAGGAGAGAGATAGGGGATGAAGTACGTTCTTCATGATTATTTCTCCTTTTTTAAACTATATACATTTGACGGTGAACTTCCAGTGAAACTCGAGATTATTGGTATTTTTTAAATCAATTGTCCCTATGAAACCGCTTTTTTGATTTCCCTTCTTGAATGGCAGGAATAAAGACGCTATAGTGAAATCAAACGAGTTAATCAGGAGAGTTAAATGGGAATTTCCTATAAAAATCTGGATAGGACAGCCGCATTTTCCGAACTGGAAAAAGCCGCTCCCGTCGATTTGAAAATCAGTCTTACAGCGGAGCGTATCAAAAGCGCCAATATTTCTGTGGGAGGCGGTTTGACCTATAACTATGCCGCCAAAGCAGTTAATGACGATATTACATCAATCCTGCAAAAACTGGCCGATGAACAGGAGCTCATTGCCAAATACAATGAACTTCTGGCCGGTGAATTCATGAACGTAGGGGAAAACCGTAAGGTCATGCACCAGATGACCCGGGGCGAACTGGCAAAGGATGTTCTTTTCGAAGGGAAAAACCTCCGTGAATTCTATAGGGCCCAGCAGAACAAAATCTATGATTTTGTAGGTAAGGTTCATGGGGGAGAAATAAAAGGTTCCACCGGCAAACCCTTTGATACGGTCTGTCAGATTGGTATTGGCGGAAGCGATCTTGGTCCCCGGGCCCTCTATCTTGCCATGGCCAACTATGTAGAGCCGATTCTGGACGCCCACTTTATCTCCAATGTCGATCCGGACGACGCCAATGCTGTCCTGGAACGGGTAGACCTGGAGACAACCCTGTTCATCCTCGTTTCCAAGAGCGGAACAACACAGGAAACCCTGGCCAACAAGAACTTTGTTGTGGAGATGTCCAAAAAAGCCGGTATTGATGGGTTTGATCCCTCGGCCCACCTTATTGCGGTAACCAGCGAAACCAGCCCCCTGGCTAATTCGGATGATGTCCTGGCCGCCTTCTTTATGGATGACTTTATCGGCGGCCGTTACTCTTCCTCAAGTGCCGTAGGGGGAGCCGTTCTCTCTCTGGCCTTTGGTAAAGATGTATTCGAAGAGTTTCTCTCCGGTGCCCACGAAGCGGACAAGGCCGCCCTGGAAAGTGACATTAGCAAAAACGCCGCCCTTATGGATGCCATGATAGGCGTGTATGAAAGAAATGTTCTGGGATATCCTTCCACGGCCGTTCTTCCCTACAGCCAGGCCCTGAGCCGTTTCCCCGCCCATCTCCAGCAGTTGGACATGGAAAGTAACGGTAAGTGCGTGAACCGGGCAGGGGAGTCTATGAACTACTCTACCGGGCCGGTTATCTTTGGTGAGCCCGGGACAAACGGCCAGCACAGCTTCTATCAGCTTCTCCACCAGGGAACGGATATTGTGCCCCTTCAGTTTATCGGGTTTAAGGAGAGCCAGATCGACTTTGACCTGGACTATGAAGGTTCCACCAGTCAGGCTAAGCTCAAGGCAAACCTCATTGCCCAGATCGTAGCCTTTGCCAAGGGAGCCTCCAACGACAATCCCAACAAGAACTTTCCCGGCGGTCGTCCTTCCTCCCTCATCGTAGGAGAGAAACTGACTCCCCGAGCTCTTGGCGCTCTCCTGGCCCACTTTGAGAACAAAGTTATGTTCCAGGGATTCTGCTGGAATATTAACTCCTTCGACCAGGAAGGGGTACAGCTGGGTAAAATCCTGACCAAACAGGTTTTGGGAGGCGGAGAGATGGATGAAGCTCTTGTGGCGCTCAAGGATATGATGAGTATTTAAACGCAGCTTATTATGCATTGAAGCATTTTAGAAAAGAGATTCAGGCGGTAGTCCGGCATTATTCGGATTACCGCTTTTTTATTGCCTGCCCGGGAATTTGGGCTTAGAATGGTCCTATGCCTTTCGAAACGCAAATCATAGACCTTCTCAGAAGTCTGATTAGTCAGGGGGGGCTCATCCTTTTTTTTGCGTTCCTCTTAACCAGGCTTAACTTTCTCCGCTCCCTCGTTTTTTCCCGCACCTTTACCCTAAAAAAAGGACTCGTTCTGGTGGCCTACTTTTCCGGTATTGCCATAATGGGAACCTACACGGGAATCCCCGTTATGGGAGCTCTGGCCAATGCCCGGGTGGTAGGAGTCTTCGTAGGGGGGCTTTTGGGCGGGCCCATTGTGGGTATCGCAGCGGGATTTCTGGCCGGATTCCACCGTTTCGCCATTGATTTGGGAGGGTTCACTTCTCTGGCCTGTATGTCCTCCACAGTGGTGGAAGGGATAATGGCGGGACTTCTTAGCTACTCCTTTAGAAAAGTGGAAAACAAGTGGCTTTTTGCGGCCCTGTGGGGGGCTGTGGCAGAGCTTGTCCAAATGGCCGTAATTCTCTTAGTGGCCCGTCCTTTTTCCAGCGCTCTTCAATTGGTAGAACTCATTGCGGTTCCCATGATTTTTGGAAATGCTATAGGCATAGCTATGTTTATCGCCATCATAGAAGACGCCCTTAAGGAGAAGGAAAAAATCGCCCTTAAGCAGTCCCATCGGGTTTTAAAAATCGTTCAGGAAACCATGGAACATCTCCGTTCCGGTTTTACCCCCGAGACGGCCGATGCGGTTACCCAAATTATACTCAAACACATAAAAGTTTCCGCCGTTTCCCTTTCGGACAGGGACAAATGCCTGGCTTTTAGAGGGAAGGGTGAGGACCATCATAAAAGTATGGCCCCCCTCCAGACCAGGGTTACGAAGGATGTTCTGGCCGACGGTCACTCCCGTGTAGTTAATAAGCGGGAAGATATTGGCTGTAGCCACGATAATTGTCCCCTTTCATCGGCGGTTATCGCTCCTCTAAAGGTTAACGGGGAAACGGTGGGAACCCTTAAGCTCTACCGGGCCGGGGATAGGGGGATCGGCCCGGTGGATGTGGAAGTGGCCCAGGGACTGGCCGCCCTTTTCTCTACCCAAATAGAGGTAAGCGAACTACAGCGCCAGCGGGAACTCCTCACCCGGGCCGAACTCAAAGCTCTTCAAAGTCAGATAAGGCCCCACTTCCTCTTTAACGCTCTCAATACCATCAGCTCCCTTATTCGCCTTAAACCGGATAAAGCCCGGGAGCTTATGGTCTCCCTGTCGGACCTTTTACGCCGGTCCCTCAAGACCACCGACTCCCTTATTCCCCTGGAGGAAGAACTCTTCTACGTACGCTCCTATTTGGAAATCGAGCAGGCCCGTTTCGGGAGCAAGCTCGCCGTTGAATATCACATAAAGGTATCACAGGATATAAAAATCCCTCCTCTCATCCTTCAGCCCATTATCGAGAATAGTATAAAACACGGGATAGGGACTAATCTGAATAATTCCCTTATAAAGATTGAGGTAAAGAAGAAGCTGTCCCGCATACAATTTGTCCTGTCCGATACGGGAGTAGGGATGGAGCAGGAGAAGATCGACCGCATTTTGAATCATGAAGAAACGGGAAACAGTATAGGGTTAAAGAATGTAAATGACAGGCTTGAACACCTTTACGGGAAGGGCCTGGAAATAAGCAGTGAGCCGGGCAAGGGAACGAAGGTAAGTTTCTCTCTGCCCCAGGGGGGAGAATGATAAAAGCCGTAATTGTAGACGACGAAGATCTTGCCCGGGACGAACTGCGCTTTCTCCTGGAACAAACGGGTGAGGTGGAAATCATAGGCGAGGGGAGTAACGGATTTGAAGCGGTGGCCCGGTGCCGGAGTCTCAAGCCGGAACTTGTTTTTCTGGATATACAGATGCCTGGAAAGGATGGGTTGGAAGCGGCCCGTGAAATAATCGGACTGGAAAATCCCCCCTCCATTATTTTTCAAACCGCCTACGATGAGTTCGCTTTGCAGGCCTTTGAAGTGCATGCCATGGACTACCTTCTTAAACCCCTTTCTCCCCTGCGCCTTAGGGAAACCTTGAGCCGTCTGTCACAAAAGAGACCCGAACCGGACCGTATCTCCGCACTTATCAACACTCTTGCCCGGGACAGGGTGGTCAAGCATCACCACCTCTCTCTCTATCGGGGTGATGCTATTATACCGGTAAAACAGGAGGATATCCTTTTTCTGGAAGCCCGGGGGAAGGAGGTGCGTATTGTCACGCTCCGGGGGGAATTCCTGCAGACAAAGCCCTTCTGGAAGATAGAAGAGTGCCTGACTTTGCCGGACTTCTTCAAGTGCCACAGAAGCTTTGTCATAAACCTCAGCTATGTGGAACAGGTGAATCTCTGGGTGAATAACAGTTATATAATCAAGCTTCACGGACTGGAAGAGCGGATTCCCGTTTCCCGGGCCAAAATGTCCGAATTCAAAGAGATCTTTCACATTTAAAGCCTGCCTTACCATTCATACCTCAAAAATTACCATTCGTACCGTCTTTTAACCTTTCATCTCCCAAAGGGCCCATTCTCTACCCAGAACAAACCAAAAAGGAGAAGCATATGGTAAGCTTTCTGATTTCCCTGGCCGCGTTGGTGGCGGGTTATTTCATCTACGGTGCTGTGGTCGACCGGGTCTTTGGTTCGGACCCCAATCGTAAAACACCGGCTGTTACCAAAGCGGACGGGATAGACTTTGTCGAACTTCCCTGGTACCGCATTTTTTTGATTCAACTGTTGAATATTGCAGGTCTGGGACCCATCTTCGGCGCTATAATGGGAGCGCTTTTTGGCCCCATGGCCTTTCTGTGGATTGTGCTGGGAACGATTTTCGCCGGAGGGGTACACGACTATTTCTCCGGTATGCTCTCCCTTCGCCACGATGGCAAGAGTATCTCCGAAATCGTGGGCATCTACCTGGGCGATAAGGCGCGGCTCGTTATGCGCGTTTTTTCCATAGTTCTCCTGGTTCTTGTGGGAACCGTTTTCATGTACGGTCCCGCCGGTCTTTTGGCCAACCTGGGAATGAAGGGAATCTTTGCACAAAAACAGTTCTGGCTTGTTTTAATTCTGGCCTATTACTTTATTGCCACAGTTGTGCCAGTGGATAAACTGATTGGTCGCCTCTATCCTGTTTTTGGGGCTGTTCTTTTGATAATGGCCCTGGGAGTAGGGGGAGCCATTATCCTGGGAGGTCTTCCCGTTCCGGAGATAAACTTTGTTAATACCCATCCCAAGGGATTGACTATCTGGCCCATGCTTTTCATTACCATAGCCTGCGGTGCCATATCCGGCTTTCATTCAACCCAGTCTCCCGTAATGGCCCGCTGTCTCCCCAACGAAAAATATGGCCGCCGGGTTTTCTATGGTGCCATGATCGGAGAAGGTATTATTGCCCTTATCTGGGCCGCTGCGGCCATGTCTTTCTTCCCCGGCGGGATTGCCGGTCTTTCCGAAGTTACCGCCCAGGGCGGGGCGGGACTCGTTGTTAATCAGGTCTCCATCGGTTTACTTGGGGGAGTAGGCGGATTCCTTGCCATCCTCGGTGTAATTGCCTGCCCCATTACCTCCGGCGATACGGCCTTCCGATCGGCCCGTTTAACCATTGCCGATTCCATGAATATGGACCAGGCTCCCATCAAAAATCGTCTGCTTATTGCCATCCCCATGCTGGCCGTCGGTTTTACCCTGACCTTCATCGATTTCTCCATCATCTGGAGGTATTTTGCCTGGTCAAATCAAACCCTGGCCACCATCGTACTTTGGGCTTCCGCAGCCTACCTGGTTATCAACAAAAAGTTTCACTGGATGGCCACCATCCCGGCCACTTTTATGACTGCCGTTGTTACGACTTACATTCTGCAGGCTCCGGAAGGTTTCAAGCTTCCCGTCACCATTTCCTACCCCGTGGGAATCGTGGTAGCCATTACCCTATTGGCCCTGTTTATTTGGCGCATGCCCAAGAAGGAAGCGATTCCCGAAGCAGCCTAAATATTGTTTTCTATTTAAAAATAGCCCGCCGAGAGGCGGGTTTTTTTGTGGCATAGTAAACCTGTGGATAATCCACTAGTCTGCTATGACATAGGGGAGATCCTCCCAGGATGTGGTGTAGCGGGGAGAGAGAAAGTCCCGGTTCATCATTTCTGACTTATCCCTAAGGCCCGTTGCTGCAGGCATGAGCGCTTGTTTCCCAAACTTTGAAATAACCTGTTGCTTAGCCACTGTGAAAGCTTGCTTTTTTTCATCAAGAAGACGCTCTTCCTCGGAAAGGAATAATGATGCTTCCTGCTTAGCCACGGGTTCAAGTCCACCCAGCTTAACCGAAGTCCTTATATAGGGTGCTCCGGGACGATATATCTCCTCTGCTGCCTGTAGAGCGGTTTTAATAATATCCGGTGGGTAAGCCAAAGGTTTATCTGTCGGTAATCCTCTGTACCCATGGCAGTAGTTATCCTTAAAGCGGTTCGTATTCATGGTCACCGCCACCAAAGAGCAGGCCGCCTTCTCTCGGGCCAGTTTTTCCGAGGCTGCCCGGGCGTGACGGGCCAGGGCTTCCTTCACTTCCGTCAGGCTCTTTAGTGGCTTACTCCCCGTTATTCCGCTCACTATTTCTTTCCGCGCGGGCGGTTCTACTTCGGCTGTTATCATTGGCTTACCCTGTAGTTCCCATAGGGTGTAAAGGGTCACCACCGTAAGATGCTTCTTTACCCACCACTCTTCCTGTTCTACAAGATCCTGGGCGGTGGTAATATGATGATTCACAAGAAAGTCCGCCTTTCTCCGGCCTATCCCCCAGATGGAACGAATGGGAGTCCGGGAAAGAATTTCTCTTTCCTTCTCCCGGGAAAGATAATAGAGACCGCCCCGGTTTTTACTGTACCTTTCCGCTACCTTGGCCAGAGTCTTGGTCCTGCCTATTCCAATGGAAACGGGTATTCCTGTGCAGCGGAGTACCTCCTCCTTCAAAAAGGCGGCTAACCGTTCCAATCCGGCTCGCTTTTCATTTTCCTCAAAAAAGAGAAAGGCCTCGTCAATAGAGTAAACCTCCAGGGTGGGAACATGCTTCTTCACAATAGCCATAACCCTGTTTGAGATATCCTGGTAGAGGGTGTAGTTGGAGGAGAACACAATGGCCCCCTGTTCTTCCAGGGCACGGCGGTTTTGATGAAAGGGGGCCCCCCGGGCAATGCCCAGCTTTTTCGCTTCCTGAGATTGGGCTACGATACAGCCGTCATTATTACTTAAAACCACAACCGGCTTTCCCTTGAGGTCGGGGCGGAAGATCCTTTCGCAGGAGGCATAGAAGCTGTTACAATCAATCAGAGCTATCATGTTCTTTCTCCGGCCAATTTCCTCTGAAGGCTTTAAGACAACAGGTGACAACCCCAAAACAGGAGAGTTCCTGGTCCCCCTCAAGCTCAATATCCTCGTAGTCTACATTGGCCGCCTGAAGAATAATCCGCCCCCCCTTTTTTACAAAGGTTTTAACCGTAAAGCTTCCGCCCAGGGCCGCCACAATCACGTCTCCCGTCCGGGGTCGGAGAGAGCGATCCACCACCAGAATATCCCCGGGAGAAATCCCCCTTCCTTCCATGGAGTGTCCCGAGACCCGGAGACAGTAGGTGGCGCTGGGATTTCTTACGATAAGATCATTAAAATCCAGTCCGTCCTCTTTATAATCTGCTGCGGGTGAGGGAAAGCCGCATTGCACTGTTTCGATAAACATGGGAATAGGCATACTATACAAACGTAAAGTATACGCTTCTTCGAGTCAAGACGATTTCGTCATAGACAATTCACAATAATCCGAGTTGCCTAAAGGGGAATTCCGTTGTACCATCTAGTCATGAAGAAGATCACTTTTATCCCTATTCTCGTTTCCCTTTTTTTAACCTTTAGTTGTGCCACTTACAATCTGGAAAACCGGAATCATTTTGTGCAAAACAAGCTTATTGACCCCTATCGCGGGGGGACCATAGAAATTCTTACACCCAAGGTCAAGCTGGGGCGATTGCGTACCGCCCTGTCACTGGGGACCTTTAATCTGAATGTTGACCCGGAGAACCTGGAAGATTTTAGCATAACCTCCGTTTATCTTATGGATATTGACGATGACTATTACGGCACTCTGGGAATTATTGAAGAGAATATTTTTAAGGATGTCACCCTGGAAGAGGGGTATTGGGAAAGCCTCGTCGCAGAGCTTCTTAAAGAAGGGGTGGAGGCCGGACGGGATTATCGGGCCCCCTATATCAAAAGTTTCGGTGCCGATAAAAAGGGGGTTCTGAGTAACCGAGTCGTTATGGACGATCCCTATGCAGAAGAAGCTGTCTATGGGGGAGAACCCCTTTCTCCCGCCTATGAAGAAGCCTTTCTGATTCAGGGAGAAGAAGCTTCGGGCAAGGCCGACTATGTCCTGGAGAGCAAGGTCGATATCGAGACAGAAATCGCCGAGGTCCTGGAACCTCTCTACAGCAAGCCTTCCGCCGACTATCCCGTTGAAGAGGGTCAGTTCTATCTTAACATCAAGGTCAAAGTCAGCTTTACCCTAAGAGACAGGGAGGGAGAAAAGGTTTACAGCTCCAAAGACAAGATCGATTATGCTCCCGAAGCCTATGCGGAAAAGGCGGTTCTCCTGCCCGTAAGCTACGGAGACCGGGAAGCGTTTAATAAGTACAGAGAGTCATTTAACTATGAATTTATTCTTGCTGAAATCCTGGACGAAGCAGTTCCCTATGTGTATCCCTTCTTTAACGATTACTATGTAAATTATCAAGAGAAAGTTAAATAGGAAAATAGCTGGATCTATCCCGGGGCCTCTTTCTAAAGGGGCTCTTTTTTTTACTCAAATGTGACGGAAATGTGTGTAATATGTGAAATATGAACTATAATTAATAGGTAGACGGGCCATTACTCTTAGGAGGAAGGTATGAATACCATGGGTGTGAAGGCTATCAGGCCTTGGTTTTCTCTATTGTTTTTGATTGTTTCTGCGGCGCTTTTTGCCCAGAGTCTTGAAAGTGAGTTGTCCCTGCAGCCCACTTTGTCCATTCCTCTCGGACCGGAGGTGGACGGCGATCTTCCTCTTTTTGAAATGGGGGCCGGAGTATCTTTTAAAGGGGACCTTTACCACTCCTCCTTTTCCAGCCTCTATCTGAGCCCCGATCTTGCCCTGGATTTTCTCCCTCTTAACGGAAGCGACTCCTCCATTGCCATTCTGGCGCCGGCCCTCTCTTTGGGATTAAGGCTGACTCCTGCTTCCCGTCTTACCCTCAAAGCCTATGGCGGGGGCGGTATTTATTACGGGATGAGCGATTTTGGTAATGTTTCCAATCCCCAGTATTACGGCGGAGCGGAAGCGGCCCTGCGGCTGAGTCCCTCCTTTACCCTGGGAGTGGGGGGGCGATACAGAGTTCTTACCACCCCTTCGGGAAACCTCCATGAGGGGATTAGCCTGAGTCTGGGCGTCGGGGTAGACCTTAAGGCTCAGAAGAAGAGTCAGGGTATGCTGATTTTCCCCTCCCTTAATCCTGTCTATCCTCTTTTCTATACCTACTATGACACCAATCCGGCCGGTAGGGTAAGCATAAAGAATGTCGGTTCCGCCCGTTATGAAAATCTCAAGGTCAGCTTCCATGCGGACCAGTATATGGAAGGCTATAAGCTCTGCGGAGAAAAGAGGACTCTCAAGCCCGGCGAGGAGATGGAAGTGCCGGTTTACGCCCTTTTCAAGGATAATATCTTCCGTGTAACAGAAGGAACCAAGGTTTCCGGCGAAATAAAGATGGAATACGACTACTTGGGAAAATCCTTTACCATGACAGAAGCTGTTACGGTAGAGATAAATAACCGCAATGCCATGACTTGGGATGATGACAGAAAGGCGGCCGCCTTCGTCACAGCCAAGGATCCTGTGGTTCTGAGTTTCTCTAAGAACACCGTGTCTCTTATCCGCTCGGGCTATTCCGCTCCCATTTCGGAGAATTTTCGTACCGCCCTGGCTGTATTTCAGACCATGAGTGTCTACGGCCTGGGCTATGCGGTGGATCCTTCCACTCCCTTTGTCGATTTCTCTTCCGATGAAGCCGCCGTGGACTACCTTCAGTTTCCCAATCAGACCCTCTCTTTTAGGGCGGGAGACTGCGATGATCTCTCCGTCCTTTATGCGGCTCTTCTGGAATCGGTGGGAGTTCCCGCCGCCTTTGTTACCACCCCGGGACATATCTACATAGCCTTTGATATGAATATCTCCGAGAAGAATGCCCAGCGCTTCTTTGACAGGGAGAGGGATGTGATCGTCCATGAGGGGAAAGTTTGGATGCCTGTGGAAATTACTCTGGTGAAAGAGGGTTTCATGAAGGCCTGGCGGACCGGAGCTCAGGAGTGGTATCAGGCTCAATTGACCGGGCAGGCCGCGCTTTATCCCGTACAGGAAGCTTGGGAAATCTATGAGCCCGTAGGATTCCTGGAAGCAGGCTTAGCCGCCGCTCTACCGGACAACAGGACTATAAATAACAGCTATACGGAAGAACTGGACAGTTTCTACGATTATATCGTGGGGCCTCAGGTGGCCCGCATTCATGGAGCCTCCCGGGAAAAAGGTTTGAGTGAAGTGGAAACAAAAAACCGTGTGGCCGTTTTCTATGCCCAGATTGGTATGTACGACAAATCGGAGAAAGAGTCCCGGGAAGCCCTGGAGCTTGAACGGCATGTTCCATCCTTGGTGAATCTGGGAAATCTCATGTACATAGACGGGAAACAGGAGGAAGCTCTGGCCCTGTATCAGGAGGCCTATGAACTCAAGCCTATGAACACACGCCTTCTCTATCGGATTGTGGATCTTTTATACAGCCGTAACGAATATGAAGAGGCCGATACCATGCTGGCCCAACTGAAGGAGCAGGACCCGGACCTTGCCGGCACTGTTTTGGCCCGTTACGGAGAAACAGGCGCCACCCGCGCCTCGGAGGGCAATAAATTTACCCTGGACGACTGGATGGAGGAGTAGGGTATGATTAATATGTTAAGGAAAACAGGAATAGTATTAACCGGCGCTTTTCTCTTTTTCATGGCCTGCCAGAACCCGGTGGACATACTGGAAGAGGCCACAGATGAAGTTATGGAAGCGAATAACCGCTTTCTGGAAATTACCGCTGTTTTTCCGGAGAGCAGCAGTTCCGACAATAACGCCTCAACCCTTATTACGGTAGACTTTGACAGAGAGATAGACCAGACAAGTCTTAGCGGAAATATCACTCTCCTCTATGCCGGGGATGAGACGAATTACTTTCTGGACGAGTGGGCCGACTATGACAATGTTTTGAACCGTCTATCCATTGATGTCGATCCCTGGATGGATTCAAATAAAACGGTGACCCTTATTCTTGAGAATCTGACAGCCCTGGACGGGAGCGTCATGCAGGAAGCCTACAGCTGGTCCTTTAGTACCAATACGGAAGCCGCCTTTAGGCTTACCATCGATGCGGATTATGTGAATCTTTCCAACTACACGGCGGTCCCCCTGGATCTGGCATTTTCCACCTCGTCCGACCTCTGGTATCATTTGAGTACGAACAGTTCCCTTACGTCGGCGACGGTTCCCGCCTTTAATCCGTCCAACGGAGACTGGACCGAAGTGAGCGCCACGGAGATGACCGATACGATCGAACTTTCCACAGAGGGAGTCTCCGTACCGGTCTACCTTTGGGTCTATGATAACAGTTCCGACGGCCTGGGGCTGTTAAGCACGAATAAAACGGAAACGGATTATGTCGCTCTGGTTGATATTACGGCTCCCGTCGTATCCGCAGGGAGTGATGTGTATGCCAATTCGGCCTATACTATCACCGCCATAGCTTCCGATGAAAACGGCATTGCCTCCTACCTGTGGACCGGCCCGGGGGATTGTGACTTTTCCACCACCTCCGAAGCTTCCACCGATGTGAGCAGCACCACGGAAGGAACAAAGGAGCTGACCCTTACCGTAACCGATACGGCGGGGAACAGCGCCAGCGATAGTGTTAACATGATTTGGGATGTCACCCCGCCCGATGCCCTCACTATCGCCCCCGATCTGGACAACGATTACGATTCGGGCGAGTCCGATTCGGACAACATTACCAACGAGACGACCGGACTCATCTTCACCGGTTCTTCCGAAGCCAATGGGAATATTGAACTTTATGCCGATTCCACTCTCATGGGTACGGCTACGGCCGATGGCAGCGGAAACTGGACTTGTACGGCGGACAGCTTCTCTTCCGGGGAAGACACTTACGAAATGATCGCTTTTGCCGTGGACAGGGCGGGAAACAGAAGTGACCCGTCACCGGCTCTGTCACTTACCATAGACACGGTGGCACAGGAGCCTGATTTGCCTGACCTCTATTACCTTGACGATAGCGGAGCCAGCAGTTCGGACAATCTTACCTATCAAACTTCAGGTCTGACTATTTTAGTCGGAGGAGAGGCGAATGCCTATCTTGAGTATGAGGAGTATACCTCCGGTGCGAGCGGTTCTTTCTATCTGGACGCAAGCGGTAGCGGCAGTTTTGATTTGCCTACCTTAACGACCGATGATATATACGAAGTGGAAACCCATCAGACAGATGTGGCGGGAAACAGCAGTAGCTGGTCCAATACGCTTTCTATCGAGATAGATACCACTTCGCCTACTGTTACATTCAGCCTGCCTTCCACAACCTATAGCAGCAGTGTGACTGCCAGCTTTAGTTCCAACGAGGATTTATGGCGCTATGCTATCAGAAATGACGGCTCTTCCACCTGGAATTGGGACTATACGCCGGAAGATTCGGAAAGTCTTACCATACGCAATAACGCTGGAAACAGAGAGGTATACTGTTACGCCTATGACAGGGCAGGAAATTGGGACTATGTTAATGATACAACCAACTATCTTATGCCTGTGAATGTGCAGCTGTACTATATAAAAGTAGGAACGAGTCATGAATTGGGAGAGGAGGATTGGTTTTGGAATTTTGATTTAAATCATGGAGGGGACTCTTATGATGCCTTCAGCCGTTCGTCCTTTAATAGTTATCCCTATGATATTACCGGATTCCTGAATGAAGGGACATACATAGGGTATGTGGCTAAGTCTTATTCTGTGAATATTCCGGCCGTTTCGGGCGATGCCAATTCCGCCGTTCCCTATACTTATACAGCCTATGTGGATGTCTCTGAAGCATCGGGAGCCCTATCAATAAGCGGCTACCTGGGAGAGTATGACGGGGGAAAGATTGATCAGAGAACATATGAAAGCTGGTTTACCTATATAACCACCGATGCAAGCACTATGGATACCTCTTCAACTTCCACCTCATATGGTTTGACCGACGGGACATACTTAACCGATGTTAGCATTGGTGTCAAATACTGGGCGTCCGTTTCCTACGCGTCTCTGGGCAGTTGATTTCTCTCCGGAGAGGGATTAAAATTAATCTATAGGATCATGAGCTGATTCGCAGGAGGTTTTTATGTCTACCCTAAGGATTCACAACCTGGACAGAGATCTCAAAGAGGTAATAAACAATACGGCTAAATTAAAGAACATGACTCCCAACGAGCTTTTGCTTCAACTGTTAACCCGCACCTTTGAGCCCGAAATGGCCGATGAAGAAATGGATTTGACCGGATTTACCTATCCTTTGAGAAAAGAGGAAGATAAGTTCGAAGGAACTTCTCTCGATTTTAAGAAGATAGATATTGAAATGTGGCAGTCTCCCACATAGGGCGGCGACTGCCTCTTTAAGAGACAGACTCCCCCTATTCTCACCGTTTAATCCCCTTGAACCTCCCCTTGATATTTCGTATTATAACCCTCATTATATTTCCGCCCTTTCGGGCACAAGAGGAACACGATGTACAAAACGGTTGATCCCAGAGTGAACTTTCCCGCCATGGAAGAGTCTATACTTAAATTCTGGGAAGAGGAAAAGATTTTTGAGAAATCCCTGGAAACGAGGAAGGATAAGGAGGACTTCGTCTTTTATGACGGGCCTCCCTTTGCTACCGGACTGCCCCATTACGGGCACATTCTGGCGGGGACCATCAAGGATGTGATCCCCCGTTATCAGACTATGAAAGGCAAGCACGTTTCCCGCCGCTTCGGCTGGGACTGTCACGGTCTTCCTGTGGAATATGAAATGGAGAAGCAGCTGGGCATCTCCGGTAAGACAGAAATTGAAAAGTACGGGGTGGCTAACTTTAACGAGCAGTGCCGCTCCATCGTTCTCCGCTACACCAACGAGTGGAAAAACGTTATTACCCGGACCGGCCGATGGGTTGATTTCGAACACGATTATAAGACCATGGAAGCGGACTACATGGAGTCCATCTGGTGGGTTGTGAAAAAGCTTTGGGAAAAGGACCTGGTTTACGAAGGTCACTACATCCTGCCTTACTGCCCCCGCTGTTCCACGGTTCTCTCCAACCACGAGCTAAACCTGGGCGGTTATAAGGATGTACACGATCCGGCCATCACGGTCCGCTTTAAGGTGAAGGGTGAGGATAATACTTACTTCCTGGCCTGGACGACCACGCCCTGGACACTCCCTTCCAACCTGGCTTTGAGCATGGGCAATGACATCGACTATGTGAAGGTTAAGGACGGGGAGGATTTCTTCATTCTCGCCGAGGCCCGCCTGGAAGCCTATTATAAGAAAGAAGAAGATTACGAACTCATAGAAAAGAAGAAAGGATCCGAATGGGCCGGCATGGCTTATGAACCTCTCTTTCCTTACTTTGCCGATAGGGCGGAGCAGGGGGCCTTCAAGGTTTACACCGGCGATCATGTAACCACCGAAGACGGTACGGGTATTGTTCACACCGCCTCCGGTTTTGGTGAGGAGGACTACGAAGTTCTTCGAAATACAGATGTGGAGCCCGCCTGTCCCATTGACGGGGAGTGCCAGTTCACCGCAGAAGTTTCCGACTACCAGGGCCGCTTTGTAAAAGACTGCGACAAGGATATCATCAACCGTCTCAAGGAGGAGGGTAAGCTGGTTAAGAGAGACCAGATTCTTCACCCCTATCCCCACTGCTGGCGTTGTGAATCCCCCCTCATCTACCGGGCCGTAGGGTCCTGGTTTGTCAAGATTGACCCGATCAAGAAAAAAATGATCGACTCCAATAATACTATCCGATGGGTACCGGATCACCTGCAGCAGGGACGATTCGGCAAGTGGTTGGAAGGGGCCCGTGACTGGGCTATCTCCCGTAACCGCTACTGGGGTAACCCCATCCCCATTTGGACCTGTGAGGACTGTGGTGAGAAAAAGTGTATTGGCAGCCGGGCCGAGCTGGAAGAGCTTTCCGGTGTGAAGCTGGACGACTTGCACAAGCACTTTGTTGACGATGTGGAGATTCCCTGTTCCTGCGGTAAGAAAATGAAGCGGGTTCCCGAAGTTCTGGACTGCTGGTTCGAATCGGGCTCCATGCCCTACGCCCAGGTTCACTATCCCTTTGAGAACAAGGAGTGGTTCGAAGCGAACTTCCCGGCCAACTTTATCGCCGAAGGTCTGGACCAGACCCGCGGTTGGTTCTACACCCTTACCATTCTCGCCGCCGCTCTCTTTGACGGCCCCGCCTTCCAGAACGTTATCGTTAACGGTCTGATTCTGGCGGAGGACGGTAAGAAAATGTCCAAATCCCTGCGGAACTTTACGGACCCCATGGAAATTATCAATGAATACTCGGCGGACGCCATGCGTCTGTACCTTATGAATTCACCCGCAGTCCGGGCCGAATCTCTCCGATTTTCCGACGACGGGGTAAGGGACGTTCTTAAGGGAATCATCATTCCCCTCTGGAACGCCTACAGCTTCTTTGTGACCTACGCCAATATCGACGGCTGTACCATCTCCGAAGCGCCGGACAATCCGGACAATCCCCTGGACCAGTGGATGCTTTCGGAAACGGAAAAGCTTGTGGCCGATGCGACAGAGCATCTGGACGCCTATGACCTTCAGAGAACGATCGATCCCATCGTGGCCTTCATCGATTCCCTGAACAACTGGTACATCAGACGGTCCAGAAGACGATTCTGGAAGAGCGAAAACGACGGTGACAAGGATCAGGCCTACCAGACTCTCTGGCACGCCCTCATCACCTTGACCAAGGTAGCCGCTCCCTTCATTCCCTTTGTGACCGAAGAGATCTACAGCAACCTCAAGACCGACGATATGGCCGAATCGGTTCATCTGGCCGGCTGGCCCGTAGCCGTGGAAAGCCGACGTGACCGGGAGCTGGAACGAAAGATGGAACTGACCCAGCAGGCCGTTTCCATGGGCCGTGCCCTTAGGACACAGCATAAGCTTAAAACCCGCCAGCCCCTCAAGGCGCTCCACCTGGTAACCCGGGACAAGGCGGAAAAGACCATCCTCTACGAAATGAGCGAAATCATCTCGGAAGAGCTTAACGTTAAGGACGTTATCTTCCGTGAGAACGAAGAGGATCTGGTAGAATACAGCGCCAAGGCCAATTTCAAGGTATTGGGTAAGGCCCTTGGTAAGGATATGAAGGCAGCCGCCGCACGGATTGCCCAGCTTTCCGTTTCGGAGATTACCAGCCTCATGGACGGTGCAGTCCTGAACATCGAATTCGACGGTCAGGATAAGACCAGCATCGACCTGGATGCCGACTCCATTGTGGTTCAGCGTTCCGAGAAGGAGGGCCTTAAGGTTCTTAACGAAGGTTCCCTCACTGTGGCTCTCGATCCGGAGATCACCGAAGAACTTCTTAAGGAAGGTATTGTGCGCGATATTGTGCGGGCCGTACAGAATCTCCGTAAGGAGACCGAGCTGGACGTGACCGACCGTATTAACCTGACCCTGACCGGGTCCGATGTGGTGAAGGGCGCTGTGGAGGATTTTGAAGATTATCTGATGCAGGAAACCCTTACGGCTACCTGGAGCTGGGACGAGCCGGCACAGCCCGTGGAAGCGGCAGCCGGTGATGAAACAGTTAAGATCGGATTGGTAAAAGCCTAAGGCTTAGCAGTATAAATAACAAAGGCTCCCGGCCGCCTAGCGGTGTGGGAGCCTTTTTTTATGGGGTGGGAAAACTATTCCAGCCAGGTAACGGTGGGGTTGCTCCCGTCCAGGGGATAGAACACGACAGCCCCTTCATAGCCGGGAAGACCTTCGTAAATCAGACGGATGTTTTTGCCGGCCACAACCTGTGATTCTGCCTTGATGAGTTGAGCCGAATCCCAGGCTGACTCGTCGCCAGTCCACAGGGCTTTAAGCTCTTCCTGGGCCTTGAGGGCTGCTTCCGAGTCCAAAGCTATATCCCCATAACCCCCGGCCATAATAAGAAAAGGTTCTGGGGGAGCCAGGTTTTCTTTTTCTTTTTTTCCCCCGGCGAATAGAGCCGCCGGAATTAAAAGGGCCAGTAATATTAATCCTCCGGATTTGAAGAATCCCATTCGTCTCCCTCCTTGTAGCCAACGATGGTTTGGGCGTGGTTCCAGTAGGAGGAACTCCAGGAATTACCGTTCTCAAGAACATCATTCTCATCGAGCTCGTCGTATAGTCCGTAATCGGAACTGCTTCCACCGTAAATCGCCGTAGTAACAGGGTATCCTTCGGAGAGAAGATATTTCAGGAAAAGAATATCATCGTCATCTTCTACTTTAAAAAAGCCGATACCCGAGTATTTGCTACCTGTATAATAACTATCAGTGTCACTTCGGTAAAGGGGGGCTTCCCGCCAGGCTTCTTCAGAGGGCCAGCTGGTGGAGTCGCTCGTATCGTAGGGCATGGTTTCCCAGCTGGCGCATCCCTGGCGAATGAGAGATTCCAGGGCCTGATAACTGGTCGATCCGCCGTCGGTTCCAAAATTGATCTGGTGATAGACGAAATCGGGGCTGAAAATCTTGTCCAGATCGGAGTCCGGTTCTCCCCCGTTGGAAGTGGAGGAGGAGTAGGTCCAGCCCACATCGGAAAGATCCCAGCCGTGTTCCCGGGCTTCCATATAGGTATGAATATAGTAGACGGCGGAGAAGGCTGCACAGGAACCTTCCCCTCCCTGGTTGCCCACAGGGGGGAAATATTCTTCTGCGGAGAGGTCCACTTCGTCGGGAAGACTGACGCCGTCATAGCTGCCGCTCTTGCTTATAGTAGAGAGTCCTTCCAGGTAGGAGACCTCTTCCCACTCTTCCGAAGTAGGAGCGGACCAACCGGTTCCGAAATCGCCCATTACCACCTCATTGGAGGGGGAAATTTGATCTTCCGTCGTAAGAAGGGAGGAAATCTCACTATCGGTCAAATCGCGGAACGTGAAGGAAGAGCTCGTGCTTAGGAGGCTGGATGAGCTAAGGGAAGCTTCCCAGCTGCTGTCGATATTGCCGGCCGTTTCCAGTTCTATGGTAACCGTAGAGGAGGCACCAATTGTTACGCTGCCCCCTTCGTAAGCAAAGGTCTGCGCGACGGAAGCGCCCGAACTATCGTATTCTGTGTAGAGCTCCAGGGATAAGCTTTCGATCGTTCCCTCCGTATCTCCGCTGTTTTCCGCTGTGAGGAAAAAGTTATAGTCATCCAGGGAATCGGCAAACTCCGTAATATCCAGGGCCATATCATTATCGGGGAAGGGTTCGGCCCCACCGGAAAGGATATTACTTATGGTGCTTTCCAGGGTTTTGGAATAAACCGTATCACCCTCGTCGTCCTGTACGCCAATCGTAATGCTTACCTCATCGCGGTAATCGTGGTCTATGTTAAAAACAGCGATGGCAGTAGGGTCATAGACTTCGCTGTCATCGTTATAGTAATAGTAGATATAAAAGCCGTTGTCCTTCATATCTTCGTACTCGATCCAGTAGTGTCCGTCCAGGACGTTTTCCCACACGCTGGAGTAAGCTCCCCAGGAGTTAACGAATTTAAACGCCCCGTCGGTGGATGCCGCATCGTCAGAAGATTCGTCGTCAGAAGATTCGTCGTCGGTAGATTCGTCATCGGTAGACTCATCGTCGGTAGATTCATCGTCGGTAGATTCATCGTCGACGATTTCTGTTGTATCTTCGGTTGTATTCAAGTCTCCACAGGCAAAAAAGAAAGGCATAAGCAATAGGAAGACGGGAAGTAATTTTTTCATAAACGCTCCATTCATTATTTAGTTAATATATACCAACTTGTTGAAGAAAATTAATAAAGTAAAAGGAGAAATTGTGGATTTGACGGTACGAATATTAATCCTCCGGATTGGATGAGTCCCATTCGTCATTTGCCTTGTAACCCACGATGGTTTGGGCGTGGTTTAGGTCGTCCACTGTAAAGGTATATCCGTTTTCCACCACATCATTTTCATCCAGATAATCGTATAAACCGTAATCGGTTGTGCTTCCCCCGTCAATGGCTGTACAAAGGGGGTAGCCCTCGGATAGAAGATATTCAAGGAACTCGATCTCTTCGTCAGTATCAACGACCAGGAAGCCCATTAAATAGTCCGACTCTCCGTCATAGTGAGTCTCAAAATCCACTCTGTATTGGGCCGCATTTCTCCATGCCTCTTCATCGGGCCAGGTGGTTGAATCCTCCGTGTTGTAAGGCATGGCTTCCCATGTGGCACAACCCTGACGTACGATAGTTTCTACGGCATAAATGTAGGCTGATCCCCCATCTTCTCCATAATTAGTTTGATGGTAGATATAGTCGGGACTAAAAATCATATCCTGGCCGCTATCGGGTTCACCGTAGTCGGAAATTGTGGTGGCCTCATCGTCCCAGGAGATATCTGAAAGGTCCCACCCATGTTCCCGTGCTTCCATATAGGTATGCATATAGTAGGCAGTAGAAAAGGCTACACAAGAGCCCTCTGTTCCTTGATTACCAATAGGGGGGAAATAGTCAGTTGCGGAAAGGTCCACTTCATCATCACTGGAGCTACTGCTTTTGCTGCTAATGTTTTCTATTCCTGTTAAAAGAGATGTCTTTTCCCATTCTTCCGTTGTGGGGGCAAGCCAACCTGTTCCCAAGCCGTCCGGGTTATGAGCATTGGGATTATTCTGACTATCCTTTGATACCAGGTCGGAAATTTCACTACTGGTCATTTGTCTTGTTGTAAAGCTTGTCCCCCCACTCAAAACAAAGGAAGATGTTGAGCTAATCGAAGACGAACCGGTCCAGTTGCTGTCGATATTACCGGATGTTTCTATTTCCATAGTTACCGTAGAATAATCAGTCCCATCGGATCCCATTGTTATTGTGCTGCCTGCCAGAATTTCCGAACCATCGTAACTATAGATATAGTCGTAAACACCGGAAGAGTCGTAACCATTATAGAGTTCCAGAGAAAAACTCTCTATGGTCCCTTCCGTTGTGCCTAGATTCGTGGCGGTAAGGAAAAGGTCGTAGTCGTTTAGGTAATCGACGAATTCTCCCAAGTCCAGTACCATGGGATTATCGGGAAAGGGAAGTGCTCCCCCGGTTGGAATACCGTCAACATCATCGGTTTCGAAGGTCTTGGACATAATGGTTGTGTCCGAATTGTCTCTTAGACCTATGGTTATTTGAACATCATCTCTTACTGCATGATCTACTTCAAAAACCGCTATAGCAGAAGGGTCGTAAGCATCGGAATCATAATCATTGATGAAGTACCAGACATACATCCCATTTGTTTTCATATCTTCATATTCAATCCAATAATGGCCGTCGCTTATATTTTCCCAATCAAAGACTCCAGCCCCCCAGGAATTCACAATCTTAAAAGCTCCTTCCGTGCTCGAACTGTCACTGGAGTCGTCGCTGCTTCCAAGGTCACAAGAAGCTATGGCTCCTGCCGCCAGTATAATCAAAAGGAATAAAAGGTATTTTTTCATGGAATAAATTATACACCTCCATCTGACAAAAAAGTAAAAAGAAGGGCAATGTTTTCACCGAGTTCACAAAGGCTATTTCTTGTTTTTAGGGAACTTTAGACGTATAATTATAGTAAGAGGCTATCATGAAAAGCATAGTTCAAAAAATCCTTTTCCTGACCATTGGATCGGTCGTTTTAATCGTTACAGCACTAAGTATCTTTATGATTATTTCCTTTGCCCGGAATAATGAATCCTACCTGGAATCGTGGGAGAAATCTCTTTATGAAGACTTTGACCGTTTAGTTAAAAGTGAGGTGGAGACACAGATCTCTCTCATGGAGTCGGTCTATAATCTGGTTGGGCAAGCCGACTATAGCCTGGATGAAGCTAAGGAGCTGGCGGCTCAACTATTAAGAACCTCCCACTATGGAGAGGGGGGGTATTTTTGGGCTGACCGGTCGGACGGGACAAATGTGGTTATGTTAGGACAGGAAAATGTGGAGGGTAAGAAACGCTGGGATATGCAAGACCACAAAGGCCACTATTTTATACGCGCTATTATCGAACAGGCCCTGGCCGGCGGGGGCTATACGGAATATTACTTTCCCCGCCAATCGGGAGGCGAAGCTCTCCCTAAGAGAAGCTATTCCGCCTATTTTGAGCCCTTTGACTGGATAATCGGAACGGGTAACTATATCGACGATATTCAGGTCATAATAGATGAACAGCGAAGACTATCCCGGTTACAGTTAAAAAAGAGTGTGCTATACTCTTTAGCTTTTTCCCTCCTCTGTCTTGTTTTTACCACTATTCTGGCCCTCCTTATGGGACGGAAAATATCCCGGCCCATCGTATTGGCTTCCCGGGTTGCGGACAGTCTGGCCAGGGGGGATCTCTCCATAGAGGCCCATCGTAAGCAGCAGCATAATCGGGACGAGACGGGGACTCTTTTTCAGGCCCTTGACGGTATGACCGATAAAATGTCCGCCATTATGGGGACCATAAGCGACTCGGCCCAACAGGTTAACGAGGGTTCCGGCCAAATCTCCCAGACCACGCAGCAGGTTTCCACGGGAGCCACGGAACAAGCTTCCAGCGTGGAAGAGATTTCCGCCTCAATGGAGCAGCTGGCGTCCAATATCGGTCAGAATAAGGAAAATGCCCTGGAAGCGGAACATCTTGCGGAAGATGTGGCTCTCAAGGCGGAGAAGGGGGGCCAATCGGTCCTGTCCGCGGTGGAGGCTATGCATCGGATTGCCGAGAAGATCACCGTAATTGAGGATATTTCCCGCAATACTAATATGTTGGCCCTTAACGCGGCCATAGAAGCGGCTCGTGCGGGGGACGCGGGCAAAGGTTTTGCCGTGGTAGCGGCGGAAGTGAGGAAACTGGCGGAAAATTCCGGCCGGGCTGCCAAAGAGATTTGGGAAATCTCGGAAAACAGTGTGGAAATTGCCGAAGAAGCGGGCCATGTTATAGAAGAATTGGTCCCTCAGGTTCAAAGTACAACCCGTTACATTAGGGAAATCAGCGATTCCAGCGAAGAGCAGGCCCGGGGAGCGGATCAGGTGAACAGGGGACTCATCGAGTTGAATAAGGTCATACAGCAAAATGCCGCCTCCTCAGAAGAACTGGCCGCCATGGCGGAAGAGCTTTCGGGACAAGCCTCCCTTATGAAAGAAAATGTGTCATATTTTCATTTGGATAACTAGGCGCGGAGAGATTTCATTGCTTCCAGTGGATTTGCCTCCCCGTAGGAGAGACGTATTTCATTTAATTGTCCTTCCACTTCCAGAAAAATCTTTATAAGGAGGGGGTCAAAGTGAATTCCTTCTCCTTCCAGGATAATTTTTCGTGCTTCTTTGTGGGAAAAGGCCTTTTTATAAGGACGTTCCGAGGTAAGCGCATCGTATACATCGGCTACGGAGGTTATACGGGCGGAGAGGGGGATTTCCCTTCCTTTTAGCCCTTTGGGATAACCGCTTCCATCCCATTTCTCGTGGTGGGCCCAGGCAATTTCCTTTCCCAGGGTTAGGAAAGATTCCATTCCTATTTTGGCTTCTATATTCTCCAGGGCTTCTCCCCCGCGAACCGTATGAAGCTTCATAAGTTCATACTCTTCCTCATTCAGTTTACCCGGTTTCAAAAGGATGGAGTCCGGAACGGAAACCTTGCCAATATCATGAAGAATAGCCGATTGGTAGAGATCGTCAATATAGCGTTCCGTAATATAGTCGCAATAGCCCTCTCTTTTTGAAAGGGCAATGGCCAGTATACGACAATATTCACGCATCCTTTCCAGGTGTTGTCCCGTATCTTCATCGCGGAATTCAGCCAGTTTAGCCAGTCCCAGGATTGTCCCCAGCCGGGATTTTTCAAAAAGGGTGTGGCTTATAACCAGCTCGTTTTTCTGTTTTTCCACGGTCTCGAAGAGTTCCCGGGATATTCGTTGAATAAGAAGAGATTGGGTAAATATAAAAATAAAAAGTCCCACCGGCATAAGAAAGGCGGTGTGGATGATATTCAGAGAGTGAAGCACATCGTTCAGGAAGAAAAGTACCAGAATAAAAAAGCCCGTAAGAAGAGTGGAACTGCTTTTTGAATGGGACTTCATGGCGCGCACGAGAACATACAGGGAGTATGAGCATACTATAATGGATATAAGTTGGAAATAGGGAAGGGTTCTGTTAAAAATACGGGGCGGGGTAAAGAGAGTGAGAAGAATAAAAGGGGCGGACACTCCCAAGATGGTTCTCACAACAGGTTTATGATTCTGCCTGGGATAAAGGTTGTACAGGTAAAGGGAAAAAACGGGAATGGCGAGATAGAAACTTAAATATTCAATAGTCAGGTGCAAATTCCAGGAAATATCGGGAATAAGGCGGGTAAGAAACAGCTCTCCCGTACTGAGAATCCTTATAACTATAATAAGGCAAAATATACCAAAGTAGAGGGCCGTTTTATCTTTTCTCCGGTAAAAATACATCTCCAGATGGTAAAGGCTCATTATAAAAATAAGTCCGCAAAGGGAAAAATCCCGGAAGATCCGCCCTTCGCGCATCCTGTTAATACCCTCGGGAGTCCCCAGGACCGGATCGCCCCATATACCTCCTTTATTAAGGTTAAAGTTTGATACCTGAAGGGATAGGTCAAGTTCGCTTCCCCTGGTAGGAAATGAGACTGTTTTTGATCGGAAAGCCGGTTTTCCCGTTTCCGTTGACACTCCCGGTACACCTACCGCATCATATAATTCACCGTTTATGTAAAGCCTGTAGGAGGTAAAGACATATTTAAGTTCCAGAGCCAAAAAATCCGTATGGGGAGGAAGAAGAATTTTGATTTGGTAGGTGGCATAACCTTCCCGGGGGTACTCTTGTTTAAGGGAGGCCGGATTATTCCAGAAGGCGGGAACTTCCATATAATCAATATCCCACTCTTCCGTGCGGTTTTGTGGAGCCGATACAAGAAACTCATTCCAATAAAAAAGCCACTCCCCATTCAGTTTTACCGGATTGTCCAGCAGGGAACCCCTAAGGTCAATCACTCCTTCCCGGGCCAGGGGAATCGCATCGGGTATCTCATGGCCGTGAAGATTTATGAGAAAAAGGAGAAATAGGGGTAAAAGGACTTTTTTCATTATCGTAATTATAATTTATGGCACAGCCAGATTCCAATGTTTTTTACCTAATGATCCAGTTTTCGGGCAATATAATTTATCTGTTTGTTAATCCGGGAAAAGTAGGTAATCAGGTCCAAATGAATCGCCGATGTCGCTACGGATTCACTCAACCCCTCCTGGAGGCGTTTAATATGGAGTTGTTTGTATTTTTCCTCTTCCTTTTTCTTAAAATCGTCGCGAATACTCTTAATTCGGGACGGGCGGGATTTATCCTCCCGGAAAATAAGGCTAATCAGATCCAGGTTTTTCCGAATCTTTGTCAGAAGATGGTCAAGCTCTCCAAAACCCTCATCGGAGAAATGAAGCCCGTTTACCCGGCGCTTCTCCATCAGAACCATGATGTTCTTGTCCATCACATCCCCAATCGATTCCAGTTCGTTCTGAATCTGGATATAGTTCAGGCAGACGGCGGACTCCTTTTCGGTCATCTCTTCACGGGAGAGCTTAACCAGGAAGTTGATAATAGCTTCGTTAAGGAAATCCACCTTCCCATCCAGTTCCCCCAGTGCCCGGGTGTAATCATTATCCCTGTTATGAAGAGAAAGAGAAAGGGTTTCTCCCATCTCCACGAGAAACTCGGTCACCCGGATAATCTCTTTACGGGCCATTTCCAGGGAGAGCCGGGCGCTGCGGCTAATGAGTCTGTTATCAATATATTTCACCGCAAAGGCCTCGGACTTCTCCCGCTCCGGGAAAATCCGGTTAAAAAGCTTTACCGCAAGGCTCAGATTGGGAAAGAGGATAAGGTGATTAATGACAGGCATAAAGGTAAAACCCATGGCTATTTGGCGGGACAGGCTTTCAGTTCCCAGAATAGTCAGGCAAAACCATTTAATCAACCAAATATAGAGCCTTTCATCGCCTATGCGAATCAGGAGGAGGATGTAGACCCAAATCACCCCCAGAATCTGGAAGAGAACGTGAATATAGGCGGACCGTTTTGCCTCCCAATTGAGGGTAATACTCCCTAAAATTGCCGTAATGCAGGTCCCCACGGCAGCTCCCAGGTTAATGGGAATGGCCTCTTCCAAAGAAATCGTCCCGGCCAGGGCCATGGCAATGGTAATACCCACCGTAGCCCCGGAGGACTGAATAAGCATGGTAAAGAGGAGGCCCGCCACAATTCCCACCAGAGGAGAGGCGGCATTCTTCATGACTCGGATAAACGGTTCATACTCCCGAAGGGGAGAGAGGGCCTGGGACATAATATCCATTCCCATAAAGAGCATACCAAAACTTATGAGTATCATACCCAAATGGTTGAACTCCTTTTTCTTGGCCGATAGGAGAATGATTAAACCGATAAGCAGAAAGAGTGAGGAAAACTTGGTCAGACCCGGTATGGCCACCAGCTGGGGAAAAAGAGTGGAACCCAATTCCGCCCCCAGGGTTACGGTAAGACTCTGTTTGAAGGTCATAAAACCGGCCCCCACCAGAGCCGCTTCCAGCACCGTCGTAGCCGAAGAGGACTGATTCACCATGGTAATGCCCAAACCGGTAAAATAGCCCCTAAAAGGGCCGTCGGTCAGCTTAGTCATAATCGTCTTCATTCGTCTGCCCGCCACAGCAGTCAAATGTTTGTTCATTTCCATGATGGCGTAAAGAAAAAGAGCCAAACCACCCAAGAGGGAGAGTACATTCCAAAAAGTCATAATAATCCTCCTCCCTAATTATTCACCCAAGAGGCAAGAGAATCAATCGAATATTTTAGGGCTTCCCTAAATATTTCTCCCCCGTTAGTATAGTAATATGAAGATAATGGTACTTTCCGATATACATGGTAAAGCGGATAGCCTGCAAAAGGCTTTGGAAATCTATAAAAAAGAGGGTTTTGAACGGCTCTTTCTTTTGGGAGATGTGATGTATCACGGCCCCCGCAACCCCTTGCCCGACGGATACGAGCCCCCCAGCGTGGCGGACCTGCTCAACCCCTTTGCCGGCCAAATTACAGCTGTAAGAGGCAACTGCGACAGCGAAGTGGACCAAATGCTCATTGATTTTCCCATTTTAGCTGACTTTGCCCTCTATCAGGAGGGGAACCTGACCTATCACTTGAGTCACGGCCATCTGGGAGAGGAGAGAATCGGCAAAGCGAACAAGGGCGAAATCCGACTCTCCGGCCATACCCATATTCCCCTCTGGGAAGAAAAAGAGGGTGTCTTTTATGGTAACCCCGGCTCCCTATCCCTGCCTAAAGGGGGATTTCCCCCCTCCTATGGTGTGCTTGAAGCGGGTAAGTTAACCGTTATTAATCTTAATAACGGTGAGGTTATTTTATAGTTATGAAAAGATTTGTTAAATTTGCTTCGATTCTGATTTTGTTTATTCTCTTCATCTCCTGTGATGAAGTCGCCGATCTTCCCGACGATGAGGCGGTGGTAGATCCTGATCTTCCCGAATGGACTGCCATTGTCCACTTTGCCATAGATAATAATATTGATTATTACTTTGAAGAAGAGGCCGGCATTATGTCCAATTATCTGGGGACTTTGGAAGAGGTCGAAGCGGCCGACTCGGAAAATAATATCCAGATTATTGTCTTTATGGACGGTTGTCAGTCCGAAGATAGTTATACTTCTGAATTTGACGACGGTTACTATGTATTGACCGGTGGAGAATTTACCGAAGATTTGACTTTTTCTTTGGATGAAGTCAATTCGGGCAGTGTGAGCGAATCAAAGGCAATGATGGACTGGGTTGTCGAAAATTACCCGGCACAGAAATACCTCTATTCCGTTTTTAATCACGGCGGCGGTTTTGATGACTATAGCGCGGACGGAACCTATACTTATGGAAGCGATAAGGGAATCGGTTTTGACGATAGTGATGATGACTCACTCTCCCATTCCGAGTTGGGAGAACTGGTAGAATATCTCTCTGGTCTCATCAATTCCCCGGTTGACCTGTTTTATCCCTATGCCTGTCTTATGGGGGGAATAGAGCTGGCCTATGAAGTAAAAGATTCGGCAGAATATATTCTTTTTAGCGAGGACGTCTTTCCCGCCGAAAACTGGTCCTATGAGGCCCTGGGCGAGATTCCCGATAATCCTTCCATAGGAGCAGAAGAGTTGGCCACCGCATTCTGTAACAGTGCCTACGATTTTTTTATCACTGATTCCATTGACCGAAGTTTTACTTTGGCTTTGGTTGACCTGGATAAAGTAGATAATCTGGCGGATAAACTGGATGATTTGGCCGTTGAAGCTATAGCTGATCTGAATACGGACGATTCTATCGCAGAAACTTATAACGATGCGGCCGAAGAGGCCACTTCTATGTACACCTCTTATTACATAGACATCTACTCCTATATGAACGAAATCATGGCGCGGACCGAAATAGCCGATGAAGTAAGAACGGCGGCAGGTTTGGTCAATAGCGCACTGGAAAGCGCGGTGCTTACCTTTACCCAGAACTATTATGATGAGGCCGGTGGGATTTCTATCTATAATAGCCCCTGGTATAGCACGACCTATTCGGAAACGGACTACACCCAATTTCTGGAATTTGGAGAGGATACCTCTTGGGCGGATTTTCAGAGTCTCGTCTACTCACTTGAGATTCCCCTGGAGGAGGATGACTACGAACCTGACGACAGTTATGATGCGGCCGGTACAATCACTTTGAACGAGAGTCAATCTCACAACCTCCATAACAGCGAAGACGTGGACTGGATTAAGTTTACCGCCGAAGAAGGCGAAAGTTATCTTATTAGTATTCCCTATACAACTAACTCCATTCTGGATATGTATTTGTATTATGAGTCCGATCTTAATAATTATATTGATTACGGTTGGGAAGGTTATGATATATATATCGATTCCGCCGATTCGGGTACCTATTACATAAAGATTGAGAGTTATAATGAAGGATACGGTACTTATTCCCTCAGTCTTGAAGATTTTAGCTATTCCTCCCAAGCTTCCTATATAGAACGATGAGGCGTTTTACTCTATCTTTTTTGCTAACCCTGTGCCTTTGCTCTTCATGTTCATCCCTTCCGGTAAGTGAGTCTTCCGGGGAGCCTGAATGGGAAGGGGTCATTGAAAAGGTTACGGAAAATCCCCGTACTTTAAGCGAGTATTACTACTATATTCTTGTTTCCGAAGAGAATGTCCGAGGGATAATTCTTTATCGTTCGGAAGATAACAAGTCCAGGGGCTTTGAGGAATATCTAGGTAAAGAGGTTGTTTTAACGGGGAATTACGCCATGGGTATCTACGACTGGCGGGGTAGTAAAAAAGAAGGTCTTTTGGTTACATCCTGCAGGATTAAATAAAAAGCCTCCCCGAAGGGAGGCCGATATTTATTAACTATTGTTATAGTTTTGGGGCAGTTTATTTCTCAAGACGGGCCAGGCCGGGGTAATCGGGAGCGTATTTTTCCGCCCGGAAAACACTCGTCTTCGTTCCCCCCTTGGGACTTTTCGTTTCAATGGGGTTCATAATATCCCAGACTATTTCACCTGCGGCGGTCACCTCAAAAAATCGGCCCTCCGCTCCGGCGCAAATCATAGTGTTCCCGTTAGGCAGTCGCTGGGCGCCGGAAATGTGGTCCGAGTAGAAGTCGGAGGTCACAGGGGCTTCATAATGCCAGGTCAATTCGGTAGGGTCGTAGGCGCCGCTGCCCAAATCGTAACTGCCGTCGCTCTTGAGAGGCGGGGTAATTTCATCGACCGAAGAGTAGGGCCGGTTACGGTCTCCGTTATTAAAGACCATAATGTTTCCAGCGCCAGAGAGGTCGTCGGTAATCCATTTGGCGTCGTGCTGTCCAAAAAACTGCTGGTCCGAGCCATCCCCTCTGTCATAGGTGGCCGGGTTACCCCAGCGGTAAAGAAGGTCCCCCTTGTCACCCGCTGCTTCTTCTGTTGTTGTGTTGTGGTCTATAATCCAAATCTCTCCAAAGTCTCTTACGCTTATAAGAATCTGATCCAGTTCGGGGTTGTAGTCCACCGCGTTTACATGGTTCCAGTCATTGCTTACCCGGTTGTAGCCCAGATAATTGATATTGATTAGCTCAGGGTGGTCTGCCACAACGCCGTAATTGTCCTTGCTGCTGTCCACATCCTGAATCAGGTGGTCTGAGACATGCCATTCCCAAACAATCTCTCCCGCCTTATTTACTTCGATCAGGTGATCCATCCACAATTGTCCCTCATCTTCGGCAGGAATCAGCTTGGGATCTCGTCCGGCAGAAATAGCCTCTTCGGGAGTGACCCTTTCCCAGGCTATGACCAGAATATTCCCGTTGGGGAGCACTTCAATATCATGGTGGAAATGTACTTTATCATCGCTGTACTCAAAGGACCAGACAATCTCTCCCTCCCAGGAGAGTTCCTCAATACGACCAGCCCCTCCGGCTGCGCCAAACTCAGCTTTGAGAGTAGCTGTTCTTAAGAGGTTGCCATTCTCCAAAAGATAAACCGAATCACCCGTACGGTATTTGCTTTTCCAGGTATGGAGAACTTCACCGGCGTTATTAATAAGATAAGTCGTGTTATTCCCCTGGGGATTAAACAGGGTATAGCCCTCGTAGGCCACGACAGCTTGCGATTTGTTTTGATCGCTGGCGCAGGAGGCCAGGGTTAAAAAAAGTCCGGTAAATATCAGAAGAGCAGTTTTTTGCAATTTCACGAATGACTCCTTGGGGGTTTCTTGGGTATAGCCTAACAGTTCCACAGATTATCAAACAGTGTGGATTGTCATAATCGCTCTATTTCTTACTATGACATTTGTCATGGTTTCCTGAATTATTATATGACATTCCCCAGGGGGCAGACCATGAATATTTATGTTATAATGGAAATATGATTAAAAACCGAACGGTCATAACCTTTACCTCCCTCCTTTGTCTGGTCTATTTGGGCTTTCTCTTTATCATTGATAACTTTATGCTGGTGGATGGGGTATATCAGCACCACTATTACATTATTTGCGCTGTCGCCGATCTCCTTGTTCTGGCGGTCTCCCTTAAGGGGAAGGGGAATAGAACGGTTCTTATCATCTTTTCCCTTCTCATGCTGTCCCTCTTACCGCTCATTCTTTCGGAGATTTTTGTTAATTCCCACAGAATTATTGGGGATATGGGCAATACCGAATCCATTCTCCTGAGAAACTTTCCCCTCCTTCTTTTAGGGCTGATTCTTCTTGTTATGGAGCTGGGCTATCTCCCTGCCCTGGGCTATATCTTTTTGGTTGTTCTTATTATTTTGGGAGAAAATACCAATAGAACCGTTTTTGGGCTGAATGGGATGAGACCTTTTGGCTTTCTTATTTTTATTTACATTATTACCTTTCTCATCATCGGTTTTTATATAAACCGTCTCGTCCGCCAGCTGGAGAAGAAAAACCAAAAATTGGCCGACTATGCCGCCACTCGGGAAGAGCTGGCTGTAAGCCGGGAAAGGAACCGCATGGCCCGGGAGCTCCACGACACCCTGGCCCACACCCTGAGCGCCCTGAGTGTTCAGCTGGAAACAGCCAAAGCCTACCAGGAGAGGGAACCGGAAACGGCCGCCTCCATAATCGATAACTCCCTTAACATAACTCGGGAAGGTTTAAAGGAGACCCGATTGGCCCTTAAGGCTCTCAGAGCATCCAGTCTGGAAAATCTGGGCCTCCTTATGGCCCTTGAACAGCTTCTTTTGGATACGGAAGAGAGAAGCCCTTTAGTTATCAGAAAGAAGCTTCCCCGTGAACTTCCCCCTTTGGCTCCTTCCCTGGAGCAATGCCTTTACCGCATCTGTCAGGAGGGGATAAATAATGTCCTACATCATGCTAACGCCGAATTACTCACGGTGGAACTGCAGTCAAAAGGCGGGAACCTTAAGCTTATCCTCAAGGATGACGGTCTCGGTTTTGACAGTAAGGCCGAATTCAGCGAGGGCCATTACGGAATAAGAGGAATGAAAGAGAGGGCCGAGATGGCCGGGGGTAAATTGATTATAGACAGTAAAGAAGGGGAGGGGACCGAACTCATCCTGGAACTGGGAGGAGCCAAATGATAAGAATTGTCATATGCGATGATCAAAGCCTCATTCGGGACGGCCTGGAAATGCTCTTAAAGTTGGAAGAGGGAATGGAAGTCCTGGGTAAAGCCTCGGACGGGGCGGAAGCTCTGGAAATGGTGGAGAACTATAAGCCAGATTTAGTTCTCATGGATCTTAAAATGGCCGGAATGAACGGCATAGAAGCGACCCGGCGCCTAAAACAAGACTATCCTGGGGTGAAAGTTCTTGTTCTTACAACTTATAACGATGACGAATGGCTCTTTGATGCTCTTAACGCGGGGGCATCGGGCTATCTCTTAAAAGATACGCCTCGGGAAGAGGTCATTAAAGCCGTTAAAGGGACCGTAGAAGGTAATAGTTATTTAGACCCGTCCATAGCCGGCAAAGTTATGAGAGAGGCCAGGGGAAGTAAAGCCCCTAGCGGTCTTGCTCTGCCCCAAGGCTTGACCAAAAGAGAAGGGGAAGTCCTCCGGCTTATCGGGCAAGGAAAAAACAACAGCGAAATTGCGGCGGAACTTTTTCTTTCCGAAGGTACGGTGAGAAATCATATAAGCGTCATATTTGGAAAAATAGGGGTAAACGATAGGACCCAGGCCGCCATTTACGCAGTGAAACGGGGCCTGGATGAAGTTAAATAATTTTGGGTCGGGCTTATTTGCCCATCATTTTATCGTAGGCACTCTGATACACTTCGAGGAAGGTATCGATACCTGAGGATTTGTAGGATTCTAGTAAATCGGTCGCATCTTCGATGGGGGAGTTAAACCCGGTGATGTACATAAAGAGTTCATCGGTCTGAGTTTCACCCACGGAAATGGTTCCCAATTTGGCAATATTCTGTTCCGAAAGGGAGATGATGGGAGGCATGAGTCTCAGGTAGTCATCGTCCTGTTCGTAGGTAGAAATAATAACACCATTTTTGAAGTAGAGATCCCAGGCTTTGAAACCGTTGGGGGAAGTATACTGAAGCTCGAATCCGATCTGCTTCTGGTAACCCACGGGAAGGTGGGAGCCCATAAAGTCTCTTAAGAAACCGGAAATATCGCCGTTCTTGTACTCTTTGGCCGCGTCGAAAACCCAGTTGTTAAACTTGGGGTAGTCTGTGCCGTCGGGACCGGTAAAGGTCTCGCCTTCAACGAGAACATCGGGGATAGAGTAGTTCTGGATAATGGTTCCCTGTTCGGAGAACATGTAGTTGAAAACTTTGAAGGCTGCCTGAAGTTCTTTTTCAGAGGAGGCAGAAGAGATGGCCCATCCGTCGGGTTTGATGGCTCGGCTGTTCTCTACATAGTGAACAAAGTTATTAATGCCCGCCTGGGGAATGGTTGTTACAGGGGGGAGCATACCGGCAACATTATCGTTATTGTTAGTGGTAGAGGCAATCCAGTCAAAGGTCATAAAACCAAACTGACGCTGGCCGTCAATATCATCGGAAAAGTACATGCTCTTTCTAAAATCGTCCTTAACGGAAAGATCGTAGAATTCGCTGTGGATCAGGCCTTCCGAGTAGATCTGCTGCAGGTAGTTAGCTTTTTCGAGGAAAGATTCCTGAGCATAGGAGAAGGCAAGGTTACCCTCTTCGTCAAGGATGAATCTGTTTGAGTAGGTATCGGAACCGTGAACTCTCTGGCCGCCAAAGTAGGTGAGAAGTCGGTAAACTTCTTCCCGGTTCTTGGACTTACGGGTAAAGTAGGGAGAAATCTCCGCATCGGCAACAACCTGTCCGGTGGATACCTTGGAAAGGGTGTTGGGGGAAAGTTCAATCACACGCCAAAGAGCGATGAGTTCGTCAATATCGTAAACTGCCGTATCGCCCAGATAGAGATCGGAAGGTTTGTCAAAGTTATAGGTATCTTCGATGTATTTAATCAGAGTAGTTCTGGCTGTTGCTGCATCAAGAACACCCTGGGAAGCGGCGGCGTTCTGAAGATCGACAACATTGGCATCGTATCTGTCCCAGTAACCGGAATAGGCTACATTGAGAGTGTGGGTTTCCGCTTCAATCTGGTCGTCCCCATCAAGAAGAGCTACAACCCAGTCTTCTCTACCGCAGTAGATTCGGGCGTAGTTGTTGATTTCCGCAACGTAAGGAACATGGTAAATCCCCCCATCGTAGGCAGTAATCGCCTTGGCTACGTTGGGATTAGCTTCCAGGTAGGCCTTAAGGTCGGGCATTTCGTCAAGGTAGTCCTTAAGGTTAATAAACATACCCTGAACACCGTAGTTCATCAAACGTTCGGCTACGGAGTTACCACCGTAGATAACGGAATCCTTAAAACCGGTGGCAGAAGCAATATCAATCATCTCACTGGCCTTCTGGTTCTGGACAGCCGTATCGATAATGTTCAGGTTCAAAGCGTTTGAGATAAACTGCCAGGTCGGCTTAAGGTCGCCCTGGGTAATTACGGTTCCGTCGGGCAAAGTCAAAGGCATAGCCTGCTGATAAGTCATAGTACGGGCATTGTTACCCATAGCAAAATTGATCTTGAGAGTGGTAGCTTTTTTAGAACCTTCGCTGCTGTTGGAACCTTCCGTACAGGAAAAAACAGTCAGAGAAAGGGCAAGTACCATGAAAAGGGTTTTAATGCTTTTCATTTATCCATCCTTAAATAGTTATTAATCTTAAAAAAAGATTAGAAAGCAATCTACAACTCTTTTATAAAAAAGGGAATGGATAAAAACGTAAAATTACAGGATTATTTTTACTTATTATCTGATTGTCCGATATGAAAATACAAAATTGTAATAAATGTAAAAAACTAGTCTGCCAAAATGACAGACTAGTAGAAAAGGATTACACAAAGAGTCGGTTTATCTCTTTATTCTATTTACCCATCATCGTGTCATAGGCACTTTGATAGACTCTTTCGTAAGTCTCAAGTCCAGCCTCTTCATTGATAGCTCTGAACTCGGTGGCATCTTCTACGCCGGCTGCTTCCAGGCCGCTAATATACATGAAAAGATTTTCCACCATTGTATCGCCCACAGAAACCGTACCCAGTTTGGCAATGTTCTGTTCGGAAAGGGAAATGACCGGAGGTAAGAGTTTCAGATATTCGCTGTCTATTTCATAGGTAGGAATAATTACTCCCCCTTTGTTGTAGAGAGCCCAGGAGTCAAAACCGTTTGAAGTGGTGTATTGGTACTCAAAACCGATTTCCTTCTGGTAGCCAATAGCCAGGTGGGATCCCATGAAGTCTCTTAGAAAACCGGATACATCGCCGTTCTTTAATTCACCGGCGGTATCAAAAATCCACTGGTTAAACATGGGGTATTCCAGACCGTCGGGACCGGTAAATTTCTTATCCTGCTCCAGGATTTCCGGAATGGAGTAGTTTTGTACAATATTCCCCTCTTCGGTGAACATGTAGTTAAAAAGGGCAAAGGCGGCGTTCTGCTTCTCTTCGGAAGCGGCGGCGGAGATAGACCAGCCGTCGGGCTTGATGGCACGGCCGTTCTCCATGTAGTGGATAAAGTCATTAAAGCCTGCCTGGGGAATGGTGGTTACCGGAGGCAGCAGGGCCATAATTTTCTCGCTTCCCTTAGTGGTAGACGCAATCCAGTCGGTGGTCATAAAACCAAACTGTCTCTGCCCGTCAATGTCATCGGAAAAGAACATAGCCTTTCTTACGTCATCCTTAACGGACCGGTCGTAGAACTCGCTGTAAATAAGCCCTTCGTCGTAAAGCTGTTTAAGGTAGTTCACACGTTCAAGGAAGGAAACCTTGGAGTAGGAGTAAACAAGGTCACCCTTGTCATCCAATACCCAACGGGCCTTATCCGAATCTCCTCCGTACACTCTTTCCCCTTCGAAGTAGGGAATGAGGAAGAACACATTTTCTCTGTTCTTGGACTTTCTGGTAAAGAAGGGAGAAATCTCCGCATCGGGAACAACCGCACCGGTACTTACCTTGGAAAGAGTATTGGGAGACAGTTCAACCACTCGCCAGAGGGCTACAAGTTCGTCAATATCGTACTGGGCGTATTGTCCCAGGTAAAGGTCGGAAGGTTTATCAAGCTTGGGATAGGTTTTATTTATATAGTTAAGCAGAACGTCCCGTGCCGTAGCGGCATCCAGAGTTCCCCCGGCGGCAGCGCTATTCTGAAGGTCTACAACATTCAGTGAGTGTCTTGTATCCCAATATCCCTCATAGGCCACATTAAGGGTGTGACTTTCGGCCTCAATCATCTCATCCGAGTCAAGAAGGGCTATGACCCAGTCCGGTCGTCCGCAGAAAACACGGGCGTAGTTGTTAATTTCCGCTGCGTAGGGTACATGGTAGATTCCCCCGTCATAGGCTGTTATGGCTTTGGCCACATTGGGATTCTTCTCCAGGTAGCTTTTGAGAGCGGGCATTTTATCCAAATACTGTTTAAGGTCTACAAAGTACCCCTGAACGCCGTAGTTCATAAGATCTTCCGCCTGGGAGTTTCCTCCGTACACCACAGCATTGTTAAAACCGGTGGCAGAGGCTATATCGAGCATTTCGCTGGCCTTCTGGTTTTGTACGGTCACATCCACCATTTGCACGCCCAATTCTGTGGATATATGCTGCCAGGTCGGTTTAAGGTCGCCCTGTACAATAACCTTACCGCTGGGCAGAGTCAAAGGAGTCGCCTGCTGGTAAGTCATGGTCCGGGCATTATTCCCCATGGCAAAGTTGATTTCCAGTGAATCGGCTTTAATAGCAGCAGCCGTTTCGTCACTATTGCCGCATCCCACAAAGGTGAGGGCCGCAGCGGCAAGCAACATAAGAGTAACGATTTTTTTCATATCTTCATCCTTCTTTAAGTGATATGAAATAACTGTAGCACCCCGGGATTGAGAGCGGAAGAGAATATTTACAGTAAAAAACAGGATTATTTGCAATGGGGGTTATGGGGAAAGGCCTGGAAGTTTAAAAAAACGCCTCATCAAAAGAGTGGTCGTTGTAATCAAGTTCATCTGTAACACTTTTGAATTATGATTATTTCGGTGTCATAATTATAGCATAATCATGCACTAGGAGGCGATCATGCCACAGATAATTCCCATTATAGATCTTCGTAATACACAGGAAATTTCACGACTTTGTCATGAGAGGGAAGAACCAGTTTTTGTTACAAAGAATGGTTATGGAGATATGGTTGTAATGAGTATGGAAACATACGAGAAAAAAATCGCCCTTTCTGATATCAAATCAAAAATCGCTGAAGGTGAGGAAGATCTGCATAATGGAGATGTTGTTGAAGCAGGTGAAGCACTAAAGAGTTTGAGGAAAGAATTCCTTGGGTAACCGATTCACAACATTCCTCACTCGCCATGCACTTGCAGATATGCGCGGGTTTTATCGGTTTTCTAGACAGCCAACGGTCGGAATTGAACCGACGAGCCTATGAGCTCACCGAAAAAGAACTTAAAGTGATTTTAAATATGTATGAAAATCTGAATAATTTTTAATAATGAATTATATTTGAATCATCTAATTGTCCTTTAAATTGGGGGGGAAATAATGAGATTCAGAATAATGTTTACTCTTTTGATATCTATTCTCTTAAGTTTTAGTTGTTCTAACATGGTTGAGTCCAGTGCAGACGTTAATACAAATGTAGATGATTATGCTACGGGTGTAGCACCATTTGCCGTTTTTTTCGATGTAGAAGACTATGGTTCAGCCTATGCGGATGAGCCTTTTCATGATTTGGAATATCGTTGGAATTTTGGTGATACAACAAACGAAGATGCCACATGGGATTACGGGGCACGACCCGGAGAAATACTTAAGAACGAAACAACTGGTCCCGTTTCGGCTCATTTATATGAGGAACCGGGTGACTATACGGCAACCGTAACGATTTGGGATGGAAGCGAAGAGGCTGTGAAAACGGTTACTTATGATATTACTATAACAGATCCAGATACTGTTTTTTCTGATAGTACTTATGTAATTTCTTCTGATGGTGACTTTACAGATGCACCTGAAGGAGCAATACAGGTTACCAGCAGTGTTTTTGACACGTCTCTCTCTACAGCTTTAGCTTCAGGAGCAAAACGAATCCTCTATAAAGCGGGGCAAACATTTTCCTACTCTAGTACAACTATTGTTACTCAAGACGGACCAATTTTAATCGGTTCTTTTGGTTCTGGAGATGATCCTATTATTAGTTTGGATGAAACTTATGAAGGTTATTGGTGTATTCAAATCAATTCAGATAATGTCAAAATAATGGATCTTGAAATTAATGGTAATGGTTATACAGATCCAGTTCCAGCAAGAGGTGCATATTTAGGAGGAGATAACTGCGTAGCTTTACGGATTTATGCTCATGATTTAGGATACATGGTAAGCCCCGGTGGGAGCAATAGTGCTATAGTAGAATGTCAATCTGACTCTATCGTTGGTGGTTCGGGGAATATGCCAATTTGGGCTAATGATGTATATGGGCTTTTTCTGGCAGGGTGTCGTTTAAGTAATGGTGGGGGGGGAGAATATAACTTCCGCTACCAGGGAGGGACAGAGGGAGTCATTACTAATAATACATTTGAATGGTGTGGTGATGGTAAATGTCTCTTTACTTTAAGAGGAAATGCTAATGACCTAGACTATATCTGCAGTAGACATGTAATAAGTGATAATTATTTTGATGGTGCGAGCTGCTCATCCCTTAATTTTCATTCTACTATTGTCCCTCAGAATAACGCTTCGGATGAGCCAATTCGAGACGTAATTTATGAACGGAATTATCATAATTCTGTTGGAAATCCTAATATGCTCAATATAAATGCCAGGTACATCACGGTACGTAATAATTTGTTTGATGGCTCCCTGGCTTCTCAAGGTTCTTGTATTAATATTAGCTATAGTAATAATTCGACGGATCTTCCAACGCCATCAAATATATACATGTATCATAATACGTTTTATTCAAGTAGTACGAATGGATTTACTGGAATCACCATTTATAATCAAAGTGCTGCGCCATATGATTGTATTGCTAAAAATAATTTTTTATATGCGCCAAATACAACAATAAATGGTTCTGGAAATTCCGGCCCAGATTTATATGTAGATTATGGGACAGATAATACGTGGTCTAATAACACTGATAATGAAGCAGTAAGTTCGGAAGCAACAGATGAGTTTACGCATTTTACAGTTCAACCACCGAGTGATGATCCTGAAGATTGGGTGCTATTGCCAGACTCTTATGCAAATGATGATGGGGAAAGTGTTTCCGTGTGGTCTGATTTTTTCAGAACATCATTATTTTGTAGTACATCAAGAAGTCTTGGGGCTATTAACATCGAATAAATCTTGATGTCTCAGATCAAGGGGGGGACTTACAAAGTTTTTGGTATTTGTAAGTAGAGCGTTTTTAGATATTACTCATCTCTTTTTCAAACCCATTATAAATTGACTGAAGAGATGAAGCTGCAGCACGAAGTTCAATGGGGTCAAGATCGTTGATCTTAATTTTTTTATTGAGAATAGATACTACTTCTAGTTCCTTTTTTATTTGAGATAATTCATAGATTATTTTTGGATTACTCGATTTCTTATGAGACACGTTTTAATGATCCATTACTTAGAATCTCACGAGAAAAATCGTTATCATAGTCCAGTCCGATCAGGTCAAAAGGATGACTAAGAAGTCCGAGAAGTTCCCCATAGACGCGAAAGTATTGCTTTTTTTCAAGACCTCTCACTGCCAAGTCAATATCGGATTGACTGTTCTGTGTATTCTCAGCTAAAGATCCAAAGAGAAATACCTCAGTGCAGCCAACAGATATGAGGTAATTGTAGGCTTTTTCCAGATCAGATCTAAACTCACTGGGTACTTCAATTTTCATATTTCTATTATATTTCTAGTCTCGCTTTTAGGCAACTGATATTTTGAAGTAACATGAAGGAACTTCGTATTTGATGAAATATAAGAGGAATGGAATCCCACAGATCTGTTAACAGCACTCCAAAACCTACGCTAATTACGAGCGTAGGTCAGGAGTAAAAGTCCCTAAAACCATACTTAGACGGGGCTTTCTTACACTTTTTTTTACAAATAGAGAACTCTATTGAAATTTATGACAAAGGGAAATGTTTTAAAATGTTACTGAGTAAGGAATTAGACAGCCAACGGTCGGAATTGAACCGACGACCTACGCTTTACGAGAGCGTTGCTCTACCCCTGAGCTACGTTGGCGTACTGGAAGGAATATATCAGAATAAGATTATTGTTTCAAGACTGATTTCCCGTTAGTTTTTATTCCCCCAATAAGTATCATCCTTAAAGGATTCCTTAATGGCGGAAGTTACTCTCTGCAGAGCATAACGGGCCATTCTGTCGCTAGTCTGTGCGGTTTGAGCCATTTGTACCCAGCTGGGGATAAATTTTAGGTCTTTGATGGCATTGAGGGCTTTTTCCCTGTTTTTCTTTACCTTTTCAAAATCCTCATCCCTGTCTTTATACTGGGTAATGACTAAGCCGTTCCGGTTTTTAATCTGGTTCGTTATAATATGAAAGTACTGGGTTCCCAGGGGTTTTACTTTTTAATCCAATTGCTTATTGGCCCGTTGTCGTACTATCCCTTTAATCTCCTCTATCTGCTCAAATAGAGTTTCCCTCTCCACATCGGTAGAAGGGGCGAGGGTTTCTATGAACTCCAGTGAGATATGGAAGGCGTGATACACAAGAAAGAGGCGAAGGTATTGGGGATTGTTCTTCTTCTGCTGTGCCCAATCTTTAAGGTAAAGGGCAATCTTCTCAAAGAACTGCCTTTCTTCTGGCGACTGGTCTTTGCACCAGAGCCGGCTGGCGTTTTTATTGATGATATCGCTTAGGACATGTTCCTTATCCTCTTCCTGTCTCTTGTTATGGAAGACCGTACTGGTTGCCAATTTAATAAGATGTCCGATTCCGCTGCCACTGATTTTTTTGTTGCCCCGTTCTCTCTCTTTCTTCATTCTTTTTAGGAATTCCAGGTAAATATCACTGCAGAGGTCGTCGGGTATGCCGGGATCCTTCAAGTATCGAAGATAGAGCTCTCGGGACTCTTTCTCTATCAAACTTGTATTAAGGGTCATATGTGATTATATAGTGAACATGGGATTTTATGTAAGGGTTTTAACTGTGAATGTAGGATTATTTACCGCGAAAATCACGAAAAGAGGGGCGGTAGTTCTGATTAAGGGGGGAGATTTTTGATTTTGCTGGAAAATCTAAGTGCCCTGGAGCGGGGTTTTATAACTTTTTTTAATTTTTTTTTGGAATTCTTGTCGGAATTCGACTTTTTGCTCGTAGGTATAGGGTGTAGGACGGCCAACTTACAAAAAAATTATTGAATTGGGACAAAGTTTCCCAAAGGAGAAAAAGATGAACAAGATGAGTACCGTGAGTTATTATTTGTGTGAGAATCCCTTGAGCACTTCCGACGAAAATGCTTACATGGCGCGGGTCAAGAATGCCTTGACTCTGGATCAGGATGACTTGATTGAAGTTATGCTTGGTAAGAACACTACGGTGACCCGACAGGACATTGTGGTAGTGCTGGATTTGCTTAAGGAGTCGATTAAGGAACAGGTATTGGCGGGGAACACCCTTCTCACCGATATCTTTAAGGCCCGGGTGAGCATCAAGGGTGGTTTTACGGACTACTCCGACGAGTTTGATTCGGACCGTCACAAGGTCTGCGTCAATATGAATGCGGCTACGGAGTTTAAGAAGGATCTGGCCTATAGCGCCAAACTGGACAGGATTAAGGAGAATAACAACGCTCCTATGTTAAAGCAGGTATACAGCTATGCTACCAAGAGTTATACAACCGAATTGTCTGCGGGCGGCTTGATTACAATTAAGGGTGGCTATTTCTACTCCGACGGGGAAGAGACCAGTGTTTACCTTAAAAAGGATGGTGTAGGCGATATTGTTCCCATTACCATGATTCATACGGTGAGCGATAGCAATATCCTTTGTAATCTTCCGAATGATGTGGAAGCAGGTGATTACAAGTTGTATGTTTCCCATGGTGAGGGGGACGATGCAAAGGGTGACTACCTTAAGTCTATGATCACGATCAGCTAAGGCTGATTAAGCTTTCCCCTCTTGAGAGTTCTCTTGAGGGGGGATTATTTCGGGCTCTTTTTTTATGGTTTTAAGCCGCTCAAGTGGGCGGTTTGATTGGCTTATAATGGGAATATGAGCCGCTTAAAAGGGGAATATCCTTAGCTTAAGTTGTTCTTCCGAGCGGCTTAAAAGATAAAGGTTGTCTTTTCTCCATACTCCGGGTCGTGAACAGCTTTAAAAATATCGTTATCTTTGTAAATTAAGCAGGGATTTATTCCTCCCAAGGTCCTGCCGTACCTATAGGGTAAAAAGCCTGTAGACTCTTTACCGGAGATATAGAACTGCACTTCCCTAAGGTACTCTTTCCTATCGTACATAACTATGAGTTCCTCTACCCAACTATCGGTATCTAAAAAACAGAGTGTACTTAGGTGTAACACACGGGGGAGAAAGGTTACCTGTTGCAGGAGGAGGTAGCCTTCGTCGTTCCACTTTCTTCTTCTCTGGGATATTTTATCTCCCAATCTATATATCTCTTCATAGAGTTCAAGATTTTCCTCATCCCAATAGTAAAATATCTCATAGATGAGTTCATCCTCGGCGGCATGGTGTTCGGTGAATCTGCTTATGCGCCCGGATTTGTCGAATTCCAGGCGGTAGATGCGATAGAGGGAGTGATCCCTGTGGTGATATGTGAGGATTTCTACAGTACGATCTTCGATTGTCATATGGGATGTGCACAGGTAGGCGCTTAATTCGGGGGTGTAGGCTCCCCATTGGCTGTAGTAACGCAGGTGGTACTCATTGGTTTTGTCAAAGGGGGAATTATAGAGCAGCCGGAATTCGCTTTGCAAGTAATTTTGGCAGATCTCGTGGGAAGCTTTGCTTAGGGGCTCGTTTTTTTTTCTTATGACTTTTTCTTCTTTAAAAATGAAGGTGTCCGAGTTGAAGAGGGTTTGTAATTCTTCCAGTTTTTCGTTGCTGTGGAGTGTGACGCATAGGGTGATGAAAAGGATGGGGAATAATCTTTTTTTCATTTCATATACTCCTTTAGATGAACGTAGAAAAATTATATCACGGTGGGGGATTGTTGTCTTTTGTAATGTTTAGTGTAATGGGGGTTTAGTATTAATTGCCCTTGGAATTGGTATGTTTGTACTGTGTTATTGGTTAGGAGTTTACCGCGAAACACGCGAAGAAGAGCGCGAAAAGGCTTTAGGGGGCTTTATAGCTTGTATGTAGGGCCAGATAGCTTTATTTTGGTGTTTGGTCTAAATCAAAAATCTTTTGTTTTAATGCTCTATCCAAGAGTTTTCGCGTGAGCCCCCATTCGCTACCTTGTATCCACCCGCTTTTCGCGTTCTTTTTCGCGGGTTTCGCGGTTGAAAGTGGTCATATTTGGTTAATGGAGGGTTGTCATTATTGACAATTGATGGTGTATGTATAATCATGATAGTATGTTGGTTGTAGTTGATACAAATGTTATCTTCCAGGGTTTAGATAGTTCAAAAGGAGCTTCGTTTAAAATCCTTGAGTTACTTTTTCAACGTCGAATTAATACGGCTTTATCATTTCCTGTCATATGCGAATATGAGGATGTGTTAAAGAGGCGTAAAAACCTTGAAAGGCTGGGATTAAGCTCAAAAGAAATTGATGATTTTCTGGCATTCATAGCCTATACGTCCTATCCATTTGATCCATCCTTTTTATTAAGGCCAAACTTAAGGGATGAAGCGGATAATATATTTGTAGAACTAGCTTTTGTATCTAATGCGGATTATTTAATTACCAATAATATAAGAGATTTTGCTTTGGGAAATGAATTGAAGATAGATAATTTTCAATTAATAACTCCCCGTGATTTTATTAAAAGATGGAGGAAGAAGTAATGAAGACTAATGCATCCTTATTGACATTAAGAATTCCCAATGAACTCAAACATAATATCAAATTAATGGCCGATCAACAGGGTATATCCATTAATCAATTAGCCCTCTATGCACTTACCAAAGAAATCAAAGAGATGCAGACTTTTAATCAGCTAGAGAAATACTGGATTAAGAAGGATGAGAAAGCAATCGTTGAAGATTTTGGAGCTCTACTTTCTAAAGTCAAAGATAAAAATGATGAAAGAGAACTTCCCGATTGGGATAAACTTTAATAGAAGATTACCTCATTCAAAATGAACGAATCAAATATCAAAATCAATTACCTCTACAGGAATATCATCGGCCTCCTCCGGTTCGGGGGGAAGGTCGGCGAATTCCCAGAAGGCGGGGTTTGTTTTTTGTTCGATGGCCAGGGTTGAGGGTGGGCCGTGGCCGGGGAAGATGATGGTTTCTCCGTCGAGGGTGTCTATTTTAGTGGAGAGGTCGCGGTACATGTGTTCCTTTGCCCGGGCCCCTTTTGAGGTACCCACGCGGCCAGCGGAGAGAAGGTCTCCGGTAAAGAGGAAATTGCGGACCTTGAATATGAGTGAATCCTGGGTATGACCGCGCACATGAATGGGCTCTACTTTCATGCCGCAGCACTCAAAGGGATGGCCCTCCGATACCTGTATGGTTTCGAATCCCATTACTTCCGGTTCGGAGGCGTAGATATTAAAGTCATATATTTTGGACATGGTTTTGAGGCCGTGTACGTGGTTCTCATGATTATGGGTGATGAGGACCGACTTAACGTAGAAGTTGTTGTCCTCTATCATCTTTAGGAGGGGGACGTCAAAGCGGCTGGGGTCTACCATGATAGCTTCGCCCCCGCCGGCTTCACCAATCAGGAAAGTATTGCTTAGCCCTACAATGGCAAAATGGCATTTTACAATCATTGTTCATCTCCTTTCCGGCCCAGGTAAGCATCCTGAACGTTGGAGCTTTTAAAGGAAACGTCCGTGCGCAGGGAGTGGGAAAAATCGACCCGTTTAAGATTGCAGTCGTGAAACTTAGCCCCATTTAGGCGGGAAGATATGAAGCGAGAATAGTAGAGATCGGAAGCCTCCCAGCGGGTATACAGGGCGTCTATGCCGTTAAAGTTAATACTGATTAAGTCGCAGTCGGTAAAGAGGCAATCCTGGAAGGTAGAGCCTGCCGCCAGGGAGTGGGTCATGCGGACTCCTTCGAAGCGGCAGTTGGTAAATTGGCACTGCTCCATAAGGCAAATGTCAAAATGGCACTTTTTGAAGGTTACGTCCTCGAAGGTGGCGTAGTTGATGGAGGTGCTGTCCAGGTATTTGTCTTCTACGGTAGAAAAAGAGAGGACCAGGTTGTTGAAGTTTTGGTCAATGAGTTGGGATTGGCTTAGGAATAGGTCTGAATCGGGGGTTGGCATAGGGTAATTTTAGTCTTGTTGGGGGGATTTGGCAAGGAGTGGGGGGGATGTGTCGTTTATTTATACATAATGTGGTATATTTGCAAAGAATAATGGGGGAGACATGAGTACCACTAGTCATTCATTTATTAGACTGTTCGAAGAGATATCAGAAAATAACGATAATATTGCTATAATTACACAGAATGGAGAGTTCAACTATTCCGAGTTGAATGAGTTATCTAATAAGTATTCAAACTACTTTCTTTCAAAAGGGATTTCTTCAGGTGACATGGTAGGAATATGTCTTGAACGAAATGAGTTTCTTTTACCTTCGATATTAGGGCTTTTGAAAATTGGGGCATCTTATATTCCATTAGATCCAAATTTTCCTGTCTCCCGTTTACAGTATATGGTTGAGGATTCAGGTCTCAGAACTATTATCTCACAAAAGAATCTTATACGGATTTTTCAAATAAAAGATAATCTAGAACTGCTTACTCTAGATTCCGCAGCTTCTAAAATAAAAAAGCAAGATAAGAAAAATCCAGAAATAGTAATCACCGGTGATGATTTGGCCTATATGATTTATACATCAGGTTCAACAGGTAATCCTAAGGGCGTACAGATTCAGCATAAGGCTTTATTGAATTTCCTGGTATCCATGAGTAAAGAACCAGGTATTACTCATGAGGATCGTTTGTTGGCTTTGACTACTTTATCCTTTGATATTTCCGGGTTGGAGTTATATTTACCACTCATCTCGGGTGCAACAGTTGTTTTAGCAACATCTGAACAATCAAAAAATCCCCTTTCTCTCATTGAAATTATCAATAAAAATAAAGTTACCATGATGCAGGCTACTCCTGCTTCTTATAGTATGTTACGAGATGCGGAATGGGTAAATAATTCAGTTAAGAAAATCCTCTGTGGAGGAGAGGCTTTATCTCAGGATTTAGCTTCTTATTTATTTGACCAGGCTCAGGAAGTATGGAACATGTATGGTCCTACGGAAACAACCATTTGGTCTACAATATATAGAATTACAAGTAAAGATGAAAAACCTTTGATCGGTAAGCCTATAGATAATACATCAGTTTATATTCTTAATGAATCGCTTAATCCAGTTTCAGATGGAGAAGAAGGGGATTTATATATTGGAGGCGATGGTCTTTCTTTGGGGTATTTTAATCGTCCTGAATTAACTTCGCAACGCTTTATAGAATATGTCAGAGCGGATGGTTCCTCTGAAAGAATCTATAAAACAGGAGATGTTTGTTCCTTAAATGAAGAGGGAATTCTTGAATATATGGGACGATCTGATTTTCAAGTAAAGATTAGGGGATTCCGAATTGAACTGGGTGAGATTGAGGCCGCTTTGGTAAAGGAGCCTTCTGTTCGAAATGCGGTGGTTGTTGCAAAGGAGGGAGCTTTTGGTAATAAGCAGCTTGTTGCTTATGTAGTTGTAGTAAATAATAAGGATTTTAAGGAGCAAAGAATAAGAAAGTCTCTTTCTAATTTTTTGCCAACTTATATGGTTCCTAATGTATTTGTTGTTGTGGATGAGTTTCCGTTGACCCCAAATGATAAGATAGATCGTAAAAAATTAACCTCAATGAAAACTCAGGTTGACAGTGATAATTCTCAAAATGTGGAATTTTCTTCTCCTCAAGAAGAAAGAATTGCTACAATCTTTAGAAATGCTCTCGATATACCAATCGATAATATGGATGGAAGTTTTTTAGATTATGGTGGTGATAGTATTACGTCAATGCGAGTCCTATATAAACTACAGAAAGAATTTAGTAATGTTCCTACCGATTGGGCTCAAATGACAATTTCTTTTTTGGCAAAGAGAAGTGAAAAATCAAGTGAGAATAAGAACTGGAGGTCGTATTTCAAATTTTCTCCATTATCTCCTGATATTATATTACGTGCAGTTGCTATAATTTCAGTTGTCGCGTCTCATATAGGTTGGAAAGGTTTTATCGTAAAAGGTGATATCCATGTTTTTTTATTATTAGTAGGCTATAATTTTGGAAAATTTCAACTTTCAAATATCTTAATGACAGGAGATGTTAGGCGACTTAGAAATTATATTGGAAAAATAATAATAATATCTTTTCCATTACTAGTTCTACTCTATCTATATAATAATCCAAGACATATATCAACAATTTTATATTATGCAAATCTTTTTGATTATAGTTTGGATCAAACGGGTAAAAATATTGCAATGTGGTTCATTGCTTGCTATATTCAAATCCTTCTTATATTGTGGGGTTTCTTATCAATAAATAAAATCAGAGAGGTTTGGTACAATAGAACATTTTTAATTACATTAATATTCGTTTCAATAACGTTTGCTGCTCGTTTTATTTTACCAGTAATGTTAAATCCAGAATATTTAACTACTGGGATTCCTTTTCTTAGTATTTGGACATATCATCCTGCTACTCATTTATCAACAGTTTTTTTGGGTATATTAATTGCTGTTGCAAAAAATAATAAAGAAATAGGCATTGTTTTTATTTGCTCCTTGTTTTTTTCTATAGTATTAGCTTATTCAAATACTATTGATGGAGTTTGGGCTGTCTTTTTTTCTGTTACACTCTTATTATTCTTTGAGAAATTATTATTTTTACCTTATTTCCTATCACGAATTATTACATCTATTTCTAGTGCTTCTCTTTATATTTATTTAACACACTGGTTAATATATGTTTCATTGTTACATATTGGATTATCTTTTACATTACCTTTGTTTACAATAATTGTTACAATCGGTGGAACAGTGTTGTATTCAATATGGGAAGAGTTGGAATTAAAGTTTCGGGATTTTGTAAATAAAAAATAATGATGAAGATTGAAAAATTATGACCTAATTAGTTTTTGGTTCTTTTATGAGTATAGTTTGAGAAAAGAGCCATTCAATTACTTTGTTATTACTATATACTTCGTGGATTATACCATGTCCTTTATTTGGGTAAGCAGTCATCATTACATTATTATTGTATTTTTCAAGTTCTTGCGCCATTTCGGTACTTATTTCAATAGGGACGAGAGGATCTAACATTCCATGATGTATCCATATTCCTATATTGTTAAGTTTGCATGCTGTAGCTGTATCAGTTAATCCCGCAATTGGTATTGCTGCAGCAAAAAGGTCCGGGTATCTGGAAATAATATCCCATGTTCCTGTAGCGCCCATAGAGTAGCCCGTAATGTATATTCTTGAGGGATCTATAGGCTTCTCATTCATTAGTTTTACTATTAACTCCACAATTAGTTTTTCTTCATCGGACTCCTTCATCGTTTTTTGTGAATAGTGACCTAGAGGACCAGGCTTATCAATGTAGTTAATCCAATAGCCTTCTTTTGAATTATGCTTAGGGGCAATAAAATAACATGGATAGTTTTTTTGTACTTTTTTTGAAGTAAATGCAAAAGCTACATCATCAAGTTGTTTTATGTTATCTTCTCCTCTTTGAGCTGCTCCATGTAAATAAATAATAAGAGGTACTTCCCTGGATAAATCCTTTGGTTCAAATATCCTATATTTTAATTCGCCGTCAATTTCGTTTGATTTAAATGATGTACTATTGGTTTTAATTGCAAGGTAGTATCTTTTGATCTCCTGTCTATTGATATAGGAGAACACAGATAGAGTTAATATTAATAGTAAAGATAAATATTTATTTATTGATTTATTCATAGTCTAAGCTATTAGGATATTTTGAAAAAAAGATTGCAGTTATCACGCCGATTAGCCCGCCCCAGGAGTTGAGAAACAAGTCAAGGAAAGAGGAATCCCTAGTCGGGATCCAAACCTGAATTGTTTCCAGGAAAAGTGAAAAAAGAAATATTAACGATAGGCTTACAAGAAAAGTCATTATTTTTTGATTACTAATGTATTTATGTAGAAACAGATAAAGGAAAAATCCCAAGGGAATGAAGCCTATGAGATTAATGACCATATCTAACTGAAGAAGTGTTCGACGAAGTTGCCAAAGGCGTGGTCTTTGAAGGAAACGTTTAACTAGAATGGGCCGTCTAGCTGGAATATTTAGGGAGAGGCCCACACCATTAAAATCATTTACTTCCTTTTCTTGAGTGGTGTGCATGAAGTCGTAGAAAAAATAGCTTTTTCCATTTAAATCTGAGAGGGCCAATTCATATATTGTTCCACAATAGGCGTTGTAACCTCTTGCTTCACTTCCTAATATGAGCCGTGTGGCATCACGATTAGAGGGAAAAGTTATGGTTAATTCAGAACTATATTCACGTAGTTTCCCATTTATATAAGCCCGGGTGCCGTCAACACCAGATTCTATAAGAAGATTGATATATTCTTCACCATCTTTTAGAGGTATAGACATTTTTGGTGAATTCCTTCGGTCACTATAGTCCCAGCCATTTAGGAATACGAGTGAATTATCCCAAAGACAGAGAGCTATTTGCTCCCAACGATTATCCCCGTATAGAAGTAGAATAACCTGAAAGGAGCTTCCTTTATTGTAATTTAAATCCATTGTGATATCTAGACTAAAATCACTGTCTGAAGGAGGTAGGGGAATGCCTTTTTCGGTATATGCAATGGAGATAGGTTGGAAGATTAAGCCTCCTTCTGTATCCCATGCAATGTTATTTTTTGAGTCATATCCTTTTGGACGTAAACCGGCGAAAAGCATGGTAAGAAAGAGGAATAATAATATTTTATTTGTATAGGGTAATAATCTCTTTATTAATTTTAACAAGTATCAGGTACATTCCGTTTGATTTTTTTTATTAAGTTTCCGTACTTTGTCGCTATTATTATCCCTATGTAACCGCCAACGCAATTCATAATAAGATCAAGTAAGGAAGAATTACGGGTGGGGAGCCATACCTGTACAGTTTCGAAATAGAGACTATAAAGAATAATTAAACCCATTACTATAAGATTTCCCTTCTTACGATTGCGTCCAATCATAAGATATAGAATTGAACCTAATGGAATGAAGCCTAATAGATTAATGAATATATCTGATATAAGTTCTAACAGAGCCGTTTCATTAAACTTTGGGAGTCGTAGAAAATTATTTTCCAAAATAGGCCTTTCTCCTGGAAGATAAAGTGCTGGAGTCTGTCCATTTGTTTCATGAATTAATTCTGTGGGAGGGCAACAGAAATTGTAGGTGATGCTGTAGTTATTTATACTTGTAAGTTTTAGATCATAAATAATACCGTTCCAGCCATATTGGCTTTTAATGTTACTTCCTAGAATAAGGCGTGAACTTTCATTATTTGTAGGGAGCATCAAGTTTAGCTGTTTTTTTTCGGCTATTATTTTGCCATTTAATGAGATAATCGTTCCATTTTTTCCCGTTTCAATATGTATTTGTTCTTTTGAGTCGGTTATTCCCATATGAGCGATTAATTGGTTTGAACCATTGTTCTTGTCGTAATCGTTGCCTTGTAATACTACAATATTTTCACCTCTTAAACCTATGACAAACTGTTCATCTTTAGTCTCATTATAGATCATAAGAATTATTTGAAGAGCCGAGCTTGAAATATCTTTTGGAGAAATGGTCAGATCAATTGAGGCTATTTCATCATATTGAGGTAATTTAAAACCTGTCTCTGTATAGGCCAGGGATGGGGAGGTGAATTTAAGACCCCCCTCAGCTTCCCATGATAAATTATTTGTAGGATCATCGCCTTTTTGCCTGAGTCCAAAGAAGAGCATTCCCCCTAATACAATAGCCAGGAGAATATAAGGGATTATTCGGTATCTCTTTAGTTCGTATAGGTGAAGGAGTAACATTTTTATTCTTTTATTGTTACTGTGATAGACCCCACAGAGCGTATAGCACTGTTGTTTTTATCTTCCTCTCCAAACGTGGGAGTGTCATCAACTTTAGAATGGGTTATGAAGCGCATATCATTAACCAAGGTTCCCACCTCGCGTACAACTCCGGCTACAGTCGTTTCATACATGGGGGTCCAGCCGATAGGTTTTAGTGAATACTCTTTCTGAGCACTATCCAGGTCAATTTGAACTGAATAGAGGACTGCAGGCTGGTCTTTCCAGTCATCGGTGAACCAATCATTCTTCTGGAATGATTGGTCTATTTCCATATAGAGAGTGAAGCTGGTTCCTAATCTTTCTTCATCAATCGATTCGGTTATGGTAAAGTCCTGATTTGAAAGGGTTGCTGCTGTTACGGCATTAACATCTTTCTTCATGTCCTTATTATCTTTTTTGTAACGGGAAAGCTGCCAGAGGGGGAGGGCTAGTTCCTGATCGGTAATGCCTCCCTTTATGAGTTTTTTGCTTACAAAGAGGTGTTGGATGTCTCCTGCTTCATTTTCTAGCCAGATGACGTAGATGTTGCCCATACTCGTGGGGTTCAGAGAATTATCGTAGTCGAAATCTAAGGTTATGTTTGGGTCTGTGGGCGGCTCGACACAGCAAGCTGCTAACATGACAAACATTAGTATACAAATATTCCGTAGTTTTGTTTTCATTTTCTTATCCTAATCTTCTGTATCTGTTACGGTTACGGTGATGCTTGATATACAGCGTAGGGAACTTTCAGAAAGGTTTTCGTCTCCAAAAGAAACATTACCATCATCATCTTCGCTTTTACTATGAGTTATATAGCGAATCTCATTAATGAAGTTTCCAACATCTGATAATGTACCTAAGCCATCGATTATTGTATTGGCATACATTGTTGTCCAACCTACAGCTTCAAGGGTATATTCTGTTGTTGTGTTGTCTGTTAGATCTATATCAACCGCGTATATAATTGAAGGTTGGTCATAATCGTGAGAATCTCCTCCTGATCCAGTAAACCAATCGTTATAGACCCATGACTGGTCTTGCTCAAAATAGATAGTAAATTGGTCTCCCATCCTTTCCTCTACGGTCATATCAATTACGGATTCTCCGAAATAATCATCATAGGAATAAGTAACGTCATCTACGATAAGTTCGCTATCTTTAAGGGTAAAATCAGTTTCTGCTATGGTGGCACTGGTCACTACATCTGCAACAGAATTATCAGCTGAATCCCAAAAAGGTCTGTTTTTCCAAAAGGCTAATACATTGCTCCCATCGGAAAGCCCGCTACCTGTAGGAGCTTTATCACAAATAAAGAGATTCTGTATTTCTCCGGAGGTTTTATTTTCAATCCAGATAGCGTAGATATTGCTGGCCATGCTTGAATAATCACCATTATGATCGTAAGTAAAGGTTAGATTTTTAGAGTTTGTTTGTACAATAGAATCACTAGAAACAGAAACATTGATTGTATCAACAAAATCGCCGTCTTCTGTTATTGCAATAATGGTTACCGGCCCACCCTCTGATTCTGCGGTAATTTCTCCGTCAGAACTTACCGTTGCTATAGAAGAATCGGTTGTTGACCAGGAAATATTTGTATTTGTTGCGTCGGAAGGAGTAAAGGTTGTCGTGAGAGTTAATGTTTCTCCTACTGTCAGATAATCGTTTTCCGGTGTAATGCTAAATCCTGTTATGCTAATTGCTTCTTCTACAGTAATAATTGCAGTACCATAGATTTGATCATTATCATCGGATGTTGCTGTGATCGTTACGGAATCCTCGGAACTTGAGATAGCTTCCACAATTCCATTGGTAGTAACTGTAGCGATTGATGAATCTGATGACGACCAAGTGATGCCTTGATCCGTTGCTTCGGCAGGAGAAACAGTTGCCGTTAGTTCTAATGTTTCTCCAACGGTAAGAGTATCTGAAGATGGAGACACTGTTACACTCGAGACATCTATAGTTGAATCATCTGTTGAATCATCTGTTGAATCATCTGTTGAATCATCTGTTGAATCATCTGTTGAATCATCTGTTGAATCATCTGTTGAATCATCTGTTGAATCATCTGTTGAATCATCTGTTGAATCATCTGTTG
>JAQQAP010000046.1 GCA_028533045.1 Spirochaetales bacterium | reverse complement strand
CACTTGCTATACATAACCAAAATTGGATGACAGATGATAAGGATATTCTAACCATAAAAGATAAGTATAATACTAGCGTGGCTCATGAGTTAGCTATGTATAATCCTGACTGGACAACAGAAGATAAGGAGATTCTTGCTTTAAAAAATAATCAAGGAGAAACAGTTGAAACTCTTTTATACTTTCAAAAAGCAAAATCAGGGACGTGGCAAACAAACGATAAACACCTCCTCTGTTTAGCAAATAGTGAAAAACAGGTAATTGCCTATACCCTTGCTATTTATAATGATAATTGGATAACAGAAGATAAGGATATCTTAAAACTTCGAAACGGTGGATCATACGAGATATCAGAAACGGTTGCTCATGTATTTGCTAAAACAAGACCCAATTGGCTTACTAAGGATAAAGAGATTTTAAAACTAGAGCATGGAGGAACCAGCGTGGCTCACTTATTGGCTCTACATAATCCTGACTGGACTTGCACTGACGAAGATATACTAAAATTGACAGATAGTAATGGCTGGACTGTAAATCAGTTTCTTAAACAAGATAGAGATACCCTATTACTAAAAAATGAAAAAGGAAAAGCCATGGCTCATTATATAGCAGCTCTTCCTAATATTTATTTCCGATGTGAGGATAAGGAAATATTAAAGTTAAAAAATATTATAGGTAAACAAGTAGCTCTTTTATTAGCCGAAAACAATCCCCTATGGCAAACAGATGATAAGGAGATTCTTTGCTTAGAACACGAACATGTTTGGGGTGTTGCTCATAGGTTAGCCATATCAAATCCTAATTGGCAAACAAATGATAAAGATATCCTTTGCTTAAAAAAACACGGAATCACGGTTGCTCATTTTTTAGCTCAGTTTAATCCTAATTGGTCTAGTACCGACGAAGATATTCTAAGTTTAAAGAACGAAGATGGAGTAACAGTATCCGAGTTACTTACTCAAAGGAATTAAATAACAGACTGAAAATCAAATAGTAATGGAGCAAAGTAAACAATGAAACAATTTGATAAAAATATAATTTTAACATTTAAAGAGAACAACTCAGCATCGATAAAAGATGTATTAAATCAGTACAGGGATCTTTTAGATAATGACAAAGCCTTTGTAAAAGATTTTATAGGTATGTTTAATGTAGAGTTCAAGATAGAAACAGAGTCCGGTGTTAGAAGGTTAAATACAAAGGATGTTAAAAATACAGCAACATTACAAGAGTCATTAAGTTTCGGCCCTGGAGGTAATTTTACTACCGATGAGATAAAAGATGGTGATGAAATATACAACTCCGAACCTATCTTTATTGCAATAGCTCTAGAGTATGATGAGTTAAAAGATGAGATTATAGAGACTGCCAAATCCATAGTTTCTGCCATGAGAAGATATAATAATACCGATGATGTCTGGATTGATGATATGAGGCTTTTTGGAGCAGATGCCCTCTATTTAATAGCTGTTAAATACCCCGAATATACCTATCTTCTAGGGCTATATTTTATACCCTATTGGGACACTGAACACGCCACAGGTTATGAGGATTTTCTATTTACCCTTGTAGAAAAACGTGGATGGACAAGGGATATGATAAAGGCGTATATCTGGTGTGATAACGGCCATTTTAGACATTTTATGTTTAATAAAGAGGTATGTTTCTACAACGAAAATGATGAGATTATAGGAAACCGGAGTCTGGGAGAATATCTAAAAGAGTCCCCCGAAGAGTATACCTGGTTTAAAGAGGAGCTTTTAAGAAGGTTTAAAGAGGAACCTGTACTTATGTATAGCTCAGACAGTGAAGCTGAAGAAAGAACCCCTGTGGTAGAGTATTTCATCTCATTTTACTCTCCCATAAACGAATATAATGATGATGAAGTTGATCAATATTCTGAACATCTGCAGAAGAAGTTTATAACTGATACCGTGGAGAATGAAGCCTTTGACCTTGAGGAGTATATAAAGGAGTCAGTAGACACTCCATTGGTAAAATATACGGAGAAAGATCAGGATAGTAGAGATCAGTCTGATTATATGGACAGGGATAAATACAGAGGGGATGATCTTAATAATTTAAAAGAGTTTATATTAGCCCTTCCAAAGGGTGAGAATCTCTGGAGCTATATTGAATCCGGCAGTAATGAGGATATTTTAGAAGGGATAACAAAAACCGAACTTATTCCAATAGCAAAAAAACATGCCAGGAATTTCTATTTTGACATAACCTATACCACAAGCCCTTTAGACTATGAGGGAGATATAAAAAATCAACTGGATGATATTTTATCAGGAGTTTTAAGTGATCTGGTATACAGCAGAGAGGAAGAGTCGGAGCCACAAAGTAGCAACGGATTAATCCTTAAAATAGGTGTAAGAAAAACCGGAGAGGCAGAAGAAGAGTCAACGAACCGGGAAGAGGGAGCTAATCAGTTTTTAAGAATACTGGATGTCTTTTACCGCTTACTAGGTAAAGAAGAGATTTGTGACAATATGAGAGAGATTGTTACCGACGTAGAGGGTGGCTGGAATCTAATAAGTATAGATGATTTCTATAAGCGATATAGTAAAAAAAGCAGACCGGCGGAGAAAAAACTAACCCTTGATAACTACTCCTTTAACCATGGGGATAAAATTGATTATGACAGCAGAAAATATGTAGAGGCTGTTATCAGACAGAATGGAAGAGCTGCCTATGATTGCTCTAAATGGGGAAAACCTGTATTAGGTCGTATAACCCTTGCTACATATCTCCTATACAGAGACAAACTTGAAGGTAATTTTGATGAGATTACACAGAAACTTATCGATTATATAGGAAAAGGTCCTTGGGAGTTGGCTGTAAAGCAACTTCAAAAACATCTACGGGAAAATATTTCTGATGATGAGTTAAAGCTCATAGTTGATTATTTTACTGTTGAACCACAGAACCCTATGGATCTTTTAATGGGGAAAGTTAGTGCTGCAGATACTCCAAAGTTGGCTAGTCATGAGACAATCCTCGAATTACTGGAGAAGCACCTCTACAGGGATGAAGAGTGTAGAGGAGATCTCTATGTAAACAAATTCAGTGAGCATCAGAAAAGCTACAGTCTGTTTTTTTATAAAGATGGATTCCAGAATATTATTCTATGCTGCTACTGGATGAGAAACCTGGTTCCCCCATTAAGTCTAATGGCAGACAGAGTTTTTAAACTTTTAACCGCTTTAGCTCCACAATGGGTTATCAGACAGATTGGAAGGTTCTACTCTAATGATTACTCTAATGTTGAGTTTGAGGATGAAGAGTCAGAAGAGAGGTTTTATAAAGAGCTGGAGAGAGCTAAAGTACCAAGGAAACAGCTTTGTGCATTCAAGATGGCACAGGTTCAGGATAAAGGGAATATAACAGAGCCCTGTGATGTAGATAAGTACCTGTGGTGGCTCGATGTTTACGAAGAGAAGGACGATGAAGATTGCGGAATGATCGGTGCTTTTAGAAAAAACGAAGCCATAGCTCTGGAAGAGGGATTAATCTATATAAATGAACAGGCCAAACTTAAGTTCTATATAGATCTGGCTCTACGAAACCCGAAGTATCCACTGGATCAGACCGGGGATTTTGAGAGAGCCCTGGATATATACATTAAATATAATACTATGGAAGAGTCCACATTAAGTGGTGAGGTTATTACTGAAAAAACATTAGCCTACTTATCAGGAGATCTTGAATACAGGGAAATTAGTAAAATATTTGATGAGAATATTAGAAAACATACATATTATGAGTTTCGCCGGACGACAAATTATAACCTTGGTATGTTTGTGTGGCAACTTCCCAAAGAAGAACAGGCTAGACTGTTTACCCTTCTGTTAAACCACAGTGTCAGAGGTTTCCGAATTCTGGAAAATGATCTTTTTTACAGTTATCTTCGATCCCTGGTTAAAAACAGTGATATTACCATGGAAGAGTATCTGGATGCCCACCCTTCCCAGGGAGGAAATGAAGTAGAATACTGGATTAATGAGTCATACGAATACCTTTACGAGCATATTAAAGATCTGGATATTAAAAAAGAGAACCTTATAGCCTACTATCTGGGTAATGATCAGCCTCTATTTAAGGAACTCTGCATTGAAATGGGTAGAGATGGCATTATTGAAAAGAATATTAAATATTTATCTGATTCTCAACGTAGGGATCTTGTTATCATGTTTAAAGATGAGAAGGATGCAAAATATCTTGTACTTCCTTTTAAAAATGATAAATCCCGTAAGATAAAAGCTATTGTTAAATCTATTCTTAACAGTAAGTAAAATAGCTAAAATTACTGAATATAAAGGATAAGAGATTTTTATGGCTTTTGAAGAGATGAAACCAAAATATATATTTAACTATGACCCAAACCGGGTAGATTCAATAAGAGAAGCACTACAGCAGTATGGTGAATGGGTGCTTACGGGAGAAGCCTTTGAACAGGATTATTGCGTAGTTCGCTTTAACCCTGAAATTGATCATGCAGGTATGGAAGATTTTAAGTCCCATCCTGTTATTTATAAGTTTTTACATGAAAAAACGGGCCGGGATAAGGAAGATGTCGACTTAAAAGATGAACTACTTACAGAAACTCTGCTCTTCGCATATGCCTTAAAATTTCCTGAGCTTAAAGAAGACCTGTTTAATACAGCAAGGGATTTTGTAACATTTGCCAGAGCATTAAATGACTCTTCCAAAATGTGGATTACATGCGAAGAACCATTTGCTTTAGAGCCCCTACTGTTACTTGCCCATGTTTATCCTGAATACGGATACCTCTTAACATCCTTTCTTATCCCTTATTGGGATGATGAGCACATGGGGAATTCTCTATACTGCATAACGGATTGGATAGATAGTATTGGTATAAACAAGGATTCCTTAAAAGCTTTTTGTTACTGTGATAATGGGATGGCTCGGGAAATAATGCTGGGGTATAATAGCTGCTATGGAGGAGGTGAGAGCCCCGGTATCAAGTCCCGCTTTGACCTTATCTCCTATTTCCGCGAATCGGAAGAGCATTATCAGTTATTTAAGGACTTGCTGGTTCAGCGTTATAAGGAAATGCCTTACATGCCTTATACCGAGGACAGTGTAAAATGGAGCAGGCAAAACCCGATTGCCGATCTGGTATTGAATCTGATGTTCGTCCACTACCCCTATAATACATGGGATGATGATTTTGATATTGATGAATACTTTACTCAAAACTTTGTTCAAAAATCTGCGGAAGATGAGATCCTTGAATTAAGAAATTATGTCGAACAGAAACTGGGACATCCCATAGTAGATAAGAATGTATTTAAAAACAATAAAGCAATGCTTAAATACGATCCGGCTAAATATATCGCTGAAGATAATATGCCACAAGATGACCCCCTGTCAAATTGGAAAGAGTTCATAGTTAAGGGAGTTGAAGAGGGTGACGCTGTTTGGAACTATATAGCTACAGGAGAGAATAAAGATATTCTGACCTCCCTTCCCAAAACAAATATCTACAGTGAGGCGGAACAGGGGTATTTTGAATTAATCAAAGAATTTGAGAATTTTTATAGCATGGAAAGCCTATGGAGATGGCTTAAGAGCCTGTTGCAGACTCTATATAAAAAATTGATGCTATGGGGAATCAATAAGGACCTTCAAAAGGATACTCTCAATGAAATATTCCATCGTTTATTAGATGTATTATTTGCCTTAAACGGTCATGCCCCTTTCCAAGAAGAAACCAAGGAATTTATTATTGACCACATCGGCTTTATCTCCGAGGAAGAATTTGAAAGCCGTTTTAAATCCTCCTGGTTCAAGATTTTAATGACCGAGCTGGAGGAGCTTGGCAATTATGTCTACAGGGAAAATATAGAAACCTTTAAAAATCTTATTTATTCAAACTATGACGACGCTCTAATCCGATTGCCTGAAGAATTGTTTACACTGGACGAATCTTTCGATGCAGAGGATTATTTTGAAAATAGCCAAATTAAAAAATATAGCAAGGCGGATATTGCCGTACTGGCCGTATGCCTGTTACATCATAATCAAAACCATAATATTGATGATGCCATAACAGAGTCGGCCCGGAATTATCTCAACAAATACGGCAGCGGTCTGCTGTTCTATAATTTATTAACGGGCACTACATTTCCGAGAGCTGATTGGCTGATGACTGTAAAATATGGAAACACGGAAAACATAGGCCGCCGCTTATTGGATGATTACGAAAAAATAAAAGAGCCTCTGGATAAATTAGAGCAGTATATTTACAAAGGTCATATCACGGTAAATGAAGATCCCTGCTCCGCCTTGGAAAGCGAAGAAATAGCTATTGCTATTTTAGACGAATACCTGGAATGCGATAGGGATCGGATCTCGGACAAGCAAAAACAATACGGATGGTTCAGATCGATAGATAAATCCACTCAAAAGCTATTGTATATGGCACATCTGGCATCCGGGTGCAAGGGGCTGAACTGCTCAGATGCTTCTTCCAGAATCTTAAAACAAGCTTTTCACTACGGGCCCGTCAAAACATCTCATTTTCTGGCTAAAACATACAAGCCCCATAAATATAAGAGGGACAATAAAGAAAATATGCTCACCATGTTAGGTAAGTTCAAAGAGCAGGGATTATCTGCAGAAGGATACTGGGCCTATATACTTGAAGAGCTCTCGGACAACGAGGATTCTGATAAAAACTATTTTAAAGCCATCGTGACTGAATGGGCAAAAATAGAACAGACGACTCTGCCCGGTGATTTTGTTTTCGCCGGGGAAGCTTATGCCTTAAAAAAGGGATACAGACTTCTCCCCTGGAACGTACAGCTGGAAATCCTTGATTTTGCCATCCATGAATTAAGTATCTCCGGGCTGACGGACTTTAAGGATGAACTTTTTATTCAGAGTTTTCTCAGAGTACTAAAACAGAGAACCGCGATAGAACCTCTTCCCGTCTATTTTAAAAACCGCTTGGAAAAAGAGGGATCTCTCTATCAATACATCGATAGTGAGTGGAAAAATTACCCTGAATTAGTGGATCAGATGTACAGCATTCAACTTGATAAGCCTTCGGATATTAAAACAACCGATTATGATGAAGAATTTAATAATTTGGACGGTGAGAAGTATATTATTCTGCAAAAACAGGAAGATAAATTGACTCCTCTTTCCGGACAGAAAGTTCTATGGCTGATTCAAAAGACATTTTCTAAAACCGAATGTTCACGGTATATACCGGCAAAGGTAGTTGTAATTGATCAAAGCTGTCCCGGGGAGATCTTAGATGAATACTCTGCCTATGCAAAGCAGGATTATAGAAGCATGGTAATAGGGAGAACCGAAGCTTTTTTGAAAGACCCCCTATCAGCATCTAATGCAGAACTGGAAAATATCTTCCGCTTCGGAACTTATTACTCCCCGTTTACAGAAAGATTTTCAAATTATTTCGATATCTCCGTTAAAGATAATTTAGGAGACCTAAGCAGGCCCTTACAAGGTAAAATCTTAAGGCTATTAGGTCTAATCTCTCCCGAATGTTTGGAAATTGACATGGATATGAAGTCCTATGAATATTTCGACTTGCTTCTGGATTCTAAAGTGGAGACCCGAGCCATACTGAAATATTTGCTCAATCATCGCAGAATTTACGAGATATCTCTATTAGCCCGCAAGGTTAGCCTTTCGAAATACATATATCAGGAAAAACTGGCCGATCAAATGCTCATATTAGACTGTGTCGCTGACAGAGCGGAATATCATCCATTGATAATGAAATTCGAAGATCACAAATCTTCTAAAATGAGAAATCTCGTTAAACAGCTCAAAGAAAAATACGGAATTAATAGCTTTCAGAATCAGGACTTTACCATGGTAGATTACGGGATTTACAACTTACAAGAGACCCATGAATCGAAGGAAAATCCGGGACTGACCAGCGTAAAAGAACCGGTATGCATTGAGCAGATCGATGAAATAGAGGCTGAACTGGGAATGGCTATCGGTCTTAGATTTACCGCCCTTGATTCGGCTACGGTTCCAAAAGTCATTGTCCATAAAGTTAAGGTTGTTCATCCGGTCAAAGATAAAAGCGGTCAGATCGGCAGAGGCAAAACAGAATGGACACAAAACGGATACAGCCATTCCGAGATTTTTTTAGGCTGGTTCTTTGAACTGCCTGAAGAACTTATACCGGGAGAATATAAATTATCCGCCTTGGACATGGAGGGGGAAGTGATTATCGAAAAACTCTTTAATGTCACTGTAAAACAGTGATACAGCTGGTCTTTGACTTTTATCTATTTCCAAAACGACAGGTACTTAACCTGGATTTATTTAATAAACAGGAGAAAAACATGAGAAAAATATTTTTTTTGTTAATACCAATTTTAATGATTACGGCTTGTAAAAGCACCCCCCTTACCCGAGAAGAACTGATTGTCATGATAGAAGCCGGTGAAGATGTGACGCGAGTCAATACATCGGAGATTACCGACATGAGCGGATTGTTTAAGGACAATGAAGACTTCAACCAGAATATTTCCGGCTGGGATGTGAGTCGGGTTACCAATATGTCAGAAATGTTTGCTGGAACCGGACACTTCCGTCAGGACTTGTCCGATTGGGATGTTAGTCAGGTAACGGATATGTCGGGAATGTTTAATAATGCCGAACTCTTTAATCGAGATATTTCCGGATGGGATGTAGGTAATGTTACCGATATGTCGAACATGTTCAATAAAACCAAGTTTTTTAATAAGGATATTTCCGGATGGGATGTAAGCAATGTAACGAATATGTCAAATATGTTTTATGCCGCAGAATACTTTAATCAGGATATTTCCCGGTGGGATGTGAGTCGGGTAACGAATATGTCGGGGATGTTTTGCGATGCTATTGATTTTAACCAAGATATATCCGGGTGGGATGTAAGTCATGTTACCGATATGTCATCTATGTTCCATGGCGGAAAATACTTCAAAAAATCAGATATGAACTATGTCAGTTCCTTTACACAGGATATTTCCGGATGGGATGTTTCGAAGGTAAACAGATATTGTAATTTTGGTTATAACAGTGCATTAACAGAGGATTATCTTCCTTTATTCACTTTACCATTAAAAGTCACGAGAGAAGAGCTGGAAGAACTTATTGAACAAGAGGAGGATATAACCCGTTTAGATGTATCGGGTATAACAGATATGAGCCGGTTATTTGAGGGTAACAAATCTTTTAATCAGGATATCTCCGGGTGGGATGTTTCAAATGTTAATCGATATTGGAGATTTGCTTATGAAAGTAATATTCCGGAAGATCATTTACCCTCCTTCAGCTTAACCATGAAAGTAACAAAAGGTGAACTGAAAACTATGATAAAGTATAATGAAGACATAACTCATATAGATGTATCGGGAATAACAGATATGAGTGGGTTGTTTAAGGAGTATGGTTTTAATCAGGATATTTCCGCTTGGGATGTAAGCAATGTAACGAATATGTCGGAGATGTTTTATGGGAATCATTGCTTCAATAAGGATTTATCCGATTGGGATGTAAGTAATGTTACCGATATGTCAAAAATGTTCTACGAAGCGGGTCATTTCAACTGGGATATATCAGAATGGGATGTAAGCCGTGTAACCAATATGTCCAATATGTTTTATAGAGCCTATTTTTTTAATCAGAATATATCGGCATGGGATGTAAGCCGTGTAACCAATATGTCTCATATGTTTGACAGAGCTAAATCTTTTAATCAGGATATATCAGAATGGGATGTAAGCCGTGTAACCAATATGTTTAATATGTTTTACTGGGCCGAAGCCTTTGATCAGGACATATCCGATTGGGATGTAAGTAATGTTACGAATATGGCAGGCATGTTTTCTCGTGCAATAAACTTCGACCAGGATATTTCCGATTGGAATGTAAGCCATGTGAAAACTATGTCTGCCATGTTTCATGATGCCGATGCCTTTAATCAGGACATATCCCCCTGGAATGTAAGTAGTGTAAGGAATATGTCATCCATGTTTTTGGGGGCCAATTTATTTAATCAGAATATTTCCTTGTGGGATGTGAGCCATGTGGAAAATATGACAGCTATGTTTTCCTACTCCTCTTTTAATCAGGATATAAGCAATTGGAATGTAAGCAGTGTAACTGACATGTCAGAGTTGTTCTGTAAAAATGAGGTTTTTAATCGGGATATTTCAGGCTGGGACGTGAGTAGTGTGATTGATATGTCTGAAATGTTCTCGGAGGCCTACTCCTTTAATCAGGATATCTCCGGATGGGATGTGAACAATGTTTCCAATATGTCCGGAATGTTTTACAGGGCCGAAGCCTTCAACCAGAATATTTCCGGATGGGATGTAAGTCAGGTCACGGATATGTCCGGAATGTTTAAATGGGACAGTTCGTTCAACCAGGATATATCCCGGTGGGATGTTAGTCAGGTCACGAATATGGCGGCTATGTTTTGCAATGCCATTAATTTTAACCAAGATATTTCCGGTTGGGATGTAAGCCACGTCAGTAATATGGCATATATGTTCTTTGAAGCCGATTCGTTCAATCAAGATATATCCGGGTGGGACATCAGTCCTGTTACTCGTTGTAATGGGATGCTCGGAGGAGCTGATTCCTTTAGTTACGATATGTCCCATTGGCCCCAAGCTTCTGTGCTTTTTATTGGTGAGTAATATTAGGAAATGAAAAGATGAAGAAACAACTAATCCTGGTTATGACAGCCCTTTCTATTCTGGCTGGTTGTCATGATGAACAGCCCCTTACCCGAGAAGAACTGATTACCAAGATAGAAGCCGGAAAGAATGTGTCTCAGGTCGATACTTCGGAAATCACCGATATGAGCGGGCTATTTAAAGATAACAAAGAATTCAATCAGGATATCTCCGACTGGAATGTGGCTCATGTGACCAATATGGATTTGATGTTTTATTACAACGATAGTTTTGATCAGGATCTAACGGGATGGAATTTGGGATCGGTAAATTCTATGGACAAAATATTCTATAACGCCTATGTGGTTGATAGTGCAACGAGAGAGCATTTTATCCTGAAACATGATTAGTTCCAGAGTCGGTTGTTACTTCCCGATTTGTTATTCTCCCCGATAAATGCTACAATGGCCCCATGAAAGAAAGAGCCGAAAGAAAACGTCTGATGACCCTCCAAATCCTCAAAGAATCGTCCGAACCGATCTCAAGTCAGAAAATACGGGAGCTTTTGGCCGAAAGGGGATTGGAAATCAGCGAAAGGACTGTTCGCTTTCATCTTCAGGCTCTGGATAACCTGGGCTTTACTGCCTACAAGGAGAAAAAGGGCCGCTACATAACTCCCAAAGGGCTTTTGGAGCTTTCCCGGAGTCACGTTTATGAAAAAGTCGGCTTCCTCTCTTCCCGCATCGACGATATGACCTACCGCATGTCCTATAACTACCATACGGGGGAGGGCAAGGTTCTGGTCAATGTGAGTCTCGTATCAAAAGCGGAACTGATTAAGGCTGTTAAAATGTTTCTTCCCTATATGAAGTCTGCCTTTTCCACGGGGGAGATGATCGCCCTGTTTCAGGAAGGGGAGAATTTGGGTGAGACTGTTATTCCCCGGGGCTATGTGGGAATAGGGACGGTTTGTTCCATTACGCTTAACGGAATTATGCTCTCTTCCGGGGTACCGGTGGTTTCCCTGTTCGGGGGGCTTCTGGAAGTGGTAAATGGCAAGGCGGAACGATTCACGGCTATTATTAAGTATGAAGGGACCAGTCTGGATCCTCTGGAAATCTATATAAAGAGCGGTATGACCAACTGTACGGGAATTATAGAAGAGGGGAGCGGCCAGGTGGGGGCTAGCTTTAGAGAAATCCCTGCCAGCAGCCGGGAGTATGTGGTTTCCATCAATGAGGAGCTAAAGAAAATCGGTATGGGCGGGATTATCGAGATAGGTTATCCCGGTCAGAGCCTTTTGGGGATTCCCGTGGCCCATGAGCGCTGCGGCGTTGTCGTGGCGGGGGGGCTGAATTCGGTCTCTGTCGCCCATGAGGGCGGAGTGGAACTGATTTCCAAAGCCCTTTCCGGCCTGGTTGAGTTTGATAGACTGATTCATTATTCCGAACTCATGGATCGGGCGGAGGAATTAGTACATAATTAATGGCCGGTAAACTTGTCTCGGCTCCTTTCTCTATGGTATAATCCCGCGTCTATGGCTAAGAAATTCGGAACATTCAGAGGGGTTTTTGTCCCGTCAACAGAGGCAATTCTAGGGACCGTTCTCTTTCTCCTTCTCCCCTTACTTACGGCGGATCTGGGATTTTTTCCCATGGTTCTCATTATTCTTCTTGCCCATTCCGTAACCATTTCCACCGCTTTCTCCCTGGCCGACTGCGCTACCAATTTGAATCGCATCGAAGGGGGGGGGATGTACGCCCTCTCAAAGAAATCCCTGGGAAAGGCTATGGGAGGTTCGATTGGGATTCCCCTCTATCTGGCCCAGGCGGCGAGTGTGGGGTTTTACTGTATAGGTTTTGCCGAACCGCTCCATCCTATTATCGCTCCCTGGCTCGATTTTATTCCCCTTTTTCTTCTCGATTCCCCGGAGGCACTTTTGGTGCAGAAGCAGCTTTTGGCATCGGTCTTTCTGCTTGTGTTCTTTCTTGTTGTCATGGCCGGGGCCGATTTTACCTTAAAGATCCAATCGGCTATTCTGGTGGTTCTTATCCTGAGTGTCTGCTCCATTTTCTTTTCCCCCTTGCTGGGATTGGAATACGGGGGAACTCCTCTTTTTACGGGGCATAGGGCCTTTTTTAGTTCCCGTCCTCTCACAATGGGGATCTTTTTTCTCTCCTTTACCCAATTTTTTCCCGCCGTTACGGGAATTAGTACGGGAATCGGTATGAGCGGAGATCTTAAAACTCCCGGGAAAAGTATTGTGCGAGGAACTTTTTTGGCCATACTTATAACCATGGCCGTATATGTGGTTGTCACCTATATATTTGCCGGTATGGACCGGTCCGTTCTCATCCAAGGATATAATGAAGGAATTCCCTATGGTGTGCTGCTTACGGACCTTTTGGGACTGGGGAAAGCTTTTCCCGCCAATATCCCGGGGCTTCTGATTTTACTGGGGGTCCTTTTTGCGACCAGTTCATCTGCGCTCAGTGTATTTATGACCGGGCCCCGAACGGTTCAGTTTTTGGCCCGCGACAACATTCTTCCCGACTTTTTGAATTTCCTGGAACGGGATTTTACCAAAGAAGGGGAGGAACCCCGTTTTGCCGTGGTGGTGACTTTCTTCGTAGGCCTTGGGGTTATCTGGATGGGAAGCATCAACCTGGCTGCCACAGTGGTGGGTATCCTCTTTCTGGTTGTGTACGGCTGGGTGAATCTGGCGGCCTTTTTGGAACGTTTTAGCCGGAATCCTTCTTTCCGTCCTACCTTCAAAGGACACTGGGCGGTTTCTCTTTTTGGCTTTTTGGCCTGTTTTGCCACGGTCTGCCTTTTTAACTGGCAGGTGGGGATTCTTATTACCCTTTCCCAATATCTTATGTTCAGGCTGATTTTAAAGCACAAATCGGCGGGTAAGCTGGAAGGAGTCTGGTGGGGCGTGCTTTTTACACTGATTAGGGGTTCACTCAGACGAATTCGAACCATTGTACAGGGGACAAGAAACTGGCGGCCCGTTCTACAGACTGTCTGCTACGGTACGGAAGAAGCCTGGTGGAAGGATATGGATGAAATCGTGAGAAGTATTTCCTCCTATCAGGGACTGGTAAGTACCAACTGTCTCATCTCTCCCAAAAAGTTTGACGTGGTTCCTTCCGGGGAAGAGAGTAAAGGAATGTCTCTCATCGAAACGGCCCATCCCACAGAAGCTATCCTTACGATTATCCAGGCTGCCGAAATGAGCGGACTGGAAGCCAATACGGTCCTTCTCGAATACAATGAAAAGGTCGATTCCGTAAAAATCCTGAATGGGGCCACGGAGAGAAATAAAAACATTCTTCTCTACAAGGGACTCGACTCTACCGTAGACAGCCGTATGGTAAGAGCCAAGGGAAAGAGGCTCGATATTTGGTGGAGGGGAGAACGGAACGGGAACTTTATGGCCCTTCTGGCCTACATCATCAATGAGGGGATTAAGCTAAAGGAAGAGCGATATGATATCCGTATCCTTCGTATGGTCGGTTCCGGGGAAGATACGGAAAAGGCAGAGCGTGAGTTGAATGATCTCTTTGTCCGGGCCCGTATCAACGGTGAAATTAAAATCCTTCCTTTTAGGGAAGAGCCCTTTACGGATATACTTTCCGACGAATCTTCCGATGCCTCTCTCATCATGATGGGTATCCCGGGGAATTATGTAGAAAATAACAAAAGTATTTTTCGCTTTAACGAGTACTTTTTTAGTAAAGAGATAGGACGATACAGGCAGCTGCCTCCTATCCTTTTTATTCGAAGCATCAGGGCTATTAGCCTGACGGAAGATTAATACGTGAACGAAACCGTTTCCTTTGCCAGTTTTATTGTTCGAGACTCCGACTTTCTGGAGATTCTCAAAGAACAGGATATTCTCATCTTATGTCGTAGTAAAAGTACAGGGAAGGAGCGGCATACCCGTTTTTCCGCTCTCTATAGGAATAACGAACGCTTCTGGGAGAGCCCCGGGTGGGACTTTCTCATGAGCGAGGAAGACAGGCATAATCTTATTGTCATTCTTGATAAAAACCGACGCCTGTTGACAGGGGAGATAGATCAAATCAGCCTCAAGGACAGGCCTGTTGAACCGGAAGTTTCCGGTTATGGGAATGAGTATGATGAAGTCGTCGACATGCCTTTGGATGTTCGAAAAGAGCGTATTGTCCACGCCATTAACAATCTTGACGAAGCCCTGGACCGTCCCCGTGTCTCTTCCCACGATATCGCCTCTCTTATGGCCGATGCGGCTATCTATTCTACTGTGATAAACAAGGTTTCCCTGGAGGAGATGGCCGATGAGGATAATCTGGCGTCACAACGGCAAATGCTTCAGATTACGGAAAAAACCGGTGAACTCATGGGGAGTTTCATCCGGGCTCTTTCAAGAAATTATAATCTGAATCAGACGGCGGAAATTATTACCGATAAAACCGCCGGGGCCACTTCGCGCCATATGAACCGGGTCTTTATCCTTTCCATTCGATTCCTTGATGAACTTCGCCATGAATTTGAGTATGCCGGGCTGTACCAAAGACTTCAGAGCCGTCTATCCGCCTATTTGCCTTTTTATGAACCTCTGAAAGAGAGATACAATTTTAAGCAATTCGATAAATCCATAATTATGAAGTCCCCTCCCAGTTTCAAAGGGAAAAAGATGGAAGAGATGATGTTGGGAATATTGTTGCATGATTTGGGAAAAAGAAGAAATCTGCTTTACTTTGACGGCTCCGGGGAATATAATCGACTCATTATCGAAAATCATGCCTTTGACGGGTATTTTATGCTTATGAAGAAAACTTCCTACCGGCAATCCATTGCATATGTTGCCGGGCTTCATCATGAGTATTACGGCCATAAAGGCGGATACGGTGTTTTCCGGGATAATTTTACCGAGTATAGCGAAAAGGTGAGAAACCATCGTTTTGACTCTATTTTTACCCATAATTATGAAGATATCAGTTCCTTTAAAAGTGTGGCTTACTTCCCGGCAAAAATATTGGAAATTGTGGATGTTTATGACGCCCTGACCGATAAGGACAGGCTGTATAAAGATCCCATGTCTCCCGGTGAAGCCCTGGTGTTTATGCGAAAGACCATGATTGATGAAGATCTGAAACTGGACCCTATTCTTTTTGATCTGTTTGTCCGGTTCTTGAAAAAGGCAAAATTAATATGAGAATCCCCCGGTATAATCCTTTTGTGGGCTTTGGGGCCGTTATAGTATTATCTCTCCTCGCAAGTCTTCTCTTTCACCAGAAGCAGGGTGAGTACTATTCTCTTTTGGTTGAGAAAAACGAAGAGGGGAGGGTCGTCGGTCTTCTTAAGGAAAAAGGGATTGATTCAGTTTATTCCTCCTCTTCACCGGTGGTTTATACTGATTATAGCTCTCTTAAAACTGTTTCTCTTGCCGATTTGGCCGACCACCTGATGGAGACTGACAGAAGAAGAGATCCCTACCTTTCGACTTTGGAAGAGCTTTTTATGACAGACCGGGGGAATCGGATATTTTTTTACAGCGATAATTCTCTCCGTTCCCTCTTTTTTATCGTGAGATCGCTGGGGAAAAATATTGAATGGGAACAAGTCCCCCGGCCTTTTCTTCTGTGGATGGGGCCGCTTCTGTATCTTGCCTTGGGACTTTTTAATGTTTATCGTTATGGAAAAGCGAGTCTGGTTCCCCTTACTCTTCAGGCTCTCTGGCTTCCCTGTCTTCTGCTCTCCCAAGAAGGATGGGTGCTTTTTGTTCCCCTTGTCATTTATTGGGAGATTATGTTTTGGGAAAATTGGAATGATTTTTTCTGCATGCTGCCCTACGGTTTGACTCTTATTCTTATTAGTCTGATTTTTACTTTCTCCGGTGGGGCGGCCCTCTTTATGGGGTTTCTTCTCCTGTCTCTTCTTTTGGGATTCTTTGTCAAAGAGGAATTTTCTTCTTCCCGGAGAAAACCGGGAAAAATAAGACAATTTTCCCAACCCCGATTTTCTCTTAACTGGAGAAGGACGGAACACGATCTTTTTGCCCCCGCCTATTTTTCCGCTAAGATTCCTCCCGTTCCCCAGCCTGCTGTGGAGAGGGCCTTTCGAAGAGATTTTTCCCTTCCCGTACTGCTTTTGGCTCTTCCTCTTTTTTTTGTTTTCAGTAGTGAAAACCATCTGGATGAGCTTATTCCCGGAAAAAAAGATTTTTTCCATCACATCTTTTACCAGGAGAACATCCTTTATAGTCCTGTTTGGGGCGATGAGTCCCCTCTGGAGCTTCTTCATTATTCCCGGAACGATGAAACGGGAGAAATCGTCGAGACAAGGGAAATTAAAGCGGAATTCTCTCCTTCCTGGATGAATGAAACCCGCTCCTCCTACGGGGAGGGCTTTGCCGACTCCCTGGTTCTTGGGGAGGCGAAAGAGGGACTTTATGTAAAAATAAAGTTTAACTTTGACAAATATAGTATATTTGCTATAATAGTTTTGTTTTTTATGTCTAAAATGTTCCTCCCGTACTGGAGGGACCGCAGTAAACAGAAAAAATCATTCCAAATTATTAAAAGAGGTCGTGAAGTCGCATGAGATCGTTAGCCACATTTCCCAGAGGAATTCATCCTCCGGGGGGAAAGGGATTGACAGAGTCGAAAGATATCCGTACTGCCGCTCTGCCTCCCGTCGCTGTGATTCCCCTGTCACAGCATATCGGGGCTCCCGCAGAATGTCTTGTTAAACCGGGAGATACGGTTCAGGAAGAGGATATCATTGGAAAAGCCACTGGCTTTGTTTCTGCCAATATCCATACATCCGTTCCCGGGACAGTCAAGGAAATCAAGGAAATCTTCTTACCCAACGGTATGAAGTCTCAGGCCGTAGCCATTGAGCTTTCCGGTGAATTTTCCCGTCTGGGTAAGGAAACGGAAAAAGAGGACTGGAAAACCATGGACAATGATGTGATTCGTACCCGCATCAGTGACAATGGTATCGTCGGTATGGGAGGAGCAACCTTCCCCACCCACGTAAAAATGTCCCTTCCCGAAGGTAAGACCTGTGAATATTTCATTATTAACGCCGTTGAGTGTGAGCCCTTTCTTACCTCCGACCATAAGTTGATGTTGACTCAGGCCGATGAAATTCTGGAAGGAATCGAAATCGCCCGGAAGCTGCTTAGCCCCGAGAAAATTATCATCGGGATTGAAGCAAACAAGATGGATGCCGCCCGTCTTCTCGAAGAGAAAATTAAAGAGAAAGGCCTGAATATCGAAGTAGCCCCTCTTAAGGTTAAATATCCCCAGGGTGCGGAAAAAAGCCTTATTAAGGCTATTACCGGTCGGGAAGTTCCCTCCGGTAAGCTTCCCCTGGAAGTGGGCGTTATTAATGCCAATGTGGGAACCTGTTTTGCCATCTATGAAGCGGTCGTTTATAACAAACCCCTTGTAGAGAGGCTTGTTACCGTTTCCGGTAGTGCCATAAAGAATCCCGGCGTATTTAAAGTACGTGTGGGAACCTCTATTCGGGAACTGATCGAAGAGTGCGGCGGTTTCTCCGAAGAACCGGTAAAGATTATCTCTGGCGGTCCCATGATGGGTTTTACCTTTTTTGATCTGGATACACCGGTCACCAAGGGAACTTCCGGGGTTATCGCCCTTACCGACAGGGACATTAAGAAGAGTAAAATCACGCCCTGTCTGTCCTGCGGTAAATGTGTGGCCGCCTGTCCTATGGGACTGAATCCGACCAAGCTATATAAATTCCTGGACTTTGAAATGGTAGAAGATGCTTCAAAGGAAAGATTGATGGATTGTGTTGAGTGCGGTTCCTGCGCTTACGTTTGTCCGGCCCATCTGCCTCTAGTCCAGATGTTCCGGGTAGGAAAGGGAGAAATAAGAAAAAATGCCAGAAAATAAATTTCAGATAGCCTCATCTCCCCAGTTTCACAGCGGGATGTCCACCTCTATGGTCATGGGTCATGTATCCCTGGCTTTGGTGCCCGCCTCACTCTGGGGTGTCTATGTCTTTGGATGGAGAGCCCTTGTGGTGCTTCTCGTTTCCATCGCCGCTTCGGTCCTGTCCGAGTATGTTCTGTGCCGTGTTTCGTCACAGGAAAACTCCATTGCCGACGGAAGCGCCCTTTTAACAGGTCTTCTCATCGGAATGAATATGCCCCCTGCGGTGCCTCTTTTTATCCCGATTATTGCCTCTTTCTTTGCCATTTTCGTTGTTAAATGGACCTTTGGAGGTTTGGGGGCCAACTGGATGAACCCCGCCCTGGCCGGACGTGTTTTCGTATTCATGTCCTGGACCGGTGGTATGACCACCTGGACCCTGCCCGGTCGTCTTGGCAATTCGGGTACCATGGATGCCGTTACCGGCCCGACTCCCCTCGGTTCACTCAAAACCGGCCTTATGAACGGAGTCGACGGTGTGAGCGGTCCTCTCCAGCTTCTGGCTGGCGAAGGTGTTCCCGTAACCTATAAAGACCTTTTTATCGGTAATATTCCCGGTTGTATCGGGGAAGTTTCCGCCGTCCTTCTTCTTGCGGGTGCTCTGTATCTAATCGTCAGAAAGATTATTACCTGGCATATCCCTGTGGTTTACGCCCTCTCTTTTTCCGTTCTTGTATGGATTTTCGGCGGTAACCGCTATGGTTCGGGCTTTTTCTCCGGTGATGTTCTTTTTCACCTCCTTTCCGGTGGTTTCATGTTGGGGGCCCTTTTTATGGCCACCGATATGGCAACTTCTCCGGTAACGAAGAAAGGAAAGGTTATTTATGCCATAGGCTGTGGTTTCATGACCTTCCTTATTCGTTTTTACGGATCCTTCCCGGAAGGTGTTTCTTTGGCCATTATCTTTATGAACATTTTTGTTCCCCTTATCGACAGAATGGTCAAACCGGTAACCTTTGGTGTTGCCAAAGTCAAGAAAGCTAAAAGCAAGGAGGCGGCTCAGTGAATCCCATCGTAGACAGAACTCTTAGACTGGCGATTATTTGTAGCGTCGCCGCCCTTCTTTTGGGTGTTATTAATTCCATGACGGCCCCCTTGATCGAAGCTCATAAATTGGCCACCCTGCAGAATGCTCTCCAGGAGTTGGTTGTTAAGGGTGAGGCCGGTGAAGTGGAAGGCCTCGACAGCCCTGTTGTTCCCGAAAGATATCCCATTATGGATGGGGGAGAGGTGATAGGTTATATCCTTTCCCTTAGAGGAAACGGCTATGGGGGTGAGATGAAACTTCTTGCTTCCTATGAAATGGACGGTACTCTGTTAAAAGCTATCCTTATGGATAATAACGAAACACCCGGTTTAGGTAAGAAAGCGGAAAAAGCAGAGTATATGGATAAATTCCTTGGTAAGGGTGAAGCGGGAAATCCCATCCCCACCAGCAAGGGAGAGCTTGAAAAACCCGATGCTGTGGGTGGTTCTACCATAACTTTTACCGGTGTATCCCGGGCCCTGGCTGCCGGATCAGCCTATATGCGGGAGGAAATGTAATGAAAGAATTAGTTAAAGGTATATACAGGGAAAACCCGATTTTCGTCCTTGTTCTGGGACTTTGTCCTTCCCTGGCCGTAACCACACAGGTGGTAAACGGTATCGGAATGGGAGTGGGAACCATGTTTGTTCTCATCTGTTCTAATATAATGATCTCTCTCCTTAAGAATGTGATTCCCGATGAGATTCACATTCCCGCCTATATTGTGGTAATCGCCTCATTTGTAACGATATTGGACCTTGTTATGCAGGCTTATATTCCTGCTCTTTCCGCCTCTCTGGGGGTTTTTGTTCAGCTCATCGTTGTAAACTGTGTTATTTTGGGACGGGCGGAAGCCTTCGCCAGTACCCACGGCGTATGGGATTCTATTAAGGATGCTATTGGTATGGGAATCGGTTTTACCATGAGCCTTGTTCTCATCGCCCTTATTCGGGAAAGCCTTGGTGCCGGTGTTATAACCCTTTTCCCCATCGAATCTTTGGGCTTTAACGGAGAAATCCAGATTCCCGGTCTGGTAAACGCCCCGGCCCGAGTTATGACCCTTTCTGCAGGGGCCCTTCTTGTAATGGGCTACCTGAAAGGTCTTCTTAACGCCATTAATGAGAGGAAAGGAAAATAATGACTTATATTGGAATCTTAATAACCTATGTTTTTGTCAGTAACCTTATTTTGGCTCAGTTCCTGGGGCTTTGTCCTTTTATTGGTGTCTCCAAGGACCTGGAATCGGCCGTGGGAATGGGATTTGCCGTAACCTTCGTTATGACCATTGCTTCCCTGGTTACCTGGATGGTGTATCACTGGATTCTTATTCCCCTTAATGTGGAATATCTTCAGACCGTAACTTTTATCCTTACTATTGCTTCTCTGGTACAGTTGGTAGAAATGATTGTACAGAAGTACTCTCCCGCTCTCTATAAGGCTCTTGGTATTTACCTGCCCCTGATCACTACCAACTGTGGTGTTCTGGGTATTGCCCTGATTAATATCAACGAGGGTTACAACTTGATGGAAAGCTTTGTGGCCGGTATTTCCGGTGGTCTGGGATTCATGTTGGCCCTGATCCTTATGTCTTCCATCCGTGTGCAGATGAGAACCGAACGGGTTCCCAAGGCTCTTAAGGGCATACCTATTGCCTTTATTTCCGGGGGACTTATGGCTCTGGCGTTCATGGCTTTTGATAAGGCCCTGCTTACCAACCTGTTAGGATAGGAGTGAATATGGAAATTATGAAAATACTGCTGGGTGTTCTGTTTACTCTTATCTTCGGGGGAGCCCTGGGGATGGGGCTGGCCGTTGCTTTCCGAAAATTCAGCGTAGAAAAGGATAAAGTTGTTGAAGAGCTTGAAGGGGCTCTTCCCAGTCTTAACTGCGGTAGCTGCGGTTATGCCGGTTGTTCCGGTTATGCCGAAGCCTTGGCAGACGGAAGCGATACGGATCTAACCAAGTGTAAGCCCGGCGGCCAGAGTTGCATGGAAGCCATGGGAGCCATTCTTGGGGTAAGCGTAGATGCTTCCGCCACGAAGCTCGTTGCCGTTCCCCATTGTATGGGAAATAACGAAAAGGCTCTTAAGAAGTATGAGTACGCCGGTCTGGACGACTGTCGGGCGGCTATGACTATGTTCAAGGGGTTTAAATCCTGCGAATACGGTTGTCTTGGACTGGGCTCTTGTATTAAAGTGTGTCCCGTTGATGCGATTAGCAAAACCGATGACGGCCTGGTTCAGGTTGACAAAGAGCTTTGTATCTCCTGTGGTAACTGTGTCGATATCTGTCCCACCGGCGTTATGAAGATGATTCCCTTTGATGCGGATTACTACATCGCATGTAACTCCAAGGATAAGGGTAAGACCACAAAGACGAACTGTTCCGTCGGTTGTATCGGCTGTAAAATCTGTGAAAAAAAGTTTCCCGACGGAGCTTTTACTGTTAAAGATAACCTTTGTGTGATAGACTATAATGATAAGGACCGTGAGGAAAGCCGTGCAGAGGCTGCCGCCAAGTGTCCGGCTAAATGTATCTTGGAAATGTAACTAAAAAAGCTCGCAATAGGATAGGGGATGGGTAAACTCAAACTGTTTATAGGAATTTATAACTCATTTTCTCCCACTATGACCGGGGAGGAAAGAGCCGAGATTTATGAGAAATCCCTAAAGCAGTATTTGACCAAGATTTATAATAAGAGGGATGTTAAGATCTTTCTTTATTATAATGGCCGTCTCCTTTCCTGGATCGAGAAAAATCACCCCGAGTACATTACTGTTCTTGAGGAACTTGTTCAGCGCCGTCAGGCGGAAATCCTGAACGGTCCCTATAACGAACCGATGCTGCCCGTTATTCCCGTTTCCGACAGGTTGGGGCAGCTGGAAAAAATGACAACCTACCTAAGGCGGCTCTTCAAGAAGCGTTTCCGCGGCTGTTGGCTGCCCGGGTTTATTTGGGAACCTTCTTTGGCTTCCAATTTATATGCAGCGGGAATAAATTATACCTTTCTGGAAGTGGAGCAGTTTGAACGCTCCGGAATCAAATCTATCTACAACCCTGTTATCACCGACGACCAAGGGAAAGATATTGCCATTTTTCCTCTTCATCGTGTTCTGTCCGAGTCTGCCGTTCAAGCGCCGGCTTCCAATATTATTGGTTCACTCAGAAATATTTCCAACGAAAGTAACCGTGAAAGACTGGTAAATCTGGTTTTCCCCGGTGAATTTCTCGCCGATGAAAACAGGCAGCTTTGGTTTGAGGAATTTCTCCATCTCATTGAGGAAAACCGTGAATGGATAGATTGTCAAACACCCAGTCAGTATATGAAAAATTATGAGGGAAGTTGGAATAGGGTTTACTTCCATAGCTCCACTTACGGAGATTTGAAAAGGTATTTTAATGAAAAAAGCGATTACATTCCGGAGATAAATCCTCCCGGAGACAACGACCCCTATCGGGCAGTACTTAGAACAAACCAGCAACAGTCTTTTTACTATGGCCGTTTAAATTATGTTACCCTGCTCATTAATTCTATCCGCGGTGATAAGGCCCGTAAGAAAAGTGCCAGGGAAAATATCTGGAAAGCACAGAACCTTTATAGTTTCTGGACCGGTGAAATGGCACTCCAGACTAAACGGGCCGGTTATGCCAGTCTTACGGAAGCAGAAAAAACAACCCGTGAAAAGGGAATTTTCAATAGTTCCATAATTGAAACCGATTATGATTTGGACGGGCAAAGTGAATTCGTCTTTCAAGGGCTGGTTTATAATAGCTGTGTCCATCTGGAAGGGGGGACTCTTTTTGAGTTGGATTATCTTCCCTCCTGTTGGAATTACTGTTTTAATCGTATGGGAAGAAAAAGTTTTATTGACTTTTTTCTACCCCGGGGATTTGACGGACAAAAGTACTTTCAGAATCGAGCTGCTCTAAATGGTGCCGGTCTTTACTCCTACCGCATGAAGGATACGTCTCGAGATGAGAAACAGGTCGTTCTTAAGGGCGATATAACTATTAACGACAAAGAGAACAACAGTTGCTCCCTTCTCATGACTAAAAAATACCTTTTTAAACGTAACTGGTTTGTCGTATCCTATGTTATTGAGAATAATACCGATGCTAAAAGGGATTACCATTTTGGTACGGAAATTAATTTGAGTACAGCGGAAGGGAAGGGTGAAGAGCCGGGAATTTCCTTTGTGACATCCAAGGATAAGAGTGATATCTCCGATAATGTTGTTGCCCACTGTTCTTCTGTTATGCTGTTGGATAAGAAAAACAGCACCGATATTCAATTGGATTTTGGAGAAGATCTAAACCTTTGGTATCTTTTGGAAAATGAGACGATGACCCTTGTCCCCTGGCTTGAATTCAGTCTTTACCCAATGGAAACGAAAGAAATAACCATGTCTCTAAAATTAGGTCGTCACAAAAACTGATTTAAACAGAAATCCATCCATTTTACCGATTCATTATAAAAATTGTCCCGTCCCAGAAGAAATTCCAAATAGGCCGTTTCATAGTTGCCAAGGAAGTAATGGCATTGTCCCCGGTAGAAGTGAATTCGCGAGGATATTTCATCATCTTCCACTTCGTTAAGCATGGTTAATAGTCTCTTTTCGGCTTCGTCAAATCGGTTTTTTAAGAGATCCTCACCCAGAATCCCCTTCAGTTTGTCATTGATGGGACTGCTTTGCTGGAACGGTTCATCCCTTAATAGCTCGGCTTTGGGTTCTTCACTCTCCTCTATAACAGGCTCTTGAAGAAAAGGGGTAAGTTTTTTGCTCAATTGAGCGTTAAGTTCCACTCTGGGAGGAAAATCCAGTTCCAGGCGGGGAATATTTTGATAAAAGCGATCAAGTTGTACTGTGGGGAGAGGGGCTTTTCTGACTGGGTAGGCCATACCGGGATCGTTAAGAAAGTCCGTTAAAGGTAAATTAACCGGCCTGACCGTATAGTTCCCTTCATAAAGAAGACTTATATCTTCCTTATAGGAGAGAAGTTCTCTGTCCACAACGGCGTAGTAATAGGAAATACCGGGGATGGGGTTGTCCAGCCAACTGTCCTGTTCCAAAACAGCCAGGGGGAGAGCGCGATTTAACTGTTCCGTTGTCGTAATGGGTGAGGTTGAGCGGTAAAGGGAGACGGTCCGTCCTTTTCTGTCTCGGGTAAAGGTTATTGCTACACCCTCTTTAACAGGTCTAGCCGTCAGTCTACTAATGTGTACTGCGTTTGCCAAACTAATATCCAGCGGATTAAGTCTTATCGCTTTGACCAGGGTATTGGCATAGGGAATAACCAGAGCGTAGTGGTAGCGTTTATCTTCGACGGTAACAAGATAATACCAATCCCTACCGGGCAGGGGAGAGTCTCTGTAGGCCTGAATGTTTTCTGCCACGGAACCAATCAGCTGGGCCTGATTCAAACCTTCAACCGTAATTGCTTTATTATGGCGGTAAATATGGTAGATTTCCCCTTCCAGACCATGGGCATCATTCCAGCTTAGTCTTACTTCTGAACCGACCGTTTCGATAGTGAGGCCTGTGGGAAAGGGAGCTCCCCCGGTATCCTGGGACAGGGCAGGGGAAAGGAGGAGAATTAAGCATGGCAAAAGAAAAAATGCCTTCCTCATCACTTCCTTTATCGGCGGCTCCCTCTTTAAACTTAACGAAAAATATTAAAAAATATGAACTTCCCTGCCGGTTGTGGCTTTTTTCATAAGTTCATCCAATCCTTCTACTCCCCTGTGTTCCTCATTAATTTCCTCAAAACCGGGACGAATGAGGGGATGTTCCGGAGAAAAGAGGGTACAACAGTCGTCAAAGGGGCGGGTTGATATATCGAATAGATCAAGTTTACGGGAAATCTTTATGATCTCTTCCTTGTCCATTCCTATGCATGGTCTTAAAACGGGAAGGCTGACCATACTTCCGGTAAAACGGAGACTTTCCATGGTCTGACTAGCTACCTGACTCAGGGCTTCTCCCGTAATGAGGGCTCCCGCCCCCTCTTCGAAGGCTATCATCTGGGCAATTTTCATCATGGCTGCCCGGGTGTGAAGAGTGGTGGCTTCGGGAGAGACCGACTTGTTAATGAGCATCTGAATCTCTGTGAAATTGACAACATAGAGTTTCATTCCCCCCGACCAGGGGGCTACACCTGCGGCCAGATCCTTAACCTTGGTCATGGCGTCTTCCGAAGTAAAGGGAGGGGTGTGAAAGTAGACGGAGCTGAGTTTAACACCGCGCTTGCCAATAAGGTATCCGGCCACGGGGGAGTCTATTCCTCCGGAAAGAAGAAGAACTCCCTTCCCGGCTGTTCCCACGGGAAGACCACCGGCTCCCCGTTCACCAAAGCCGTAGACGTATCCCTGTTCGCGCAACTCCACATGGACGATCCAGTCGGGATTCTTTACATCTACTTTTAACTCGGAAAACTCATCGAGAAGAATACCTCCCAGTTCCGCAGAATAGCCGTAGCTGTCCAGGGGGAGGCTTTTATCTATTCGACGGGTCTCCACTTTGAATTTATTGCCCCGGCCAGCGTCCAGGTTGGCCTTTGCGATCTTCTTGGCCTTTTCTGCCACTTCTTCCAGGCTTTTGCCACAAAAGAGGGTTTTGTAGAAGGCTACGATTCCAAAGGTGGTGCCCAGATTACGGGATACCACTTCGTCCGGGCAATCCTCCACTTCCAGATAGTAGCGGCCGGAGCGAATGATTACTGTATTTTTATACCCTTTGAATTTGGCTTTAATATTCTGCTTAAGTACGCGTTCAAACATTTTCTTGTTGCCCTTCTTAAGGGAAATCTCACCGATTTTGATTAGATACATCTCTTTCATGGCCCCATTTTATACGGAAGGCAGAGCTTTTCCAAGAGCCGGGGAAGGAGGGAAGGAAAAGTCCTCCCAAAAATCCTCCATTGAGCCGTTGAAACAGATTGACAGAACCGCCTCTATAAGGGATAATTAAGACCCATGAGCAAGTATATTTTTACGACGGGCGGCGTGTGTTCCAGCCTGGGCAAAGGTATTGCTTCCGCTTCCATGGGAGCCCTTTTAGAGTGCCGCGGACTTAAGGTCTGCATGATTAAAATCGACCCTTATCTGAATGTCGATGCGGGGACTATGAGTCCCTATCAGCACGGAGAAGTTTTCGTAACCGACGACGGTGCCGAAACGGACCTGGACCTGGGGAACTACGAGCGTTTTACCAATTCTCCTCTCAGTGCGGCCAATTCCATTACCACAGGACAGATTTATCAGGAAGTTATCCGCCGCGAGCGGGCGGGACAGTACCTGGGTAAGTGCGTTCAGGTGGTACCCCACATTACGGACGAAATCAAAAGACGCATCTATGCTTTGGGTGAGAAGCCCGACATCGATGTTACTATTGTTGAAACCGGAGGGACCGTGGGCGACATTGAGTCCATTCCCTACCTGGAAGCGATTCGTCAGATTATCCACGAAAGGGGTAAGAAAAATACTTGTTCTGTTCATCTCACCCTTGTTCCGGAAGTCTCCGGGGGAGAAGTGAAAACCAAACCGACCCAGCATTCGGTAAAAGCCATGAGGGAAATCGGTATTCAGCCCGATGTTCTTCTCTGTCGCTGTAAGGAAGAACTTGAGGAAGGTTTCAAGAAGAAAATCGCCCAATTCACCAATATTGATTTTGACTGTGTTCTTTCCGCTCACGATGTAAATACTACTATTTATGAAATTCCCGCCAGTTATCATGCCCAGGGATTTGATGATGTGGTGTGCGAAAAGTTGGATCTCAAAACGAAAAAGGCCGATATCGCTCCCTGGATCAAGCTGGCCGATCAATACAAAAAGGACGGGACGAAAGTTACCATCGGTATGATCGGTAAATATACCAAGCTGGGCGATACCTACAAGTCCATCGACGAAGGTATTGTCCACGGGGCCATCAAGAACAACGTAGATGTTGAACTTGTAAAGATTGAATCGGATGAACTGGAAAAGGGAAATCCCGAAGAGATCCTCAAGAACCTGGACGGGATTCTTATTCCCGGTGGTTTTGGTGAGCGGGGTATCATAGGTATGACTCTGGCTGCCAAGTACGCCCGGGAAAACAAAATTCCCTACTTTGGTATTTGTCTGGGTGTTCAGATCATGGTTATCGAGTACTGTCGAAACGTGTTGGGCATTGCCGATGCGGACAGCTCAGAATTCCGTCCCGAAGGGGCTAACTCTGTAATCGCCCTCCTGGAAGAGCAGGTGGACGTGATTGAATACGGGGGCACCATGCGTCTCGGCGGTTACGATTCCCATCTGGTTAAGGGTTCTAAAATCCATGAGGCCTACGGGGCCGATGTGATTCGGGAACGTCACCGTCACCGCTATGAAGTGGCCAATAACTATAAGGAGAGAATGACCGAAGCGGGCCTTATCCTTTCCGGTTTTTCTCCCGACGGTCAGCTGGTAGAGTCGGCCGAGTGGAAGGATCATCCCTGGGGTGTGGGAGTACAGTTCCACCCGGAATTCAAGTCCACCCCTCTTAACCCCGGTCCCCTCTTTGACAAATTTGTTAAAGCCGTGGGAGACAGTAAAAATAAAAAGTAGTTTGAGAAGAGTTCTCTAGCCCAGCTGCTTCCGGTATTCCCGGGGGGAGCGGCCGGTAACTTTCTTGAACTGATGGGAAAATTCATAGGGGGAAGGGTAGCCCAGGCGGCTTCCTATCTCCTTTATGGACATATTTGTGGCAATGAGCCACTCGCAAGCCCTGTCTATACGGCGCTGGATAATAAACTGGCCCGGAGACAGGGCTGTATTTTTTTTGAAGGCCTTGCGGAAACGTTCATAACCCCATCCGTTGTTTTCGCAATACTCTTCCAGAATAATTCGCTTCTCACAATTGTGAAAAAAGTAGTTTCTCGCCCGGTCTACCATCTCCCTTTCATCGCGGGAGTCCTTATGGAGAGCAAAAAGGGAATAGACCCGATGTATAAGGGAGAGGGCTTCGGGAATCATTTTGTTCAGCTCCTCTTCGGGGCATCTTTTTAGGGTTTCCAGGTAGTCTTGAAAGAGGTTCTCCAGAGACGGATCCGGCTTAAGGGGAAAGACCGGATTTTCTTCGTCCATAAAGCGGGAAGCTATCAGGGCCCGGCTCAGAGCCGGTCCTATATCCAGGAAATATTCCGCCCAGTTGCTATCCTTCTCCAAAACGGTCTGATGGGGGACTCCGGGGAAGCGTTGGAAGAGGGAGCCCGGCGTGAGTTCATAGCTGTTTCCTTTGTTGTCCCTGTATATGCCCCGGCCCCGGACAACATAAACCATGACATAGGGTTCAAAACTGCGATCAAAAATATCCTCTTCTATCCCTTTTTTATGCATAATTCCGGCACCCAGGTATTCCCGGGATGAGAGGCCTCCCATGGAACGGCGTACAATCTGTTGCGCCCTGGAATCAATACCAGATAACATATCTTTTTTCCCAACCATGACATGTTAATCCTAGCGGACCGGGCTTATAATGGCAAGTAATATCGGTATATTTAAAAAGGAGTGAATTTATGAAACCTCTGAATTTGTCAAAAAAACTGTGGGAAATGCCCGAGCTGCCCCAGATCAACCGTCTTCCCGCTCACTCCTGCCTCCTTCCTTACGGAGATAGTCAGGGGGCCTTACGCCGGGACAAGGAAAGCTCACCCTGGTATTGCTCCCTTGACGGTGTATGGGAATTTAATCTTTACCAAAATCCCGAGGAGGCCTCTCTGGAAACGGAAGGGAATTGGGGAACTATTCCGGTACCCTCCAACTGGACGATGGAAGGATTTTGGGATAAGCCGATATATACCAATGTACAGATGCCCTGGGAAAATAACTATCCCCTTGTTCCCGAAGCTAATCCGACAGGCGTTTATAGAAAGACATTTTCCCTTGAAGATAACTGGGCAAAGCGAAGAACGGTTATCCATTTTGGCGGGGTGGAAAGCTATTTTGAGCTTTATGTAAACGGGACTTTTGCCGGTATGGGAAAGGACAGCCGCCTCCCTTCGGAATTTGATATCAGTTCTCTCGTTCGGGAAGGAGAGAATGAACTAATCGTGAAAGTCCTTCGTTGGTCCGACGGGAGCTATGTGGAGGATCAGGATCACTGGTGGATGGCGGGAATTTACCGTTCTGTTTACCTCTATTCCACTGATCACGCTTATCTGGAGGATATTTTTGCCCGGGGGGACTACGACCTCGCCACGGGGGAAGGTATTCTCACTTTGGATAGCAAGGTGAATTTTACCCTTGCCATAGGGGAGGGGCAGGAGGGAAACGGCCAGTCCTATAGCGGTCCCATGGAGGACTTCCTTCTAACGGCAAAGCTCTATGAAGGGGACAGACTGATTCACTGCCGCCAGGGGACGGTGGACTTTTCCTACCGCGTCAGCGGGTATCATATCTTCTGGGAAGACCGTTTTCCCGGTATAAAACCCTGGTCCGCTGAGCACCCTAATCTCTATACTCTTGTATTTGAACTGAGCGGCCCCGAGGGCGATGTAAGAGATATTCGTTCCTTTCGCACCGGTTTTCGTAATATTGTCATTAAGGAGAGGGAGCTTCTTATTAACGGACAGCCTGTTATGATTAAAGGTGTTAACCGTCATGAACACGATGACAGGACGGGGAAAACCATAAGCCGGGAATCGATGATCCGGGATATCAAACTTCTCAAGCAATTCAACTTTAACGCCGTAAGAACGAGTCACTATCCCAACGACGTGGAGTGGTATGAACTCTGCGATGAATACGGTATATATCTGGTGGATGAGGCGAACATAGAAGCCCATGACAACTATGCCGTTTTGGCCCGGGATCCCCGCTGGCGCAACGCCTTTCAGGAGCGAATCATGAATATGGTGCGCCGCGATAAAAATCACCCCTCTATTTTTTCCTGGTCTTTGGGGAATGAAACGGGGAACGGGGAGAATCATGCTTTTGCCTGTGACATGGTCAGGGCCTACGATCCCAGCCGGATTATTCACCATGAAGGGGAAGTCAAAAAGTACTGGTACCAGGAGTGGAGCGGCAATACTTATAAGGGAGGGAATAACCGGGATAACGATATGATAAATCCCATGTACCCCTCCATTGAGGCTATTATTGATCATGCCGTGAAAGGGGAGGACCCCCGACCGGTCATTCTTTGTGAATACTCCCATGCCATGGGTAACAGTAACGGGACTCTTAAGGAGTACTGGGACGCGTTCTATTCTTATAAAGGCTTGCAGGGAGGTTTTATTTGGGACTGGGTGGACCAGGGGATTCTTAAAACCGATAATAAAGGACGTGACTACTGGGCCTACGGGGGAGACTTTGATGAGCTAAAGCATGACTTTGACTTTTGTATAAACGGTATGGTCTGGCCCGACCGCACCCCCCATCCCTCTATGTTTGAATTTAAAAAACTCGCCCAACCGATTACCATGGAGGCCTTATCTGTGAAGGAGGGCCGATTCAGCCTGACCAACCGGCACTACTTTTCCCATCTTGACGATTATGAATTGAACTGGACGGTTGAAGTTGAGGGAATCCCAAAGGAGTCGGGGAAGACTGATCTGCCTCAAGTGGGGCCCTTTGAGACAAAGGCACTGAATATTGCCTACGACTGGCCCGGATTGAAGGAAGGAGAAGAGGCTTTTATTACCTTTCGCTTTTGTCTGAAAAAGGAGAGCCCCTGGGCGCCGGCTGGTCATGAGGTCGCATGGGAACAATTTTCTCTCTCTTCTAAAACTCTTGCCTTACCCAAGGCCCGCTATGGTCTGGGAGAACTCATGGTAGAAGGGAATCGGGTTATTTTATCCGGTGGTGACTGGAATATTGAAGGGGATTTGGAAAAGGGGATGCTGATTTCATGGAACAGAGAAGGTAAGGCCCTTTTCACTTCTTTTCCCGAGTTAAATGTCTGGCGCGCCCCTACGGATAATGATGAGATCCGTGGATGGAACGGGCAGGAAAGCAAGCCGGCCGGACTCTGGAAAAAGGCGGGGTTGAATAATCTAAAACTGATTAAGGCTTCCCTTGGGCCTGTGGTAAAAGATAAAGCTCTTCTTTTAAGTAGGACTTACTGCGGCAGCGCAGAAGATCTTACCATAAAACACACCCTTAAAATCAGCCTTGATGAGTCGGGGGCACTGATTTTGGAAAATTCTTTTGATATTTCCGACGATTGGCCCGATTTACCCCGTCTGGGAATCAAAATGGAAACGGTTCCCGGTTTTGAAGAGTTAACATGGTTTGGGAAAGGACCCTGGGAAAACTACTGTGACAGGAGTTGTGCCCCCGTGGGATTCTACCGTTCTACCGTGGCGGAGCAGTTCGTTCCCTATATTCTTCCCCAGGAAAATGGAAACAAGAGCGAAGTACGCCGTATGACTCTTCAAAAAGGAGAGGAAAAACTCGAATTTTCCGGTCGTTTTGAATTTGGCGTAAGTCACTACAGAGCGGATGATCTGGAAAAATCCTACCATACTAATGAATTGGAAGCCCGGGATGAAACGGTGATAACCCTCGATCTGAAACAGCGTGGGCTGGGAACGGCCAGCTGCGGGCCGGATACTCTGGATAAATATAAGATCCTTCCCGGACGTTATGAGTTTCCCATTAAATTAGGCTGAATTAATTTGCTATTTATTTTTGGTGAGTTATAATGGAAATTGATGAAGGATGTTGTATATGCCGATGATATTCTGGTCCTGGCGGAGCAGCTTGATATCGGCTTCATTACCATAGATCAGGATTACAATATTGTTAAATCCAATCCCATTTCCCAATCTGTACTCGGGGAGCTTCCCGGGGATATAAAAGAGATATGTCCCCATGATTTTTTTAGCGAGGCCCCCTGTAGAAACTGTTTGCTGGGAAAGAAGTCCTATTGTATTCTCAGTAGCGACAAAAGGCACCGTCATATCTTTTTTGTGGTAGACAAGCAAGAAAATTATAACGGTTCCCTGCTTAGGGAGAGCGAACGGTTAAAGCGGGTTCTTTTGGATAATCTGAATTCCAGTTTTTTGATCATTGATAAGCAGGGCGTTGTGGAGAGGGCCCATTTTGTGGGTGAACTGTCTCTTGTTTTGGGAAAAAGGGCCTTTGCGGAAAAGCTTGACCGGATTTTTTCTCTCGACTTGAGTGAGAAGGTTCTTTCCCGTATCGAGAAGACCGAAAGCGGGGGGAAGCGTGAAATGAGTCATTTCCGCTTTGACTTGCATGATCAAACCCTTTGGTTGGATTTTTATTTTAGTCCCATTGGGGACGGAAAGTACTTTATTGATATTGATGACAAGACCGGGGAGCACTATCTGCTGGAAAGGCTGGACAAGTTATCCAGGATTGAATCAACCTGTGTGAAGATCGATGAGCTGGGAGAGAAAACCAGCAATCTGGTTAACGGAATTTTGGGATATACCGAATTGGCCATGGGAAAAACGAATGATCCTGTCGTCGCCGATATTCTGGATAGCATAAGGAAAATCTCATCGGACAGTGTAAATCTCTTGAAACTTATGCAGAATTATACCAGGGAAAAGAACGATCTTCCGTCCCGCAAGGGTGATAGATTAGTTCAAGGAGAGAGTCTGGTGTTGAGAACTGCTTTTGTTGACGTGGAGAAGGCCATCGAGAATCTGGAAGGAAACCGGGAGCTGTACGGGACGGTTATTTCCGATTTTATCAATGACTATAGTGATATTTCCGAGCGGTTGGAGAAACTCTTCGGAGAGAATATTTCCGAAGCCCACCGATTGGTTCACAGTATTAAAGGTGTAGCCGGAATTGTGGGGGCCATCGCCCTTCAGAATGAAGCGAATATTCTTGAGGCGGCCCTAAGGGCTCAGAAGAGGGAAGAGGCGGAAAAAATGCTCCCGTCCTTTCAGGAAATGGTGGATAAGGTTATAAAGGAATTGAAATCCCTGGATATTCCCGGTGTTTCCGATGATAAGCCGGGTTCAACGGGGAATGTGAGCCAATTGATTCTCGATAGTCATCAGAAGGATCTCCTGAAGGAGAATCTTATGCTTGCCGAAGCGGGAGATTATAATGGGCTTATGGATAATCTGGAACACTACTCCTCCTTCGAATGGGGAGAAGATTGGGAAAAAGCGGTTCATTCAATTAAAGAGTCTGTTGAGATGATTGATTTTGATAGAGTTCGTCAATATATTGAGAGTCTGGTCAATTAGTTTTGGCTTAAAGCTTAATCTGCAATAATTCACTACCAGCAATTGACATAAATGTATCTTTTATATTATAGTATTCCTCACGCGGCAATAAGTTGCCACAAAACCACCTGAATAAATATACAACATAGTCCGGTAATCACCGGTTTGAGTGAATATTTATCTAATACTTAACTGTTTTGCTTAATAATTAAAACTAATCTAATTCCTACAGTAATGTATGAATTGAGCCTAAGGAGAATAAGGATGTTAAAAAAACGCGGTCTTTACGATCCCGCCCAGGAGCATGATGCCTGTGGTGTCGGATTTGTCGCCCGAATCGACGGCCGGAAAACCCATGAGATTGTAGAAGAGGGTGTAGAGATCCTCTGCAATCTTGAGCACCGCGGTGCGGTCGGGGGAGACCAGAAAACCGGTGATGGTGCGGGTATGCTCGTACAGTTGCCTCATAAATTTTTCAAAAAGGTGCTTCCCTTTGATTTGCCCGAAGCCGGTTCCTACGGCGGGGCAATGATCTTCCTGCCTGTTCATCCTAAAAAACAGGCCGAAGCTATTGCTATGACCGAAGAAGTCCTCAAAAGAGAAGGCGCTAAGCTTCTTGGATGGAGAGATGTTCCTATTACTCCCGAATGTCTCGGTGAGCTGGCCAGACAGGTTCTGCCATGCATCAGACAGTTTTTTATTACCATAGACGGCTTAAGTGACTTTGATCTGGAAAGAAAGCTTTTTGTAGTTAAAAAGAGCTTGGAAAACGAAGCCATTAAGAAGGGTTACGAACTGGATGAGTATTACCTCTCCAGCCTTTCCGCCCATACCATGGTTTATAAAGGGATGTTCGTTGCTCCCCAGTTTACCGTATTCTATCCGGACCTGACCGACGAAACCTTTGAAAGTGCCCTGGCTCTGGTACATCAGAGATACAGTACCAATACCTTCCCCTCCTGGCCCCTGGCCCAGCCCTTCCGTTACATTGCTCACAACGGTGAGATTAACACCATGAGACGGAACGTGAACAACATGGAAGCCCGTGAAGCTTCTCTTGCTTCCGATGTATTCGGCAGCGACATCGATAAGCTCGCTCCCGTTGTACTTCCTAACGGTTCCGACTCGGCTGCCTTCGACAACGTTTACGAACTCCTTATTCAGGGCGGTCGTACCATGGAACACTCCATGATGATGATGATCCCCGAAGCCTTTGGTTCCAAGTATCACATCTCCGAAGATAAGCGAGCCTTCTACGAGTACCACGCTGCTGTTATGGAACCCTGGGACGGTCCTGCAGCAGTTGCCTTTACAGACGGTTTTCGCATTGGTGCTACTCTGGATAGAAACGGTCTGAGACCGGGCCGTTACACCGTTACCCGATCCGGTAAGGTAGTTATGGCTTCCGAAACCGGTGTTATCGAGATCGATCCGGAAGATGTACTGGAAAAGGGTCGTCTGGCTCCCGGTAAGATGTTTGTGGTAGATACGGTAAATAACCGTGTCGTCAAAGACAACGAAATCAAGAGTATTATCTCCCGAAGTAAACCTTACAGAAGATGGCTTAACGAGCAGAAAATTGAGCTCAAAGGTCTTCTGGGCGCTCCCCGTGCTGTTAAACAGGACAAGGAAACCCTCTCTGAAAGATGGAAATCCTTCGGTTATACCTATGAAGATATCAGAAACGTTATCACTCCCATGGCTCTTAACGGCCAGGAGCCGCTCGGTTCCATGGGTAACGACTCACCCCTTCCGGTACTTTCCGAGAAGCCCGTTCTTCTCTACGATTATTTCCGTCAGCTCTTTGCCCAGGTAACCAACCCGCCCATCGACCCCTACCGTGAGAACCTTGTTATGTCTCTCATGAGCTTTGTGGGACGTGAGCAGAACCTGCTGGAAGAGACTCCCGAGCACTGTCATCAGCTCAAGCTGGCCCATCCGGTTCTGACAAATGACGATATTAATCACCTGAGAAATGCGGATATTGAAGATTTCAATACATCCACCGTATCCATTATTTTTGAGGTGGAAAAGAAAGAAAATATTCTGGAAGCCGCTCTGGACAGAATCTGTGCGGACGTGGAGAAATCCATAGATGAAGGCAGCTCTCTCGTTATCCTCTCCGACCGTGGTGTCGATAAGACTCATGTTGCCGTTCCCGCCCTGTTGGCTGTTTCCGCCGTTCACCACTATCTGGTACGGAAGGGTAAGAGACATATGGCCGGTCTTCTTCTCGAATCCGGTGAAGTACGGGAAGTTCAGCACTTTGCCGCTCTCATCGGTTACGGTTGTTCCGGTATCAACCCCTACCTGGTATTCGAATCTCTGGCAGACCTCAAAGAACGGGGTTACCTCCCCGAGGATCTGACCATTTCCCAGGGAATCGAGCACTACATTACCTCCGTTAAGAAGGGACTTCTCAAGGTTATGTCCAAAATGGGTGTTTCCACAATCAGAAGTTACCGGGGATCCCAGATCTTCGAAGCGGTCGGTCTTGATGAAAAGATGGTGGAAAAATACTTCACCGGAACCTCTTCCCGCGTGGGTGGTATAGACCTGGACGTTATCGAACAGGATGTTATTACCCGTCACAAGGAAGCCTATATGGAGTCGGACGTTTTTAATCTCCGTCTCAAGTCGGGCGGCAAATACAGCGCCCGAAAGAAGGAAGATCGTCACCTCTTCTCCGCTCAGGCCGTTGTGGACCTGCAGAAGGCTGTTAGAAACGACGACTACGCTACTTTTAAGAAGTACTCCGGCGAAATTAACGATATCAGCAAGAACCTGAATACCCTCAGAGGCCTCTTCAAGTTCAAGCCCGGAAAGGCTGTGAAGATTGAAGAAGTAGAATCGGCAGAAACCATTGCCAAGCGATTTGTATCGGCGGCCATGTCCTTCGGTTCTCTCAGTAAGGAAGTTCACGAGACCATGGCCATTGCCATGAACCGGCTCGGTGCCAACTCCAACTCCGGTGAAGGTGGGGAAGATCCCGATCGATATACACTTGATGAGAACGGCGACGACCGAAAGAGCCACGTTAAGCAGATCGCTTCCGGCCGATTCGGTGTAGACAGTCAGTATCTGGTTAACTGTGACGAACTGCAGATTAAGATGGCCCAGGGAGCCAAGCCCGGTGAGGGTGGACAGCTTCCCGGTTACAAGGTAAATGAAATCATCGCCAAGGTACGTAACTCTACCCCCGGCGTTATGCTGATTTCTCCTCCTCCCCATCACGATATTTACTCCATCGAAGACCTTTCCCAGCTGATCTTCGACCTTAAGAACGCCAACCCCAAGGCACGGGTTTCTGTTAAGCTCGTATCCGAAGTAGGTGTTGGTACGGTCGCAGCCGGTGTAGCCAAGGGTAAGGCGGACATGGTACTGATCTCCTCGGGAGATGCCGGTACCGGTGCTTCCCCTCTGTCTTCCGTTAAGTACGCCGGTTCCTACTGGGAAATCGGTTTGGCCGAAACACAGCAGGTTCTGGTTATGAACAAGCTCCGTTCCCGAATCCGGGTACAGTGTGACGGTCAGATGAAAACCGGTCGTGACGTTGTTATCGCCGCCCTCCTTGGTGCGGAAGAGTTCGGTTTTGGTACGGCCTCCCTCGTTTCCCTGGGTTGTGTGATGATGCGTAAGTGTCACACCAATGCCTGTCCCGTGGGTGTGGCCACTCAGAATCCGGAACTGCGTAAGCGATTCTGCGGTCAGCCTGAACATCTTATGAATCTGATGCTTTTTGTGGCTCAGGAAGTTCGGGAGTACATGGCTGAATTGGGATTCAAGACCTTTGATGAGATGGTTGGTCGGGTAGATATGCTCGATGTCCATGAAGCGGTTGATCACTACAAGGCAAAGGGTCTGGACTACTCCAAGATCCTTACCGTTCCCGATACTACCGGCGGTGAGCCCCTGCGCTGTACTTCCAGCCAGGACCACGACTTCTCCCTGAGCCTCGATCCGGCTCTTGTTGAGAAGGCTATGCCCGCTCTGGAAAAGAAGGAAAAGGTCGTTATTGAGCAGAAGATTAAAAACTGCAACAGAACCGTGGGTGCTACCCTCAGTTATGAAGTAACCAGCCGCCACGGTAAGGACGGACTGGAAGACGATACGATCCATGTAAACTTCGAAGGTACGGCGGGACAGAGCTTTGGAGCCTTCCTTACCAAGGGTATTACCTTTGAACTGGTAGGGGAATCGAATGACTACTTTGGTAAGGGACTTTCCGGAGGTCGAATGATCCTCTATCCCCATCCCAAGGCTAAGTTCACCGGTTTTAGAAATATTATTACCGGTAACGTTAACCTCTTTGGTGCCACCGGCGGTGAAGCTTACATCAACGGTATTGCCGGTGAGCGTTTTGCCGTAAGAAACTCCGGTGCTACTGCCGTTGTAGAAGGTGTTGGTGACCACGGTTGTGAATACATGACCGGCGGTAAAATTGTTATCCTCGGTAAGACCGGTGTTAACTTCGCGGCCGGTATGTCCGGTGGTGTCGCCTACGTCTACGACGAGAATCAGCTCTTCGATACCCGGTGTAACCTGGATATGGTAGATGTTGAGCCCCTCGTGGAAGAAGAAGATAAGGCCGAATTGAAGGCGTTGATAGAAAAACATATCGGCTATACCAAGAGTAAAATTGGTATGCAGATTATTGAGTCCTGGGATGAGTCTCTGCCCCTCTTTGTTAAGGTAATGCCCCTTGATTACAAGAAGGCCCTTGAAAAGATTAAGGCGGAAGAGTCTAAGTTCACCGAGAGTGAAACCGTTACCGAGGAGGTATATAACTAATGGGAAAAGTACTTGGTTTTCTCGAATTCGATAGAGCGGGTTTAGTATACCGCGATAAAAAGGACCGGGTTAAGGATTATAATCAGGTTCGCATATTCAAAAAAGTAGAGGAGTTGCAGGAGCAGGGCGCCCGTTGTATGGACTGCGGTACCCCTTTCTGTCATAACATCGGTTGTCCCGTGGACAACCTCATTCCCGAGTGGAACGATGCGGTATACCGGGGACAGTGGAAAGAGGCTTACGAGCGTCTGGAGCTGACCAACAACTTTCCCGAGTTTACCGGTACCATCTGTCCCGCTCCCTGTGAGGCGTCCTGTACCCTTAGCATCAATGATGCTCCTGTTACGATCAACCAGATCGAGCTGGCCATCATTGACAAGGCCTTCGAAGAGGGTTGGGTCGTACCCCATCCTCCCCAGGTGGAAACGGGTAAAACCGTTGCCGTTATCGGGGGCGGTCCGGCCGGAATGGCCGCAGCTCAGCAGTTGCGCCGTATGGGACACGAAGTAACCCTTTACGAAAAGGACAATCACGTTGGCGGACTTATGCGTTACGGTATCCCCAACTTCAAGATGGAAAAGCACATCATCGACAGAAGACTGGAGCTGATGAAGCAGGAAGGAATCAACTTTGAAACAGGTGTAGAGATCGGAAAGGATATTTCCATCTCCTACATCAAGAATAAGTATGATGCCGTACTGATTACTGTGGGTGCCGGCGCCCCCCGTAACCTGCCCGTAGAGGGCCGGGAGCTTAAGGGTGTTCACTACGCCATGGAATTCCTTTCCCAGTCTGCCAAGAAATCCTTTGATGAGAAAGTGACCGAAGAAGCTATCTCCGCCAAGGGAAAGACCGTTCTGGTTATCGGCGGGGGAGATACCGGTTCCGACTGTGTAGGTACTTCTATTCGTCAGGGAGCCAAAAAGGTTTACCAGTACGAAATTATGCCCAAGCCTATGGAGTGGGATAAGCCCTGGAATCCGGTTTGGCCCGAATGGCCCCGAATCCTGAGAACTTCCTCTTCACACAAAGAGGGCTGCGAGCAGGATTGGCTCGTCAATACCAACAGTTTTGAGGGTAAGGAGGGCAAGATTTCCAAAGCCAATTTGCAAAAGGTTGAGTGGGAAAATGTGGACGGAAAGTTTAACATGAAGCCCGTTGCGGGAAGCGAATTCAGCCTGGATGTGGACCTTGTCCTTCTGGCTATGGGATTCGTTCATCTGGAGCATGGTCCTATCGTAAAAGATCTGGACCTTGAACTGGACGGACGGGGTAATGTTAAAACCGACAACTACCAGACCAGTTGTGACGGTGTTTTTGCCGCAGGAGACGCCATGAGCGGTGCTTCTCTTGTTGTTAGAGCCATTGCACACGGTCGAAATGCGGCCGATGCGGTTGATGAATATCTGACAAAATAAGCTATGGTTTAAACCGAATAAGGGCCCCTGTTCATTCTGGACAGGGGCTTTTTTTGGGTTGACCTCTTGCCGGGGCTGTTATAATATATTTAAGGATGGCGAGAGGAATCGATCTATACAAAAAAGTACAGGCAATGGATGTTAATCATCCAACAAGCGATGAAGAACCGCCACAAAAAAACGCCTCCGCCCGGTCGGAAGATCACCTTCCCTCAAATTCAACAAAGACAGAATCCCTAAGTTCCCAAAGCGGACGTTTCATAGAAGAAATCCAGAGAAAACAGGGACTGCTTAAAACCGGTCTCAAGCCGGAAGAAGAGGAGAAAATCGACCGGGCCGCCAAATTTGTCCTTCTTTTGGGTAAGGAAGAGGCGGGAAAAGTTTTGAAGAATCTTCCCGATGGGGATGTGGAGAAAATCTGTTCCCGCATCGCTTCGGTAAAGAGTATCGATTCCCTGGAAGCTCAATCCATTCTGGAAGAATTCGGTTTTCAAAAAAAGGTTAAGCCCGACCGTTCCCTGGGAGGTATTTCCACTGCCCGGGATATTCTCACTTCCGCTTTTGGCCCGGATAAGGCCCAGTCCATTATGGACAAGGCCGTTCCCGAAAGCCGGCCCAAGCCCTTTGACTTTCTTAACGATGTGGAGCTTCCCCAGTTATTAAATCTGGTAAAAGACGAATCTCCTCTGGTTCTTAGTGTGTTGCTCAGTTCCCTTCCCCCGGAAAAAGCCTCCCAGATAGTCCGTTCCCTTGACGAAGAGATGCGAAAAACAGTCATCCTCCGTATGGGGAGAATGGAAAAAATCGACCGGAAAACTCTTTCTCTGATGGAAGAAACCTTAATGGAAAGACTAAACAGTCAGGGGAAAATGGAGACCATCGAACTGGATGGGCCCAATAAGCTGGCCAGTATTCTCAAGTTTATGTCCTTGAGTGATGAGAAAGCGATCCTTGAAGGTCTGGCCGAGGAAGACGATCATCTTTCGGAAGAGGTGAAGGAGCAACTTTTAACCATAGATGCGGTTCTTCATTTGAGAGAAGAGGACCTTCAGAAAATACTACAGGACATTCCCGAAAAGGATATCGCCCGGCTTTTGAGAGCTAAGGAAGAGAATATCCAGAAGAGAATACTCCAGAATCTTTCCACCCGCCGCCGTCAGTATGTGGAGGAAGAATCGGCTTTACTCGGTCCTATCCGACGTTCCGAGGCCGATGAAATAACAAAGGAATTTCTGGAAAATCTTCGCAGAAAGGAAGAAGCGGGAGAATTGATCATTATGCGTGAAGAAGAGGAGTACATCTAGTGAAAGAGATCAATTTGTCTGCCTATGGAAAAAGGAACCTGATTCCTGCTCCCGTAAGTCGGATGCTGGGTCAGTTTGCCCACGATTTCCGTGATGGCATCGATATAAATCTGGGAATCGGCTATGTTAATGAAGAGACTATTCCCGCTGATTTTATTGTTCAGGCCCTGGAAGAGGTCGTTAAAAAGGACAGCCCCTATCGGCAGCCTTTAAATTATGGGAGCCCTCAGGGGTCGCCCCAGTTAATTTCCGCTTTGCGCAGCTACTATCTCGAGAAGGAAGTGGGCGGTGTTAATGAAGACGTTATGGACGCCCGTGAGATTGTTATAGGTTCCAATGGAGCCACCAGTCTTCTGGAGGCTTTTTCCGATTTGATGGAGAAGGGGATCGTCATAACCGCCGAGCCTCTCTACTATATTTATACGGAATTCCTGGAGCGGAAGGGTTTTACGATTCTCACCGTTCCCGAAGATAAGGACGGAATGATCCCGGAAAAGCTGGAAGCTCTGCTGAATCGGCCTGATCTCGATCCGGAAGATATTAGTTACGCCTATGTCATTACCGTTAATAATCCTTCCGGTTCAATTTTGACGAACTCTCGGAGAAAGGAAATTGTCCGGCTTTTTACGGAGTTTTCCAAAAGAAGGAATCGCCCCCTCCCTGTGATTTTTGATAAGGCCTATGAAGATCTGGTCCATAATCGGGAGCAGGAAAAGCCTCTCTCCGGCATGCTTTACGATGAGCTGGGTATTATTTACGAAATAGGGACCCTTTCCAAGGTGATTGCTCCGGCCCTGCGAATGGGATATATGATTGCTCCTCCCGGGGATTTGCTTAACAGCATCATACAGAAAATCAGCGATACGGGATTTTCCGCTCCCCTTATTAATCAGGAAGTCGCTTCTTGGCTTTTGGATAACCGCCTGGAAGAGCAGCTGGCCTTTGTTAATGAGGGATATCGTAAGAAAGCGGCCCTTCTTCGTCCGGCCATAGAGGAAAAGCTGGGCCCCTGGTTGGAAGAGTGCATAGGCGGTTCGGCCGGCTTTTACTTTTATCTAAGCTTTAAAGAGATAAAAACCGGAGAGGATTCCCCCTTCTTTAAATACCTTAACAGGATTACAGGAGAGGCTGGTGTAGACCGGATTGAGGGAAGAATGGGCCCCCGGGTCATATATATTCCCGGAGATTTTTGCGTTCATCCCCAGGGGGAACTGCGGGAGAAGGGGAGCCGCTCTCTCCGTCTTTCCTATGGCTATGAATCGACGGAAAATTTCCTCAAAAGCCTCGATTTGATGGCTCAGGCAGTACAATGGGTAAAGGAGTGTGATGATTGAGACCGGTCTTTAGGCAAAGAATCCTTTTAATTCTACTCATAAGCTTTTGGGGATCACTCTCCCTTTCGGCTAAAGAGGAGTACTGGAAGGATTTCTTTTACCTTATTGACGGGAACAGCTTTGACAAGGCCCCTCTCTTTTACCATCCCCTAACAGCGCGGGAAGCGGAGTCCATGGGGAGTTATACGGTGGTTTACCTTAATGACGTGGGAATCCTCACGGAAGCCCTGACTTTCCAATCCCGAGAACCTCTCTATTATTACTACTATCTTTATGACAGCAATTATCATCCCCTGGCGCGGATAAGTTACTATTTTCAGCAGTCCGACAAAGCGGTTAGGAACAGCCTTGTCTATTTTTATTATGACCAGGGTCGACTCCTGGCCTCCTCATATTTTGAATATAGTCTCCTTTTTCCCGGAGAAAAAACTCGAACATTCAGTAAGGTCTATGATGAAGAGAGAAAGGGACGTTCCCTAAGCGAACTTGAATTAATGGCCAAAACCGATTTACTGGACTTTATGGAGAGTGCCGAATTGAAAGTCGACCAGGCCATGGGGGGCTTTCAGGGAGGAGAGCTCTTCAAGCGAAAGCTTGTTCAGTAGCTCCATCGTCCTATTTTTCCTGGCGGATAACCAGTCCCTTCCAACCATGGGACTCCAGCTCCTTCACCATGTTGTAACACTCAGAGGCAGGTATTTGGGAAAGGAAGAGTCTTGTTGCACCTTCATTGGAAAGGCTGGCTCTTGGGTTGAATCCTGCCTTCACCAGCTCTTTCTTCGTATTAAGAGCATTTATCAGGTCAGTGAAAGAGGCAATTTGTATGGTAAAGGTAACCGGTTTGCTGAAATCTATCGCTTTCACACTGGGGTCCAGGGTACTGATCTGTACCGGGGCGGTGCCCGAATCCAGCATGCCGATAGCTTCTGCTCCTTTACGGGAAAGGTCGATGAGCCTGTCTCCCACATAGGGGCCTCGGTCATTTATTCTAAGAATAACGCTTTTTCCGTTAGACAGGTTTGTTACCTCCACCATTGTATCAAAGGGGAGGGTTTTATGGGCAGCGGTGAGTTCTTCCGTATCGAAAATCTCGCCATTGGCCGTTTTTTTGCCCTGGAAGTTCGGACCATACCAGGAGGCAATACCTTCTTCCTCATAAGAAAAGAGGGGTAGGAGAGAAAATAAGAGTAATAACAGCCAAATAGAACGAATCATAGTTAATTCTCGGAATATTCGGCCTTTTTCATCAGCTTCTTTCCCAGGAACCGTCTGAAATGGCCTTACGGAGGGTTTTGAGAATGGCTTCGGGAAATTGGGCTCCCTTTATGGTGACAATACGGGAAGCGAGCCAGGAGGCAAAGAGGCCCGATTTCTCAAGGGAATACCCCTGAGACAGGCCGTAGAGAAAACCGGCCGCATAGGTATCTCCCGCCCCGGTGGAATCAACCGCATCGACTTTAAATACGGGTATCTTCCACACCTTACCTCCCGATGCGACATAGGAACCGTTCCCCCCGTCCTTAACAACGGCAATTTCACAAAGATGGGCCAGTTCCTTTACGGAATTTTCTACACATTCCGTATTAAAGAGAAGTTTTGCTTCTTCCCTGTTGGCAAAAACGATATCGTAATGGTGGTGAATCATATTAAGGAAATCTTCACGGCTCCGGTTTACGGCAAAAGGATCGGCCAGGTCAAAGACGATTTTCGTCCGGTTCATTCGGGCGTCGTTGATGGCCTCCAGAAGGGCCTTTTTCTGAGAGTCCGTATCCCACATATAGCCGGTAAAATAGAAGTAGTCCGCCTCTGCCAAGGCAGAACTGTTCACATCTTCCTTTGAGTAGAATCGGTTAATACCCAGGCTGGTGTTCATGGTTCGTTCCGAGTCGGGGGTAATGAGGATAATACTGGTTCCCGTATCTCCTTCTGAACGGGACAGGTAGGAGCGAACACCCTGATCTTTCAGGCGGGTTAAGTATTTGTCGGCCAGTTCATCCCTACCTACTTTACCGGAAAGACCGCTGCTGACTCCCAGGGCTGCCAATGTAATAACTGTATTTGGAGCAGAACCGCCGCAAATATATTCACAGGTTCTGTTTTTGAGAAGGTCAAGAATCTTGTTTCTTTCTTCCTCTTCCACAAGTTTCATAATTCCCTTATCCAAACCGAGAGTTAGAATATCTTCGTCACTCACATCGGCGAGAATATCAATGAGAATATTACCTATCCCGAGTACCTGTAATTTGTTCATTAAGTTTTCTCCACGCAATAAAAAAACAGAGCCATTATGTCATAAAGAACAGAAAAAGGACAGCATAGCCAAGGAAAAATGCCCTATTCGGGGAAAAAATTCTCTCCTTGGTAGTTAGGGTTAAGCAAAGGAGGACGGGATGATTTATTGTTATGCTTTTCGTGGGTTTGAAGGGGATTTAATCTCCGTTGAAGTAGATATTAGGAGGGGAATCCCGGCTCTGGATGTGGTAGGGTTACCCGATTCCGCCGTCAGGGAAGCCCGGGAACGGGTACGTATAGCGCTCAAGCGGGGGGGATTCGAAATGCCCCTTCAGCGGATTCTAATAAATCTGTCTCCCGCCGGGGTTAAAAAAGAGGGCGCCCGCTACGACCTTTCCATGGCACTGGCCATTCTGCGGGCCAGCGGTAATCTTCCCGACCCGGGTGAACCCCTTCTTGTGTTGGGTGAGCTTCAGCTTGACGGGAAGGTCCGTCCCGTGCGGGGAGTAATCTCTGCCGTATCAGAAGCCTCTCGGCAGGGTATACGCCGTTTCATCGTCCCCACAGAGAACTTGCCCGAGGCTCAAACGGCTGCGGAAGGTTTGGTGCACTCCCTGGATTCATTGGACAGGGTGAGTAAGGTTTGGAAGGAGTTAATAGAGGGTAGGGGAGAAGTGTGCGATAAGGAAAGGGAAGGACTGGGGGAAAATCCCTATCCCGACTTGGCCGATTTGAAGGGCCAACCTCTCTGTCGGCGGGTTCTGGAACTGGCTGCGGCGGGACGGCATAATCTTTTACTCTTTGGACCGCCGGGATGCGGGAAAACCATGAGTGCCAGGCGTCTTCCCGGTCTTCTCCCCCCCTTAACCAAAGAGGAATCTCTCGATGTGACACGAATCTGGTCCCAGGCCGGTTCTTTAGAAGAGGGGACCGGACTCATAAACTGGCCCCCTTTCCGGATGCCTCATCATTCGGCTTCTCTCCAGGGAATGGTGGGCGGCTCTTCCGCCGTTATTCCCGGGGAAATCTCCCTGGCCCATCGGGGAATCCTCTTCCTGGATGAAACGCCGGAGTTTCATACCCCCATCCTGCAGGGACTTCGGGAGCCGGTGGAGAATGGTACGGTACGAATAACCCGGGCAGGCAAATCTTATTGGTTTCCCGCCGACTTTCAGTTGGTTATGGCCGCCAATCCCTGTCCCTGCGGAAACCTGGGGCGTGAATCCTCCTCCTGTATTTGTACCACAAAGGAAATAGAACGCTACTGGAGGCGTATCGGCGGGGCTCTTATGGATAGAATCGATCTTAGACTCCCTTTAAAGCCTGTGGGAGGAGAAGCTCTTCTGGGGCGGGAAGAAGAGTCGAGCCGACTGGTGCGGGAACGGGTGACGTGTGCCTGGGAAATCCAGCGGCGGCGTCATGAAAAGGAATCGTTTATTTGGAATTCCCGTATCTCTGTTAATCGCCTCAATGACTACTGTCAACTGGATGGCAGAGGCAAAGCGACCTTTCTAAGGGGAATGAAAAAACTCAGTCTCTCCTCCCGGGCCAGTCATTCCGTACTGCGGGTCGCCCGAACGGCGGCGGACCTGGATCTGTGTGAAAAAATCGGGGAGGAACATATTTTGGAAGCCCTGCAGTACCGCCGCTATGGGGACAGGGATATTTTTTGGGGAAAATTATAAAAAAGCCCCGCCCGAAGGCGGAGCCGTATTAGGAAAGGGCGAAGCTATTTTTCCTCTATGATTTTTTGCTTTGGAGCCGGATCTATTCCAAAGAAAATAGCGTAAAGAACCGGGGTAATGACCAGAGTAATAATCGAGGCCACAGCCAAACCGAACATAATGGTCACGGCCATTCCCTGGAAAAAACTGTCCGATATAAGAGGAATCATACCGAGGATGGTAGAGAAGGCCGCCATCATAACCGGTCTGACTCGGCTAACGGAGGCTTCCACAATTCCTTCAAAGGGATCGCCGTCCCCTTCCATCTTTAAGTCGAATTCATCTACCAGAACAATGGCGTTTTTAATCACCATTCCAAAGAGCGACAGGAGTCCCATAATCGCCATAAAGCTAAAGGGAGTTCCCGTTATGAGCAATCCGGCGGTAACCCCTATTATTGAGAGGGGAATGGAAAGGAAGACAATAATTGGCTGGCGGAAAGAGTTCCAGAGAAGCACTATGGTCAGAAACATAGCCAGAATGGCAATGGGAAGGTTTCCCATAATCATTGCCTGGGCGTCCCGAGAGCTTTCGTACTCACCGCCATGCTCAATGTAGTATCCGGGCGGGAGTTCGAGGGCATTGATAGCCGGCTTAACCTGGGCAAAGAGAACACTTGGCTGCCCTTCGAGGGGGTCGCACTGAACCGTCATCATTCTGGTTCGGTCCCGGCGATTAATCACCTTGTCTTTCCAGATAAAATTAATATTCTTAATCAATTGGGAAAGAGGTACCGAACTACCCGTCACGCTGCTGTGGACGTAAAGGTCCTGTACATAGGCAATGTCATTCCGCTCGTTGTCGGGGGGGATGGAGATGATAGGCATTTGTTTGTTACCGCTTCGGAACACCCCGACGGTCCGACCGTCAAAGCCTTGTTTGAGAGCCTGATTGATTTGGGGGCGCGTAATTCCCACTCGGCGGGCCTGGAACTCATCTATCTCAATATCCATGGTTTTAATCCGCTCGCCCCAGGAATCGCGGATGGCTACGGCATTTTCCGTACTTTTGTAAATCGTTTTAATCTCTTCGCTTATCTCTCTAATTACATCCGGGTCGGGTCCGTAAACTCGGGTTGCCACAGTACCTTTACCGCCGGGACCGATAGCAAAGGGGATAACCTGGATGGTGGGTTCGAAGAACTTCTCCGAAAGTTCCGTTTGCAGCCGGGGAATGATCTCGTCCAGTATTTTGTTATCATCCACTTCTATCAGGAACATCCCGTATTTGCTGTTGGTCGCTTCGGGAGAGAAGGTTAGCTGGAAACGGAGTGGCGCTTCTCCTACAAAAGTGGAAACCTTGGTAATATGCTCTTCCTCAAGAAGAATCTCTTCGATCTCCTTCATTCCCTTTTCTGTTTCACTTATATCGGTACCTTCGGGCATCCAGTAGTCAATGAGAAACTGAGGCTGGGTAGAATTGGGAAAGAAGGCGCTTTCCACATATCTGAATCCTCCCAGGGAGAGGGCCAGGATGGCTATAACAACCATGAGGCTAATCCATTTATAGCTCAGACAACCGTGGAGAAACCTTTTGTATCCTCCCATAACCCGGCCCCCTAACTGGGCATCCCGGGTCGTTACCGGTTTAACCCGAAGGAACTGATAACAGACAAGAGGATTTAGCGTTATGGCCAGAATCCAGCTGAGCATGAGGGAAATGATAATCACGTAAAAAAGAGTCTTCGTATATTCACCGGCCGCATCGGGGGACATACCAACTGAAGCGAAGGCAATAATGGCCACCAGAGTCGCACCGAAAAGGGACCAGATATTCCGCTTGACCACCTCTGAGGCGGCCTTCATTCGGTCTTCTCCCCGCTGGTAGCGCACCAGGATCCCTTCGGTAATAACAATGGAGTTATCCACCAGCATACCCATGGCAATAATCAAGGCTCCCAGGGAGATACGCTGCAGGGTAATATCAAAGAGGTTCATCAAAAAGAGGGTTCCCGCGATAATCAGAACCAGAATCCCGCCGATGATTATACCGCTCTGAATGCCCATAAAGATCATCAAAAGGGCAATTACGATAACAACCGCCTGAACAAGACTGATCAGGAAGTTATCCACCGCCCGGGTTACCGCATCGGGTTGATTGAAGATGTTCTGCATTTCAAGACCGATAGGCGTCTCGCTTTCCAGCTCCTTTAGACGGGCATTAATCCTGTCACCCACTTCCACTACATTTTCCGTAGTAATAACGGATATGCCCAAGCCAATGGCATCCTGCCCGTTATAGCGGAAAACGCCGGAGGGGGGATTTTGATAACCCATATAAATATTGGCAATATCGGAAAGGTAAACATTTCTGTCCCCGGCGGAGGCAATAACGATATCGCCCAGGCTTTGGACCGTTTCCAGTGTTCCCGAAACCTGGAACTGAAGCCGTTCGCCTCCCATCTGAACCGTACCGCTGTCCACTATCTGGTTCTGATACTGTATGAGCCCGTATATTTCATCCTCGGAAATACCCATGTTCACCAGTTTTGAACGGGACATTTCGAGATAAACGACCTCAGTGGGCTCGCTCATCAGTTCAACCTTGGAAACCCCCTCAATCAGGAGGAGCTGTTTCTGAATGTACTCGGTAAAGTCGTAGAGCTCACTCATGTTGTAACCGTCGCCGGTAATGGCGTACAGAATGCCATAGACATCCTTAAAATCATCATAAACGAAGGGAGGGTAGACACCGCTGGGAAGAAAGAGCTGGACATCGGTCATCCTTTTGCGCAGCTCGTCGTAAAGCTGGCGGTACTCTTCCCCGTTAAATCCGTCCTTGTAGGTTACGGTCACGATAGACTGGCCGTAGGACGATTCGGACTCGACATACTTTAATTCGGGAATCTTCTGGACATACTGTTCTATAATGTCGGAAACTTCCTCTTCCACCTCCCTGGGTTCCGCTCCGGGGTACATGGTAATGATTTTAACTACGTTGATAGTAAAATCCGGGTCTTCCAGCCGTCCTACTCTATTGAAACCTATATATCCTCCCACAAGAAGGAGAAAGGAGAGCAGGTAGACAATAGTCTTCTTCTCTATGGAAAATTCAGCAATACTCATGGATTATCCTTCGTTGTAAAATCGGATGATCTGGCCTTCGGAAAGCTGATGAGCCCCGGCAACCACTACGATTTCACCCATTTCCAGACCTTCCGTAATCTGGATCTGGTCTCCCGCCATACTGCCTGTTTTAATCAGTCTTCTCTGTACAGCCTTGTTCTCATCTACCACCCAAACCATGGAATCCCGCGATTCCACATCGTAAATAACCGCCTGGGAAGGGATATAGAAGGTATTTTCGTTCTCTTCGACCGGTCGGTGGATCTCTATAGTAACCGTCGCAGTCATTCCGGACAGCACCAGCTGGTCATCGGGACTGTCCATTGTCATTGTGGCGCTGTAGGTTTTGGTGCGGACATCGGCCACCGTGGAAAATTCTTTTACTTCCAGGGGATAAATCTTCTCCGCATCGGCGAAGTGGGCGGTGATATCAATGGCGTCCAATTCCAAGTCGGGAAGATAGGTGAACATACTTTCAGGGATATCTACCACCAGATCCAGTTTGTTAAGGGACTGGTAGTTGACAATAGGCATACCCGGAGAAACCTGAATAAGACCGTTGACATACTTGCTGGCTACCACACCGTCGTAGGGAGCGTAAATAAAAGTATCCTCATAGGCGCGTCGGGCCGTTTCATAGGCCGATTTGGCCACATCGTAATTCACCTTGTCGAATTCCAGTTTCGTTTCCGCGATCAGCTCTCCCTCGAATAGCTCAACCGAACGATTATAGTCCAGTTCTGCCTTTTCATACTGGGCCTTGGCAGCATTCATATTGCTCTGATAGTTACCGGGTTCCAATCGGGCAATCAAATCACCCTTTTGAAGTTCTTCCCCTTCGAGAACCTGAAACTCCATAAGCCGTCCGGGAACGTCAAAGGTTAAATCAATATTTTGTGAAGCCTTGACTCTTCCCGGAAAAACCCGGGTGATCACATGTTCCTCTTCTTTGAGTTCCATCACCTTGGCCGGTCGGATCTGCATCTCCTCTTCCAGCTCTTCGGCGGGCTTTTTCATAAATTGCCCCCCCACAATGACTGCAATCAGTACAGCAAGAACGACGAATCGCATCTTTCTTCTGTGTTTTATAAAATGTTCGTAGGCCGCGCCTCTTCCTTCTTCCATATGCTCTTTAAGCTTCTTCATTACTTAATCTCCTCTGTTTCGTTAACCATATATTCCAGGTAGAGCCGGGACGAAAGATAGGTCAGCAGCTCGTTCTTTTCACTAATTAGGGCCAGGTTCAAGTTGTCCTGGGCCGTCTGGACCGAAAGATAATCGGCGGCCCCTTCATTATAGGACTCTTCGATGATGGAGTAGTTTTCCCGGGCCAGCTCAATGCTCAGCCGGTGCACCTCAATGGCCTTAACCGATTTATTAATGCTTAGGATAAGTTCCTCCATGGCCTGGCAGGTCTGTCGGCTCGCATCGTCATAGAACAACTGCAGTTTCTCCTGTTCGTCCTTTAAGTTTTTAACAATAAGATTCATCTCCGAATGGGGAATAAAGCCGTTCAAGGGAATTGTTACGGTAAGGTCCAGCTGGCTGCTGCTGTCGCTCCAATCCTCTTGCCAATCCGATTCGGCCGGGTCATACAGGGTAGGGGTGTAGCTGTAGGATAGGCCGAATTGGGGTGTTCTGGTTCCCAGAGAGGCCTCATTGGTACGGGTTTTAAGGATCTCCTGCTGCTTCCGAATCGCCTGCAGCTCAAGGTTATTCTTAAGCCCCAAAGAAATCAGTCTTTCCTCTTCGTCAACAGGGCGGATCTCCGGGTCAACCCTATCGGAAAGGGTAAGCTCATCTTCCACGGCCAGGCCGATGATCCTTTTGAACTCGAGCAGCCTTGTTTCATAGATATTCTGAATTTCAATCAGCTCCGGTTTAAGGCTTTCGTAATTCACCTGATAGCTGAGCATATCCACTTTCCGGGCGTTACCCAGCTCGAAGTTCCTTCTGGCCCTATCGTAATTCTGCAGGGCCGTTTCCAGCATCTGCTCGTAAATCCCGATGGTTTCTTTCACGATCAGAAGACCGTAGTACTGAATCCTCACATCCCGCTCCAGGGCTCGGGAAGTCGTTTCAAAGCTGATTTGGCCCGCCTCGAACTCCTGGCGTGTCGCTTTTATGTCGGAAGCAGTGGAAGCAGAAAGGTCCAGGCTAAGATCGACAAAGGCAGTTAAGAACCAAGGTTGGGTGAAGTAGTCCGTCCCAAGAAGGTCGTTATAGAAGTAGCTGTAAAGGGCATCGTCCGTGTAAGCATCGGTCCGCCAAAGATCCGCCCCGGCATAGACATCGGGAAGAAAGCGATTCCAGTAGGAGTCGGCCTCCCTCTCCTTCATATCCCGGTCGATTTTTTCCTGCTTAAGGCTTAGGTTTTGTGTCAAAGCCATCTCTACCGCCTCGTCTACGGTTAATTCCAGGGCCGAAAGGTTCATAGAAAGAACAGTAAGGCCGCAAAAAAGGAAAAGGAGGGAAGGAAAAGGATTCTTTTTCATTTTTATTCCTTGAAATAGGGTCGTATCAGTTTTAACTGTAAGTCAGAGAGAAGGCTTATTTCAAGGAAAAGGCGGGAAAGTTTTTTTAAGGTTTATTATTCCCACACAAAACGATTTATCAAAGTCCCCACTCCTTCAATATGAACTTCAACAACGTTCCCCTCGTTAACAGCTTGTGTTCTTCCCGGAGTTCCCGTAAAAATCACATCCCCCGGTCACCGCGAAGATAGCCTGTCTCGCTTCGTCCAAATATAATGACCAGCTCCCCTTCGTAATGGATATTGGTGGCATCGAAGGGAATCAGAATCTCTCCGTAGTAAAGGAATAGTTCCCCAGACCTTGACAAGGGGTACGCTAAAACGAATAATACAGGTGTTAAGGACGGAATCCGCCAGGGTTGCCGTCCTTTTATCTGTTCATATCAGGAGAAACAATTGCTTACCGTATCAAATATTGGTCTGTCCTTCGGAAAGAGGGTACTTTTTAAAAACGTTAACATCAAATTCAATCCGGGCAACTGCTACGGCCTCATCGGTGCCAACGGTGCCGGTAAATCGACTTTTATCAAAATCCTCTCGGGGAAGCAGGAGGCCGACACGGGTGATATCGTTCTTCCCAAAGGCGAGCGAATGACCGTCCTTGAACAGGACCACTTTGCCTATGACGAGCATCCGGTTCTGGAAACGGTTATCATGGGCCACAAAAAGATGTATGAGATCATGAAGGAACGGGAATATCTCTACAGCAAGGCGGACATGACCGATGAAGAGGGCATGAAAGTGGCCGAACTGGAAGGGGAATTCGCCGATATGGGCGGATACGAAGCGGAGAGCGAAGCTTCCTCCCTTCTCAATGGTCTGGGTGTAGGCGAAGAGTTTCACGAAAAGAAAATGGGCGATTTGGAAGATAACATTAAGGTTCGCATTCTTCTGGCCCAGGCACTCTTTGGCAACCCCGATGTACTTCTCCTCGATGAGCCTACCAACCACTTGGACCTGGAATCTATTACCTGGCTGGAAAACTTTCTTTACCGTTTTAATAACACGGTTATCGTAGTTTCCCATGACCGGCACTTCCTCAATAAAGTCTGCACCCACATTGCCGATATCGACTATCAGAAAATCAGCCTCTACACGGGTAACTACGAATTCTGGTGGAAGGCCAGTCAGCTTTCTGCCAAACTGCAGAAGGAACAGGCTAAAAAAGCCGATGCCAAAGCGGCGGAACTTAAAGAGTTTATCTCCCGGTTCTCCTCCAATGCGGCCCGATCCAAGCAGGCCACCAGCCGTAAGAAAGAGCTGGACAAGCTGGAACTACAGGACCTCCCCCGAACCTCCCGCCGTTTCCCCTATGTGGCCTTCAAGCCCGAACGGGAACCGGGCAAGATGGTATTGGAAGTGGAAGGCCTTACTAAAACGGTTGACGGCGAGAAAGTCCTGGATAACCTGACTTTTAACATAGAAAACGGCGATAAAATCGCCTTCGTCGGCCCCAATAACCTGGCCAAGACCGTTCTTTTTGACATCCTCTCCGGCGAAATGGAACCGGATGCAGGGGAGTACAAGTGGGGGGTAACCATCACCACCAACTACTTTCCCAAGGACAACACCAAATTTTTTGACAGCGACATTAACATGACCGACTGGCTGCGTCAGTACTCCGAAGAAGAGGAGGAGTCCTACGTACGAGGCTTCCTGGGAAGAATGCTCTTCTCCGGTGACGAGTCGCTCAAGAAGGTAAATGTTCTCTCCGGGGGAGAAAAAGTACGCTGTATGCTCTCTCGAATGATGCTTTCCGGTGCGAACGTCCTCATCCTGGACGAACCCACCGCCCACCTGGACCTTGAATCCATCACATCCCTGAACAGCGGTTTGAGCGAGTTCCCCTATCCGGTACTCTTCAACACCCATGACCACCAGCTCATCCAGACAGCGGCCAACCGCATCATCGAGTTCACACCCAAGGGAATTATCGACAAGCGCATCCCCTTCGACGATTATCTGGAAAGCGAAGAGATTCAGAAGCTCAGAGAAGAGATGTACGGCGGAAGCCACGTGAGACTCTCTATCTAAGACTCTCTCTTCAGGATAAAGGCAAGTGACCCCACAGGGTTGCTTGCCTTATTTTTTATCCCCGTCCCCGCCCATCAAATAGCGCATGTTGGGATTACTCAACGCCTTGAACATCGTATCCCTTACGGATGCGTTTATCGCCAGCGTATCAATGGCGTCCCTCGCCGGGTGACGCTTGCTTGTGGTATCGAAATTACAGGCGCAGGAGATCTTCTTAAAGTCCATCTGCTCCGCAAACGTCACAATTTCCGCCTCGTGAACATAGGCCAGAGGGCGAATCACCGTATAGGGATAGTTATCGTATTTTAGCTTGGGAAGCATGGTGGACATCTCCCCCTTGTAAGCCATATTCATAAGGAATGTTTCCAGAATATCATCCATGTGATGGCCCAGAGCGATCTTGCTGCAATTCAGCTCTTCCGCCTGTTTCATCAGCTCCATCCGACGCTGGGTACTGCACCAGTAACAGTTCATCTTGCGCCCCGGCTTAAGCCTCTCCTTAACGGGAACCTGAATCACCCGGCAGGGCAGCCCCCACTCCTCCATCAGCTTAAGAAAACTCTTGTCGTCAGCACCGTTGGGAAAGTCCGGCTGAATGTGAACAGCCTCCAGTTCAAAGGGAATAGGAAAACCCCGTTGCTTGTGGATCAAGTGATATGCAAGGGTCAGAGAGTCCTTCCCCCCGGAAATAGCCAGAAGAATTCGATCCCCCGGCTCAATCAGTTCGTATTGCAAAATCGCCTTGTCGATTTTTCTGGAAAGCTTGTTTTTAGATGACATAGCCCCACTATAATGTTTAAGGAGGGGATAGTCAAATATGGGGCCATGGCTACGCCACCGGGCTTTGCGCGACTCCGCTTCGCTCCGGCCCTTCGGTCTGGCTTGCAGCCATCGCTCCAATCCCTTGTCCAGTCCCGTGTGGGTTATTGTAAGACCTGTTGTTGATAATTTTGTGAACATTGAGTAAAATCACAAGCAATGAATTGGTAATAGCAAAAATGTATTTAAATATAAAAAAATGGAGAGTTCCCTGATTATGAGGTTTAGTTCTTTTGTGAAATTTGGTTTGCTTGCTATAAACAGTCTATTTGTTTATATGTCCTGCTCCTTTCTATTCGAAGGATCATCAAATTCTTCTGTGGTAGTTGATTACCAGGGGATCCAGACTATCCTCGAATCGGAGTATCTGGGCTGTATTGACTCCGAATCGGAAAGTTATGATGCCGATGCGGTATATTCTAACAATTCCTGTGAATATGGCGATGTGACAAGCGATGAAGTGGATTACATTGTAGAAAATGGAGTGTATTTAGTCGATAACGATGATTTGGGTCTGGAACCGGGAGCGATAATAGGAATCAGGGCCGGGGATCGGGGCGCCCTATTAATTCGTAATTTCGAAGGTACAGAGGAAAATCCGTTCACCTTTATCAATTGTGACGGTCAGGTTGTAATGGAGGCCAATGAGACGGCCGATCTTTTGCATGTTAACAGTAGTAAATACCTTAGGATTACCGGAACCGGTTCATCCTCACATACCTACGGGATAAAATTGAACGGCAGTAAAGTTTCCGGTTTTAGAGGGCAACTTCAAACGGACCATATCGAGATCGATCACCTGGAAGTTACCAATACGAGTATTGGTATATGGGTTGTAACAAAGCCCACATGTGACGGATCGTCAAACCGGGACACCTACACTCAGGAGGAGACTTACATTCATCACAACTACGTTCATGATGTAGAGAATGAGGGATTTTATATAGGCGGCTCCAAATGGGAGGTGGGATTTACCAATGACGATTGCAGCGGTGAAACCCTCTGGCAGCCGAATATGGTCAATGTGGAGATATATAACAATATTACCGACGGCACAGGTTGGGACGGGATTCAGCTGGGAGGAGCCATTGAAGGGGGCTCTATACACCATAATACCGTATTAGACTACGGAATAGAAGAGAAATCCTCTCAACAGGCAGGTATTATGATTAACCCCGGAACGACCGCCTCGGTCTATAGTAACTATATAAATAGGGGAACCGGAATTGCCTTGCATGTTACAGGCTTTGATAATTTGATCTATAGCAATGTGATCGAAAACATAGAGTCTAATGGAATCCAGCTGGGGGACAGGAGTCCCTATGAAAATAAAAGTTACCGAGTTGTAAATAATACCTTTATCTCTATTGAGGGTAAGGCCTTCAATTCGAATTCATCGGAAAGCGTAGATAATGTTTTCTACAACAATCTTATGATTGACGTAGGTGATGATATTTCCTACTCCAGCGATAATACAACTGTAAGTAACAATATGACTGTTTCTTCCCTGGAGAATTTGTCCCTACTGGATGAATACGTAGGTTATTATTTACCACGGGATTATACACCTGCTTCGGATAGCCCCCTTATTGATGCAGGTCTCTCCTACGAGGGAGATGAATTACTTATAGATATCTACTCCAGGCCCAGACTTATGGGCAATGGTTTAGATATAGGGGCTTTTGAATATCAAAATAACTAGTCAGTATCGGAAACCCTGTTGACTTTATAGAGTTTTATTTGCTATTATTCCGTTCGGTATCTGCCGGCGTGGTGGAATTGGTAGACACCCGAGACTTAAAATCTCGTGGGCTTCGGCCCGTACCGGTTCAAGTCCGGTCGCCGGCAAACACTCTGTATATTGACATTGTATATAGATTTATAGTATTATTTATGCTACTGAAAAATTAGAGTTAAGGATGTTAAAATGTACGCTCTTGTAGAAATAAAAGGAAAACAGTACAAAGCCGAGAAGGGTGCTGTTCTTACTGTAGACCGATTTGAAAACCAGGACGGAGAAGCTCTGGAATTCGATAAGGTACTGATGGTTGCCGACGGCGACAACACTAAAGTAGGAGCTCCCTACGTGGCTGGTGCCAAGGTTAAGGCCGTTGTTGAAGATACCTTCAAGGCTAAGAAAGTTAAGATTCTCAAGTTTAAGAGAAGAAAAGGCTACCTTAGACAGAAGGGACACCGTCAGCAGTTTACCAAGATCAAGGTAGAGGACATCATCGGAGCTTAAGGCTGATGATTACCTGTCAGGTTGAATTGTCCAAAGAGAGGGACTGGCGACACATAGTCAGTCTTACATCGGAAGGACATTTTCTGGCAAAGAAAGGCACGCCCAGCGTTGCCTGTGCCGCCATGTCGGCATTAATCAGAACTTATGGTCGTCAGGTAGAATCCCATGGGGGTTTGACGGCTAAAATAACAGCGGATAAGGCCGGTTGTTTTCGGGCGGTGATAGAAGGTATTGATCCCGATGTGAACGACTGGTATTCCGGCATTTGCGATTTCCTACTCTGCGGACTGGGAGACCTTATGCGGGATTATCCCAATGAGTTTGTCATGGAACTCAAAAGGAGATGAACACATGGCTCATAAAAAAGGGGGCGGAAGCTCCAAAAACGGAAGAGATTCCGAATCAAAACGATTAGGTGTTAAGAGATTTGGCGGTCAGGTTGTAAAGGCCGGCGAAATCCTCGTACGCCAGAAGGGAACTAAAATTCATGCCGGTGAAAACGTAGGTACCGGAAAGGATCACACTCTTTTCGCACTTAAAGACGGTAGTGTTCTCTTTAACTTTAACAAGGGTAAAAAGCGCGTTTCCATCGTAGCTGAATAGTTATGCCCTTAGGTTTTGTAGACGAAACCTCTATTGAGGTTTCCTCCGGTTCCGGTGGAGCTGGCTGTGTATCCTTCCGCAGGGAAAAATATGTTCCCAAGGGAGGGCCCGACGGCGGTGACGGCGGAACGGGAGGAAACGTTATTTTTCAGGTTAAGACTAATCTGAAAACCCTGTCCCATCTATCCCGTAAAAGAAAACATCACGCAAAAAACGGAGAAGGCGGCAAAGGCCGTCGAATGGCCGGTAAGAAAGGGGAAGACCTTATTATTACCGTACCTCCGGGAACTCTTATCCGCGATGATGACACGGGCGATTTACTCCACGACTTTTCCGAAAACAAAGACGGCGACTCCTGGATTTTCCTCAGGGGCGGTAAAGGCGGCCTGGGTAACTGGCACTTTCGCAGTTCCCGTAAGCAGGCGCCCCGATACGCCCAGGATGGTGAGCCCGGTCAAACCGTTCAGGTTGTTCTTGAGTTGAATGTTATTGCCGATATTGGCTTTGTCGGTTTTCCCAGTGTGGGTAAATCCAGTCTGCTCAAAGAGTTGACTAACGCCAATCCGGAAGTGGCTCCCTATCCTTTTACTACGAAAATCCCCAATCTGGGTATGCTCAGAATCTCCGAAAAAGAGGTGGTTCTGGCCGATATTCCCGGTATTATTGAGGGTGCTTCCCACGGGGTAGGTCTGGGATTCGAATTTCTTAAGCATATTGCCCGGACCGAAGCCCTGGCATTTATGATTGACTTGGGGGAAGAGAATTTTCTCGATACCTACGACAAGTTGCTCATTGAGCTGGAACAGTATCAGCCCGCCCTTTTGGAGAAGAAGCGCTTTATCATCGGTACCAAAAAGGATATGGATGAATCGGGCGAAGCGGAACAGGCCCTTAGGGAAAGGTTCTGCGACTATCCGGTTATCGTGGTTTCCATTTTTACCAGGGAAGGTATGGACGAGCTCAAGCAGCTTTTCCTCACAATGGCAAAATAATGAAAATCGCCATACTGGGAGGGAGCTTTAATCCGGTCCACCTGGGTCATGTCGCCCTGGCCCAGTCTGTGGTGGATCAGCTCTCTTACGATAAAATCCTCCTTATTCCCGCTCTTATGTCTCCTTTAAAACAAGGCCATAACTATGTTTCCGCCGAACATCGGGTAAGAATGCTGGAATTGGCTTTCCGGGAGAAATCCTGGGCGGAAGTATCAAGCTGTGAGGTGAATCGCAAAGGTCCCTCCTATACCTATAAAACTATCGAATATCTCTATGATCAGTATGACTTCCAGGGAAAACCGGGGTTAATTGTAGGGGACGACTGGGTAGAAGGTTTTTCCCGTTGGAAAAATGTAGAGGATATTGTTGCCCGAACCGATCTTATTGTCGCCCGAAGGGAAGGGGGACAGGAGCGTTTTCCCTATCCCTGCTCGTTTTTAAAAAATCCGGTGGTAACCGTTTCATCGACGGAGATTCGGGAAGAGGTACAATCGGGGAAAAGGGTCGACCATTTAGTACCGGGCCCGGTGGCCGAATATATAGGACGTCATGGATTATATCAGTCTTGAGAAAGAGGTAGAGGCCCATCTATTAAGTAAACTCTCCTCCAAAAGGGCATCCCACTGTCGCAGTACGGCGGAATATTGTCGCTATCTGGCGGGAATATTCGGGGTTGATGAAGACAAGGCCTACTTTGCCGGTTTGTGCCATGATATTGCCAGGGAAACAAAGAAAAAAGAAATAATTCGTCTGGCCCATCTTTATCGCCCTTGGGATATTATGGAGGATGAGTTGGAATTTCCCCTTCTTCTTCATGGACGAGCCGGTGCGGGTCTTTTGGTTGAAACCTTTGATTTTAAGCAAGAGGATATACTTGAAAGCATAACCTGGCATATTTCCGGAAAAGTGGGCATGTCCGATCTGACAAAAGTGCTTTTTTGTGCTGATTTCCTGGAGCCGGGACGTGACTTTATCGACGATGATTTTAGAACTAAGGCTTTAGCGGGAAATCTTGATCACACCGTAAAGACCGTGGTAATATCGATCTTGAATCATAGGGAATCCAGGAAGCATACGCCCTGTCAAAGGGAGAGGGAGCTTTTTGAAGCCTTAGGACTAGGAGATTATATTTGAGAAAGGAGAATTCCTTTGACAGCTCATTTCTATTTTTACTGCTCCTGGCGGTAGTTTTTACGGCTCTTGTTATTTTTATGGTAGTGAATATTCGTGTAGACGAATTCACGGAAGCCATGAAGAATCAGAATACCATAGTTTCCGCCTTTGTCGTTTCCGAAGAGGGAAAACCCCTTGTGACGGAGATTTTCTTTTACGACAACGTCACCGGACGGGGAGCTCTCTATAATATCCCGGAGAACATGGGGACTCTTATTCAAAACGTGAATAAGATGGACCGCCTGGACAGTCTTTTCGACGAAGGCGATCCTTTGCCCTATGTAGAGAAAATCGGCGCTCTTTTAGGAATAGAAATAGACTTCTATTTTCATTGGGATATGGAAGACCTCGTAAAAGCGGTTGATACGGTGGAAGGAATCCGCCTGTTTATTCCCAATCCTGTCTGGCAGGTATCGGAGAGTGACTTGAATCTTCTTCCCTCGGGCAGTGTTGTTCTTGACGGGGACAAGACCAGGACCTTTCTCTCCTATAAACTTCCGGGAGATACGGAGAACGATTTAATTACCCGAAAGCACGATTTTACGAAGGCCTTCATGGGACGTCTGGGGGATATGTACGAGAACCTTGAGGACGAACGGTACGGTGATCTTTTTTATTCCTACCTGGATTCCAATTTGGACAGGCAGGCCTTTCAGTCCTATTTACAGGTGTTTGAGAGCCTTGATACGGACCGTCTGGTTCTTCAGAAAGTTCTTGGGAAGAATAGAATTGTCGATGGGAATGAGCTTCTCTTCCCCTACTATGATGAAAAACTTATGCGTGAGATGACCCGTCAGATTGTCGATACTCTTTCCAACATGGAAGTCTACAGTGATGAGGATATTGTCATCTCCGTTGAAATACGAAACGGGACGGACATTGCCGGTTTGGCCAGCCGTACGGCTCAGCTTTACAAGAGTTACGGCTATAAGATAAATGCCTATAAAAATGCCGACCGGGATGATTATGAAAATACTCTCGTTTTGGAAAGAAAGGGGAATCCGGGGGCTGCCAAAAGAGTGGCCAGCCTCATCCGTTGTGACCGGGTTCATCAGCTTCAGCAGGATATCGCCGATGATACGGTGGATGTAGTAATAATATTAGGAAAGGATTTTGATGGAAGATACGTTAAAAAATAAAATTGAAGGCCTTACGGCCCTTATCGAAGATCACAAGGGCGGGGATGTAAAGGTTCTCTCTGTAGAAGGAAAGTGCAGCTGGACCGATTCCATGATCATTGCGACTATTAGCAGTCAGACCCATGGGAACGGGGTTAGGCGGGAAATACGTACTTGGTTGACAGAGAACGGCTATACTACCTATTCAACGGGAAATTCCCAGAAGAACGATACCTGGATTCTCATGGATTGCGGTGACGTAGTTATAAACCTTATGACCGCCGAGGCTCGTGAGTTCTATCAGTTGGAAGATTTATGGTTTGAAGCGGAAGTGCTTCACGGAGAGAAGTAGTTACTCCTCCATCTCGTCATATTCGTCGATTTCAGCCATCTCCTCCTCATTAAAAAGGGGGAGGCTGTTGTCGTCTTCGATTAATTCGTCGTCGTCTTCGTCGTCCAGCTCATCCACGTCGGGTTTGATCAGGTCAATTCCGTCATCATAAGCATTAAACTGTTCATTATCGTAATTATCAATATCCTCATCGAATTCATCTTCCTTGGCTGTGGAGGTGAAGAAAAACAATTTCTGAGTGTTATTTGACATGGGACGGACTCCTGGAACTGGACTTCTAGCTATATTAAATTTTTATGATTCTTCCTGTCAAGTGACGTATTGTTAAGAGTCGAAAATTCTCCTATAATTGCCCCCATGAACGGCGATAATTTTGATAATTTGCTTGAATTGGCTCTCACTGAAGATTTGCTTGACGCGGGGGATGTAACCTCCCGGGCCATATTTTCCACAGAGACGACGGAAGTGGTTCTCATGAGTAAGGACGAAGGGGTTCTGGCTGGTATTGATTACTTTAAGAAAGTTTTTAACCGGGTGGATGAGACTATACAGGTTGAACTTCTAAAAAAGGATGGCGATTCTCTTAAGCGGGGAGATCAAATAGCCCGCATCACAGGACCCGCCGTTACTATTTTGGAAGCGGAAAGAACGGGAATCAATTTCCTCTCCTTTCTTTCCGGCATAGCCAGTGAAACGAATCGTCTTGTACAGGCCGCCTCGGAAAAGGGGCATTGCTGTATCCTGGATACGAGAAAAACCCTGCCCGGTTACCGGGTCCTTTCCAAGTACGCCGTCTCCTGTGGGGGAGGAAGTAATCATCGTATGGGACTTTATGATATGGTTATGATTAAGGATAACCATGCCGATGCGGCCGGTTCTATCACGAAAGCGGTGGAACGGATTCGCCATAAATGGGACAGTAAATACCGCATTGAAGTGGAATGCCGCACCCTGGACGAGGTTCGGGAAGCGTTGAGCCTCAAAGTCGATGTGATAATGCTTGATAATATGGATGAGAAAATGACATCCGATGCTGTGGCACTCAGGTCCGGCGATGTGAAATTTGAAGGGTCCGGTAATATGGATCTGGATAAAATCCGCCGCCATGCTCCCCTGGGTGTAGATTATATTTCCGTGGGCGGTTTGACCCATTCGGTAAAAGCCTTTGATTTCTCTCTGGTGGTAGCCTAATGTCCCATCCTCCCATTGTTTCCGATTTAATTGTCGTTGGTTGCGGGATTTCCGGTCTCGCCGCAGCTATAGGAGCCGCCGAAGAGGGGCTGAGTGTAACGGTTCTTACCAAAGCCGATGAGCCGTGGCAGTCCAATACCTACTATGCCCAGGGGGGCATTGTCGGAAACGGACAGGATGATTCGGGGGACAAGTTGGCCAAAGATATTATTGCCGCCGGCGTTGGTTTGAACTGGCGTGAATCGGTACATCTTTTGGCTTCGGAAGGGCCCGATCTGGTTGACTCTCTTTTGGTGGACAGGGCGGGCATTCCCTTCTCCCGTAATGGGAAGGGTGAGTTGGACTTAACCCGTGAGGCCGCCCATTCGGTCCGGCGCATCTACCATCATAAGGATCTGTCCGGCCGCTCTATTCAGGAAGGACTTCTGGCCTATGCCGCTCAATTGGAGGGGCGAATTAATATTTACCCCCATATGCAGGCCCTGGATATCATTACCAATAATCACCACTCCACCGATAGTCAGGAGCGTTACCGTCCTCTTCGAGCTATCGGTCTCTATGTTCTGGATGCCCGGAACAACGAAGTTATGAATATTTACGGTTCCTCTATTATTCTGGCCACCGGAGGCGTAGGGGGGGTCTATCAGCACTCTTCCAACCCGAGCCTGGCTTCGGGGGATGGAATTTCCATGGCCTACCGGGCGGGAGCGGCTATTCTTAATGCAGAATTTGTTCAGTTCCATCCTACCACGCTCTTTCACCGGGATGTGAAGAACTTCCTTATATCCGAATCGCTCCGAGGGGAAGGGGGCTTGCTGGTGAATCTTGACGGGGAGCGCTTTATGTCCCGCTATAACCCGGATATGATGGAGCTGGCCCCCCGTGACGAAGTTTCCCGTGCCATTTATCGGGAAATGGACCGGACCGGAACGGCCTGTGTTTTCCTCGACGCGAGACAAATCGATATGAATCTGGAAGACCGTTTTCCCGGAATCCACGAAAAATGCGCTTCCGTGGGGATCGATATTAGCCGGGAACCTATTCCTGTGGTTCCTGCGGCGCACTATTTTTGCGGGGGTATCAAGGTTGATTTGGAGGGGCATACCTCACTTCCCGGTCTCCTGGCTGTGGGTGAGACCGCCTGTACCGGGGTTCACGGGGCCAATCGACTCGCTTCCATTTCTCTCCTGGAGGGCCTCTATTTTGGCTATCGGGCGGGAAAAAGGTCCGCCGACAGCGGAGTCACACCCTCTTCCCGTCTGAGAAAATCGATCCCCGAATGGATTTTTCCCGTAGAAGAGGACGATATCGACCCGATTCTTGTGAAAAATGATCGTAACACCATCCGCTCTCTTATGTGGAACTACACCGGAATTATCCGAAATAGAAAAAGGCTGAATCGGGCTCTTTCCGACCTGAATTACTTTAGCCATCGTATAAATAGTTTTTACAGGGAAGCCCGTCTGAGTCGTAAGCTTATTGAACTCCGTAATACGGTAGTAACCGCCTCTCTCATTACTCGGGCGGCCAAGAGTAATGATAACTCCATAGGGTGTCATTATGTGGAGTAGGGAGATTCTATCTCCTGCTAAAATCAATCTCCATCTTGATGTGGCCCCTCCGGTTGATTCGGGCTTTCATCCTCTTCGCTCCCTTTTTGTGATGGTATCCCTTTACGACCGGATTCGGGTGGATGAGCGGCCCGATGGTTGTGAAATTCAATCAAACTGTGATTTTCCCACGGAACAGAATATCCTCTATAAAACCTGGCAGCTTTGCCGGGAGCGGGGTTTTTACGAGGGGGGGCTCTTTATTGAACTGGAGAAAAATATTCCCTCCGGAGCCGGTTTAGGGGGCGGTTCGGGAAACTGTGCCTCCCTTTTGCGTCTGTTAAAGGAAAAATCCCCCGAAGTAAAGAGCGATGAGGAGTGGAGGAATCTGGCTGCCGAACTGGGAAGCGATGTTCCCTTCTTTATGGATTCCGTCGCAGCGGTGGTGACCGGGAGAGGGGAATTTATTCAGCCTTTAACTCCCAGAAGCGATTATCATGTGCTTATTGTCTATCCCGACTTGAGTCTCTCTACTCCTTCTGCCTTTAGAGCCCTCGATTCCTACAGAGACCGGGAAGGAATTGACTTCAACTGGGGCTTGGATACTAGGATAATTGACGATCTATACAAGGGAAAAGCGCCCCGGGAGTGGCCTTTTTTTAACAGTTTTTCCGATCCGACCTATAAAGACCATCCCCAATTGGCAATGATTGAGGAAAACCTCTTGACTAGGGGCGCCGAGTTCGTTACATTATCCGGCAGCGGCAGTGCTATGACCGGGATTTTTACTGATAAAATTTGTCTTGAGGGGGCCTTAAACCACCTGAAGAGTAAATTTCCTAACACTTATGCGGTTGCACCTCTTGAAATTATACCTTACGGTATTGTAATATAGTTAGAAACTTGTTTTCCGCTATTTGGAGGATGCTTGCATGGAAATTACCGATATCCGCATTAGAAAGGTTGACACTGAAGGAAAGCTTAAGGCTTATGTTACCGTGACATTCGATGACTGTTTTGTCGTTCATAACGTCAAAATCATTGAAGGTGACAACGGGGCATTTATTGCTATGCCCAGCCGGAAGACAAAGAACGGAGAATACAAGGATGTTGCCCATCCTATAAATACCGATTTCAGAAACATGTTACAGGATCGTATAATCGAATCCTTTGAAAACATGGGACCTGAAGACGGTATACATGAGATGGAGTAAATAAATTACTATTGGACGTCGGCAAGAGGTTTAAGCCACCGGGTTTTGATCCCGGCATTCGCAGGTTCGAATCCTGCCGTCCAAGAACCACAAATGTTAATTTACGGTTAAGGAGAATAGAGGAATGGAGCACAAGACTCTAAGTTGTGAAGCTAGAACTGAGCTTGGTAAGGGAGCTTCCCGGAGATACAGAATGGCAGGGAAAATACCTGCTGTTGTTTACGGTCATCAGGATCCCATATCGATTCTTGTCGATGCCCGTGAGTTCGGTAAAAAGTTTAAGACCATTTCCGAAAGTACCATCATTGATCTCTCTGTAGGTAAGGACACTTTTCAGGTGCTTGTAAAGGATTTTCAGCAGAACCTGATTAAGGAATCTATCGAACATATTGACTTTTATGAGATTGAAAAGGGCAAGACCCTTAGAACTCACGTTCCCATTGTTCTTGAAGGAAATGCCCCCGGTACTAAGGTGGGCGGTACTCTTGAACAGAAAATGGAAATGTTCGAAATTGAATGTCTTCCCAAGGATCTCGTTGAGAAGGTAACTGTTGATATTTCCGCTCTTGACCTGGGTGAATCCATCCATGTGAAAGATGTGGTAATTGCCGAAGGCGTTACTGTTCTTGATGCAGAAGAAAGAACTGTTGTTACCGTTACTCGTCCTAAGGGTGAGTCTGACGACAGTGAAGAGGAAGAAGGTGAAGAAGCGGCTGAATAAGCCCTTTTCGGAAACGATCATCCTGGTAGGACTGGGGAATCCCGGTCCCGCTTATGCAGAAACCCGACATAATGTCGGGTTTTTGTGTTTAGATCGGATTGCCGAAAAGGAAGAGATTACTTTTAAAAAGCCCTTTCTCGCCGATTATACCCTGGCCGTCTTCTATTCCGGGGATAAAAGAGTCGTTTTGGTTAAACCTCTCACTTTTATGAATAAATCCGGGCTTGTCCTTCCCGCCATTCTCAAGAAGTATAAAACAACCGCGGATAAGTTGATCATTGCTGTGGACAATATGGATTTGTTGCCCGGTAATTGCCGCTTGAAGCTTAAAGGTTCCAGCGCCGGTCACAACGGCCTTAAGTCTATAATTTCTGTGCTTGGGACATCCGATTTCAATCGTCTTTACATTGGGGTGGGCCGTCCTGTCTCGGGCGTTTCTGTGGTGGATCATGTCCTGGGGATGCCTGCAGGTGAGGAAAAAGTTGCATTTTATGAAGGAATCGGAAAAAGTCAGTCCGCTTTCTACACTATTCTTGAAAAGGGTGCTTCCGGGGCTATGAATGGGATCAACGTCAAACAGGCTTAAAGAAGGGGTTCGCCGCTGGTATGGATCCCGGCAGCTTTCTCTGGATTCCCGGCAGCTTGTGGCTTTTTCCGGCGGGGCCGATTCTACGGCTCTTCTGTTTATCCTAAGCGAACTTTATCGCATGGCCGGCCTCCCCCTATCCCAACTCAAAGCGGCATATTTAAACCACAATATACGTTCCTCTGCAGAACTTGAGAATGAGATAGCCATGCTCAAGAAGAATACGGAAAAATTCGGGGTGGAGCTGATTATCGCTTCCGTTTCAGAGGGCGAACTCGATGAGAGAGCCCGGAATGAGAAGCGCAGCCTGGAGGATGTGGCCCGTGAGGCCCGATATGACTTTTTTGAAAGGCTGATTCGGGAAGAGGATTTTGATTACCTCGTACTGGCCCATCACGGGAATGATCAGGCGGAGACCATGGTTACCCGTTATTTTCAGGGTTCCGGTTTTTCCGGGCTGGGAGGAATCCGGCCAGTTCAGGGAAAACGAATCCGGCCGCTCCTTTCCTATCCCAAGGCGGAGCTTGTGGCATGCCTGGAAGAGGAGAATATCACCTGGTCGGAGGATTCCACCAACGGGGACAATCAAATTCTTCGAAACGACTTACGTTCCTCTTTGATGCCCCGGATTGAAAAGACCTTTCCCGGCTATGAACGTTCCCTTAATCAGCTATCGGAAAAAATCTTTCGTTATGAAGAGTGTCTGGCCGAGATGGGCGACCGACTCCCCTGGGTGTTTGAGGCGGATCACTGCCATATGGACAGGGAGCTTTTTTTGGGGGCCCATCCGGCTATTCGGGAATTTTCCCTCTATTCCGCCATTGACCGACTTCTTCAGGGGATACGCCTGAGTGGGGGGAAGGGAAGGCGCGTTCCCTATCGGTTTATACGGCCTCTTCTGGAAAAAGAGGCTCCCCGGACCCTGAATCTTCAAGGTCACGCTCTTTCAATCAGCCTGAATCAGGATAAAATTGTTCTTAAAAGACGGGACTGAAGCTACTGGAAGGGGCCGGTGAAAAGTTGTATGCTTATTAAGGGAATTATGTTAAAATCCAACCATAGGATGCACAGGAGCTTTTGCCATGTTCGATAATAACAACAACGGGAATTTTAACCTTCCTGATGGGGGGCGGGCCGGGCTCTATGTCACCATCGTCATGATTGTCATCCTTCTTATGTTTTACTCCATGGCCCATAATGTGGGGGAAAAGGAAGTTTCCTACTCGGTTTTTCTTGAATATCTGGAAGAGGATTACCTGGAAGAGGTGGAAATCTTTGACGAGCGCAAGATCCGGGGACGTATCAGAAGTGACCTGGGAAACGGCTCCTATACCTATCTTAAGAGCGTTATTCCCTATCCCGACGACAACCTTATGGTTCTTCTCTACGAAAATAATGTGAATGTCTGGGGTAAGAGCGAATCCAGTCCTCTGGGGCTTGTCTTGATTAATCTGATTCCCTGGGCGATAACCTTTCTGTTTCTCTTCTGGATTTTCCGGAATATGCAGGGGGGAGGTAATCAGGGATTTTCCTTTGGCCGGAGTAAGGCCAAATTGTATGAAAAGGGAACTTCCGATACGACTTTCAAGGATGTGGCGGGGCAGATTGAGCCTAAGTATGAATTGGAAGAGGTGGTGGAATTCCTTAAAGAACCTCAACGATTTACCAAAATCGGGGCACGGATTCCCCGGGGGGTGCTCCTGGTCGGGCCTCCCGGAACGGGTAAGACCCTTCTGGCCCGGGCCGTTGCCGGTGAAGCGGGAGTTTCCTTTTTTCACATGTCCGGTTCCGATTTTGTAGAGATGTTCGTAGGGGTGGGGGCCAGCCGGGTTCGGGACCTTTTTGACAAGGGACGAAAGAATTCTCCCTGTATCCTTTTTATTGACGAATTGGATGCGGTGGGCCGGTCCCGGGGAGCCGGTTACGGCGGAGGCCATGACGAGCGGGAACAGACTCTTAACCAGCTTTTAGTGGAAATGGACGGTTTTGATGCCAATTCGGGTATTATTGTGGTGGCCGCTACCAACCGTCCCGATGTGTTGGATCCGGCACTTCTCAGGCCGGGACGATTTGACCGTCAGGTTACCATAGATCTTCCCGATGTAAATGAAAGAGAAGCCATTCTGGAAATTCATACTAAACGAATGAAACTGGCCCGCGGGGTCGAACTGAGACGAATTGCCCGGGCTACCCCGGGATCTTCCGGGGCCGACTTAGCCAATATGGCCAATGAAGCCGCCCTTTTTGCGGCTCGCGGGAAGCGGGAGCGGGTGGCCCATCGGGATTTTCAGGAAGCGGTGGATAAAGTTCTCATGGGTGTGGCCCGAAAGTCCCGGGTTATGGGAAAAAAGGAGAAGGAGATGACCGCCTATCATGAAGCGGGGCATACTCTGGTGCATTACTTCCTTACCCATTCCGATCCTCTCCACAAGGTTACCATTATTCCCCGGGGACGGGCTCTGGGGCTGACCCTTTCCCTTCCGGAAAAGGACGTCTACTCTCACAATATTCAGTGGCTTAAGGACAGAATTGTTATTTGCTACGGCGGATATGCGGCGGAGGAGATTGTTTACGGGGAAACGACTACCGGCGCGCAAAACGATATTAAACAGGCCACGGAAATGGCGCGCCGTATGGTGTGTGAATGGGGTATGAGCCATGAGCTGGGTCCCATGGCCCTGGGTGACGGGGACGAACCTATTTTCCTGGCCCGGGAAATGGCAAAGCATAAGAATTACTCCGAAGACACGGCCCGAAAAGTGGATGAAGAGATAAAACGGTTCCTCGATGAAGGGGTAAACCGGGCCCTGTCCATTCTAAAGGAGCACAGGGATATGCTTGATAAACTTACCCATGTCCTGGTAGAAAAGGAAACTCTTGATGACGGTGAGATTCGAGAGCTTTTGGGCTTTGAGCCGGAAGAAAATGAGGAAGGGGATCAATAGATGAAACGTATCAAACTTACTCTTGTTCTATTTCTCGCCTCCCTGGCCTTTCTTAGTGCTTCGGATCGGCAAATCGCTTTGGCCTACCTTGAAAAGATAGATCAGTTGTGGGAGGAGGACCGGGAAACGGCCTTTAATCTGATTGATGATGCTATGACCTATGATGAAAACCTTTCCGGCCTTTGGCTTTTCAAAGGGCTCTACGAAGAGGAGGCTCAAGACTATAGGGCAGCCCTTGTCTCTTGGGAGAAAGCCTTTTCTTTGGATGATTGGGAGTCCGGTGATTTTGACCGCTTTGTCGATTCCCTTTTTCCCCTCTATTCCCGTTTGGGAATGTGGGAGTCCATTCATGAGGGGGAAGAGAGAATTGCCTTTCACCGGTCCTATGGGAAAGAGATCCTTATAGCCTCCGGTTGGGCGGATTATTTTTTGAAAAATCCCCGGGCCGCTGCTATTAAAGCCCGTAAGGGAATAGACCTCTATCCCGGGGAGTGGCGTTTTTATTCCTTGATGATTGCTTCCGGCGGGGATGACTGGATTCCTACTCTTCTGCGTTACTTTGGAGGGGATGAAGAGATTATGGATCTGATTTTCCACCGTCTCTATAAGCTGAATGTCCTTCCACCATCACTGGACGAATGGTACAGGGCAAATTCGGCTTCATTAAAATCTTATCTGGATTTGGAGGACAGGCTGGAAGGGGAAGGCGACGGAGCCGGTGATGATTTGGCAAGCTATCTGGCCGAAGAACAGCCGGCCGATCTTTTTCTGATTGGCCGGTTAAACTCTCTTTGCGGAGAGCAGGGAAGGGGTATGATAAACGACTATATCCTTTCGGCGGAGAGGGATTTTTCCTATGATGGTGATGGAGACCGAATTAGGGAAGCCCTGTTCACAGCCGATCATCAACTCAATGTCGATAGGAACCGTGACGGTATCTGGGAAACGGAAATTCGCCTGGATAAGAGCGGTTTACCTTCCCTGTGGAGAAGCAGGGGAGAGGAAGAGCTTCGTGAAGTCAGCCTTTATGAATGGCCCTCTATTAATCGTGTTAAAAGGGAGCGGGAGAGTTCGGTTCAGGTCTTTGACTATCTCTATCCCCGTTATTCCCTTGAGGACTATTTAAATTTCCGGGATTTTAACAATTTTGATAGTCCCCGGGTCCTTGAGTTATTTGATTATATTCAGGGGGGCGATCTTAATATTTCCTTTGATTCCCTTTTGACCGAATGCCGCTATATCGAAGAGTGGCATGGGGAGGCTCTTGCAAGGAAATACTACCTGGCTTCGGGGGAAATAATGGCCATCGAGGAAGATCCGGAAGGGGAAGGCTACTTTAGTAGGCAGGTGCTTTTGGAGGGCGGTGTTATTCAGGCTGCCCGAAGAGATTTGAACAGGGACGGACGATTTGATCTGTTTGAGTATTACGAGAATGGTAACTGGAAGGGTTACGCTTTTAATGATAGTTGGGATGAAAAGTCCGATTTCTATGAAGATTGGTCCTTTATTCCTTTGAAAATCTGGGATTATGACCAGGATAGTTTTATGGATGGCTACATGGCCGGGCCCTATGGAGAAATCACTGTTACCGTGGTTCCCCATAGTGACGATCCCCGGGATGTGGGTGATTTTATTAGTTGGGAGAGAAAATTTGAAGCTCAATGGTATCGTTAAAACAGGACTGATAGTCCTTCTCTTATCGGCATGTCGTACCAGCGACCAGGGGGCGGAGTACGTTTCCCAGGTTTCGATCATAGAATATAATCAGGATTACTTTAGAGAGTTGATGGGAGAGGAGCGTTATGAATCGGCCTTTATCAACTACTACGCCCTTTATCCCCGGGGAAATGAGGGGGAGGACTGGGCTCTCATTCAGGATAATCTGAGAGAAGGTGTTACCGGGGAATTTCATAAGGCCCTTGAGGAGAAAAATTACGGCCGGGCTCTTTCTCTTTACAATAGTCTTGAAAGAACTTCGAATTTAGCTCAAATAGAGATAGGAAGGGGAGATTTGAATTATGACTACCTCCTCTATCTTATGGAAGAGGAGTACGCCGGCGCAGCTGCTTGCTGGTTTATGGAAAATCGGGAATCCCTGCCTCTGGACGGAAAAAAAAGGGACGAACTGGAAGCCTACTTTTTGGAAAGCCGTCTTGCGACCGCCCTGGAAGGGGTTGTTCAGTTAAAGGAAGAGGCCGGGGAAGGAGTCGGTTCTGAGAGTCGGGACTTTCTGCATAATAGGGCGGAAAAAAAGGATATGCTCGACGGGACGGCAACTATTTGGGTCAATAGGGGAATCCGGGTAGAGAATGGTGTGGGTACGCCGGACAGGGTGATAGGAAGCGGTTTCTTTATTGACCCGGAGGGGTATATTCTTACTAATTATCACGTGATTTACAGTGAAGTAGATCCTACCTATGAGGGATATTCCCGTCTTTACGTAAAGCTTAATGAAAACGAAAACGAGCGGATTCCCGCTACCGTTGTAGGTTGGGACCCGGTGTTGGATCTGGCCCTTTTAAAGGTCGAAATCACTCCTCCCTATGTTTTCTCCTTCTCCGGGGAAGACGACTACACCCTGGGGGAAAGTATTTTTGCCATTGGTTCTCCCGGCGGTCTCTCCAATACGGTAACGAGCGGGACCATTTCCAATATGGGACGGGAGCTTCAGGCTATGGGAGATTCTCTCCAGGTGGATGTTCCTATTAATCCGGGTAACTCCGGCGGTCCGCTCCTTAATCAGAAGGGTGAGGCCATTGGGGTGGTTTACGCCGGTGTGGAAGACTATGAAGGGATTAATTTTGCCATTCCCGCTTCCTATGTAAAAGAACTTTTACCTCGTCTTTATGAAGGGGGGAAGATCGATTACGGCTGGATGGGGCTGGTTGCCTATAAGGAATTCGGCAAGATTATAAATCGTTATATAGTACCGGGTACGGCTGCGGAGCTGAGCTCCCTTGAAGGGGGCGATGAAATTGTCGGGATAAACGGTATTCCTGTGGAAGATATTAAGGATATTCATGATATACTCATCTCTTCCTTTCCCGGGGAGATTGTTTATCTGGACCTCATTCGTAAGGGAGAGGAGATATCTCTGCCCGTGGGAGTAGAGAAGCGACCCGATTATCCCATGAAAACCGTCTTGAACCGTGATTCTATCGACAATCTGTTTGCCCCACTCTTTGGAATGAGTACGGTCCGTATTAACAAGGGCAAGAATATGCGCCAGTACCGTATCGAAGAGGTCTATCCCGGTTCCGTGGGAGATGAGTCGGGACTGGTAACGGGAGACTCCTTTACTCTTAACAAATGGATGGATATGGAAGAAGAGAAGGTTCTTGTGATACAAATTGTCATTAAGGCCCGCAAGTCGGGATTTATGACGAGCGGTCTTCAGATGGGACTGTGGTACGATATGAATTATTTCCTATAGGAAAAAGGCTTATTGATGATTTTAATAAGATCATGTATAGTAGGGCCCAATGAGTACATCACAGGATAAAGTAAGAAATTTTTGTATAATCGCCCATATCGACCACGGGAAATCCACCTTGGCCGACCGTTTTCTGGAAAAAGCCCAGATGGTAACGGAAAGGGATTTTCATAATCAGATGCTCGACTCCATGGATATTGAACAGGAGCGGGGTATTACCATTAAATCCCAGGCGGTAACCATTAATTATTTGGCTGCCGACGGCGAAACCTATCAGTTGAATCTTATTGATACTCCGGGGCATGTGGACTTTGCCTATGAGGTTTCCCGGGCTATTACTTCCTGTGAGGGGGCCATTCTGTTGATTGATGCTTCCCAGGGGGTTGAGGCGCAAACCCTCTCCAATATGTATCTGGCCCTGGAACATGACTTGGAGATTATTCCTGTTGTCAATAAAATGGATCTTCCCAGTGCGGACCTGGAAAGGGTTAAAGAGCAGATCGATCACGACCTGGGCCTGGATAAAGACCTGGTTTTCCCCATTTCCGCCAAGACCGGATTGGGGGTTGATGAGCTAATGAACGGTCTTGTTGAGTGGATTCCCGCTCCCGACGGAGATCCTAAAGCCCCTGTTCAGGCTTTGACCTTTGACTCCCATTACGATCCCTACCGGGGAGTTATTATTCATATCCGAGTGTTTGAAGGAACTATTAAGGAAGGTGACTCCATCCGACTCATGTCCAACGGGGCGGAGTATAAAGTAGAAGAAGCGGGGCTTTTTCGTCTGAAGATGGAAAGAACCGGAACTCTCTCCTCCGGTGATGTGGGTTACATTATTGCCGGTATTAAAAACATTTCCGAAGTACGTGTCGGTGATACTATTACCTGCGTTGCCCGGGCGGCCGATTCGCCCCTTCCCGGTTTTAGGGATGTTAAGCCCGTTGTGTTCTCTTCCATCTATCCGGTGGATACCAATCAGTATGAAGAACTCCATGCGGCTATCGACAAGCTCAAGCTGAACGATGCCTCCCTCATTTATGAGAAGGACTCCTCTGCGGCTTTGGGATTCGGTTTTCGCTGCGGTTTTCTGGGACTCCTTCATCTTGAAGTAATCCAGGAGCGTCTGGAGAGGGAATTCGGTTTGAATATTGTTTTGACCAGCCCCTCCGTACAGTACCATATCGTTCCCCAGAAGGGTGAACCCTACTATCTGGATAACCCGCTCAACTTTCCCGAACCGGGAACCATTCAGAGTGCGGAAGAGCCCTATATTACGGCGGCGATTATTACTCCTACCGAATATCTGGGGAATATTATGACCCTCTGTATGCAGAAGCGTGGGATCCAGACAGACATGAACTACCTGGACGAAAAACGGGTGGAAATCCGTTATGATATGCCCCTGGCGGAAGTGCTTTTTGACTTTTACGATAAGCTTAAGTCCATTAGCCGTGGTTACGCTTCCTTTGACTATGAAGTGAAAGGTTACCAGCAGACCGATCTTGTAAAGATGGATATTTTGGTTAACTCCGAGCCTGTTGATGCTTTGAGCCAGCTTGTATTCCGGGATAACGCTCAGATGAGAGGCCGGTCTATCTGCAAAAAGCTGAAGCAGGAAATTCCCCGTCAGCAGTTCAAAATACCTATTCAGGCGGCTATTGGCGGTTCTTTTGTGGCCCGTGAGACCATTAGTGCCCTTCGAAAGGATGTTACCGCCAAATGTTATGGTGGTGATATTACCCGTAAGAAGAAGCTGTTGGAGAAGCAGAAGGAAGGAAAGAAGAGAATGAAGATGGTGGGTAATGTGGAATTGCCACAGTCGGCTTTTCTTTCTGTATTGCGTACCGATGATGACGAATAGCTAATGTTCCCAATCCTTGAGTTTTTTCTAGAAAAATGATGATTATTTAAAAAAATGGCTCTCCCTCTTATTCGTAAGACAATAAGAGGATATTCCATTATGAAAGAAGAAATCTATTGCCCTAATCCCCATTGCTTCCATCATCAAAGTCCTTCGAAAGATGTAAGATGGTACAAGAAAAGAGGATTTACGGTTACTAAACGGGAAGGAAAAACTCAACTCTATCAATGCAAAAAATGCCATAGGACATTCGCACTATCTTATTTCACCATAAATCATTATGGTCATCATAAAGTTAAACCTGAAATTCTACTAAAGCAACTGATTAGCTGCTCCGGGATTAGAGATATGAGCCGCGCCATGGACTGTGATCCTAAGGTTATTTCACATCGTATTGCCCGTCTGTCCCAAAAAATCAACGCCATTTGTTCAAGAGAAATATCACAGCTTGAACTAAAAGAATCTGTTTCTGCCGATGGTTTGGAGAACTTCATCCTATCTCAATACTTTCCCACAAACGTTAATATTCTGGTGGGAAAGAAATCCCAATTCGTTTATTACTTCAATGCTTATCACTTCAAAAGAAAAGGGAAATGCACAGATGAACAAAAGAAAAAGAAAGCAAGTCTCTATGGAATAGCCCGATTTGAACAAAAAGCACCATCTAACCGATTTAAAGAGCTCCTGGATTTTCTGTGGAATAAGGTTAACTCTTCATCCCTATCTTCCTTTATTCTTGATACCGATGAAAATCCTATCTATGCCTCACAGTTTCGCTATCATCCAAAACTTTCTGCTCAAGTTACTCACAGAAAGACCAATTCAAAGATTGAACGAAACTATCAAAATAAATTGTTCTCTTGTAATTATATAGATCGTCAGATCAGAAAAGATCTGGCCGAATATACGAGGGAAACGGTTCAATTCGGGCGAAATATGAATAACAGCATGGATAGATTCTCCTGTTATACCTTTTGGCATAACTTCATGAAGCCATATAGAATTAATAAAGGGAAATCAGCCTACTCCTATCATGGGGAATGCGCCGGTTTTTCATTAGAAAAAATTAAGGAGATTGTTGATGCAGTAATATCTGGTCCAGTGGTACGAGAATGTGAATCCAAACAATATCTGACAAACTTCCAGAGAAAACATTGGGACCGAGAATTACTCAACCCAATGAATGTTGCTATGGTTTAATCGGGAGAT
>JAQQAP010000045.1 GCA_028533045.1 Spirochaetales bacterium | reverse complement strand
TTTTACATGGGATGACCCTGCTGATGCGGACTTTGCCACGGTGGAAATAACCTGGGAGCCCGACGGAGAAACAGCAGTAAGCCTTGATAAGGGAACAGGAACCTATACCGTTACGGGATTGGATAATTCGGAGGAGTATCTCTTCTCCTTTGTTTCCCTCGATATTTATGATAATCGATCAGAAGCGTTAAGTATAAGCTGCCAACCCGATGGGGACGGTCCCGTCTCATATTCTCTGCTCTATTCAGCTGAAGATTTGTACAACATAAGAGACGACTTGAGCGCTTCCTACTATCTCATGAATGATATTGATCTTAGCGAATACTCCTCCTGGACTCCCATAGGGGATTATTCGAACTCCTTTACGGGAAACGTTGATGGTTGTGATTATAAAATAACAAATCTTGTTATAGATAATTCAGATAGTTATCAGGGGCTTTTTGGTTTAGTTGAAGGTGATGCCACCATTAGTAATTTAACCATAGAAGACTGTTCCATAACCAGCAGTAACAGTTATGTTGGGGGAATGATGGGTAAGTATGTCGGGACATCGGATACGACCGATGGGGCGGGTATTTACAACTGTACAGTCTCTGGAACGGTTAGTGGCAGCATGTATGTAGGTGGTATCTGCGGCAATATGAGAAACGAAGATGGGAGCAGTTCCATTACCGTAAGCAATTGCCATGCCGATGTAGATGTTACAGCAACGTCCTATTTTAGCGGCGGTTTCTGCGGTCTTATAACTACTTCTTTTGATATCGATTCCTGTTCTTCCTCCGGTTCCGTAACGGGAACCAATTATTCGGGAGGTTTTACGAGTTCCATAACTACTTGTACTATTGAAAACAGCTTCTCAACCTCTGATGTTTCCGGTAAAACGCAAGTGGGTGGTTTCCTGGGGAAAATTAGCGACACAAATCCAAATAATTGTTATTCCACAGGAGATGTAACAAATACGGATGTTGATACGACCACTGACATTGGTGGTTTTATTGGTTTCATAGTTGATGATGAAGAAACTAGCAACTGTTTCTATTCCGGCACACTGGCAAACGGTATGGAAGACAACGGATTGGGAACTCGTAAAACCGAAGAAGAAATGCAAGTGGAATCAACCTTTACCGGTTACGATTTTACAACCATATGGGGATTAGATTCGGATATAAACGACGGATTCCCTTACTTGAGAGCAAGATATGAGTAAGCGTTTTATATTAGGAGTAATTGATTATATGATTAGATGTAAAAAAGATTTTATAGATGTGGAAGTGGCCCGTAACAGAAAGCTTATTTTGGTTATATGTTTTCTTTTTATTTCCATTTTCTTATATGGAACCGATGTGCCCCAGCCAGAGGGGGAAACCGCAAATAAAGGGGGGACCGAATCAGTTTTGATCCCCAAACTTGAGGAGTTCTCTCTCCTGGGGTATCCCTGTGAAATTGTATCACTAAAAGGTGATAGATCGGGTTATGATTTTGAAATTATAGGGAAAATCCCCGGATGTGGCACAATTTCCTCTGTGATTCCTGTTTTCAAAACGACGAAAGACAGCGCCCTTTTTATAGGTGAGATAGAACAGAAAAGTAATGAATCGGAAATTGATCTTTCTGAACCTATTGTTTATGAGGTTGTGGGGCCCGACGGGGAGCGGCAAAGCTATACCCTTAAGATTAAGAATCTGTCAAACTTTACCAGCGATTTGGAAATCAATGTACATCCCGCCTACAATACAGACTATGAAATGGTGAACATAGGAACCGACCTCGCTCTCTTTATGGGAGGAACGACAAAATGGGGGGAGTTGGGATTGGAATTTATGGGGGATTATTACCTTTTTAATGGGGAACATCATGATACGGATTTAACCGGTTATTGGCTAACCTTACGGGCCGTCCCAACATTCAGGTTTAATACTTCACCTAAGTGGGATGTTCATAGTGGATTGGGGTTTTCCTGGATTCAGTCTCCCTTTGAATATGGAACAACACAATTATACAACAGGAGTGATACGGGCCTGTTTGCTCAATTAGATATCAATTATTACCTGCTTCCCTCATTAAGACTGGATTTTAGTTCTCAGATTGACCTTTTTACGGAATCCGATTGGGCCGATTCCTTTGATAGTTTAGACCATTGGTCTCCCTATATTAAAACGGGGCTAAAACCGACTCTTCTAAAAAAAGACTCTTTTTGGGAGTTGTTTTGCGGTATGTCCTGGCTCTATTACGGATATGATGGTTCCCAGATGAATACGGAAATCTCTATGGTTACGGTTGATGTGGGGGGACGGTTTAAGTTCAAAACCAGAAGAAAACCAAAACTAAAGCAAGAAATTCCCAATCCTTCTCCTGCCGAAACTTCGCCTGCCGAAAAGGATAGGGGCTTCCCCTGTTTGTACTTTGAGGATGGTTCCAATCAGTTAACAGAAGAATCGATTCATGATCTTGAGGAAACAGCAAGAATCCTTTTAGAAAAGGCTGATATGTCAATTTCCCTGGAACTCCAAACGACTTTATTGGAAGACCCTGTTTTCTTAATGACCGAGGTAGAAAACAAAACAGAAGAAATTAAGAAACTCTTTGAAGAGAAGGGTATCTCCAGAGAGAGAATTATTACTTTTTCCGAGATTTCAATTATAGGTAGTGACGAAATGGAGGATAGATTTCGAGTGCAAGTTTTAGGTCTCGAATAATTTAAGAATAAACAATAAAGCTATTGTGGAATTTAAAAATGAAAAGTATTACGTTAAAAATAGGTTTGATTTACATCATACTTACGGTTTTAAGTTTATCTATTTATACAGTAACAATATATATAGAACAAATAGGACTCTTGACAGAAAAGAGGGAGCTGGAGATAAGACTTCAGGCAGAGTTGTTAAATAATGAGTTGGAAGAATTAACCCAATACGGGTTCATTACGGATTCAAATAGTGAATTGACAAATGAAGAATTAATTCAGAATATTTCGGAAGCCCTTGCCGGGAAGATTGAATATGATTTTATGATATTCAAGGAAAATGGTGATTCCCTCTATTCTTCTTCCGCAGAAACGACAGAAGGACGTTATAGTTTAATAGATATATCCGGAGCTATAGCTAATAGGGATTTGTTGAATCAAACCTATTTAACGATAGTCGATGACAAAAATAGTGCCAGCCTTTACTTTCCTTTTGAAATAAGGGGATCAGAGACATTAATTATTTCTGTTTTTATCAACTTCACCGATATCGATGAGGATATAAAGGGGTTGTACAGGATAGTTTTTATGGTAATTCTCTTTGTTTTATTCTTGCAGTTCTTTTTTGGTTTCTTTTTTTATTCCTATGTTATAAGGCCGATCAAAGAGATAAATAAAACTAGTCAGCTCATTAAAACGGGTCAATACTCCTCCCGGGTTAGCCTTAAGAGAAAGGATGAACTTGGTCAGTTAAGCAATGCCTTTAACGAAATGGCCCAATCCATAGAAAAGGTTATTCTGGAACTGAATAATAAAAATGAGGTCATGAAATTTGAATTGGATACGGCCGGCCGTGTTCAATCGGGGATTTATCCCAAGAGTAGACGAATAAAGAATATTGATGCCGCCATTTATCATAAACCTCTGGAAGTCGTGAGCGGCGACTATCATGATGTTGTTAAAATTGATGAACATACCTACGGTTTTTTGATTGCCGATGTGTCAGGCCATGGGATTCCGGCGGCATTAATGACAATGCTTATTCAAAATACGTTTAAGAGAAAGCTTGCCAATCATAGAGATCCGGGAGATCTTTTCCACAACATAAATCAGGAGCTTGTTGATATGATGGAAGTCTTTTCCTGTTACTTCACGGCCTTCTTTTTTATTTTGGATTTTCGACAGAATAAAATTGTTTATATAAACGGAGGGCATCCGTCCATTTATATTCTAAGACATAAGGAAAAGCAATTAATTGAATTGAAGACAGACGGCCACATCCTTGGAGTTATGGATAACGGACCTGAATCCTATGTTTCCCAATCCCAGACAATTAAAGAAGGTGACCGTATCGTACTTTTTACTGATGGTATTGTGGAAGCGGTAAATACTAAAAACGAACCTTTTTCGCTTGAACGTTTCATAGAATCAATATGGAGATATGCGGGAAAATCCTGTGAGGAGATGAAAGATTCTATTATTCATGAACTTGATGAGTTTATCGGGAAGGAAAAACGTAAAGACGATGAAACACTGATGATAATCGAAGTGAAGAAATTAAATAATACCTATTCTAAAGATAAATTGGGACTTCTTGAGAAGGCCGCAACTGTAAAATAGGTTTAGGAGAAAATACCTTGTTTTTAATAAAGAAAAATTTTCCCGAACTCGTTCTTATCCTTTTTGTTGTAGTAACTCTCTTTGCTATGTTTCTAATTAATGACATTGTCACGGAACTAGGGTTTATCGAGTTGAAGATTAGACTTCATGCATACAATAAGGAGATTTCAAATACGAGTTATATTTCATTGGTTAATAAGTTTAAAAATCAAATGGAGCTATATCAAAATAAAATCAATGAAGAAGAAATCGTTTTAGAAGAGAAGATTCTTGAAAGCAGTTCCGGTTGGGATGACGTGCAGATTAATTCGGATGACTCCAAGTATCAGCTAATAATACCTGCTGCAGCATATTCGGTCAATCTGATTCGAACGGCCATGGGGCGTTCTGAACTATTGGAGCGGAAAAAAGATGTTGCCGGTGATTATATAAACATGGCCTATTATTTCGAGAGAAATAAAATCTATTCCGAAGCAATACATAACTATGATCAGGCCTTAAAAGTTCTTGAAGAAGAGGATTTTAGAGAACCAATTGTAAAAATGCATAAAGTATATTGTAGTTCTCTTTCTGGTGATAATGAAAAAGCTATAGAGATATGTGAAGGGATCATTAGGGAAAAGAGAAATAGTAATGTCACAGACGCCGCAAGTGTCTTGCTTCAATACCTAAGGAGTATAGAACACAATATTTCTGAAGTATGGGATTCTAATGCGGATGTTCTTGATAAGGGTATAAAATTCTATCAATTAATGGCATATGATGAAGCATTGGAAAGCCTGGCAGAGGCTGAACCGGATAATGAAGATGAGTTTTTGGAAATCCAGTACTATAAATCGAGAACTATGGAAGAGATGGGTAAGATTGATGATTCTTTGATTCTGTATCAAGATATCATTTCTACCAATTATAAATCACCCTATGCTTCGGACTCTAATTTGAGAATCCTATCCCTGGCAGTTTCCCTTGATGATGGAGATTTATTGGAACTATCAAAGGAGAATAATAGGCTTATTCAGGATCTCAATTATTCAAGTATTTCAGATACCCTTTTTAAGCTTGATGAGCAGGATGAACAGCCTGTGATAGAGGATTTAATCAAAACAACTTCATTTTCAGATGAGGATCTTGAGAGAATTGACCAAGTCTATATGGAAGAAATTGGAGAATCGGAAGCAAATATTGACTTCTTTCTTCAATCCAGTCTGGAAGATGAAGGCACTTTTCGTATCTCAAGTACTGGTTTTATCGATCATACATCGAAGAAGCTGGAAAAAGCGGAGAATGAACTGGTCATAAGTCGATTGGATCTGGACCTGGAAAGATCTCAGTTAATTCAAAATGAGATAATTAAGCAAGAAATCGAAAAGCATAATCAAAATCTTATAAATCAGAATAATAAAATACAATATGAATTAAATGACCTGACAGATAGGTATAGTGAAATTGAGGCTCTCTATTCTTCTCAAAATAGTCATCCGGTTGTTGAGGCAGAAGACTCCCCGCCCGTAGGGACAAGAGTGACAGAAACGAATAGAGACGATGAGAATGTCATAATTACTCAACACAATTATGTCTATGATGATAAGGGGGAGAAAGTTCTTGAGTCCTATTCTGTGTACTATTATGATTTGGATAATAGGCTTTACAGGATAAATGAATATGATGATAAGAATAATATTGTGAATTACTATTTGGTTGAAAACGATGCTGACCTGGGAAGGGTGATCATAAGGAAGATTGATCGAAACGATAAAACTATTGTAATTGACTAGCGGTCCTCGCCTAATTTAAATCAAGAAATCAAGGTGGCATAAACGATAGTACGCTATAATAGATTCTATAAAATAAACAGGGCAGGATAAATGGATATTGTTGGGACGGGGCGTACGGCGACTATTTATGATGTTGGTAATGGCAAGGTATTAAAGCTATTTAAATCATTCTGCGATAAGTCGTCCATTGAGAATGAGTTCCGCTTTGCTAAAACTGCTAAGGAGCATGGTATTCAGACGCCTGAGGCATACTCATTAGTAGAAGATGATAGGGGCGTGGGAATTTATTATGATAGGCTGGAAGGAATTGATTTAGGGGCCTCCCTTGGTAAGAATGTATTCCGGATAAAATCACTTGCCCAAAATGCGGCCAGCCTACTATGGTCGATTCATCAGATAGAAGATAAATCTGCCAATGATTGGCGTAAGGCTTTTTCGTCCAGACTGGAAACGGTAAAACAGCTGAATGATGTCGATAAAGGTCTTATTGCTGATTATATTCAGTCTTTACCTAAGGGATGCAAGTTGTGCCATGGAGACCTTCATGTAGAGAATTATCTTTATGATGGGGATCGATTATCCGTTATAGATTGGATGGGCGCACACTATGGACACCCCGCAGGGGACGTGGCGAGAGTGGTTCTGCTCATGTCTAGTCCTGTTATAGCAGCGGAAGCAGGAATATTTGAAAGGATAATTGTAAAGAGGATTCTGGGGCTCTATAATAGAGCTTATATACATTCATATTTAGAATTGTCTGATATGAATTATGAACAGATAGAAGCCTTCAGATTACCTGTCGCAGCGCTTCGGTTGGCAGAAGAGGTTCCTTATGAGGAAGAATGGCTTAAATCGATAATAGGTCAAGAGATCAAACGTAGACATTTGTTAGTTGAGGAAGACTAGGCCCTTAATATTCACTAATTGTTCATATACTTATTCCCCCAAAAGTTGTTTTTAGTAATAGATAATCTATATTATTAGGTATTGGGAGAAGAGAGACTCATGAAAAAAAACTTTAGATCAATCTATGTCGTATTTGCCATTATAATTTCATTCCTTTTATTTCTTTCCGGCTGCGACTTAGCCTTAGATCCCCCGTATGTTTATGATCCCATCGATGAAGATTTTGATGATGAGGACATGCCTTCCTACGAAACATATACCTATGAAGACGAGGACGGAACCTCCGGGAGTTACAGCCTTATGCTCCCCTGGAACTATGATAAGGACTACAACTCCGATCGAAGCTATCCTATTCTGATTAATGTAAAATATATGAGTAGCTTTTTGGCGGGCGATTCGGACCTGATGCAGGACTATCCCTGTTTTTGCCTGGACAATGTTTCTTATAATACCTGGTCCTACTCCCTTATCGCCGAGTTGGTGGAGACCTATAGAATCGATACGGATACCATCTACCTGGTCGGTTTTTCCGCTGGCGGTTCCGGTTCCTATCCTTTAGCTTCAGGTTTGGAGTCCTATCAGGGGCTAACCGTGGCGGGAATCATCCGTTGTGCCGGGGGAAGCAATACTTCTTTGTCCGATGCTATTTCCAGTAAAACATCCGTTTGGTATCACGTGGGTTTGGCCGATTCCTATGACTATGGATATAGCGGTGAATTAATAAGTGAAGATGCCGATAATGAGAACCGTATCTCCAACCAGGCCTATGAGTATGTGAAAGCCCTGGACTCCAGTGACGAGACCTACGAGTCGGTAAGCGTTGAAACTATCTCCGGTTATGAGTGTACCACCACTAGCTTAATCATGACCTATGATGATGTTAATATCTTCAAAAAAAGCCATTACACAGATATGGAGCACACCTGTTCTCCCGTTTATGCCAACGCGGATGTAGTACTTGAATGGCTCTTTAATCAGCATCTGTCCAATCGGGATTAAAACGATTCCCGGGAGTCAGGCTCCCCCTTGGCTATAAATCCTTCGGACATAAGAAAAATCACAAAATCTTCGTTTATTCTCAATAAAAAGTACCAATTTAGCCAAATCATCCCCTAAGTTTAGAATCATTAATACTAAAAGTTTAGAATTAGTAATCCTAAAAGTTGATAGGGGAGGGGGAGGGAGATTCTATAATACTTATCACAAATCATCCTTTGGAGGTATTTAAGTGATGAGAAGTTTAGAGAGGTTATTCTTGAGTTTACTGGTTCTGCTCCTGCTGTTTGTTTCGAGCTGCCAGGGACAGTTCGGCTTGTCAGAGGGGGAGTCCGACTCCTATGACGGGACAAGCCGTGCCACCGGCGCTTCCTATAACTACGGGGAGGCTTTGCAGAAATCCATTATGTTTTACGAGTTCCAGCGCTCGGGAGACCTGGATGAATCTACCCAGAGAAACAACTGGCGCGGAGATTCCGGTATGGAAGACGGCGACGACGTGGGGGTAGACCTTACGGGAGGCTGGTACGACGCGGGTGACCACGTTAAGTTTAACTTGCCCATGGCGTACACTGCCACCATGCTGGCCTGGAGTGTCTACGAGAAGGAAGACGCTTACATCGCCTGCGGTGAATACGATGAAATTATGGAAAACATTAAGTGGGCCACGGACTACTTTATCAAGTGCCATGTTTCCGACAATGAATATTATTATCAGGTAGGTGACGGCTCGGACGACCACGCCTGGTGGGGTTCTGCGGAAGTGATGCAGATGGATCGCCCCGCCGCGCTGGTCGACTCATCTTCGCCCGGTTCCACTGTTGTGGCGGAAACTGCTGCAGCCCTGGCATCGGCTTCCATCATTTTCGAGGATTACGACTCTTCCTACGCTTCCGAATGTCTTAGTCATGCGGAAGCCCTGTATGATTTTGCTGCGGACACTCTGAGCGACAGCGGTTATACTGCGGCCAGCGGTTTTTACAACTCCTGGAGCGGTTACTACGATGAACTGGCCTGGGCAGCTGTATGGCTTTATATGGCTACCGGCGATTCAACCTATATGGATGATGCGGAAACCTGGTCCGAATCCTGGGGATCGGAAGATCAGTCGGGAGAGACAATCGCTTACTCCTGGGGTCACTGTTGGGACGATGTGCATTATGGTGCGCAGCTTCTCATGGCTCGGGAAACGACCGATGCCACCCTTCAGGCAGAGATGAAAGAGTCCATGGAAAATCATCTGGACTACTGGCTGAACGATATCACCTATACTCCTATGGGACTGGCTTGGCTTTCTCAGTGGGGTTCCCTGCGTTACGCTACGACTACCGCCTTTCTGGCTCTGGTTTACAGCGATTGGGAAGGGGCCGATGCGGACTTGGTGGATGACTATCAGGACTTTGCCATTAGTCAGGTAGACTACGCCCTGGGTGACGGGGGACAGAGCTACATGATCGGCTTTGGGGACGTCTATCCCGAACATCCCCACCACCGAACGGCTCACGGTTCCTATGCGGACAGCCAGAGTGTTCCCGACTACCACAGACACACCCTCATCGGGGCTCTTGTGGGCGGGCCTGACTCCAGTGACGATTATACCGATGACATCAGCGACTACATTAGCAATGAGGTGGCCTGTGACTACAACGCCGGTATCACCGGAGCCCTCGTATGGCTTTACGATATGTACGGCGGCGATCCCATCGACAATTTCGACGCCATCGAAGAGGTGGGTGATGAAATGTATGTTTCCGCCGGGGTGAATTCTTCCAGCGATAACTACATCGAAATCAAAGCCTACATGAACAACATCTCCTCCTGGCCCGCCAGAATGGGAGATGCCCTTTCGTTCAACTACTATTTTGATCTGACCGAGGAATTCTCTTACGGTTACGACATCGACGATATTACCATTACTGCCAACTACAGCGACGGGGGAACGGTTACCGGACCCTATGTCTGGGATGCGGACGAAGATATCTACTATGTGAATGTTGACTTTACCGGTACCGATATCTATCCCGGCGGTCAGTCGGCCTATAAAAAGGAAGTGCAGTTCCGTCTTGCCCTTCCCGCCACGGCTTCTGAATGGGACAATAGCGGTGACTACTCCTATGAAGGTATCAGTAGTGACAGCTCTACCCTGAATCAGATGACCACTATTCCCGTTTATGACGACGGTGTTCTGATTTACGGCGAAGAGCCGGGAGAACAGGAGGAAGATACGACTCCCCCCGAAGCTCCTGCCAGTCTTTCTGTGACCGATGAAGATACCGACTCCCTTACCATTGACTGGAGTGATAATTCCGAATCGGACCTGGACTACTACAATGTGTATATGTCCACCACAAGCGGTTTTACTCTCTCTTCATCTACTCTTGCCGGTACCGTTTCTCTCAGTACCTATACGGCTAGCGATCTGGATGACGATACCACCTATTACTTTGCGGTTACTGCCGTAGACAACAGCGGTAACGAAAGTGACGAGACCCGTGTAAGCGGTACGACGGAACTCTTTGTTCCCGATACGACCGCTCCCGATGCTCCCGAAGGCCTCTCCGTAAGCGATACGGATTTGACTTCACTTACCGTCGGCTGGTCCGCTAATACAGAGGATGATCTGGATTATTACAATGTCTACCTTGATGGCAGCCTTCTGGATACGACCACATCCAATTCCTATGAATTGACCGGTCTTGAATCATCCACCACTTATACCGTGGGGGTTTCTGCCGTGGATGACAGTGGAAACGAAAGTGATACCACCACCGTAAGCGGTACAACGGAAACTCCCGACACCACCGCTCCCGCTGTACCGGAGGATCTTTCCGCCAGTGCGACTTCCACTACGGTTGAACTGACCTGGGGTGAAGTGAGCGACAGCGACCTGGCAAACTACAATGTTTACCGGGGAACTTCCGCAACCGATCTGAGTCTGGTAGGAACCGCTACTGCCGCGTCCTACTCCGATTCCGGTCTGAGCTCTTTAACCGTTTACTACTATGCCGTTTCCGCCGTAGACGAGAGCGGTAACGAAAGTGAAACATGCGACACTCTTACTGTGGAAACGGAAGAGGCTGAGCCCGTTTCTCTTTCCCTGGACCTGAGTTACTCCAGTACCGACGAAATTACCAATTCAATCGGTGCCAAGTTCAAGATTTCCAATGAGAGCGGTGAAGAGGCCGATCTTTCCACGGTGACGGTACGTTACTACCTGACTAACGACTCCGATGCGGACATCGTTTTCTGGTGTGATTACGCCGGCGGACCCATCTCCGGTTCCGGTACTTGGGCAAGTGTTACCGACGAGGTTTCCGGTTCCTATGTAGATGATTCCTATGTGGAAATTACTTTTTCTTCCACCGCAGGAACTCTGGTAGACGGCGGTTATGTGGAGGTTCAGAGCCGCATGACCACAAGCGACTGGACCAATATGGATCAGAGCGACGACTACTCCTTTAATGACAGCGAGAAAGTTGTGATTCTTGTGGACGGTGTTATCGTTTGGGGGACTGCTCCCTAATCGGATAAGTTCTGGTTAATTTTCGGGGGAAGAGTTTGTTCTTCCCCCATTTATAACGGGGCCATGAGCCCTAAAAAGGAATTATTGATGAAGAAGATATTACTGTTTTTATTGACAGTTTCCCTTTTCCTGGGAAGCTGTTCTTTGGGTGTGACTTCATCGGAAAGCAGCGGCGATACCGATGTGGCTTCAAAAGGGACCGATGTAGAAGAAACCCTCTACGGACGTTTGACCGGTGTGAACTGGTTTGGTTTTGAAACGGGAAACTATGCCCCTCACGGTCTCTGGACCAGAGACTACCAATCCATGCTTCAGCAGATCTACGATTTGGGATTCAACTGTGTCCGAATCCCCTGGTGCAACGAAATGCTCGAAATGGATCCCACAGGAATTCAGGTTAACGAGTCCGGTGTGGATGCCTATACCGGTGAAACCGGGTTGAACGTTGATCTGGACGGTCTCTCTTCCATCGAGGTTATGGACAAGATTATTGAAGCCTGTGACGATCTGGGACTCTATGTCATCCTGGATAACCACTCTCGAGACAACGATGCCTACCTGACCGAAGCTCTCTGGTACACCGACGATTGTACAGAAGAAGAGTGGATTGAAGACTGGGTATTTCTGGCCGAACGTTACAAAGATAACGCCTACTTTATAGGAGCCGATTTAAATAACGAACCCCACGATGAAGCCACTTGGGGTGACGGAAGCGTATATGACTGGAAACTGGCCGCAGAAAAATGCGGAGCCGCCATTCTTGATGTGAATCCGGACCTTCTCATTCTTGTGGAAGGTGTTGAAGAGTATAACGGTGAGAACTACTGGTGGGGAGGGAACCTGGCCGGTGCTGCCGACTATCCCATTGATTCCAGTGCTATTCCCGATGGCAACCTGGTTTACAGCCCCCATGAATACGGTCCCGAAGTATATGCCCAGGAGTGGTTCACCGATTCCGACTTCCCCAACAATATGCCCGACATCTGGGATGAACACTTCTGGTTTATCTACCAGGATGACATGGCACCTCTCCTCTTTGGTGAGTTCGGTATTAAGGAGTCTTCTGCGGCCGATACGACCTGTACCGCCTATATTTGGTTTACCGAATTCATGGAGTACGTGGGGTATAAAGCTTCCTGGACTTTCTGGTGTATGAATCCCAACTCCGGCGATACGGGAGGAATTCTTCAGGACGACTGGGTTTCTGTAAATACGGCGAAGTACGGCTTAATCGAACCCTATTTGGAAGGACAGGAAGCTCCCGAGCCGGATACGACCGCTCCTTCCGTACCTACCGGCTTGATTGCTTCCGATGAAACGGGAAGCACCATCACCCTAAGCTGGGATGAGGTAAGCGACGATGACCTGGATAACTATATGGTTTACCGGGGAACCTCTTCCAGCGATCTTTCCCTGGTGGGAGAACCGGAATCGGCCTCCTATACCGATACGGGACTGGATGAGCTGACCACCTATTACTATGCCCTTTCCGCCGTGGACAGCAGCGGTAACGAGAGTGCTCAGAGTGACACGGTTTCCGCCACCACTCTCGAACAGTCCGAGGTTCCCGAAGGTGATACGGAACTTACCCTGTCCGTCGATTACACCAGTACCGACGCTACGACTAACACGATAGGTCTCAAAGTTAAGATTACCAATACGGGCGACTCCGATGGGGATCTTTCCACTGTGGCTTTCCGCTACTATCTGTCTAATGATTCCGATTCGGCCAGCCTGACTTTCTGGTGTGACTATGCCGGGGGCCTTATGGACGGTTCCTGGGAATCGGTAACCGATTCTGTGGAGGGAGTTTGTGAAGAGTCCGATGCTGCCGACGAGACGGCGGACAGCTATCTGGAGATCACATTTGATTCTTCGGCAGGCTCTTTGGGTACGGACGATTATGTGGAAGTTCAGTGCCGGGTAACCTTAAGCGACTGGTCCAATTTTGATCAGAGCAACGATTACTCATTTGGAACCGATGGCATTCTCTTTGAAAATGGCATTCTTGTTTCCGGTGATTTGCCGGAATAAAGATTCATTGAGAGAAAAAAAGGGGGCTGTTCCGAGGAATGGTCCCCTGTTCGTTTTGCTAAGTTAATTAAGGAGGAGATAGTATGAGGTTTTTTAGTTGTAAGTGCCATGTGCCATTGTGTCTCTTGGTATTGTTGTTCCTGGGAGGAATATTTTCGTCCTGTTCTCAATTGAACGGTGAAATATCCCTGGCAGAAGGGGAGGGGGAGCTGATTCGTTCTACCGAATCAACCGATTCCAGTGACAGTTTACCCGATTTAGACAGAATGACCGGGGTAAACTGGTTTGGCTTTGAAACGGGGATTTATGTTCCTCACGGGCTGTGGCTCCGGGATTATAAATCCATGTTGCAGCAGATGGCGGATTTGGGTTTCAATACCATTCGTCTTCCTTTTTCCAACGAAATGCTCGATCAGACTCCCACCGACGGTATTCAGATTAATGCTTATGGAGTAGATGACTATACGGGAGAAACGGGACTTAATGTTGAATTGGAGGGGCTCTCTTCCCTGGAAATCATGGATGCTATTATTGAAGAAGCGGGAAATCAGGGACTTCGTATCGTTCTCGATTGTCACTCCCGGGAGGCGGACGGTTATTATGACGAGACTCTCTGGTACACGGACGATTTTAGCGAGGACGAGTGGATTGCCGACTGGGAGATGCTGGCCGAGCGCTATAAGGACACCGATAATGTGGTGGCCTACGATATTAATAACGAGCCCCACGGCGGATATATCGTAGACGGTATGTCCCCGGCCGCTACCTGGGGATTCGACCTGGAAGAGTACGGCGATACGAACTGGAAAGCCGCTGCCGAACGGTGTGCCCAGGCGATTCTGGATATTGACCCGGATATTTTTATTGTCATTCAGGGCGTACAGGATTATGAAGGCTCAAACTACTGGTGGGGAAGCAATCATGCCGGACTTAATGATTATCCCATAACCGACCTTCCTAAAAATCGGGTTATCTACTCGGTTCACGAATACGGTCCCGAAGTTTCTTCCCAGGATTGGTTTGACGACGCTTCCTTCCCCGATAATCTCCCCGATGTTTGGCAGGAGGCTTTCTGGTTTATTTACGAAGAGGAGCTGGGCGGTCTCTATATCGGAGAGATTGGTATAACAGAAGAATCCGCTTCCGACACTTCTACCATAGCCTATCAGTGGTTTACTTCCTTTTTGGAGTACGCCGGGGACAAGGTGCATTTTACCGTATGGAGCTGGAACCCCAACTCCGGAGATACGGGAGGAATCCTGCAAGACGACTGGGTCAGTGTAGAGGAGGAGAAGTACAACCTTTTTAAACCTTACCTGGAAGGGTATACCGATTCTGACGATACGGACGACTCTGACGAGACGGATGATTCGGAAGACGATGGGGAGGAGGAAGAGACGGTGGACGTGAGTCTCTCCTATATGGACGGTTCAAGCGGAACGGAGACTAACACGATTGCTCCTCATTTGACCATTCAGAATCTGGGAAGCGCCTCACTCGATTTATCCGGTGTCACCTTGCGCTACTATTATACTTCCGAACCCGATGGGGATCAGAATGTGTATTGTGACCATGCCGGTGGTTCTATTGACGGGACCTATACCGATGCCACCTCAACTGTCCAGTTTAGCGATGTGATAATTGAAGATACCTCCCGCTATTGTGAAGTCAGTTTCTCCTCCGATGCTCCCGCTCTTACGGAAGGAGATGAATTGGGACTTCAGATCCGAATTACGAACAGTTTATGGGAAGACTATGATCAATCGGACGATTACTCCTATTCCGATACGGAAGGATCAACAGTCGTTTCTGAAACAATCCCTTTATATTCGGATGGTGAGCTTCTTTTTGGGGTTCTTCCCTGATTTTACCTTCCTTCACAAAAAGGCCATTTTTCTGTTAATTCTATGTTGTCTCCATGTGTAAACGTGGATTTAATGGGAAAATGGTTGTCCGTTGAATAAAACTGATACATAATGATCACTATTGATAATCCCTCGGGGAAGTTGGAGTGATCTTTTGTATGATCTAAAAAAAAAGCGTTACACTATTGCCATGGTTACCGATTGGATAGGAACAGCCTATCACAGGGAACTGCTAAACGGATTTTGCGATTATTGCGACGAACATGACCTGAATGGTCATATTTATGTGACCGGACGGCTTAACTCGCCCTGGGAATCGGAAAAATTCCGTAATGTCCTTCTGGAATTTGTTAAGGGCGGACAGATGGACGGGGTTGTTATTACCGCCTCTTCCCTCTGTAACATTTCCGGAAGGGAGGTTATGGAGGAGTATCTCTCATTTTTCAAGTCCACTCCCTGTGTAACCATTGGGTCCCCCTATCCGGGGATTCCCTGTATCAGCCACGAGAATGTCAAAGGAATGACTCTTTTGATGGAGCATTTGATTGATCATCACGGCTATAAACATTTTGCCTTCATTAAGGGGAGCTACGACAATCAGGAAGCGGAGCTTCGTTTTAACACCTTTAAAGAAATTTTGGAGAAGAGAGGACTCCCCTTAAGGGAAGACCATATCTTTACGGGGATGTTTCGACATGAAGACGGATACAAAGCGGCCCTGTCTCTTATTAATAACGGGAATCCGGAAATTCAGGTTCTTGTTTGTTCAAGCGATACTCAGGCTATGGGGGCCATGCAGGCCTTCAGGGAGAATCAAATTGCCGTACCCCAACAGGTCGCTATTGCCGGTTATGACGATCGCGAATTCAGCAGTCATTCCGGTTTTACTTCCATTCGCCAATCCTTTTGGGAACAAGGAATACTGGCCGCCGAGAACTGTCATAACCAGATTTTGGGAAAACCCGTTGTATCCTGCTGCCGGACAGAGCCCCGGTTAATTGTAAGGAGATCTTGCGGCTGTCCTTTTGTCTCTCTTACGCCACAGGCTCCCCCCGAGGAATCGCTTGGAGATTTTCAAAAAGGGCAGGTGGATTTTTCACTGGTAAAGGATTCTATTGTCAGTGTCAATCTTCCCGAAGAGGAAAGGGATATTCTTGTTCTTTGGCTGGAAGAGCTTTTGCATCTTTACTATTTAGAGATGGGGGGAGAGGAAAAGGAGATGACCTTCTCCGATATGTGGGCGCGCATTGTGGAGTGGGCTTCGGAATTCCCCCGGATCAGAGGGGTTCTTGAGAGGGTTCGGGAAAGTTTTATGGATTCTCTTTTATCACTTATTCCCTCGGATAATCCCTGGCATACTTATTGGCTGAGTATTGCCGAATTTACGAGAAATACCCTGGAAGTTGCCGTTCAGAGAAGCCTGTATTGCAGTAAAGTTTACTCGGAAAACCGGATGGATTCTATGGATGAGACCGGGGAACGGCTCATGAGCTGTTGGGATCAGGCGGACCAGATGAATATTATTGCCGAGACATTTCCCGACTTTGGTATTGGTGAGTGCTATATTTCCCGCTATGAAGATTCCCGTTATCCTTTGGGCTTGGCCCGTTTGATTCTTGCCTACAATAGTGAGCACCGTTATTCCCTGGAACCGGAGGGTGTCCAGTTCTCCTCGTCAATGCTTCTTCCCTACGGGATCGGTCAGGAAGAGAAACGCCATTGCTATGTGATTCAGACTCTGTTTCAGGGAGGAGAGCAATTGGGTTTTTCTGTTTTTGATGCTTCCAGCCGGGATTGGCGATCCCTTGAGATGCTCCGCCATAAACTCAGTCTCTCTCTTAAAAATTCCGATATGCTCAAAGAAATACACGGCTATACGGAGAAGCTGGAACAGAAAGTTGTACAAAGAACGGAAGAACTTCAGGAGGCAAACAGGAAACTCCAGCGGGAGATTGGGGAGCGGAAAAAAGCGGAGGAGGAGCTGAGAAAGCAGGAAGAACACTATAGGGAGTTGGCTCTGTTTTTACCAACCGTAATTCTGGAACTGGATATTCTTCTAAGACCGACTTTTTTTAATGAAGCGGCCAGTGATCTTTTGGGGGTGGATGACAGGGATAAATTTTGTACAGAAAGCCTCTCCGTCCATATTTATGAAGAGGACAAGGAACAGGCGGAAGCTTTTTTGGCCAAGATTCTTAAACTCAAACATCCCGTTTACGGGGAAATGCGTTTTTTGGATAGAAATAACAAACCCGTTACCGTTCTGGTGCATGGCAGTCCTATCTTTAAGGATGATATGGTAAGAGGCATTAGATTGAGCGCTATGGAAATTAAACCGCTTCTCTCATCTATCGTTATGCCGGAGGAACTGTTTTTTGTTCATTATCATTTTAGCCCCCGTGTAAAAGAAGTGCTCCTTCTTATGTTACAGGGCTATAAAACTCCGGAAATTGGGGAAAAGTTATTTATTGCGGAGAGTACCGTAAAAGCCCATATCAGGGCTATCTATGCAGAAACGGGAGTAAAAAAGCGGAGTGAATTTTTTAAGATTCTTGAGGAGTATCAGGTAAATCACTTTGGTTACCACTCCTATCTTAATACAATATTGACTCAGCTGATTAAGGATTAGTGCGTCTATCCACCACAATCATAACAAGGAAGGCCAGTCCCGTTAGTCCCGCCGCAAAAAAGGTAATGAAGTTCATACTGAATCTATCCAGGAAGAGTCCCCCCAGGAGGGAACCGGCCAACATTCCGGCAGTCAGGACTATCTCGTGGATATTCATACGCTTCTGTCTCTCCAAAGCGCCGGAAAGGCTGTGGAACATGCTTTGTGTATAGGTCACTCCCACAATAATACCTCCCAGTACGGTCCACAGGATGTAGTGGGGCAGTGTTCGGGCGAATCCGAACACTAGCAGCGCGGCTGCAGAGAGCAGGGTGTAGAGAATGATTCCCCGTCTATGGAAGTGCCACTTCACCGTTTTGCCCATCACATAGAAACAGAGCAGGGTCACCGCCGCCCGCACAAGGATAACCAGTCCCACTTCGCTTTCGGGGAGGCTAAAGGCCCGGCGGAGGAAAATGGGAAAGACCGATCCAAAGAGGCCCATCACGAAATATCCCGGAAAAAGGCCTATCCAGCTAAGAAAGCGGACAGGTGTGCTCCTGTCTGTCCCGGCGGTGGGATTTTTCTTTATATGATGTTCTGATTTGCCCGACTCCTTTACGGCCGGTATAATCAGAAGATAGGCTATGACAATGACTCCCACAGCCAGGGAGAAGAGCCCGCTCATATGGAAGGGGAGTTTAGGGGAGCGCTCATAGAAGAGGCCCGTTACATAGGGGCTTATCATCCAGGCGGTGCTCCAGCTAAAGTTATAAGCTGTCATGGCCCGGTTCAGCTGTTTCCCGTCCCTGCCCCGGGACATCCACCCCATGAGGGGGGGCCAGAGGAATCCGGTCATAACGCCGTAGAGCAGGAACAGTATCATGAGTCCCGCCAGGCTCTGTACGCGAATCATCAACTGGGTGGTAAGGGCCATAAGGCTTACGGCCCCCAGCACGGCATGATAGGGTTTGAGTCGGGATATGGGTTTGTTCAGGGCCAGGCAGGCTATTACATAGGTGGCCGTATAGACCGAAGCCAGAATGCCTATGGTGGCCGAGTCAGCCTGGAAGCGGTCCGCCGCGTAGTAAACGATTCCCAGGGTCACATAGCCTATGGCGAAGGACTGGAAAAGGCCTACCAACATGGTGAGGGGCAGCGGATCCCCCCGTCCGTACAGAAGGGGGGCGGTATTTTCCCGACTCAACGAATTACTCGTCCTCGACGGGAATAAGTTTGATCTTGAGTTCGTCCAACTGCTCTTCGTCCACCAGGGCGGGCGATTCGTCGAGGGGGTTGGTTCCGGTGCTCATACGGGGGAAGGCGATGACTTCCTTAAGGGACTCTTCGCCGCACATGAGCATGACAAGCCGGTCAAGGCCATAGGCGAGTCCCGCATGGGGGGGAGCGCCGTATCGGAAAGATTCCAGGAGGAAGCCGAATCGTTCTTCCGCTTCTTCTTCGGGGAAGCCGACCACATTGAAGACACGCTTTTGAATCTCCGGATCGTGGATTCTCACAGAGCCCGAAGCCAGTTCGTAGCCGTTGACTACCAGGTCATAGAGGTCCCCGATAACGTCGCCGGGCTTCTCTTCCATGGTTGCTTTGAACTCATCCTGTGGCATGGAGAACATGTGGTGGGCCGGGTCCCATTTCTTTTCGTCTTCGTTCCACTCAAAGAGGGGGAAGTCTATTACCCAGGCAAAACGGAAATCGTCCCATTTAACCAGGTCCAGATCCTTGGCCAGGCGGGCTCGCACCGCACCGAGGGAGGTACAGGCGGTCTGCCAGTCACCGGCGCCAAAGAGGATCAGGTCGTCAGCCTTGGCTCCCAAAAGTTCTTTTACTTCGTCGGCGATGGGATTAAAAAATTTGGCGATTCCTCCATCCAGTCCGTCGGCGGTCACCTTCATCCAGGCCAGTCCCTTGGCGCCGTAGGTTTTAGCGGTCTCTTCCAGTTCGGAGACTTTTTTACGGGAGTAGTTGGGAGCGGCGCCGGGTACAACCATGGCTTTGATCGTACCGCCCTCGGCCAGAATCGACTTGAATACGCCGAATTCCGCTTTGGGAACGAGGGAGGAGAAGTCGTGAAACTTCATATCTATTCGCAGGTCCGGTTTGTCGCTGCCGTAGCTGTCCATGGCTTCGTGGTAGGTGAGCCGGGGAAAGGGGATGGGCAGGTCCACGTTCATGGTTTTCTTGAATATATGGGCCATCTGGGCTTCGACTACTTCAAAGACGTCGTCCTTGGAGACAAAGCTCATTTCAAAGTCTACCTGGGTAAATTCAAACTGCCGGTCACCCCGGAGGTCTTCGTCCCGGTAGCAGTGGGCGATTTGGTAGTATTTGTCAAAACCGGAGACCATGAGGATCTGCTTGTAGAGCTGGGGCGACTGGGGCAGGGCGAAAAACTTGCCCGGCTGCATACGGGCGGGAACGAGAAAGTCCCGGGCCCCTTCCGGTGTGGATTTAATAAGGGTGGGAGTTTCGATGTCGTAAAAGTCGAGGCTTTCGAAGTGTTCCCGCACGGCGTGGGATACCTTGTGACGCAGGGCGATGTGCTTCTGCATCTTCTCCCGGCGCAGGTCCAGGTAGCGGTATTTGAGGCGGAGCGTTTCGTTCGCTTCCGAATCGCCGTCAATCATAAAGGGCAGGGTCTCACAGGTGGTGAGGATTTCCAGTTCTGTGGCGAGAATTTCGATCTCTCCGGTGGCCATGTCCTTGTTAATCATGGAGTCAGGTCTCTTGTTCACTTTACCTTTGACAGCCACACAGTATTCCATTTTTAATGAGGCGGCCCGCTCTTTGAGTTCGGCGGGACAGGTATCGTCAAAAACGACCTGAGTGATACCGTATCGGTCCCTCAGATTGATAAATGTTACACCACCGTGGTCCCGGTTTCGGTGTACCCAACCGTTAAGAATTACTTCCCGGCCGTCGTCCCGGGCATTCAGTTCGCCGCATGTGGCAGTTCGCTTCATTTTTTCCATGGCCACAATGTAACATGCCGTCTTTTTTTTATCAATGAGCGGAAAGCCGAAAGCCGAAAGCCGAAAGCCGAAAGCCGAAAGCCGAAAGCCGAAAGCCGAAAGCCGAAAGCCGAAAGCCGAAAGCCGAAAGCCGAAAGCCGAAAGCAGCGGAACGTAGTTAGCCGGCGCAATTAGCGGAAATAGGTCACAAAGCCTACATTTCCGCTTTAATCCGTCTGCTGTCTGCTGTCTGCTGTCTGCTGTCCGCTTTCGTACTTCTATTTCACTTCAATTCTATATTTGTGGGCCATCAAATCGGGCCGGTAGGAGCGTTTGGTCTGCCTTAGGCCGTCTTTACCCAAATCCTGCTCCATATTGATGTATTCGTACTGGTCCTTGAGCTGAGCGCTGATTTCGCTAAACATGTAGGCGTAGATTCCTTTAAATTGAATGTCCGCCTTGGCAAAGTGGATGGTAAAGGTGGAGGGATTGAGCGGTTCTCCCAGGACGAATCCGGCGGGCTGGCCGTCGGCGTAGAAGACTCTTCCCGAGAGTCCGAACCCTTCCCGGTCTTCCAGGGCTTCCTTGCAGGGGCCGTAGTCGTTGGTTTCCAGCATGTGGGTGGAGGCGTTTTGCCAGATTTCCAGGAGCTTGAGGGCGTCGGGGAGGGTCTCTTCGTTCAGCTCCCGGCTCTCCGCTTCATAGGCTTTGAGGAACTGGTTCTTCAGGTTGCGTTTTTTATGCATTTTTTTGCCCGGATAGTCGGCCATTTTTTCCGTAAGGAAGAGGTAGTCCGAGTCGTTTTCGTTGTAGGTCCGTTCGAATTTCTCCTCCGGGAAGCAGCCTAGCCACTCTTCCGGTATGGGAAAGATACAGTCGTAATCGGTCTCTTTGAGAAAGTCGCTTATATGTTCCAGGCAGGGTTTGGGATCTTCCGAAGGGGAGTGGAGAGGCATGAGGTAGCGTTTGTTATCGTAGCTGACGCCTCCCACGAGAGTCACATCATCGAGCTCTATGATTTCGTACCGGTGGACTTCCCTAAAAAAGTAGAGGTTGGGAAAGCAGAATTCCGCCAGGTGAATGTCTATGGCGTTGAGTCGGTCTGCAATGGTATTTCTGTCTTCGAGGCTTAGTTTTTTTGTTTGCAATGGGGGCCGTCCTGTAGGCTTAGAAATAGGGTGAAGTCGTTATTCAGGTAGTGTTCTACCAGTTGAATAGACTTGATATTGTCCGAAAGAGCTTCGATTTCCCGAATGACCTGATCCGGGTAGAAGTAGTAGAATTTTTCGTCCCGGTTGGGGGAGTCCTTGTGAAGGAGATTGAATACGATGGTTTCCGAGGATATATGAAGAAACTTTTCTACTGCCTGAATCAGGAAGTCAAAGTTATTCCCCGTATTAAGGTTAAAAACGCCGGAGCTGTAGATGACCTGGAAATGGTCCTTGTCAAAGAGTTCATCCACAAAGAGGTCGCCCTGAAGAAAATTGTGATCTTCGTGCCGGTCCCGGGCTTCATCAACCATGGAGTGGAGAAGGTCCAGGCCGGTATATTCCGCCTGAATCTCACTGTTTTTTAGATGTTCTAACAGATGGCCCAGACCGCAGCCCACATCAAGGACCTTTTTGCCCTCCAGGTCCACGTAGTCCGTCAGGACCTGGAAACGCCTGAATTGAGACTCCCGGTCTTCCCAGCCCAGACATTCATATTTTTCCGGGCTTTGGGTCAGTTCTTCGTTGTAATAATCGGTGATTATTTTGCTTTTCTTCATTTTTAAAAAAGATACGAAAAGGAGGAGGGAAAATCCAGAAATTTTTCTAATCTTTTCCTGTTTAGAGAAAACGTTTGGCCGTAATCCTTTCCAGTGGAACTTTAATAATGTGGGTTCTCTCCACAACTACATCGGGATAATCCCACTCTTTTTTCTCGCTGTATTGGCCCATAATGATGTTAAAGGCCTCTCGCTTTTCATGGGGATCGACTAGTATTTCCCCTTTTCCCCAGGCTATGACGCTTTCGTAGTTCTGGGACCATTTACAGGCGGTGTCTTCGTCTGTTATGAGCTTATGGGCTATGTCGAATTCCAGGCAGACCGAGGGATTTTTCTCTATGACGGAAATCTTTCGTCCTACCAGGGCGCCGTGAAAATAGACCGTTTTGTCCTTGTAACCAAAGTTCAGGGGGACCACGTAGGGCTCATCCCCGTCAATCATGGCCAGGCGGCACACCTGGCAGCGCTTGATGATATCTTCTATTTCCTTAATGTCCGTAACTTGCCGGTCACTGCGTTTCATCTCTCTTTTCATTCTTCTATCCTTTATCGGGGGTATTTTACGATATCATCAAAGCGGAAGCGGGTCATGACAAAGGCCCTTTCGTTGCCCTGGCCCACTCCAAAACGGGGGAATTCCCTTAGGAATACCTGGCCGGAGATCTCTCTGGGACGTTCATACTCCCGGGGCTGCCAGTAGTTTCGTACACTTTGGCGCACGGCCATTCTTACCGCTTCCTGACGGGCGTTTTCCTTGTAGTTTGAGTACTCTCCCCATCCGCCGGAGACGGGAAATACCGGGCTTTCCCAGGCTTCCAGCCGGGCCGACTGAGTGGGGGAGAGTTTGTAACGCACGTGGATATACATCTCATTTCCCTCAAACCAGAGGTCCGTCACAGAGAGCCCCGGGTCTCCCCAGGCGATTTCCCCCATCAGCTCCCATTCGAATCGGTCTTCCACCTGGTCCCGGGTGTCTCCGGGGATATAGACGAAGCGGGCGCCGTAGAGCATGAGGGAGTAGAGGAAGCGCACGTCTTCCAGGAGGGTGCGGTAGAGGTTTTGCTGATTGTCCGTAAGGTAACACTCGGGGGGCGGGGGAAGGGGAAAGTCCTCTCCTTCTTTAAGGTAGTAGGTGAAGTCTTTGCTAAGGGAAAAGTCCCCCTCCAGCACAGTTTGGGCTCCCAGGAGCGAAGGAAGAGTCAGGAAGAAAATCAGGATTAGAGGTTTTCCCATAATCAGCTTATCGAATAGAGACGGAAATTCCTGTAGGGAATTCTTTCCACCGGGAGATGGCCCCCCATAAAAAGGACCAGGTTTCCCGAGGGGCTTTGGAAGTCATATTCCATGACCGTGGGGGCTTTGCTTGTCTTTAAGAAGGGGCTTAGGTTGATCTCCTGCTCTCCCGGGGGCAGCATGTCCTCATTTTCCACGGAGATTACCGGTATGAGGAGCTTTTTACCCGCCCCTATGACCCACCAGAAGACCCGGTCGTCCAGGTGGTAATGGAGAATCTTTCCCTTATTCAACAGGACTTTCTCCCTTTCGTAGATGTCTTCCAGGTTATGGTAGAAGTCAAGGGATTCCCGATTTTCGCTCCACTCAAGGTTCTTTCTCTCCCTGAGTGATGTGGTAAAGCCGGAGGAGCCGTCGTTGAGTCCCATGGCTTCGTATTTGCTTCTTCGCGACATGCCGCAGTTCAGAAAACGGGAGAGAAAGTGGTTGCGCCGGAGTCGCTGCTGGCAGGAGAGGCTGTTCCGTTCGGCGTAGCCCAGGTGGTACACCACGGAGAAGGTCTGTCTTTTGGCTTGATTTATTTCGGCCAGGAGGTCGTAGAGGTAGAGCTGGCGGTTCATGTATTCCCGGTCCTGGCGCATCACGTTACTCCGGTCGATTATGAGGTTGAAGCCCGATTCGGCTATTTGATCGGACCGGGCGGGGAGGCCGCTGGTCATGGCTCCGGCGAAGCGTTTTGTCCCTTTTCCCAGGCTTACCTGACGGGATATCTGTCCGGGAGTGGGGGTCTCACCGGGGAGTTCCGAATCTTCCCAGGCGGGAGCGAGGGAGTCGGTATAGATAAAGTCTATGCGAAATTTATTCTGCCATAGGGGAAATATACGGGAAAAATAGTCCGCCGCTTCTTTCTGTTCTTCCCTAAAATCGTCTCCGGGAAAGGTAAATTGGAAGGTGGTCATCTCCGATTCCTGGGAGGATTGGGAGAAGAGGGGTTTTTGTTCGTCCCGGTCGTAGGTTATGAAATAGGGGACTCCCTTGCCCCGCTGGGCGTTAACGGGAACCGGGAAAAAGCCTTCCTCCCGCACATAGGCGCCCATCTTGGCATAGGGGATGCCCCGGTCCAGGTGTTTTTGTACGATCTCTTTGATGCGCCGGGCGTAGTCTTCTTGTACTTCCCGGGATATTTCCCGGGCGAAGGGCAGGCCAGATTCCCGGTCGAAGCCCCTCCGGCTGTCCAGTTTTATCCAGCGGAACATTTCCGGCCGGTGGTAGAGGACTTCCCCGTCCCGGGAGAGGGTGAGGGGCAGGTCAAAGCCGACTTTAATTCCCAGTGAATGGGCTGCTTCGACGAAACCGTAGAGCTGGTCTTCTGCTGTGAAGTCCTCTCCCAGTTCGGGGCAGAGCAGGTCCCGGTTTACCTGGGAGTGGCTCATGAGGGCGTTAAGGTTTTCTCCGGCGGCCCGAGTAAGAGGGGCCAGGTGGACCGCATCGACCCGCAGGCCTGTTAAGAGAAAGGCGGCCCGCACAAGATCGCCCGGTCTTCTTCCCTGTCCAGCGCCGCGGATGTTAAAGAAGCAGTAGTCGCTTTCGCACATCCAGCGGGAGTCGTGCTTCCGACTGACCGGGGACCTGCCCGAATGAAGGGCCGTACTGCGCTGGAAAAAGTCCACAATAACCGGGAGGGGCGTTTCGAGCAGTTCCCGGTTCAGCCTCCGCAAATAGCCTAAGCGGCTGTACTCCTGAAAGAGGCGGAGAGAGAGGGCCCGTTCCTCATGGGAAGGGGGAAAGCGGTGGTGCAGTTGTTTCCAGTAATCACCCATAGGATCATTATAGCATAATTTCGGGGCTTAGAAAAAGGATTCCTCGTCCATACAGGTCTGATTTCTGCCCCGTTTTTTGGCCAGGTAGCAGCTTTGGTCCGCCCGGTTGATGAATTCGGAGAGGTTTTCTTCCTTTTCCGGCGAGCTTACGGCAATGCCGATACTGATTGTCACATAGGGGGACAGGTTGGAGGAGCGGTGTTCAATTTTGCTTTTTCTGAGTCTCTCATGAATTCTTTGGGCAATAAGAAGGGCTCCGTCCTTATTAGTGCCGGGAAGGAGGAGGCAGAATTCTTCTCCCCCGTAGCGGAATACCTTATCGGTGGTGCGGGGAAGGGCTTCCTGGAAGATTTTGGCCAGGGTAATAAGGCAGGTATCTCCCTGTTGATGGCCGTAGCTGTCGTTGTAAGCCTTGAAATAGTCAATGTCCATCATGAGAAAGGCCAGAGGCTGTTCGGTTCTTTGCAGATTATCCCAGAGTTCGCGAACCATCGTGTCAAATTGCCGTCTGTTGTTTACTCCGGTCAGACCATCCTGTCCGGAAAGAATTGTAAGCTGATTATTGGCCTCTTCCAGTTCTCTTTTCATCTTTTCCAGCTCTTTGATTTTTTGAAGGGAAAAATGATGGTGTATGGCCAGGAAGAGAAGAATGGCCAGAACGACCGCGCCCAGGGCATAGAGAAAGAGGGCCCAGGGGGAGCGCCAGGGGGGTGGCTTAATCGTAATATAAAGCTGAGCCTCATCGGTACTCCACACACCTGCGTTATTGGAGCCTTTAACCCTAAAGGTGTATTTTCCGGGAGGGATATTACTGTAGCTGGCTTCCGTTCTATCCCCTGCGTAGTGCCAGTTTTTTTCGAAACCGTCCAGACGGTAGGAGAAGCGGTTATTTCCGGAGGAGAGAAGGTCCAGGGCGGAATAGCCGATTTCCAGATATCTCTCTTCATAGTTGAGTGTAAGTTGGCGGTTGTTATAGATAGTCCCCTCCGGAAAAAGGGAGTTGCGGTGAACCTGAACATCGGTAATAACCACCTTGGCTTCCCTTGTGTTACCGTACTGGCTTTCCAGAGAGAAGAAGTTGACCCCCTCATGGGAGCCAAAGTAGAGATTCCCCTTGCTGTCCACTGTGGCTCCAACGGAAAATTCCGGGGAAAAGAGACCTTCCTCCCGGGGGATGGTGGTAAAGGAGGATTGCTCCCTGTCAAACCGTGCGAGGCCATAGGAGGTGGAAGCCCACAGGTTTCCCAAGCCGTCTTCCTGGAGCTTCATAATACGGTTATGGGGCAGGCCGTCCTGTTTGGTGTACTTTATCCAACGGACCTTTTCACTGTCAAAATCATTTTTGTCGGCTCCTATTTCCCCTTCCATAAGATTCAGTCCCCCCTCGGAGGTTCCTACCCAAAGGCGGTGGTGGGTATCTTCATAAATATAACGGACATGATCCGTGTTGATTCCTTGTGGATTTTTCTCATTATAACGGTAATGGTAGAATTTTTCGTCCTTTTGGGAATAGTGGTTCACGCCCCCGTTGGTGGCCATCCAGATATCTCCGGCGCTGTCGCAGATAATATCGGCAATCAGGTTATCCGAGAGCCCCCCCTTGAGGGTGTTGTCGTAGTAGCGGGGGGCGGCCCAGCTGGAATTTCTTACAATAACCCCTCGGTTATAGGTCCCTATCCAGAAGTTTCCTTCCTCGTCTTCTGTCATGGAGTAGACAATATCCTGTTCTTCCAGGGGGTAGCGGTTGTCAAAGAGAATCACTTCAAAGGCTCCGGTCGCTTCATTGTAGAGATGGAGCCCCTCGGTTGTTCCCAGCCAAAGGCGTTCTTTCTTGTCTGTGTAGAGAAGGGTCACCCGATTGTCGTCCAGCCTATGGGGGGCGTCTTCCTCCCGGCCGTAGCGGACAAAGTCATTTCCTTCCCCTACTTGTTTATAGAGGCCATTGGCGTAGGTCCCTACCCAAAGGGCGTCATTTTTATCAAAGTGGAGCTCCGTGATCTCCCCCTTTCCCAAACTGCGGGGGTTGAGGGGATCATTGCTGTAGATAAGGGCTTTTCTTTTGTTAGGATCCAGCTTAAAGAGGCCTTGCGACTTCGTTCCTATCCAGTAGGTACCGTTGTTATCCTTACAGAGGGAGTACATAAGCATGCCGTCCAGTTCGCCTTTGCCTCCGTTTCCTTTCAGGTGGAGCTGTTCCCCCGTTTCACTATTAATATGGTAGAGTCCGCCACCCCAGGTCCCCGCCCAGATGTACTTGCCGTCGGGATAAACATAGTAAAGCCGATTGTCCGGGAGAAGGAAGTTTTTCCTTATAGAGCCCTCTTCCCTGTTAAAGAGAAGAACGCCTCCCTCCCAAAGTCCCGCAGCCAGGTCACCATCGGCTGTTTCTTTAAGGGACATGACGGCTTTGGACAGGGTTTTTTCCGTTCCCGTTTCTCCCAGGGGCCAGGTTTGAAACTTTCCTTCCCCCAGGTAGAGGCTCAGTCCTTTATTGCTGCCAATCCAGAGCCTTTGGCTGCTGTCGCACAGAAGGGCCCGGATATTGTTGTCCGGAAGGGAAAAGGGGTCTTCATCGGAGTGGGTAAAGCGGACGAACCGGCCCTTTGTTTCATCAAGGAGGCAAAGTCCCCCCAGAGTCCCCACCCAGACCCCGTCCCGGGATTCGCATACGGCGGTCACCACCGACCCCAGTAGTGAGTTCGGATCTTCCGGATCATTGGCGTAATTGGTAAAGTTCAGGCCGTGAATATCAAAACGGGAAAGCCCGCCGTAGGTACCGATCCAGAGAATATCCCCCGCCCCCATGTAAAGTGATTGTATCTGGTTGTTGGGGAGTCCTGCCGACTTGAAGGGTTTATGCTCAAAGGTAAGGAATTCCCGTCCGTCGTAGCGATTCAGTCCGTCCTGTGTTCCCACCCAGAGAAAGCCCTGGCTATCCTGCACTATGGCCGATACGGAAGGATGGGAGAGGCCGTCTTCCCGGTCGAGGCGGTCAAAGTAAAAGTCTCTTCCTTGAGAGAGATCAGTGGCTTGAGAGAAAAGTGAGAAGGAAAATAACAGGAAAAATAAATATTTATGCACAGTCTAAACAGTCCTTACCAGTTCAACCGTATGCCAGGGTTTAATTAAATCTTAAAACAGGAAATAGGGCTTTACAAGAAAAAAAAGCTTCATTTAGGTAAAAACGGCTTGACATCTCATTCGCCAGATATTAATAATTGTTTAATCTGGGTGTTTGTGCCCGCAACCAATTTGGGAGGCTTCATGGCTGAATCAGCATCGAAGGGAAAAAAACTAGTTATTGTGGAAAGTCCCGCCAAGGCCAAAACAATTAAAAAAATTCTCGGTTCCGACTTTGAGGTAAAGGCTTCGGTCGGTCATATCCGGGATTTGCAGAAGGGCTGGGGTAAGCAGTCCTTTGGTATAGATATTGAAAACGGTTACAAGCCGAATTATAAAGTAATAAAAGGTAAGGAAAAGACCGTAAACGAGCTCAAAAAGGCCGCCGGTGAAGCGGCGGAAGTCTATTTGGCTCCTGACCCCGACCGTGAGGGGGAGGCGATTGCCTGGCATCTTAAGGAGATCATGGAGCTTTCCGATGAGCAGGCCAAGAGAATTACCTATCAGGCTATTACCAAGAAGGCCGTACTCGATGCGGTGGCCCACCCCAGTTCTATTAATATGGACCTGGTGAACGCCCAGCAGGGCCGGAGAGTGCTTGATCGCTTGGTTGGTTTCTCCCTTTCTCCCTTTTTGTGGAAGAAGGTGGCTAAAAATCTCTCCGCCGGACGGGTTCAGTCAGTCGCCGTGCGAATTGTGGTGGACCGGGAACGGGAAATCGCCGCCTTTGTTCCGGAAGAATTCTGGCGCATTACTGCCAAGGTTCACCCGGACGGGAAGAAAAAGGATCTTTTTGAAGCTCAGCTGGTTGAGTGGAAGGGCGAGAAATTTGCCCTGGGAACTCCTTCGGCCAGTACGGAAGAGAGTGCCAAGGAAATCTCCGATATTCTGAATAAGGCTGACTTTTCCGTCGAATCTGTCAAGAGCAAGGAGGCTAAATCTCGTCTCATGCCTCCTTTTATTACCTCTACCCTTCAGCAGGCGGCCAGTACCAATCTAAGATTTGGTACCTCCCGCACCATGAGTGTGGCCCAGAAACTGTATGAAGGGATTGAGTTGGGCGACGGGAATCCGGTCGGTCTTATTACCTACATGAGAACCGACTCTACCCGAGTTGCTCCGGAAGGGATCGAGGAAGTGCGGAATTACATCTCCGCCAATTATGACAAGGAGTACCTCCCGGAAAAACCGAATAGCTTTGGTAAGAGTGAAGGGGCCCAGGATGCCCATGAAGCGATTCGCCCCACCAGTGTGGAACACACCCCGGAAAAGGTGAAACCCTATCTTTCTGCGGAACAGTATAAATTGTATGAACTTATATGGCGCCGATTTGTGGCTTCCCAGATGAATCCCGCCCGCTACCTCACCACTACGGTAAGAATCAAAGCGGACGAAGGTATTCTGGAAGCGAAGGGCCGTGTAACCGTATTTGACGGTTATACCGTTCTTATGCCCGAAGCTCCCAAGAAGGAGGGGGAAGAGGAGAAGGATAAAAAGAACCAGAAACTCCCCGTCCTTAATGAAGCGGATCCGCTGGATCTCAAAGAACTTGATACGGTGCAGCACTTTACCAAGCCTCCCTCCCGTTATTCCGAAGCCTCTCTGGTACGGGCTTTGGAGAAGGAAGGCATTGGTCGTCCTTCTACCTACGCTCCCATTATTAAAACCATACGGGAAAGAGGATACGTTCGACTGGAAAAACGGGCCTTCCATGCCACCGAGCTGGGAATGGCCGTGAATGATATGCTGGTAAATAACTTTTCCGACATCATGGCTTTGAAGTTTACCGCCGATATGGAACAGAACCTGGATAAGGTAGAACACGGTAAGGTTGACTGGGTTCAGCTTATCGATGAGTTCTACAAGCCCTTTTCCCAGGCCGTGGAAAAGGCTACCGAGGAGGCGGAGGCTCTCAAGAACCGGGAGTGGACCGGTGACGAGGTCTGTCCCCAGTGCGGCGGCAAATTGGTCGTTCGCTACTCCATGAACGGCGCTTTTCTGGGCTGTTCCAACTACCCCGACTGTAAGGGACTTATTCCCATGCCCGGGGAAAATGACGGAGAAGAGGAGGGAGAAGCCCTTGATGTCTCCTGTCCCAGCTGCGGTAAGCCCATGGTCAAGAAGAAATCCCGCTATGGGAAGGAATTCCTGGCCTGTACGGGCTACCCCGATTGTAAGACGACCCTCTCTCTCGATAAGGACGGCAAGCCCGTAGAGCTTCCCAAAATCGAACGGGACTGTGATAAGTGCGGTAAACCCATGGAGGTCAAAATGGGGCGTCGCGGCCCCTTCCTGGCTTGTTCCGATTATCCCGCTTGTAAGAACACCCTTCCTCTGGACAAGGAGGGCAAGGTGATTGAACTTCCCAAGATAGAAGGGGAGGTTTGTGACAAGTGCGGCGGCGAGATGGTGGTAAAAATGAGTCGCCGAGGACCTTTTATGTCCTGCAGCAACTATCCCAAGTGTCGTAACGCTAAACCTCTCCCCAAAAAAGAGGGGGAAGAGGACGAGAAGGAAAGTAAAAAGTCCTAAGTTGGTGGCAAGCTTGGAAAAATTAAATAAAAAGCTTTGCATCCCCGTTGGATTTGATATAAAATAATTACAGAGATTTTCTCAGGAGGATTCGATGAAAGCCAATGCTGATTTCCCAACTATAAATGCGAAAAACCCCGAAGGTATTAATGATATGGGGTCCCCCTATAAAGTTCTTCTTGTTGACGATTCTATGTTTGTAAGAAAACAGTTGTCCCAAATCCTTACATCCGAAGGCTTTGACATTGTAGGAGAAGCAGGAGACGGTGTGGAAGGTTTGGAAATGTATAAGAACCTGGCCCCCAATGTGGATCTTGTTACCATGGATATTACCATGCCCCGTATGGACGGTTTGACCTGTTTGGAAAAGATAGTCGAGTACGACAGCAATGCCAAGATTATTATGATAAGTGCCCTGGGAAAGGAGGACCTTGTGAAAAAGGCCCTTATTACCGGTGCCAAAAATTATATTGTTAAACCCCTGGACCGGAAAAAGGTTCTTGAGAGAATTGTGTCTGTACTTAAGGGTTAGATAAGTGGGAGCTTTAGGCTCGCAAAAATCCCGACGCCGGTCTTTTTAGGCTGTGTAGCTCGGGATTTTGTTGTTTATAAAGAGTTGCTCAATCATTTTCACATACTCACCGGAGGGGGGCTGTTTTGTTTCCCAGTCGGGAGAGAGGGTTTTCCCCGGACGAAAAGGGGTTATTCTGTGCTCCTTACAGCCCCTCAGAAGGGGAACCATGGCATCTACATCTTCCGCAGTAATAAGTTCTTCGCTCAGGGTTGTACGAAATTGATGTTCCACTCCCGAATCTATGATCCAGCGGGCGGAGCGGGTGAGTTTTCCCACGTAGTCCTCTACCCGGCAGCCGAGCTCTCCGTAGCGGGAAGGTGAGGTTTTGAGGTCCATGGCTATGAAGTCGGCCTTAAGCTTGGGAAGGAGTTCCGGGAAGAGACCGTTTGTATCGACCTTTACCGGAAGACCCAGGCTGTGAATCTTGTCTATCATGGCGATGATTTCTTCACCGTGAAGGAGAGGTTCACCCCCGGTGATAACAACGCCTCCCAGAACGGAGGCGCGCTTTTTGAGAAAAGCCCCAATCTCCTCCCCGCTCAGAAGATTACTGTCTTCTTTCGCATGGACAAGCTCGGGGTTGTGGCAGTAGGGACAGCGCAGATTGCACCCTCCCGTAAATAGTACGGAGGCCACCTTTCCCGGATAGTCGAGAAGGGTGGTCTTGAGTAGTCCGTATTTCATTAGACCGCTGCTACCGCTCCTTCGGCGACATAATCTCTCAGGCCTTCCGCATTGTCCGCTCGGAAAATCTCTTCTCCCTTTGAGGAGAAAAGGATGACCGTGGGGGCGGTGAATACATTGTGTTCTACCGCTGCGTTAAGGCCTTCTTCTTCGTCTACGTTGATATGTTTGCCTTCCCAGTCCATGTTGGAAATGAGTTCTTTTACGGGAGGACAGTTGGGGCAGGTGTTTCTGAAGAAGAAGGAGTAGGAGGCTACGGAGTTGTCAGAAGCAGTGGCTTCTGTGCTGTCCATGGCAAAAAGATCCGCCTGGTTGTCCTGTTCCTGTACGGGGGTAGCGGGAGCTACAGCCTGTTCTACTTTTTCTTCCCTAAGGGGAGCTTCCACTTCTACGGCTACCTTAGCCTGGGGGGCTGGGGCAGGTTTGTTTTCCGGTTCCAGAAACATTTTTCGTACTTTATATTCGGCGCTTTTACCGTTGTTCCAGTTCTTAACGGATCGGTAGTATCCTACAATACGACTGTATACTTCGGTGGGTCTGGCTTCTATATCGTTAATTTTTTTGTTTAATTCATCAATTCTGCTATCAATATTTTCCACTGTCATTGTTCTCTCCTTAATTCGCCGTGTTGGCTTTTTCTTCTTCCAGCTTCTTTAGCTCTTTTCTGGCCTCTTCCAGTTCCTTCTCACAGTGGGGACAGCTGAAGTGCTCTCCCTCCAGGTATCCGTGACAGGGACAAATGGAGTAGGTAGGGGAAATGGTGAAGAAGGGCAGGCGGTAGTTGCTGCAGATGGCCTTGACCAGCTCCATACAGCCCTTCCAGTCCTTGATGGATTCCCCAAGGAAACCGTGGAACATGGTACCGCCGGTGTATTTGGTCTGCAAAGGATCCTGACGGTCCAGAGCATCAAAAATATCTTCTGTAAAATCAACGGGCAACCAGGTTGAGTTGGTGTAGTAGGGGGACTCCACCGTTCCCGCAGAAAGAATCTCCGGGTAGTGCTTCTTGTCGTGGAGGGCCAGACGGTAGCTGGTGCTTTCTGCCGGTGTGGCTTCCAGGTTGTAGAGGTCTCCCGTGTCTTCCTGGTAGTCGGCCAGACGCTTTCTCATGAATTCCAGTATTTCCTGGGCCAGCTGATGTCCTTCGTCGGTGGTGATATCCTTGCCGATGAAGTTGGTCAGACACTCGTTCATACCCACAAGTCCAATGGTGGAGAAGTGGTTATTCAGGTGCTGCAGGTAGCGCTTGGTGTAGGGGAAAAGTCCCGCGTCCATAAGATGGCTGATCACCTTTCTCTTGATTACGAGAGATTCGGAGGCCAGGTCCATCATGCGGCTCAGACGGTCGTAAAAGTCTACTTTGTTTTCCGCCAGGTAACCGATACGGGGCATGTTAATGGTAACTACCCCTAAAGAACCGGTGAACTCGTCCGATCCGAAGAGCCCGCCGCCCCGTTTTCTCAACTCTCTCTTATCGAGCTGGAGGCGACAGCACATGGAACGTACGTCGGTGGGATCCAGGTCGGAGTTGATGAAGTTCTGGAAGTTGGGTGTACCGTATTTAGCGGTCATTTCAAAGAGAAGCTGTGAGTTGGGCGATTCCCAGTCAAAGTCGGAGGTGATGTTATAGGTGGGGATGGGGTAGGCGAAACCTCGACCGCTGGCATCTCCCTCAAGCATGAGCTCGATGAAGGCCTTGTTGATCATATCCATCTCTTCCTTACACTCTCCGTAGGTAAAGTCCATCTCTTCCCCGCCCACAATGGCAGGTTTTTTTACCAGGTCTACAGGTACGGTCCAGTCCAGGGTAATGTTGGTAAAAGGAGCCTGAGATCCCCATCGGGACGGAGTATTTACACCAAAAACGAAGCTCTGGATGCACTGTTTCACTTCCTTAAAGGAGAGATTGTCCGCCTTTACGAAGGGAGCCAGGTAGGTGTCGAAGCTGGCCAAAGCCTGGGCTCCGGCCCATTCGTTCTGCATAATGCCCAAAAAGTTTACAATCTGGAAAACAAGAGTGGACAGGTGTGAGGCCGGTTTGGATGTAATCTTTTCGGCTACGCCGCCCAGACCTTCCGTAATGAGCTGGCGGATAGACCAACCGGCGCAGTAGCCGGAAAACATGGACAGGTCATGGATGTGCATGGCTCCCGATTTGTGGGCTTCGGCCACTTCGGGGGAGTAGATATTTTTGAGCCAGTAGTTGGCGGTTACGGTCCCGGAGTTATGAAGAATGAGTCCTCCCAGTGAGAAATTGACATTCGCATTCTCATTCACTCTCCAGTCTGCCTGGGACAGATAGCCGTCCATGGTCTCATTGATGTCGAGCATCAGTTTCTGGGCATCACGAACCGATTCGCGCTTGGCCCGGTACAGAATGTAGGCCTTGGCCAGGTCTACTCTTTTGCTCTCAATGAGGACAGTTTCCACGATATCCTGAATTTCTTCTACGGCCGGTATGGAATTGGGATGGCGTCCCTCCATGAACTGAACAAGCTTCGCTTCCACCGAATCGGTTAATTTTTCCGACAGCTCCCGATTCTCACCGCCCGATACGGCCTCAATCGCCTTTTCAATAGCCTCACCGATCCGGCTCCGGCTGTAGGCTTCGATGGTTCCGTCCCGCTTAATGATTCTTTTCACCGCGAAATGGGACACATCGGAGGCGCCTTTTTCCACTCCAAGGAACTGTTTCCAGTCCGTTGTTTCTCCCTTAGTCACATGGTCTCCTTAACTTTTAGGAAATAATTGGGCAACAACGTTGCTCTATATATTTTTGCTGTTCTTTTTAGATAAATTATGTATCACGTCGACGAACTCATCGACATTTTCAAATTTTTGGTAGACCGAGGCAAAGCGCACGTAGGCTACCTTGTCCAGGCCAAAGAGGGTACTCATAACCATATCGCCCAGTTCGGAAGATTGGATCTCATGGGTCCCCCGGCACTTCATGTCCACTTCGTCCTCAAGGGTATTGAGAACTTCGTCAATCTGAAGCTGGGTTACAGGCCGTTTTTCAATGGCTCTGTGCAGTCCCCGTTCGATTTTTTTCTTGTCAAAGGGCTCCCGGCTACCGTCTTTTTTAATCACTTTTATGGTGATTTCTTCTATTTTTTCATAGGACGTGAAGCGATATCCGCAGGCAAGGCACTCCCGTCGCCGGCGAATTGTAGTTCCAATGCCGTTTTGACGGGATTCCAGCACTTTATCTTCCATTTTCTCGCAAAATGGGCATTTCATAGACTGAATCCTTTCTCCTGAGAGCCACTATAATAAGTGTTTCTTGATTATGTTTTTATTTTAACACACTATATGTGGTATTTCAACATAAAATTGACAATTTCTTGATTTGGGATTAACATAGAGAACCTATTTCCTTTCTGTAATTAGGGATAGAAAAAATAAAAAACATCGATTAACTATATAATGAGGTAAAAATGGGAAAATTCGGATTGAATCGTTACACTATGGATCGATTCCTGAAGCGCTGTTGTGAGATATATGAGGACAGATCCTTTCTGGCTATGGAAGGGGAAGAGTGCATGACCTACGGCGAATTTTATAAACGTGTGGAAAAACACCGGGTAATTCTTAGGGAACAGGGATTGGTAAAGGGTGATGTGATGGCTCTTTTGGCCGCCGGCTCTCCTAATTGGGCGGTGATGTGGATGGCCGCCATGACCTCCGGTATTGTGGCTGTTCCTATTATGGAAGATTTTTCCCGGGAGGATGTGATCTACATTCTTAACCATTCCGAAGCAAAGGGAATCTGTCTGGACAGTCGTTTTTTGTCCTGGGATCTGGATGAGTTTAATAAGGTCGATTTTCTTTACGATTTGGGAAAAGGAGAATTCCTGAGGGAAAACGACTCCGCCCGGGGCGATACGTCGGATATGACCGTAACCCTGGAAGAGTATGATCCGGCGGAATATGTCTATACTTCCGGTACGACCGGCTTTTCCAAGGGAGTTATTCTGACTCACGGAAACCTGGTTTCCAACCTCTTTGAGGGGACGGACCTGATAGACAGCTGTTTTGATTCGGAATCGCTTGTACTTCCCCTGGTTCCCATGGGCCATACCTTTGGTTCTACTTCGGCCTTTCTTTCCACCATGTATAAGGGGCCGCGGATTGTTTTCCTCAAGAGAAAGCCTACGGTGCCCTATTTGAAAGAGGTGTTCAAGCGGAACAGGCCTACCATTCTAGGAGCGGTTCCCCTTATTTTTGAGAAGATTTATCAAAAGCAGGTGCTGCCGGTTAAGAGCAAGAATCTTATGACCCGACTGCTTCTGGGAAAGTTTCCTCCCACGAGAAAACTTTTTCACCGCATGGCAGGGAAGAAGGTGCTCGACTTTCTGGGCGGTAAGATGAGCTGTATTATTATTGGGGGTGCCCCTTTTAGTCCGGAAGTGGAGCTTTTTATGAGGGAAGGTCGAATCCCTTATGTTTTGGGTTATGGTCTGACCGAAACCTCTCCTCTTTTAACCTTCTGTTCCCTGGAAAGTATGAAACCCGGCTCGGTGGGGCATGCCATTAGTGACACGGACATTCGTATTGTCAATGTTCTTGACGGTGTGGGTGATGTGGAGGTTCGGGGGCCCCAGGTTATGGCGGGGTATTTAAAAGATCCTGAAGGAACGGCCGGTATGTTTACGGCGGACGGATGGTTTATTACCGGTGACAAGGGCTACCTGGACAAGGATGGCTATCTCTTTCTAAAGGGCCGTTCAAAGAATGTTATTATTGGAGCTTCCGGGGAGAATATTTATCCCGAAGCGATTGAGGCTCTTATATCGGGCGAACCTTTGGTAGAGGAGGTTCTTGTGGGGATGGAAGAGGGTAAATTGGTGGCCCGGGTTTTTCCCAACGAAGATTATTTGAATAGTAACGGTATGGATAAGGATAGAAAATTACGGGAATTTGCCTTTGAAGAGCTGCGAAGCCGGGTCAATAAAAAGCTTCCTTTGAGCTCCTATCTTTATAAAATTCTGGAACAGGTAGAACCCTTTGCCAAAACGGCTACGCGAAAAATCAAGCGGCCCCATCTGTTTAGCACTTAGGGGAAGACGTATTCCCCTTCGTCGGCGGATAGGTCCAGTACTTCTCTCAGTACCATCTTGTGATCTATCCGGGCCGATTTGTTTTTAATTTCCGGATCCTCCAGAGGGGGGTCGCTATAGTTGAAAATCAGCTCCAGGTAGGCCTCCGTATCCAGGGTTACCGTAAGGTCCAGTTCCAGGGGAAAGAGAGGGTTACTGCCTATGATAATGCGGCTTTCCTTGTTGTCCGACCGGTTGGAGTAGGGGTAGTTACAGTCATAGATTGTTATCTGCCCTTCATCGGTATAGAGCCGGATTTCCAGGGATTCCGGGTTCCCGGCGGGAATCAAATTCAGCCTGAGTCTCTTTCTGTTAAGGAAGGAGCTTATTCGGCCTTCATAGGAGAGGTAACTCTCGTCCAGTCTTCCATTAATAAAGGCCTCTTCCCCCAGATTATTAAGTACCAGGGAGAGGTCGGCATATTCAATCTCCAATGTTCCCATCTGCCTTGAGCTGGTCAGCTTTATGACCCGCTTCCCCTCGCTGTAATCTATTGTATCCAGAACCGTATAGGGCTGTTTCTGCTCCTCCGAGTAGGGAGAGTAGAGAATGATCTGAAGAAGAATGAATGCGGCGGCTGCCGGTACAAGGGTAAAGGTGGCCCAGGCCGTATAACTTCTTCTCTCCTTATGATAGTAGAATCGGCTGTAGTGAAGGCTGGTGAGCATGAGGATATAGGGCATGAGAAAGGTGGTGATAAGCAGATTTCCCGTGATGCGGTCCATGAGAAGATAACGGGAGAGGTCGGGGAAGCTGTTCAGTACAACCGATGTGAGGAAATATAGAGCAGGCAAGGGGATGAGCAGGGTCAATAGAGTTTTGATATACATTTTCCGGGACAGGGAAAAGGGAAAAAGGCACAGGAGAAGCCACAGGGCGTAGTAGGTGAGAGATATGTCCCGGGAAGAGAGGAGAAGCAGGTTCCCCAGGGAGAAGAGTATGGCTCCGTAGCTGTAAAAATGGGGGGAGCGGGGAATGGGGATTCCTCTGATAATAAACAGGAAGAAGGAGGAGAACAGGAGGGTGAGTAGAAGCTTGAAGTAGAGAATGTTTCGGGGAATGTAGCGCCAGAGGTCGCTCATATTCTTGAGAAGGAGTATTTCTTCCATGATGAGAGTGGAAAGATAGAGGATAATAAACACCAGAGAGAATATGAGGAGCAGCACCCAGATCGAGGAGCGGTATCTTCGAATGTTCAGAGTGAAATTACGGCTCTGAAAGATGACTGTGAGTATGAAGAGGCTGGCCAGGGATATTATGGTAAGCACCGAATGCCACTCTCCTATATAGAGACTGCGGTAGGCAAATTTAAGGACCAGGTAATTTTTCTCCCGGTTATCTTCCATGCTGTTTGTTTCGGAGCTAAGATAATATAGTAATCCCTCAAGGAAGGTGCCGTTAAGAGGAGAGGTCGATGGGTTTCCCGTGCCCGATCCGGAGAGGAGCAGGCTGGGGATATCGTGGGACATCCATAGGGACAGTATTTTATTCGATTTCCCAAAACCGGCCCGATTGAGCAGGTTTTCTATTCCCTGCTGGGGGAGAACCAGACCGGCTTGTTCAAAGGCAAAAGTAAAGGAGCGGAGGAACCAAAGGGGGCAGTTGTAATCCCTTGTGGAACTGCTGAGCTTAATCTCCGGGCCCTCCACATCAATATAAAGAAGGGAGCTGCTCTCTTCGTCGGTAAAATCTTCCAGGAATATGGTGCTCCCCACCGGTTCGGGGTTCTTTTCTCCTCCTAAAAAGAGAAGAGTTACTGACCGTGTAGAGGGAAGGGTTTGTAATTCCAGAGCTAAATTGTATAAAAGAGCCGTATTAAGATAGGAGTAATCGGAGGTTCCATTAAGGGAAACAGCTATGAAAAGTCGTTCTTCTTTTTCTCCGTTGAAATCCAGTCGGAGGGAACGGGAGAAGGAGTGGATTCCTTCACGATCGGAATAGTCTATGGTCTGAAAGGGAATTGAGCGGGATTCAAATTCGTTTTCCAAATATGTTATAAGGCTGAATTCGTTCTCCGATCCTTCCTGGCAGGGGTAGTGGGCTTTAATCTCTTTTTCGCCTTCCAGGGCAAAAAGAAGAGTTCCTGTTAAAAAAAGAAGGAGTGATAGAAAGCGCCTATTTAAGACCATGATATATTTCTCCGGCCAGATAAAAAGAGCCCGTAACCAGCAGGGAACCGACCTTTTGGATATCTTTTAGAGCTGATTCTAAAGCGGCTTGTGAATCTTCTATTAATTCACAGGGCCCAAAGGTTTCAAATATACGGGCAATCCCGGCGGGATCGCTTTCTTTAAATGTGCCCGGTCGGGAGATGATGATTCGGTCGAAGGAGTCGGACAGAAGAGCCGCCATCCCGCGGGCGTCTTTGTCCAGGGCACAGCCAAAAATGAGAACCCGGGGGGATCTGCTTTTACTCAAAGCAAGAAAGGCTTCCCGGGCCGCCTTAGCCGATCGGGGGGTATGGGCTCCGTCAAGCATGATCAAAGGGGCGGTAGAGAGGATTTGAGAACGGCCCGGAAGAGCGGCCCTTTTTAAACCTCTCCCTATTGAGTTTTGGGATAGTTGGGGAAAGAGAAGGGAGGCGGCGGTTATTGCCAAAGCGGCATTTTCCGCTTGTACCGAACCAACCAGGGAGCATTCGGCTTCCGGGAGAAAGGTATTGTTATTTCTCCAGCTGAACCGGATCTCCATAGTTCCCCTGTTGCTGTAGGTGACCCGAATATCTTCAATAAAATCGTCGACACGATAAAAGGGGGCTTTTTTTTCTTCTGCCCGCTTACTTAGAACGGTGAAGACTTCCTCTTTTTGGGGAGAGACCAGGACAGGAATATTCTCTTTGATAATGCCCGCCTTTTCTCCTGCTATCTCTTCCAGGGTATCTCCCAGGAATTGGGTGTGTTCCTTTTCTATGGGAGTTATGATGGAAAGGCGGGGCAAGCAAACATTGGTGGCATCCAGCCGTCCTCCCAATCCTGTTTCCAGAATGATAAAGCTGCACTCCTCTTCCCGGAAGACCAGAAATGCCAGCAGGGTAAGGAGTTCAAAGGTGGTGGGAAAACCTCCGCTTAATTCCGCTTCTTCCAGTTTGAGTCGAATGCGGTTCATGGCGGCAAGGAGAATCTCTTCTTGTGCAAATCGGGCTCCCCCGTCCTTTTCTATAATTTGCATTCTCTCACGGTAATCGGCCAGGTGGGGGGAGGTGTAGAGACCGGTTTTTTCTCCCTTCTCCGCTAGGATAAAGGACAGAAATGCCGCTGTGGAACCTTTGCCTTTGGAACCGGCCAGATGTACAACGGGGCAGGCTCTTTGGGGATCTTCGAAGAGCCGGCAGAGTTCAACCATCCTTTCCAGACGATAGGCCCTTTTTTTATCCCGGTCACTCTTCTCCAGATTGGAAAGGGATTCCATCCAGAGAAAACCTTCCTGTACAGTTGTGAAAGCTTCAATCATATGAGGTTTACTATGAACGTTTTACCCGATTTTTTCAAGGATATCCCAAGGAGGGGAGGGTAAAAAAAATCCCCCGCTTCCAAAAGAGGCGGGGGACGATTAAACAATTAAAATCCTAGAGGTCGCCTCTGGATGCGGGAACCACAAGAGCTCCCGATTTAATATCGGCAATGGCCGTATCTACCGCATCTTTAACAGACTGGGGAACAACGGAGTCGAAGTTGTGGTAAGGAGCGATACCAACGGCTCCTTCCTTGATTCCGAGGCTGATGTTGGTGGCGCCTTTGAAGGTGCCGTTAGCAACAGATTCGATGGTCTGGTAGGACGCTTCCGTAAGGCCTTTCATGGCAGAAGTCAGGATCGCTTCGGGAGCAGCTGCGTACTGGTCTACGTCAACACCTACAGCAAGAATGCCTTCTTCCTGGGCAGCGGCGATAACACCCATACCGGTCAGACCGGCTACCTGGAAAACAATATCGGCCCCTTCGTTAATCATGGCCAGAGTCAGTTCCTTACCCTTGGCCTGGTCGGCAAAGTCACCGGCTACAGCCTGGAGAACTTTTACGTCCGGGTTAACAGCTTTGGCTCCGGCTTCAAAACCCACTTCGTATCTTTCGCAGGGGGGAATATCCATACCAAGAACAACACCAATTACATTTTCGTCATTGAGTTTGTCCGAGGCGGAGGCAAATTCTTTAGTCATGGATCCGGCCACAATACCGGCCAGGTAACCCGCTTCATGTTCGTTAAAGGAAATACCAAGTACATTGTAGGGGGCGCTGGCGGGATCTACCCAAATGTCGATACCGGCATAGGAGGTTTCCGGATTGTTTTCCGCCGCTTCGATAAGGGCGTCTGCCATGAGGAAACCTACGGCGAATACAACGTCAGCTCCGTCTTCGGCCAAACCGCTCAGGTTGGGAACGTAGTCGGTCATCTGCTTGGATTCAACAACACGGGCTTCGGCAAGTCCGTCCATTTCTGCCTTCTGGATACCGGCGTAGGAACCGTCGTTGAAGGAACCGTCACCAAGGCCACCCACGTCGGTAGCCATGGCGGCGATCATTGTTTTTTCTTCGGTTTTAGTTGACTGGGATTTGTTACAGCCGGCAAAAACCAAAAGGGCAATTGTCAAAAGAACAAGTGCTTTCTTCATATTTAACTCCTTAAAAATAGTGAACAAAATTAAATCTCCTTTTCTATGGAGAAGTCGTTTCCAGAATCGGCAGGGGGCCGGGATTTCTTAACAAGTCCCGCTACGGCAATTACCGTTGCCACATAGGGGAGCATGTGAAATATCTCCGGGGGAATGTTAAAGGCGTCCATAACTTGAAGTTTAAGCTGAAGGGCGTCAATAAATCCAAAAAAAAGAGCGGCTATAAAGGAACCAATGGCCGTCCATCCGCCGGAGACATTAGCCGCCAGGGCAATGAACCCCCGTCCGCCGGTCATGCCTTCTGTGAAAAAGCGACCGTATTCAATGGCCAGAAAGGAACCGGCGAAACCGCAGAGAAGTCCCGAGTAGAGAACTCCTATGTAACGGATTTTCTTAACCGAAATTCCCAGGGTTTCCAGAGCCATGGGATGCTCTCCCGCCGCCCGGATATGGAGGCCCAGTTTGGTTTTCTTAAGCAAGAAGGTGGTAAAGAAAACAAAGAAATACATAAAGTAGACCGTGGGGCTCTGGTCAAAAAGAACCGGACCCAACAGGGGAATCTTCGAAAGAAGGGGGACGGCACAATTAATATCACCCAGGGTTTTTTCTACCATATCGGAAGAGCCCGGGTGACCGTAGAACTGAACCATGAAAAACCGAGTCAGACCGGCGGCCAGAATATTGATAATAGCCCCGGAAACGGTATGATTTATGTGCAGGGTCACAGTGGACCAGGCGTGAAGCAGAGAGAAGAGTCCCCCAAAGACAATCCCTCCCAGGAGACCCAACCAGGGACTTCCCGTGGCAAGGGCAATCGCTGCGGCAAAAAAGGCCCCAATCAACATGAGTCCTTCCATGGCAATGTTCACTATGCCGGACCTTTCGCAAACGGCCGCACCCATGGCAGCCAGAGCTATGGGTGTTGCCAGTCTCATGGTCGCCGATAAAAGCTCAATAACAAATTCCATTAAGCGGCCTCCCCGGCAGTCTTTTTACTACCCTTAAACAGTTTCTGGCCAAACCAAAAGTAGATATATTTAGCAAGAATGAGGAACAGAATAGTTCCTTTGATAATTTCAATAATCGCGCTGGGGGTCTGGGTTGTACGGGCCATGTATTGTCCCCCCGCATCAAGAAGTCCCCAAAGCAGGGCGGCAAAAACCACTCCCACCGGATCGTTATTGGCCAGAAGTGCTACGGCTATTCCGTTCCATCCATATCCGGCATTGAGGTTTTCGTACATTTTGTGCTCCAGCCCCAGTACCTGGGTCGTACCGGACATCCCGCAGAGGAAACCGGCGATAAGCATGGCTATCATGATGGACCGGGAGGCGTTGATTCCCTGGGTTTTGGCGGCTATTTGGTTCTCTCCTACGGCGCGGATCTCATAACCAATCCGGGTTTTGTAAAGGAGGTACCAGATAAAAACAGCTACGGCAAAAGCCAGAAGAACCCCCGTATGAACACGGTAGTTGGCTCCGGCTATGAGATTCTTCAAGGGAAGTATTTCGTTTGCTTCCAAAATCGCGTCCGTTGTGTAGGCGTGGGTACTGGTGGCGGGATCGCCCCCGTTGTTCCTTACGAAGATAGTAGAGAATATTCGGGCGATGTGGGCAAACATCATGGTGGTTACAACTTCATGGGCCCCGGTTCGAATTTTTAACCAGGTAGGAATAATGTTGTAAGCTGCCGCACAGGTTCCGGCCAGAATAAAAATAATGGGAATATAGAGCCCTAGGGGAAGGGAAAAGCGAATGGCCAGCCAGGTGGCTATCATGGAGCCTATGTAGTATTGTCCTTCCGCACCGATGTTAAAGAGTCCCGCCTTAAAAGCTACCGCAATAGAAAGCCCTGTAAAAATCAGGGGCGTGGCGTTAAGAAGCGATACGTGCCAGTTCTTTATGAGCCCTCCGTAGAACATGGCCCCGTAGGCGGTGAAGGGGTTGTAGCCGGAGAGGGCCATGATAATGCCCCCTATTAAAAGAGCCGCAGCAATCCCAATAGTAGGGTAGAGGGCGGTTATACCCATCTCTTTTAACTTTCCCAGGGCTTCTTCCCGGTCCAGTTTACGGAAATTTTCAAATATTTGCAGCCCCATGGCCAAGAGGACCAGAATAATCCCCCAAAACTGGGATGCCGCCCAAAAGACGACTCCCACGATGCCTAAAAGGACTTTAAGGCCCTTAATCAGCTTATCCATTATTTACCCCCCGTCATATAGAGTCCCACTTCCTTTTCATTCGTTTCGGCGGGGATGAGTTCTTTTATTATTTTTCCTTCAAAGAGAACCAGAATCCGGTCGGCAAGGGAGAAAATCTCCTCCAGCTCCAGTGAAATCAGCAGGACAGCGCTGTTCTTTTGGCGCATTCCCAGAATCTGTTTATGAATGTACTCTATGGCGCCCACGTCGAGACCGCGGGTGGGTTGGGAGACAAGGAGGAATTCCGGTTCCCGGTCAAATTCCCGGGCGAGGATTACCTTTTGCTGATTCCCTCCGGAAAGGTTGCCCACCGCTTCATGGATGGTGGAGCAGCGCACATCGTAATCTTTTACCAGTTTGTCAGAATAATCATTAATAGGTCTCTGCTGCAGGTTAATCCCTTTCGTAAAAGGGGCTTCGTCCTGGCTCCCCAGAATCATATTCTCCGCAATGGAGAAGGGAAGGACCAATCCCGCCTTCTGTCTGTCCGTAGGAACATAGGAAATTCCCAGATTCCGTCGGGCCTTGGTGGTTAAAGCCTGAATCGGCTCGCCCTTAAAAAGGATATCCCCCGATTCCAGTCCCATTTGACCCATAATTGTTTCGGCCAGCTCGGTCTGTCCATTCCCGTCTACTCCGGCAATTCCCACAATCTCTCCCGGTTTTACATTCAGGGAGAGCCCGTCTATAACCTTTACCTGGCGGTCGTTTATGACGGTGAGGTCCTTTATTTCAAAGGAGGCGGAATCGCCCGGCTTATGCTCTTCTTTTTCTACGGTGAGGACAACGTCCCGACCCACCATTAAGTTGGCCAAGTCCGTCTTTGAGCAATCTTTCGTAGCCCGTTCTCCGGCAATCTCTCCCCGGCGCAGAATGTAGACCCGGTCGCTTATGGCCCGGACCTCTTCCAGCTTATGGGTTATGATTATTACCGAAACCCCCGAATCGCGAAGACGCATGATTACCTCAAAAAGGTCATCCACTTCGCCGGGAGTAAGTACTGCCGTCGGTTCGTCAAGAATGAGTATCTGTGCTTTTCTATAAAGGGCTTTGAGAATCTCGACCCGCTGCTGTAAACCGACGGGAAGATCTTCGACCTTGCTGTCCGGGTCGATTTCCAGTTTGTAGCGGTCGGAAAGTTCCTGGACTTCACGGCGGGCGGTTTTGTAATCAATCATACCCCCTTTGCCGGGCTCCATACCAAGAATGATATTTTCTGTTACAGTAAGAGGGTCAACGAGCATAAAGTGCTGGTGCACCATGCCGAGTCCCTGGTTGATGGCATCTCGGGGAGAGGAAAATTCCACCTCTTTCCCGTTGAGAAGAATTGTTCCCGTTGTTGGCCGGTACAGACCGTATAGCACATTCATTAATGTGGATTTTCCTGCACCATTTTCGCCCAGAAGGGAAATGATCTCCCCTTCATGGAGCTTTATATTAATATTATTATTAGCCAATACCCGGGGGAACCGTTTGGAAATATTGCGTGTTTCAAGTACAACCGTGTCGCTGACAGCCATAAAAACTCCGGGATTAATAGGATAAAGTTATTTTCGCACTTTTTCCCGGTGACGTCAATGTTGGGGGTGCAAAAAAAGAGGCCCAATCAACGAAAGGGCCTCTTAAAGTTAGGAAGTTTATTTTATGAAAAAAATCATATGAGGTTAATCACATCGCTGCTCTTATCCTCGTTATTGAATATAATATAAAGGAGAAAAAGATTCAAGCTTTTTTCCAAAAAAAAGAAGAAAAAAATTATACTATGTCTAAAAGTGTATACAAATGACTGTTAATGTCCTACATTTGTGGTGTCTTTTGAGAGGTTTATCATGAGTCAAACTGAACGAATTTTTTACATATTAGAAAAGCTACGTAGAGAAAATCGTATTACAACAGGGGCGACGGCAAAGCGTTTTGAAGTTTCTTCCCGAACGGTAAAAAGGGATCTGGAGTACATAAGGGACCGTTTGGACTATGATTTGCTTTGGTCCGGCGGGGAAAAACATTACTATTTGAGCTCCCGGGACCTGGAGAAAATCCGCCTCAAAGGGGAGGAAGAGCTACTTTTCTACTCCCTAGCCATGGGTTTTTGCCGTAACCGCAAGCTTATGCCTCTTCTTTCCCAATCCATAGAAGATCATTTGGCTCAAATTCTTCCTCCCGAATATAGGGAGCTGGCCAATCACATAAGTTACGGACTTTTTGACCACTCCGAACCTCCTTCCCGTTTTTTTTCCTGTATCCTAAAGGGAATCTCCGAGAGAAAAAGCCTGGATATGGTTTATTCCTCTCTAAAAGGAAGCCACTCAGAGAGGAGGGTGGACCCGCTTCATGTAAAAAACTGGAACGGCCAATGGTACCTGGCTGCCTGGTGTCATCTAAGAAAGGAGATTCGTCTGTTTCACCTTAACCGGATAGAATCTCTGGAGTTGAGCCGAGTCTCCTTTGAACCGCCTCTGGACGGGGTGGAGCTGGAAAAGCGTATGAACAGCGGATTCGGGATAATGACTGAACTGAACCGGGACGGGGCCGGCAGGGACGTGACAATTCGATTCAGCGGCAAGGCGGCACTCTTGACGGAAGGGCTTGTTTGGCACCCCTCTCAATCGGTGTATTATAACAAAGAGGAAGGGCGGAGGGAATTCAGCTTTCCCGTCTCCTCCTATGAAGAGCTTCTTAATCGTGTCTTTTCCTACAGAGAGGAGGCGGAAGTGTTAGCTCCCGATGAATTAAGGGAATTATGGAAGGAAAAGATAAGAAAGATGGCGGCCAACTATCTTTAGAGGCTTCCCATAGGACTCCTTTCCTGTTACTATAGCTTTTGGTGTTATGAAAAGAGAACAATACTGTTTTGCAATAGGTTATAACGGCGGCGATGCGATTGTGGACAAGCGGGCCATGTCTCGATACGGGAAGAAATCTCCCCGGGAACTGGCCGATCTTGGTCTTTATAAAAGCGCCTTGTCGGCAGCCCTTTTTGACGATGACCGGGAAGGTCAGCAATACGTCCTTGAAAAATTCAACGAAAAAAGCGGTGCCGCTCTGGCCGATACGGATAACCTGGTGAAGGTATTGGGAATTATTCCTTCCTGGAAGGAAATTTCTACGGTCCGATACGTTTAAATATAAAACTTGACGGCTCTCACTATTCGTGATACTTTTTCTCAATTCCAAATAAGAGGAACCATGTATGTACCAGTTATTTTCATTGCCCCTTTTGCAGCTTGAGTCCGCAATGGGCAGCCAGAGCATGAGCATTGTTATGCTTGTGTCTATTTTCGCCATTTTTTACTTTCTTCTCATTCGGCCCCAGCGCAAGAAAGAGAAAGAACGTCAGGCTATGATCGATGCGGTCAAGAAGGGTGACAAAGTTACCACTATTGGCGGAATCGTCGGAACCGTTACGAATATCGATGCGGATAAGGGAACCGTTACCGTTAAGGTTGACGACAATACCAAGATCAAGTTTACCAAATCCGCCGTATCCAGCGTTGAAAACAAGGATGACGTAAAGGGCGATGACAAGACTGCCGTAGAAGACGCCAGCAAAGACAAGAAAAAGAAATAAAATCGGAGAGACAATATGAACAGGGTAAGTAGACTCTCCCTGATCCTGCTGTGTATGGTTGTTGCCGTACTGTTTCTGCTCCCCACGGTTAAGTGGTATTTTTACACCACTCCGGAGATGCAGACACTGGCTAACGGTACCACCGACAGTATCAGGGAATATGCTGAGCATAAAGCCGGCGAAGGTTTGGACCAGTTAGTGGCCCTTACCGATACAGATGAGGGACTGGACGGCGCTTTGCCGGAAGATTTGGCCTTCTTGATTGATGACGCCAAGGCTAATTACAAGCTTATCGGGGAAAAAGTACCCCGTGACTGGACTGTGAGAAACACCCTTTCCGCCTTCGGGTCCGGACAGGATGTTTACCGGGCGCTGGAAGACAGCTACCGACAGGACGCTCAGGACCTTAAGGATATGAAGGACAAGGCTATTAAGCTTGGTCTGGACCTTTTTGGCGGTTTGAGCGTTGTTATTGAAGCGGACGAAGAAAGTCTTACCGAAAGACTGGGACACGTTCCCAGCGAAGACGAATTGAGCGATGCCTTGAGCAGAGCCATGGAAATCCTCAACAACCGAATCGATACCTTCGGCGTTACCGAACCCAGCATCCGTAAGGTTGCCAGCGACAATCAGATTCTGATTGAAGTTCCCGGTGAAGTCGATCCGGAACAGGTAAACTCCTTCCTTATGGGTAAGGGGAGCCTCGCTTTCCACATTATTGACGAAGAAGCCACCGATACGGTTCTGGCCTACACCTCGGCAGGTGGCCAGATTGTAGACGGCAGACCGGTAGACGACACCCTTATTGCCAAGGGACTTGTGGTTCGCGGTTACTATAAGAAAGATTCCTACGGTCAGGACGTCTTCCAGCGCTATGCTGTTATGACTGCCGAAGTTGGTCTGGACGGGGAGCACATCGAAAGCGCGACCGTTACTTCCGACCAGATTACCGGCCAGCCCAACGTAGTATTCTACCTGGACAAGGACGGGGGCGAGCTTTTCTACAAGCTGACTTCCTCCAATGTTAACAAGCCCATGGCCGTTGTTATGGACGATAAAATTAAAAGTATCGCCAATATTTCCGAAGGTATTCGTGACTCCGTTCGTGTAACCGGGTTCAATACTCAGGAAGCAAACGACCTGGCCCTTATCCTCCGAACGGCCGCCATGCCGGTGGATCTGGAAGTTAAGTCCCAGAGCATCGTCGGTGCTACCCTGGGTGAGGAAACCAGAAACGCCGGTCTCATGGCTATTGCCATTGGTTTTGGCGCGGTATTCCTCTTTATGCTGATTTGGTACAGACGGGCTGGTTTTGTGGCCGATGTTGCCCTGCTTCTGAACCTTTTCTTCATTACTGCCGTTCTTTCCGCTTTCCGCTTTACCCTGACTATGACCAGTATCGCCGGTCTTATTCTTAACGTGGGTATGGCTGTGGATGCGAACGTAATTATCTTTGAAAGAATCAAGGAAGAGCTTAGACTTGGTAAATCCCGGTCTGCTGCCATTGAAGGCGGTTTTAGAAAAGCCTTCTGGACCATTATGGATGCGAACATTACCACCCTTATTGCGGCTCTGTTCCTCTCCATGCTCGGTTCCGGTTCGGTTAGAGGATTCGCCGTTACCCTTGCAGTGGGTATCGTAAGCTCCCTCTTCACGGCTCTTTTTGTTTCCCATTTCCTCTTTGACGTGGGTACGGAAAACCTTAAACAGGACAAAATCAAAATCGGTTGGGGGCTTAAATAATGAAAAATACAATTAACTTTACCAAGCTCCGCATTCCCATGCTTATTATTTCTATTCTGCTTATCGCAGGATTCTGGGCGGGAACCGCTACTCAGGGTTGGTTTAACCTTGGTATCGACTTCCAGGCCGGTCTTAACGTACAGGTGAGCATTGATGCGGCCGACGTTAACGAAGGGTCCGTTCGTGACGCCCTTGAGAGTTTTGAACTCTCTCCCCAGGTACAGAAAGTCGGTACCGATACTACCGGCGAATACATGATTCGTCTTGGTGTGGAAGGGGACGAAGCCGAATTCCAGCAGACCGGAGAAAAGAAACTTGTCTCCGCCCTGGAAGACAGTTTTGGCGCCGGTACTGTTACGGTAAACAGCTCCTCCTTCGTAGGGGCCCGTTTCGCCGGTAACCTGGCTCGTAATACTGCATGGCTCTCTATTGTAGCCCTGCTTCTTATTCTGGCTTATATCTGGGTTCGATTCCAGTTGAACTACGCCGTGTCCGCCATCGTGGCAATTCTTCACGACGTTCTGTTCCTGGTCGGTTTCATCGGTCTCTTCCGTCTGGAAGTTTCCACCGCTACCGTAGCGGCGGTCCTGACCATCATCGGTTACTCCCTCAACGATACGATCGTTATCTTCGACCGTATAAGAGAGAATAGCCGAATCATCAAGGACGCCAGTTTTGAAGAAGTGGCCAACACTTCCATTAACCAGTCCTTGAGCCGAACCTTGATCACTTCTATAACCACTCTTATTGCGGTAGTATCTATCTATATTTTTGCTACCGGTACAATTAGACTGTTTGCTCTTAACCTGATTGTAGGTGTTCTTGTAGGTACCTACTCTTCCATCTTTATCGCGTCTACCGTCCTCATTGGATGGCACAACGGCAGCGTAAAGAAGGTTTCCAAGAAAATGCACGCCGGACCCAAAGCGGTTCACAGTGAAACGAAGGAAAAGAAAAAGGTAGAAACTGTACAGCAGTCTGCCGAAGAGATCGCCGAAGCTACTGCTCGTAAGAAAAAAGCCAAGGCAAAGAAAAAGAAGAAATAAGCCGCGAACCCTTTAACGGGGTCTTGCAGGTCTTCATAATGAAAGCTGCCCTTCGGGGCAGCTTTTTTTAGTCCATATGAGGAGAATACTGTGAAAAACATCATCAAAGCCGATCCGGCCGGATTTTGCATGGGAGTCCGTCGGGCTGTAAACATGGTGGAAGAGGAGCTGACCGGGGATAAGACAATCTATACTTTGGGGCCCATTATCCACAATCAGCAGGTTCTGGACCGTCTTCAGGCACGGGGTGTGAAAATGGCTCAAAGTCCCGATGATGTGGAAGGGGATTGTACCCTTGTCATTAGGGCACACGGAGTTGAACCGGAAACGGAACAAATCCTTAGAGAAAAGGGTATTAACCTTGCCGACGGTACCTGCCCCAAGGTGAAACAAAGCCACAGAATCATAGAAGAGTATAGTGAAAAGGGCTTTTTTATCGTTATATTGGGCGATAAAAATCACGGAGAGGTAAAAGGCCTGGCCGGAAGAGCTAACCGGCATATCGTTGTTTCAACGCCGGAAGAGGCGGAAAAACTGACTTTGCCCCGGGAGACTCTCCTCATTTGCCAAACCACGGTAAAACTGGATGAATTTGATTGTATTAAGGAGATCCTCCTGGCGAAAAATCCCGATTTAGCCGTAAAAAATATGATTTGCCCGGCTACCCGAAAGAGGCAGACCGCCGTCAAGGAGCTGGCCGCAAAGGTACAGGCCATGGTGGTGGTCGGGGGGAAGGGAAGCGCCAACACCAAGCGCCTCTATCAGACCGCCCTCGAACAGGGAATTGCCGCTTTCCATGTAGAAACGGCCGGTGAAATAACGGAGGAGATGAAACGGTACGACACCATTGGTGTTACCGCCGGAGCATCCACTCCTGACGATATTATTGAAGAGGTTATGGACGCCTTACGGGGCTAGTTCCAGGGCTGTGACGGTTACATCTCCAAAAAGACTGTCCCAATCCAGGCTAAAGGGGGTGGTCGTTTCAAAATATATGGCCCGACTCTCTCCCTGCTCCATATAGGGGCCGTCGGAGCTGACAGGCCTTATAACTTGGGATTTTACCGTATTTTCCGAAAGGTCCTTCCAGCGGAAGGTTAGTTCCAGATAGGAAATCTTTTTGGGGCCCGACTGCTTTATGTCATATGTGAAGTAATGAAGGTTACGGTCGTAACCCTCCAGGTTTGTCGCTTCCCGCTCTTCCAAAGTCAGCCTGACCCCTTCCGGTTTGGCCACTTCCCACCAGATTTTCATTTTATCAGTCTTTTCCTTTTCATAGGGAACCAGAATGGGGTCTACCGGGGTAAGTGAAATCTGTTCCACCTTTTCCGGAGGAAAGGGAATATAAAAAAAGTGATTAACCGGCAGAGTCTCTCCGGGAAGAATCAGAGCTTTTCCGTCAAGAATCAAGGTCTCACTGTAGAGAAGGGAGCGTGAGTCATCCAAAAAGCGCAGTTCCAAATCGGCCCTGTCTATAGCCAGTGAGGGTGAAGTCAGGCCCCCTTGTAATTCATAGCCCCAGTGATCGTTTACGGGAAGGACCCGGGAACTTTGAATCGTCATTTCCATACTGTTTTCGGCCACGCCGTAATGTTCCAGAGGAATTTCCCGGGGGAGATGGGGATTAAAGGGTTCTGGGGGAGCCGTGTAAACGAAGGGTTCCGTAGGATTTATCAGTTCCGTTACCCAGTCCACCAGGATATTTCTCATGCTAAAAAGGAGAAGAATCAGCAGGAAAATGGAGAGGAGGGCAATAGGGACCACGGGCCTCTTTTGTCTCAGACCGCCATTCAGACTTTTATGAAGAAGGTCTACCTCATTGATCAGTTCCGACGCTTCTGTGAGGGAGCTGTCCAGAATCAGAGTTTTTTCCGCTTCCTCTTTGGTCCGCTGCCGGTCCCGTTCGATAAAGCCGTAATTTTCGTAGTGATTTTTGTAAAGTTTGGCCAGGTTAAGGTGAACAAAGGCGTCCCGGGGAGATAATTGGGAGGCCCGTTCCATCTCTTCTATGGCACCGGAAACATTGTCCCGGTGAAGGTAGATATCGGCCCGGTCATTATGGCGTTCTACCAACATATCGAGCTTCTTTAAGTCGCTCGGTTCCAAGTCGCATTGATTCTGCAGTTTACGCAGCATTTTCTCATTGGGCAGGCCGCCGGGAAGGTTCTCCAGGAGGTCCATGTACTGTTTGAGCTTATCCTCTTCCGCCATGGAGTAATTTTATCACGGCCGGCTTGATTTTTCATCCCCCCTCACCGATAATTAAAAAAGTATATATGAAAATTACTGTTCTTATTTCTCCAAAGAAGAAAGACTCTATCCCCCGGCTCAAAGATTTCTTTGAGAAGCGTTTTATTTCCATAGATTTTTTCATTATTAATCCCGAGTGGTCTCTGAACGGTGAACAGGATTTGGTTCGAATTCTCAAAAGTTCCTATGACTTTCTCATTTACTGTGATCAGGCCGAATTGGGCTCTCGATGGATTCCCTATATTGTGGGCTATTCCCAGGAGAGAAGCAAGGAAGTTCTCCGTCGTGTTAACCTGATTTTCTTTTTAAGTAATTTAACGGGTAAACTGCCGGTCTGGCTTAAAACTTTTACCTTGGTTCACAGCTATGTAGCCCTGGACAGATATATGCATCGCAGTGTGGGGCACTGGCATCGTCAGGATGACATGCTGGCGGCTAACCGATTTTTGGAAATCATCGGATTCAGCAGTATGAAGCTTCCTATTTTCGTTGGGGACGGAGAGCGAGATTTAATGCTTCTCGAGCTTTTTATCGAGCGGGGCGGCAGTCCCAATTTCATAGACGAGAACGGGGTGCCCCTTATCTGTAATATTATTCGAATGGATGAACCGGTATTGGCGTCCCACCTTTTGCAGAGGGGGTGTGATGTTAGCCTTGAAGCCAAAGATCGGGGAACGACACCTCTTTTGGAAGCGGCCTCTCTGGGAAAACAGGCTCTTGTACGGGAGCTTATTGAATTGGGTTCTCCCCTGGACCATGCTTCCAAGGAAGGTCAGACGGCCCTTATTGTGGCTATTGGAAACCGTCATTATGAGACGGCAAAGATTCTTGTTGATGCCGGGGCAGAACTGACTCATCAGGACAGTCTGGGCATGAATGCTCTCAAGTATGCTCAGCTCTATGGGTTTACCGAGTTGGTGGATCTTCTTCAGGAAAAAATTGGTGAATAAGCGAGTTCTCATCCTTAAAAGAGACGGGGGCGGGATGGATTTGTTTTCGGCCCTCTCTCCGGGGGATTTTGTCCAGGCTCTTGATGGGGATGAAATTACCGGTCTCTTTGGCTCTTATCCAGAGATGGAACAGATAAATCAGGTTAAGGGTAAGCTTTATATTTTGGGAGAAGAGGGGGCTCGCCAGCAGCTGGCGGATAGGACTTTTTACGCTCGTTTTGGCCTTTCGGTTCTTATTTTTCTTATTGTTTTTTACGCCCTTTCCTATCTTATTCTTGATCCCATTCCCCTTGTGGATGAATTGGCTATTGCTACCGGCTGCGGGGTGATTTTCTCCCTCTGGTATAGGAAGCGGACTGAACGGGGGAGCCGGATGGTTCAGAAAAAGATTGATGTGAAAGGGGCGGTAGACCGAATTGAATTCCGGGAGTCCCTTTTGCTTAAGGAAATGGAACTTTATCTGGAAACTCTGGAACATCGCAGTCTGATTGAGTTGAGTGAGAACTGGAGCCGGGACAGGGTGCGCTTTACCGCAGAAGACGAAGGGGGGATGACGGCGGAGATCCTTAAGGGGATAGAAGCAAAGTTGGGCCGTAAGGCTCTAACCCGTTTTTCCCGTGCCATGGGAAAGGGCTCGGCCGGTCTGGCTCTGGCTAAAACCGTGAGCGATGCGCCTCTGGCGGCTTTCTATCACAAATGCCGGGAATCGTTGGGACTATAAAATTCCATTCAAGCTTTCTTTATCCTCTTTTCCCAGTGGGCTTTTCTTATTATTGACAGGGAATTATGGGAGAAGAGTTATATAGCGTAGTAGCTTTGGGGATAGTGATTAAGCTTTGAGCTTGTGCTTTCTTAATCCTTTTCATCCCTGTTTTCCCAGTGAGCTTTTCTTATTCTTGACTGGGAATTATGAGATTTATGGGAGAAGAGTTGTATAGCTTAGTCTTTTGGGGATTGTGGTTAAGCTTTGAGCTTGTGTTTTTTTTGCCCTTGAATCTTTTTTAATCCTCTTTATCCCTCTTTTCCCAGTGGGCTTTTCTTATTATTGACAGGGAATTATGGGAGAAGAGTTATATAGCGTAGTAGCTTTGGGGATAGTGATTAAGCTTTAAGCTTGTGCTTTTATAGACCTTGGTCTTTCTTAATCCTCTTCATCCCTGTTTTCCCAGTGGGCCTTTCTTTTATTTGACTGGGAATTATGGGATAGGGTTTTATTCGACAGTTTGTTGTTCTCTCATTTTTGCTTCCAATTCGAGAGATTTTTGGGTCGTTTCTATCATTTCCAGAGCGGGGGTGAAGGTTTCATCCAGTTCAAGGCACTCTTCCCAGTAGATTATAGCCTGTGTGTAGTTTCCCTGTGAGTAGGCTCCCAGACCGGTGAGGTAGAGTTCCTGAACCTTATCCCGGATGGTGGTGCGTCCAAAGTCTCCCAGGTTCAGGGAGAAGGAGAGGGTGATTCTGTCCACCGGTTCAAACTGGGTTGTCAGGTCCAGGGTGTAGTTCACACCAATGGAAAACTTTTCCAGGTCCAGGTCGCTCCCCATGGTAATTCTCGGTTTACCCAGTTTCAAAAGAAATCCCCCCTGCATAGAGAGAAAATCGGTCATGCTGACATCCATTCCCATGGCATAGCTCATTGACTCCGCCTCTTCCCCGTTTAAATTGAAAGGATAGGTAGCGTCAAAGGCAAGCATGAGCGGTTTGATGGGAGAATAGGAGAGTCCGGCCGTAGCTCGGCTGGGAAGGGGGTCCGGATCGGTAATGAATTCCTTTCCCAGGTTTTTTACGGCCAAACCAAAGCCGCAGTTTTTCTGGCGGGAAGGATAGAACTTTAGCAGGTTAAACTGGGTCAGGAGTCCCACATCTCCCATTAAAGCCAAGGCATTTTGATCTTCCGCAAGGGATTCGGAAATTCCCCGGTAGGCCGCCTTGGCATTCACTCCCAGGGAGAGGCCCGTATAGTAGTAGTCCCCCATAAGATTGTAGGAACCGTTAAAGGTCATGATTGTTTCCGTATAGGCGCCGGAGTCGGTGGTTTCTCCCCAGCTGTTGGTTTCTTCGAAGGGGACCCAGAGGAACTTGGCGCCGATTCCCCAGCCTATATTGCCTTTGCGTTGAGTATAGGCTAGACTCTCCAGGTTGGAGTCGTCAATCCAGTCGTTGTGGTAAAAAGTCAGCTCTGTGTTTTGCAGATGGGAACTGGCGGCCGGGTTTGACTCAAGATAGCCTGCATCGAGTGCTACCGCAGTATAGGCGGTTCCCATGGATTGGTACTTGCCTCCCGAAGGAATAAGAAGGGTGAGGAAGGAGTTCTGTCCGCTGTTGGAATCGAGCCCCGCTATGCTAATCAGGTCACTATAAGTGTCTTCCCAATCGGCATAGGCCCCAACGAGGCAGAGAAAGAAAAATGGGAGAATTAGCCTTCTTCGTACCATCATATACATGATAACACTTTTTAAACCAAATATCCAGACGGAAATCTTTTCTGCCGATATAATAATAGTAGTACTATGAACCGGATAAAATTCGGGGTAGCCGCCCTTTATCTTCTATTTTTCTCACTCCTCTCCCTGTCTGCCGGAGGTCAGCCGGAGGAGGAAACGGTTTATACCATGGACGATGCGGACCGTCTTATAGAAGAGAGGAATTTTAACGAAGCCATAGAGGTTCTTATTGCCCTTTCCAAGCAAAATCCGGAGTATTTTGAACTGGCCCAGAACAAGATCCGCTATATAAAAGATGTGCGGGACAGCTACAACAGCCTTTATGACGATTTGATCAAGGTCCTTTTTGAGGACGAAGACTATGAAGAGGCCCTAAACCTGATTCGGGAACTGGACTCTCTGGACAGTAATCCCAATGAGGCCACACGTCTGGCGATTCGTGATGCCCGTATTAGTGCGGAGTTGGTCTACTACAGAAAAATCTTTAACGAAATTATGGACAAGGCCCTGGTGTTTTTGGATGAAGGGGAGTATCGGCAGGCCATAGAGCTCTACCAGACCGGTTTTGAGCTTTTTCGTCAAACCTTTGATGAGAGTGGATACGGAAATCTGATTAAGGATCCGGTTTACCGGGCCTATGAGGAGCTGGTATTGGATTTGGAGCGTCTGGAGACGAACTGGGAGCTATACGGGGTAAGCGATCTTGTGGAAATCCGCAACGATATATATCGTATCTCCACTGTATACGACCGGCAGAACAAGCTGGTCATGGAAGGGAACAAGGGGGTGGAAGACTTTCACCTCTCCTTCATGAACCGTCTTCTGGCCGGTCGTCAAAGTGTGGATGACTGGGAAGGGGTTACGGTGGCCGTGGACTATTTCCTGGAAGAGGCTCTGGACCGGTCTTTGACAGTTGCCCTGGAAAACCAGATACGTTATTGGGATGAGGGTTATGCCAATTATTCCGTGGGTAACTGGGCCGAATCGACTCCGAGTTTTGAAAGGGCTGCCGATCAGACGGATGAACTGCTTGATTTATACCAATGGGTCTTGGATAGAATTTACCTTAACCGTGATGGAACCATCGACAGGGTTGGGCAGCGTATTGCGGCCAAGTACTACGATGATTACCGGCGAACCAAAGAGCGTGAAGCCCGTTACGGCGATTATGAGAAGCTTATTGCCGGGCAGGAAGCTCTGGATAATAACGAGTTCTTCTTTACCGAAGGGGACCGGGACTTCTACGAAAATCTCCGTGAAGCCGTTTTGACCGAGTGGTCCAATTATGTTCCCCTGGCGGAAGAAGTGGAAGGCAAAGAGCTTGTGTGGAGCCTTGACCCCCTCTTGCAGGATAAAACGAACTCCCCCCTGGATAGTACGCAAAAAGATACGGACCATCTGATTGACCGGGGAAAGATTCTGGAAGAAAATATTGTTTTGGCCATGGCCGACTTTGACATTGTTGAACCGGAAACTCTTCTGGCCGAATATGAAGAGCGACTGTCCCGGGATGCGGACTACATAAGCGGTGTTTCCCAGGGAGAGGATCTCCTTTTCCGTTATCCCCAGAGAGCTTTGGCGGACCTGGCCCTGCTGGACGAACAGTTAAACGCTCTGGTAAGTCAGGCTTCCTCCTACCGGGATCTTTACACGGACGAACAGAACGCTATTTACGACGGCACTCAACTGAATCCCTATATTATCCGGGCCGATGCCATCCTGGAACGGGCCGTTTCCTTTGATCAGGAAATCGCTCTGATGCAGGAGGACGGGGAAAACTTTATTTATTTGGCTCAAAAGGATTACAATGCCGGAGAGTTCCGCTTTAATCAGGCCGAACGGCAGCTCTATTACGCCAATTTTCAGCTGGCTCGGGATGAATTGGCCCTGGCCCAGCAGCTCTATGTTTCCGCTCTCTCCTACGATGAGGACAGTTTTAACCGGGACGATCTGGATGCCCGGATCGCCGCCCTTCAGGCTCGAATTGTGGACGAAGAGAACAAACAGGTTATCCGGGAAGTGCGTGAATTGATTAATCAGGGAAAGAACCTCTATTTTCAGGGTCTTTATGCCCAGAGTGAAGCCCGTTTGATTCAGGCGGAAAACAAGTGGTTCACCACCAACACAGACGAAAACAGCGAGCTTGCCTACTGGATGAGTCTGGTGCGGACCGCCCTCTCCGTAGAATCGGGGCGGTACCTGGAAGAGAGCAATCCCCTTTACAATGAAATTTCCCAGCTTCTTAATCTGGCCTGGAAGAACTACCAGAGCGGGATAAATTTGCTTAGGGAAAATAGAAAGGTGGAAAGCGTGCAGAGCTTCACCCGAGCGGAAGATTTCCTGCGCCAGGTACTCATTCTTATGCCGTTGAATCAGAACGCCAGCGTATTAAACCTGCGTATTCTTAAAGCCCGGGACGAGGAAAACTTTGCCCTGACCTTTGCGGAGAAATATCGTAATGCCCTGGCCCAGAGTGCCTACCAGCCGGAACAGGCCTACATTGACCTTAAGGACCTTGCCGAGATTATTCCGGACTATTCCAATATTCAGAATAATATTCTAAACCTGGAATACGAATTGGGGATTAAGATTCCGCCCCCCGATCCGGCGGTACTCCGTAAGAGTAACGAACTTTACGCCAGCGCCAAGGCCGTATTCGACAGCGGAAATCTGAACCTTTTTGCGGGAGCCATTGAACAGCTGGGCGAAGCGATTGCCCTGAACCCGAATAACTCCGATGCCAGTGAACTGATTGACCAAATGCGCCTCTACGAGGGGGGCGAGAGTACGGTGGTCCTCTCTTCCGCTTCTCTCAGTCAGTATCAGTCGGCGGAGGAAAAATTTGTGGCCGGAGACTACGTGGCGGCCTATCAGATCATACAGGAGCTGTGGAAGGTACAGGCCAATCAGTCTTACCCGCCCCTTCAGGAACTAAAAAGGAGAACCGAAGCAAACCTTGGACTTTAAAAAATGGCTGCCCCTTCTACTATTTATTTTTCTCTCTCTTCCTCTTTTTGGTCAAGTCGATTTCTTTTGGGAAAACGAACAGATCATGGCCGATCGGGACGCCCGTTTTCCCCAAGTGGTCAATTCGGACAATGAGATCCTTGCTGTTTGGCAGGAGTTTAACGAGGCAGACGGTACGGTGGCCTTTCACTCTATCTCCTCCCATGACGGGATAGTGTGGACTTCGGACAAAGTCATACTCGATCCCATCAAGTATTTTTGGGAAGATCAGGTGTCCTTATTCTCTTTGGTAGCCGACTCTTCCGGCGACTTTCACATGGCCTTTCATGAAGATGAGAACACCATTGCGGTCTATAAGAAAAGGGCGGGGGAGAGCGACTTTATCCGGAGCGGAGAAATCCTTTCGGAAGTAACCAGTTTGGCTCCCCGTCTCTATGAAAAATCCGATGGAAACCTCATTCTTTTTAGTACCCGGAGCGCCAGTGGGGGAGAGAGCGGACTGACTCTGACATCATCCTTACAAATAATTTATACGGAAATAATTAACGGGGAATGGACCGAACCGGCTCCCCTTATAACAGATGAGGAACTTACCTGGAACTTTCTCCCCGATTTCCAGTCCCATGACGGCCGGGATTACGTGGTGTTCCAGTCACTCTATACGGGCGCTCGAATTACCTGGCAGATTTACCTATTAAGTCGGGAAGCGGGAAGTACGGGCTGGTCTGCCCCCAAACTCCTCACCGACAGGGACGAAAGCTATGAGGGTGTCAGTCAGGAATCGATTTACTGGGATAACCAGAGACCTTCTCTCTCTTCCGGGGAGGAGGGGCTGATTATGACCTGGGAAAGGCATTATTCCCAGCTATCCCCTCAAATCTATACGGCCCGTCTGGATCGGAACGGCGATGTGGCGGGCAATTTTACTCCTGTTACCACCGGCTACCGTTATAATGCCGCGCCCCGATACTTTGAGAAGGACGGCAGCCAGTACGTTCTTTGGTTCGATAACCGGGACGGGAATCAGGTGGTCATGACCGATTTGAAAACGACCTATCTGGGGGGAGACCGGATGAGCCGGGGCCAGGGGAACTCCTCCTACGGTATTCCTCTCATATTTAAGGGCGACCTCTATCTCTTTTGGGAGAACCAGATTGGCGACAGGAACAGGCTCGTCATGCTGGCTCCAGATAAATCGGTGGACAAACCCCGTATTGAACCGGTCTCCTTTACCCTGGGCGAGAGAAACCCCAAAAGCCTGGTGACCTTTAGCTGGACCGTACCGGAGGACTCCTCCGGTATAGAAGGGTACCGTCTGGGCTGGGACAGAAACCCCGATACCGATCCGTCCACCAATGGTGAAAGACTGATTTTAAGGCCCCGGGCCACGACTAATACGGCCGACGACGACGGGGTCTGGTATATCCACATAAGCGTGCGGGACAATGCGGGCAACTGGTCCGAACCGCTCCACGTTCCCTACTACAGGGACACGACACCCCCCTCTCCGGTTGTATTTATCCGTCCCGAAACGGACGCCTTCGGGGCCTTGATGAGCAACTCTCCCGTGTTGGCCTGGAACTCACCGGAAGACGAGGACCTGGCAGGCTACTCATACAACCTGGTTTACCTGGGAAACGACCCCTTTAGCATAGAAGAGTTCGACACCGATAAATTCGATCCGCCCCAGAGAGTTATGACCACCGACCGGGCTGTGAAGCTGAGCAACCGGGATGACGGTTTTTGGCTCCTGGCCGTGGGGTCCCTGGACAAAACGGGGAATATGGGAAAGATCGAGACCCTCCGCTTCCGCATGAACAAGTATATTCCCGTTACCTACATCAGCTGGGTCGGCTCTTCAAAGAACCGGGAAGAGAGCATTGTTCTGGACATAAGAGGGCGGGGGTTCGCCGCCGGAGGCGATGTGGTCCGGGTTTTGGTGGATAAAAACGGCCAGGCTCCCTGGGACTACGAATACTTTGTGGATGAGGACTTTACGGTTACCTCCGACTACAGCATATACGGTCCGATTATCGACGATATGCGGGAAGGGGTCTACTACATTGGGGTGGAACATCCCCTGCGGGGCATCGTCTTTGCCCGCAACATGATAAAACTGGATGCCACGGGGAATGTGAAATTTGGTGACTTTACCCGCAGCTTTACCATGGACTGGACTCTCATTCAGGATAGAGCCCTCCGTCTGGCCCTTAACCGGGTCAGCTTCTACCTGCTATTAGCCTTTCTCCTGATTCTCATACCTCTACTGGCTCTTAAGTCGGTACGGCTCTGGCAGGAGAATCGGGAACTGGAAATTAACGCACAAGCCCTCATTGAGGGAACCCTTATGGCTTCCGAACTGGCGGAAGAAAGGATGAGTACTATGAAAAAACAGGGAGTCGGACTCCGAGCGAAATTTACCCTGGCCTTCCTGGCCCTGGTTGTTTCCATTGTCCTTTTGGTTGCCCTGGTATTGGGGAACTACATGATTACCACCCAGCAGATCTCCCTGGGGGACGAGCTGGAGAAACGAAGCCACATGATGGTAAATACCCTGGCTTCCGGGGCGGAAAGTTATCTGCCCCTGGGAAACCGTATCGAATTGAGCCTCCTCCCCCGGCAGACTTCCGCCATGGAAGAGGCCCTGGGAACCACCATCACCGGTAAGGGATTTAGCGATCCTGACCATTATAACTACATTTGGGCCTCCAATAAGGAGGATATCGATCTTTACCAGGCCCTGCCGGAGAGCTACTCATCCCGGGATTACACCAGCATAATCTCCACCCTGACCGAAGAAGAGGAAAGTCTTTTGGAGAGCCTCTACCAGGAAGAGGAGGGCCGGTTTGTTCTGAATGAGGAGATGCGCCATATCTCGCCGGAGGTCGCGGCTATTCTTATCGAAAAGGAATTTCTTACCACCTTTTCCGTAGGGAACACTCCGCTCTGGGATGTGATAGAGCCACGGCTGGAAGAGGTGGAAAATCGGATTAACAGCCTCGCTTCGGAAAGCCTGGCCGATATGGTCCGCAATTACGACCAGCTCAACAGTGAAGCCACCGCCCTCCTGCTTCAGGGAGGCTCAAAGGATAAAATCGACGAAATCAGTGAGACCATCAATCTCCTTTCCGATCAGATTGACGAATCGCTCACAGCCATTACGGACCAGGTGGGAATCTTAAGTGAACCCGAATTCAATCCGGCCGAACTTCTTCTTTTGGGAGAGAATGAGCAGGTTTTTACCTTCTACAAGCCCGTTGTGTATCAGGAAAAGGGTTCGGAAACCTACTACCGCGGGGCGATTCGACTGGACGTTTCCGTGGGTCCCCTCATAAGTCAGATTAAGGCTACCCGGCGAAACATCTTTGTTATTACCAGTATTACCTTTGCCATCGCCATTGCCGCCTCTATTCTGGGAGCCTTCCTTATGGCGTCCACCATGATTCGGCCTATTCGCCTTCTGGCCGATCACGTACAGGTTATCCGGGATACAGAGGATAAATCGGTTCTGAAAAATAAGCTTATGGAGATTAAATCCTCCGACGAGCTGGGCGAACTGGGAGAAACTATTAACCAGATGACCCTGCAGCTGGCCAAGGCGGCCGAAGCGAGCAAGGAACTTACCGTTGGTAAGGATATGCAGAAGGCCTTTATTCCTCTGGAAGAACGTTTGGTAGGGGACTCTAAACGAAAGCTTACCACCGGTTTTAAAGAGGATGGTAACCTGGTTTTCTACGGCTACTATGAAGGGGCCAAAGGGGTATCGGGGGACTATTTTGACTACCGAAAGCTGGACGATGAACACTACGCCGTTATCAAATGCGATATCGCCGGTAAGGGGGTTTCCGCCTCACTTATCATGGTGGAAGTTGCCACCCTGTTCGTAAGCCATTGCCGGGAGATGGAGCCGCGAAAGGGCATCAATCTGCCTCCCATCATCTACAACATTAACGACCTTCTGAACGAAGTAGGTTTCCAGGGCCGTTTTGCCGCCTTCTCCATGATGGTTATAAACAATAAAAGCGGTCAGTGTGTGTTGAGTCATGCGGGGGATAAGTATTTTCACAAGTATGACAGCGTCACAAATAAAATGGTGGAGATAGAACTGGGCGAAGCTCCGGCGGCGGGACAGATTGACTCCTTCCTGGTAGAGATGAAAGACGGTTACCAGCAGGAGAATTATAAGCTCAACTCCGGGGACATCATGTTCATGTTCACCGACGGTATCGAAGAGTCCCAGCGCTATTTCCGTAACGATGCCTACGAGCGCATTGTATGTGACAACAGCTGCCACGGCGATGTGCCCGAAGGGAAAGAGATTAATCACCACGAAGGGGAGGGCTTTGAGGAATTCGGTATACCCCGAATGCAGGATATCGTGCCCCAGGTTATGAACAAGGGATCCTACGAACTTATCAAGTACCACAATCCGGACAAGGACCTGCGCTTCCAGTTCGACTTCTCCACCTGCAAGGGTACGGCGGAAGAGGCCGTAACCGCGTTGGTGGCCATAGAAAAGATCTTCCGCCTCCACCCCTACCACCGGGCCGATCCGGACCACACCATCCAGGTGGACAAGAAAATCGACCAGTTCCTCCGGGACCATTTTCTCCAATATCGGGATTATTTTAAGCATCCCGAAGAAAAAGCGGGATTTCCGGAGTATGTTTACTTTAGTCACCTCGATGAGGACGACCAGTTTGACGACCTTACCATATTAGCTGTGGAGAAGAATTAATGTCCCGATCCTTTTATTGCAACCATTGCGGGAAAAAAGTATCCCAAAATGCCCTCAAATGTCCCTCCTGCGGTCGCTATTTTGGCGCCGTAGTTTGCCCCCGGTGCAGCTATTCCGGGGATGAGAAGGAATTTGATGCGGGCTGTCCCTCCTGCGGATATTTGGGAGACCGGGAAGCCGTTCACCCCCTGGACGGAGAGAGAAAGAAGAAACAGCGCCCCCTTTTGGACCTTCCCCCGGTCTTTTTTGCCGTGGGAATCCTTCTCTTAACGGGACTCCTCCTCTTTCTGATTAAGCTATGGCTCTAGGGACCGATAATCTAAGAGTGAAAAAGCTGATTTTTTTTATGCTGATTTTAAGCTGTCCCATCCTTCTAAGCGCCCAGGAGGCTCCTTTTGGTAGCGGGGCTGAGGAGACCGGGAGCGAAGAGACAGAAAAACTCTACGAGCCTGTTCGGGGACGTTACCGGGAACTCTATTTGGGCATGGGCCTTGAGGAAACCAAGGACGCTCTTCTGGCGGATAACTACTTTGCCTACCGGGGGGACGTGGAAGTGACCATGTTCAACAACCCCAACGAGAACATCATAGACAGTCGGGGCACCGGATTCATAGAACGGGCCTGGTTTCAATTCCGGGAAGAGAAGCTCTTTATTATTGAATTGGAAATGAGCCGGGAGAGAATCGACTACTTTACCATCTACTCCCGGCTCCACGATAAATACGGCGAGCCCGACGACATGACCCCCCAGTACGCCGCCTGGTATTCGGAAGACACGATTCTCTCCCTGGAGTACCCCCTTACGGTAAAATACCTGGACCGGGTCTCCTTTGAGGCCTCCCTGGAAGAGAGCCGCGTAAGAGACAGCTACCGGGAAACCTCCCGCAAAGAATTCGCCGAGGAGTTCTAAAAGATGAAAAAAATCCTTTCCCCTCTGATTTTATTAATACTGACTTTTTCTTGCTCCACCAAGAGCGCCCATGGTCTGGAAGAGGCGCTTATGACCATAAAAGGCCATGATATTACGGTAGAACTGGCTCGTACCAACGAGGAACGGCAGACCGGCCTCATGCACCGGGAATCCCTGGATGAGGACCGGGGCATGCTCTTTATCTTTGACGATGAGAGAACACGCTCCTTTTGGATGAAAAACACCCTCATACCCCTTTCCATAGCCTACATCGATAGGGACGGGGTGATTGTTGACATACGGGATATGGAACCTCTGGATACCAGTTCGGTACCTTCCGCCGCTCCGGCCATGTATGCCCTTGAAGTAAATCAGGGGAAGTTCCGGGAGTGGGGGGTGAGGCCCGGGTATAGGCTTGTTTTGCCTGAAGAGGTTAGATAAAGAGAGGTTATGGTGATACTCAAAAACAAATTAAATATTACAAACCAGGTAGAACTCGCCGTGACCGAAGAAAAAATCAGTAAGCAGAAGGCCCGGCAACTCTATGATTCGGGAGATATTAATAAAGCGGAAGTAGGCACTTTTTCCGGTCTTTCCTTTATACATGCTTATTTGTTTGAAGATATTTATTATTTTTCCGGCAAAGTTCGGGACGTTAATATTGCCAAAGGGGACTTTCGCTTTGCCCCCCTTATGTATCTGGAACAGTCGCTGGCCAGCATTGATAAGATGCCACAAAATAACTATGACCGGATTATAGAAAAATACGTAGAAATGAATATTGCCCACCCCTTTAGGGAAGGAAACGGCCGGGCTACCCGTATCTGGCTGGATCTGATTTTAAAGAAAGAGATTCAACGGGTTATTGATTGGAACCTGGTGGATAAGGAGGATTACCTCTCTTCCATGCAGCGCAGTGTGGTTAAGGACATAGAAATTAAATTTCTCCTCAAAGAGGCCTTAACAGATAAGATTGGTGACCGGGAGCTTTTTATGAAGGGAATTGACGTGAGCTATTACTACGAGGGGTATACTCAGTTCAAGACTGAGGAGTTGTAGTTTTACTTGAGAAGTTTTGCCATTTCTAATTGCCGTATAACATATGTTCCCCAAAAATACCTCTCAATAGCCCCCGGCGATATCAAATCTAAATACTTCCACCCGGCGTAGCCAGTTCCGTACCGGCTGAACCGGAAAACAATCTTTTTCTTGTAAAAATTCACATTTCGTGTAGAATGAAACCTTCTACTACGTTTTTGGAGGATTTATTTTATGGGAGAAAAGAAGAAAGGTATCTTTTCCTGGTATTTCAACACGAATCTGCTCTTGCGGATTCTTATCGGTTTGGTTCTTGGGGCCATTGCGGGTATTATTTTTGGGCCTTCCGTGGCTGTGGTTCAGCCTTTAGGAAGCATTTTGGTCAATCTGCTTAAGATGATCGTTATGCCCCTTATTTTGTGTACCCTCGTGGTCGGTGCATCCAGCGTTCATCCCCGGGAACTGGGAAAGATTGGTGTGCGCATCTTTGTTTACTACATGCTCACTTCCGCTCTGGCCGTTACTATCGGTCTTCTTGTGGCCAATATTTTTCATCCCGGTGCGGGTCTGAATCTTGCCGCCGATGCGAGTGCCGCCGGTAAAGCCCTGTCCCAGCCCAAGTTTGTCGATACCCTTCTGGCTATCATCCCCAAGAACCCCTTTGGCGCTCTGAGTCAGGGTCAGGTTCTGCCTATTATCTTCTTCGCCCTTGTCTTTGGTATTGGTATCTCCGTGGTAAGCAATTCGGAAGATGAAAAGCTTCAGGAGAGTGGAAAGGCCCTTTTTAAAGTATTCAACGGGGCGGCGGAAGTGATGTATGTCATCGTTCGCTGGATTCTGGAATACGCTCCCATTGGTGTATTTGCTCTTATTGCTGTTGTTTTTGGTAAGCAGGGAGCCAAAGCCTTTGGTTCTCTGGGACTGGTAACTCTTACGGCCTACATTGGGTTTGCTCTGCAGATCGCCCTGGTATACGGTGTGTTCCTTATCATTAACAAACTCGGCTACCTGACTTTCTTCAAGGGCGCCCGGGAAGCGATGATTACCGCCTTCGTAACCCGTTCTTCCAGCGGAACCCTGCCGGTTACCATGCGGAATATGACGGAAAATCTGGGTGTCCCCAGGAAGATCTCTTCCTTTACCCTGCCCCTGGGAGCGACCATCAACATGGACGGTACGGCCATTTACATGGGTGTTTGCGCCCTGTTTATTACCAACGCCGTAGGAATGGACCTGAGTCTGGCCCAGCAGTTTACCATTATTCTTACCGCCGTATTGGCCTCCATCGGTTCTGCGGGAATCCCCGGGGCCGGAGCCATCATGCTCCTCATGGTACTCAACTCTATCGGTATTACCATCGAGGCCGGTTCGGCCGTAGCCGCTGCCTACGCCATGATTCTGGGAATCGACGCCCTTTTGGACATGGGACGAACCATTACCAATGTTACCGGTGACATGATGGGAACCCTTCTGGTTGCCAAAGGGGAGAAAGAACTGGATATGTCCAAGTGGACAAAATAAAGGCCAGCCACTTTTTCAGGAGCAGTCTGGCGGGAGTGATTCTCTCGGCAGCCCTGCTTCTGGGCTTTCATTTTACTACGGAAGGGCGCTTTTCCCCGCAGACTTACCGCTTGCTCCGGATTCTCATGGGGGTCGTTCTTTATCACCAGTTTCTGGTCTGGCTTGTCTGGCGGGCCCAGCTCTGCTTTAATCTTTTTACCCGGCTCTTTGGGAAGTATGATCTGCTCATCTGGAGCCTTCTATTTCTGCCGCCCCTGGCCGCCCGTCCTGTTCTTACTGTCCTTATTGCTTTAAGCGACAGGGCTACTTTGCCGGGAGCGGCGGCTCTGTGGGTTTTTCTTGCCCTTTTGCTCCTCATTCCTTCCCTCTACGGAAGCTATTCGGTGGCCCGCTACTTTGGGATTATCCGGGCGGTAGGGGCGGATCACTTTAGGGAATCCTACCGTTCCATGCCACTGGCCAGCGGAGGAATGTACCGCTGGTCGAACAATGTGATGTACGGCTATGTTTTTCTTCTTTTCTGGGCCATTGCCCTTATTTTTCGCTCCCAGGCAGCCCTGGTAGCCGCCCTTTTTCAGCACGCCTTTGTCTGGGTGCACTATTACACGGTGGAATCCCCCGATATGGACGCAATTTACGGGTAGAAGGAAGGGGAAAGTTCCTGTAACATGTACGGCATAGGAGAGAGTCCATGAAAGTCACCTTTATAGAACACGTACCCTTTGAGGGACCGGGCAGCATGGCTGACTGGTTTGAATCAAAAGGCTTTGAGCTGGCCCATTGCAAATTATTTGAAGGGGACCGGCTTCCTCTGCCCGAAGAGAGCGACTGGCTGGTTGTTATGGGCGGCCCCATGGGAATCGCCGATGAGGCTGACTATTCCTGGCTCAAGGAGGAGAAGGCCTGCATACGCTCTTTTATCGAGGCCGGGAAAATTGTCCTGGGGATCTGCCTGGGAGCCCAGCTGATTGCCGATGTTTTGGGGGCCGATGTGACTCCCGGAGAGCATAAGGAGATTGGTTGGCATCCTCTTTTTGCCCAGGAAGGCCTGGAAGAGACCTGTCTCAAGGAGGTTCTCCCCGAGGTTTTTCCCGCTTTTCACTGGCACGGGGACACCTTTGCCATTCCCGCCGGAGCGCAGCACATTTTGGCCAGCCGGGCCTGTGCCCATCAGGGTTTTGTTTACGAGGATCGGGTTTTCGCCTTCCAGTTTCATCTGGAAACGACTCCCCAGTCCGCCTCCCTTCTGGTGCAGAACGCCGGGGAGGACCTGTTGGATGAAGGCCGATTCATTCAGTCTGAAAAGCTCATCCTTTCAGAGGAAAACCCCTTTAGCGAGATAAACCGACTCATGGGCGCCCTATTGGATAAAATCTATGAACAGTAAAAACCTTGCCGTACCGGCGATTATTTTAGCCGCCGCCATAGGCGCTTCGAGCGGCCTTTATATCAAGTCCCTTCCTTTTAGCAGCTTAGCCATGACCGGATTCCGCATGGGGCTGCCGTTCCTCTTTTTCCTGCCCCTCATGATCAAGAGAAAATTGGTTCTGGGAGGCCCGGAAGACCGGAAGATGATACTGCTCGGTTCCAGCCTTAATGGGCTGCGCATGTTCCTTTACGTCTTTTCCTACAAACTTACCACCCTGACCAATGCGGTGGTTCTGCTCTATCTCTGGCCTATTTTCGCCCTGCTTCTGGATTGTTTTCTTAATAAGAAAAAACTAAAGCTCAGAGAGTTTCTTATTCTTTTCATGGCCCTTTCCGGAGTAGTCCTTTTGAATGTTCAGAAGGGCTTTTCCCTCTCCCGGAGCGATTTGCTCGGAAGTCTTATGATGATCCTTTCGGCTCTGATCTTCTCCGGTGCCATGGTAATATTCAAAAAAGTCCTGGAGGGATACGGGGAAGGGGAGACCCTCTTTTTTCAGAACGGCCTGGGAGCCCTCATCTTCCTTCCCTTTCTTATAGCCGAACTGCCCGGGATTCCTCTGGCTCAAACCGCTTTGGGGATTGTCTACGGCTTCTCCGTGGGAATTGTGGGATTCGGCCTCTTTTTCTTTGCCCTTAAGAGGCTCTCCATTTTCCAATACGGGGCCTTAGGTTACACGGAGGTGTTCTTTGGCTTCCTTTACGGGGTAATTCTTTTAGGGGAGAACTTTACCCTTAATATTATTCTGGGGGTGGTCCTGATTTTAACCAGTAGTGTGCTCTCCCGTTTTTCCGGGGAGAAGGAGTAGGAACTCCGTTGACAAATCCTGACTCGGCGAATAAAATCTACCCATGTCCTATTACTTTTTGGGTGAGAAGAATCTTTCGAAGGAAGATGTCGCGATAAAGCAGTTGGATAAATCCTCTCTTTTAAGGACAATCGATGGGGAACTCAAAAATCCCGACTGTCCCTCTGAGATTATGAAATTACCCCTTGTTGTGCTGGACCGTTTTAGCAATCCCGAGGATTGGGAGTGGGAAGTGCGCCTTATTATCCTCTTCGTGGAAGAGGGGAAGCTTGCCCTTGAAGTAGATGGGAATATGAGGGTATTACCCCCGTCCTCCGTTCTATATCTTAACCCCTACGAAAGTCTAAATGTACTGGACGACAAGGATTGTATCTATCGCCTTATACCTTTTAACCCCTATATAATTAACAAGGCTCTTCTTTTTCGTAATCTCATTGACGGGGAACTTCAGGTTCAGAGTGGTTTTAGAGACTTTTTTTATATTACTCCTTTTTTCTACGGAATTGATGAAAAATACTTAAAGCTTGATTTTTCCCACAGCCGGTACTTGGGGACACTTATAGATGAACTGGAGGGGATACTTAAAGATAAAGCCTCCCATAAATGGCCTTATGAGGCAAAAGCCGTTCTTATACAGATCCTCTATAAGGTAGAGGGATATTTCGCCCGGGCTAAAGAGAGCTCCCGGGAAAGGGAGAGCGACCCCGATGCTCCCGGTTTGGTCGAAAAAATCTGTTCCTACATGAAAGATTCCTACCACAGGCAAATTACCCTGGACCATCTCTGTGAACAGTTTGCCATAAACAGGACCACCATGAATGACCTTTTTAAAAAGACCCTGGATGTGACCGTTATGGACTATCTTATTAATATCAGAATGGAAGAAGCCCGGAAGATGCTCATAAATACCCGTCTTAATATGAGTGAGATTTGTGACAGAACGGGCTATACCGATCCTTCCTATTTTAGTCGTACTTTTAGAAACAGGGTGGGCGTTTCTCCCTCCCTGTACAGAAAAGAGAATACCAAAGGCTCCGGCAGACTTTAGTTCGGCTCTTCCAGATTATGGAGCGCCCCTTCTTCGGCAAGCCCGGCAAAATCTCCTTGCCTCAAGGCCTCATAGGCCAGAATAGCTACAGCATTGGATAGGTTAAGCGAACGGGCTTCTCCCTTCATGGGGATGCGAATATTATCGTTCCGGTACTCCACAAGAAGTTCCTCCGGCAGCCCCCGCGACTCGGGCCCAAAAATAATATAACAGTTCTCTCCGTACTCCACCTGGGCGTAGTGTTTTTTGGCCTTGGTGGTGGCGAAAAAGAAGGACCCCTCCCCATTCTTTGAAAGGAAATCGGCCCAGTTATCGTAGTGGTGAATGTCCAGAAGGTCCCAGTAGTCCAGTCCGGCCCGTCGTACGTGCTTCTCGTCCACACTAAAGCCCAGGGGGTGGATCAAGTGCAGGGAAGCTCCCGTGGCGGCGCAGGTTCGGGCTATATTGCCGGTGTTTTGGGGAATTTCCGGTTCGTAAAGTACTATGTTTACGCTCATCTATTCGTCCTCTTCATAGCGTCCGGACGATTCGTACAGGGAAAAAACCGTGGGAATGGTGCGGATGCTTTTGCTGATTTGTCCCAGTTTAGACTTTTTATCCATCTCCACAGTAAAGTCCCCTTCCAGGTTCCCCCGGTCCGATTCATTCACGCTGCCCGAAATCAAATGGCCCCCGTGCTTCTTAATGGCCCCTTCAATCTCGCTAAAGAGGTCCGCCGTGCGGTTGGCTATTACATGGAAGCGGTGGGAGTACTTGGTGGTGGACATTTCCCACTCCACCTCTACCTTGCGGTTTTCAAAGTCATCTATTCCCTTGAGGTTGGGGCAATCCACTTTGTGAACCGTAATACCCCGTCCCCGGGAGACATAGCCGATGATGGCATCCCCGGGAGTAGGCTGGCAGCACTGGGAAATTTGAATCATCATATTCCGTTCCCGGTTAAGGGAGATGGTAACCTTTTCCTTGTCCAGAACCTTCTGTTCCGGACTGTAACTCTCTTCCTTCTCGGGGTTCTTGCTCGGGGGGAGGGGCTTGCTCAGCTCCTTCTTGTCCCGACCCGGTTTGGCGATGATATTGCCTTCTATGATGTAGTCTTCGTTGTGCTTGTTTATCCAGTGACGTATTTTGTCCCGGGCCCGGTGGCTTTTGGTGTACTTAAGCCAATTCTGATGGGGGTGGGCGTCGGGATGGGTCATCACCTCCACTGTCTGGGTGTTCTTGAGGGGCTTGGTCAGAGGAATAATGCTTCCGTTGGCCCGGGCCCGTACACAGTGGTCCCCAATGTGGGAGTGGATATGGTAGGCAAAGTCGATGGCCGTGGAGCCCTCGGGAAGGACGATAGGCTGACCTTTGGGAGTGTAGACGATAATCGTGTCCTGAAGCAGATCGCGCTTGATGGAATCCATGAACTCATTGGAGCTATAGTCCTCCATGTTCCAGTTCTTAAGCTTCTTTACAAAGTCTATTTCCTGTTTATCCGGCTCTTCCTCGTTGTCTTTGTTCTCTTTGTAAATAAAGTGAGCCGCCACGCCGTAGTTGGCCGTTTCATCCATTTCGTAGGTACGAATCTGAATCTCCAGAGGGCGGTGGCCATGGCAGCGGACTGTGGTATGAAGGCTCTGGTAGTCATTGGCCTTGGGCATGGCAATGTAGTCTTTGAATCGTCCTTCGATGGGAGGCCAAAGCTGGTGTATAATTCCCAGAAGATGGTAGCAGTCGATTTTGGAAAGGCAGAGAATCCGAACCCCCATAAGGTCGTAGATTTCATCCAGGTCCTTTCCCTTAGTTTTCATTTTACGATAGATGGAGTAGAAGTGTTTGGCCCGGGTTTCCACGGAAATTTTCTTGATTCCCGCTTTTTTGGCGGCTTTTTCAATTCGTTCCTGTACCTCTACCAGGTATTCGGCCCGTTCCTTTTTCTTTTGGTCTATGTAGGTTTTTATTTGTAGGTGGGACTGGGGATTGAGGTATTTAAGGCTTAAATCCTCCAACTCCATTTTTACCGTATGTATACCCAACCGGCCCGCCAGGGGGGCGTATATTTCCAGACACTCCCGGGCAATGCGCTTCTGCTTCTCCGGGGAAACGAAGTTCAGGGTGCCCATATTGTGCCGCTTGTCGGCCAGTTTGATAAAGATGACCCGGATGTCCTTCACGATGGCAAAGATCATCTTTCTGAGGGTTTCTATTTTCTGGAGGGCCTTGTCGCCTACCTCCATAATGTCAATTTTGGTTACCCCGTCCACGAGCATAACCACTTCGTCGCCAAACTTTTCCCGCATCAGTTCGCTTCCCACGTCGGTGTCTTCCAGAACGTCGTGGAGAAGGGAGGCGGTAATGGTGGTGGCGTCGAGCTGCAGATCTACCAGTATTCCCGTCGATTCGATGGGATGGATGATGTAGGGTTCCCCGGAGGCTCTTTTCTGGTCTTTGTGAAGTTCCCGGGCCCAGTAAACGGCGCCCATGATCTGCTTTCGTTCAGCCTTGGTGTAGTGGACGAGGGTAGCTTCGAAGTTGGCTATAAGTTTGTCGAGAGCTTCTGTTGAGAGGATAAGACTGTCACTTTTTCCGTCGGCCATAGGCTACCCTTTTTCTTCCCGCTAGATCGTCGGCTGTTCCCAGGGAGGTAAAACCGGCGGTCCCCATCATTTGAAGTATCCCTGTCATCTGTTCCGGATGAGCTTCTATTAGAAGATACCCCTCCGGGGCAAGATAATCAATGGACTTTTTTACAATTTCTTCCACCAGGTCCAGTCCGTCTTCCCCCCCGTCCAGGGCGAGGGCCGGTTCTTTCCACCCCTCGTCCATTCTTTCCGAGGTTTCATCACTTGTGAGATAGGGAGGATTGGTGGCAATGAGATGGAACAGTCCTTTTACATTCCTAAAGAGATTAGACCGGGTAAAAGAGGCGTTCTTTGCTTCCAGGGATTCCCGGTTTTTGTAAAAGGCTTTTTCCGGTGCTTCGTCAATATCAACACAGACGACCCGGCTGTCCGGGCGTTCCAGAGCCAGGGTCAGGCCAACACAGCCCGAACCGGAGCAAAGGTCCAGTAATTCAGGCTCGTCCTGACCTTCCAGGAATTCCAGGGATTTTTCTACAAGGATTTCCGTATCCGGTCGGGGGCAAAGCACCCCCTCTCCCACGGTAAAATCCCGTCCGAAAAACTCCTTGCTGCCCGTTAAGTAGGCGACGGGATAGTTCCGGCAGCGCTGTTCGGTCAGTTTAAGAAATTCTTCGGCCCCGGCTTCATCAACCGGGTCGGGGAGAAGGGCAAAAAGTTTCTCCCGCCCTATCCCCAGGACGTGACAGAGAAGAAGGGAGGTGTCCAGGTCTACCGTATCGCTTATCCCGGACCGGGACAAAAGCTCCCGGCCCTCCCGGAGGAGTTCTCTGACAGTCATGGGAGCGAACCTAAATAAGACCCTGTCCCCGGAGCATCTCTCTCAGGATTTCCCGGTTCTCGTCGGAGGGAGGGCAGAGAGGAAGGCGGTACTCCTCTTCCAAAAGGCCCATGAGGGACATGCACGATTTTACAGGAATCGGGTTGGTTTCCAGGAACATGCCCTTGAAAAGGGGCAGCAGTTCGTAGTGAATAGTTTTCGCTTTGGTCAGATTTCCCTTACGGGCGGCGCCGACCATCTCTTCCATCCAGCGGGGGACAATGTTACTGGCCACGGAAATAACTCCGTTACCTCCCATCAGAGTAAGGGGCAGGGCCAGGTTGTCGTCTCCGGAGAGAACGGCAAAGTCCTTGGGTTTCTGATTAATCACGTCCATCATCTGGGAGAGATCCCCGCTGGCTTCCTTGACGGCCACGATATTCTCGTGCTTGGCCAATTTTAGGAGGGTAGGGGTTTCCAGGTTAACACCGGTCCGGCCCATGATGTTGTAAAGGACAATGGGAAGATCCACCGCATCGGCCACGGCCATAAAGTGACGGTAGAGGCCTTCCTGTGTCGGTTTATTATAATAAGGATTGACCAGTAGGGAGTAGTCGGCCCCCATATTCTTGGCCATTTTTGTCATTTTGATGGCTTCCCCGGTGCAGTTCGAACCGGTTCCGGCAATAACGGGCACCTTGCCGTCGGCCATTTTAACCACCATTTCCACCACGTCCATATTTTCTTCGATAGATACGGTGGGGCTTTCCCCGGTGGTTCCCATGGGTACCAGGCCGGAAATACCTTCTTTAATCTGAAAGTCCACTATCTTTTTAAGCGATTCCCTGTCGATTTTGAGGTTCTTGTCGAAGGGGGTTACGAGGGCTGTGAATACTCCTTCCAGCATGGCATGTCTCCTTTGGGCAAACGACATCTAGTCCCATATACGTCGTTGGCAGCGGGATTTAAAATCCTCATGTACTTTTTGTACACTGCGGTTTTAAATCCCGCTGCCGCCTAGCCTATGGAACAATCTGTTCGTTTTCTATATTCTGCCCGGTTTTAATTTATTATAGTTTAAAAAAGTCTTTAATGAAATCGTCTACGGTGAAAAAGCCTTTCTTTCCGTGGAGCCACTCTACGGCCATAACCGCTCCCAGGGCAAATCCGTCCCGGCTGCGGGCGGAGTGGGAGACTTCGATGGTGTCCGCAGGGGAATCCATGTAGACACGGTGGATACCGGGAATGTGGCCCCCCCTTACGGAGGCGATATGAAGTTCTTCGTCTTCGATTCTGCGGTCCAGTTTTTCGAACTGCATTTTGGTCTTGCGGGGACAGCCTTTAAGAATGCGTTCCCCCGTGGTAATAGCCGTTCCCGAGGGGGAATCCTGCTTCATTTTGTGGTGGTATTCGGTAACCATGATATCGTAGTCGGGGATGTCGGCGATAAGCTCGGCGGCCCGTTCTGTTAGGGTAAAGAATATGTGGGCTCCAATGGAGAAGTTCGATCCGTAAAGGAAGGAGCCGTTTTTTTCCTTAAAGAGGGCCTCTATTTCGTCCTTCTTATCGTACCAGCCCGTTGTTCCCACTACGGCGGGAACTCCCGATTCGGCATAGAGACGACAGTTCTCTTCGAAACCTTTGGACAGGGCGAATTCCACAACGCCGTCCGCCTTTTCCAGGACTTCAGGAGTCAATTCGGAGATATCCCCGTAGCCGCCCTTATCCACACGGGCAATAATGTTATGACCTCTCTCAAGGCTGATTTTTTCCACTAGACGGCCCATTCGGCCGTATCCGGTAATGACTAGATTCATGGGGTCATAATATAAGGATTGGCGGCAGATGGCAAGGGAGGGGTATTAAAAAAACGGGGAATTTCCCCTATGGGGCAGCCCCTTTCATTGACTGACCGGATTCTATAGATTATTCTTGCAGCGAAGCCTTATGGACAGGGAATTAAAAAACACACTTATTAAAAATATTCTCAAACAGAGTTTAAGCCTTATTGGGGAAGAGACAGTCTTCCAGCGGCAGGGACAGGTGAATCTTGTCACCGGTGAGCCCGCGGCCTATTATTTGCGCCTCCAGAGGGAGGGAAAGGGACGTCTCGTATTAAGCGAGATGGTTATTCCCGAGGAGCGGGAGGAGACTCTCTCCTACTACTGGTCTTTCCGCCTTTCCGATTCAGAGCCGGAGCTGGTGACCTGCTCCAAGAACGACGGCCCCATGGAACAGAGTATTCTGGCCCGGGAGCTGGTGGACCTGCGGGAGAGACTTTCCGGCGAGGAGAACGGCGGTCGGAGGCCCTATCTGGAGCTTCCCGGCAAGAGTCGTCCCTTCAACAGCGCCATGCGCCCCTACGTAAAGAAGTCCTACTCCCATATCTACTTTCTCATTGCTTCGGCCGTTCTGGTATTCGGACTATTTACTACCATGTTTTCCGGTAACATCCAGTACAACCGGATGGTGCGGATTGTGAATCAGCTGGACAGGACGATCTCCTCCAGCGCCGCCCTTAACGAGAACGTGCTGGATGACTTGAATCGGCAGATCTCTACGGTTATGGCCGATTTAGCTGCGGTGGAAGCGGGCCTCCAGCGGGAGCAGCAGAATCTGGAATTCAACCGTTTTAATATGTCCGAGATGGTTAAGCTTTCCGTTTCGGAGATTCCCAGCTGGCAGAAAAACCGGCGCACCGCCTATTATTATCTATCCGCCCTCATTGAGCAGTCCGCCAGTTTTGGGGAGATGTACTACCACTTTACCCGTTTGCCCCAGTCGGAGAACGAAGCGAAACTTCTTTTGGCCACAGACCAGGAGAATATTCTGGAACTGGACAGCTATGACATCGTTTTCTCTCACTTGGTTTATCCCGTGCGGAACGACGGGGGCGAAAATAACGGTAAGGGATATATTATCTCTTCCGGTTACACTTCGCAGCGGGCCAGCCCCCTGGGAGAAGGCGGCTACCGGCCTCACTACGCGGTGGATATTATTAACATAAGCAATATTCTCAAGATTACCCCGGCCAATCGTTCGGAAATCCTGGTGCGTGATGAAGACACGCCCGGGGCCATTGTGGCGGTAGATGCGGGACGGATTATTGCCAACTCAGAGGACCATGACTACGGCTGGTATGTGGAGGTTGAGCATAAACTGACTTCCGAAATCCGGGCCGCCTATCCCAACGTGACGCGCTTCACAACCTTTTATGCCCACTTAAAGGCTCCCTCCAATACGGTGGTAGGCGATGTGGTGGCTCAGAATGAAAAAATTGGTGATATCGGAAATACGGGAAAGTCTACCGGTCCCCATCTACATTGGGAAGTGCGTATCTATTCTGACTCGGGTAAGCAGCGGAATCTTTCGGGCGAATCCTTTGACGGGATTAATCCGCTTATCCTAATGTAATTATTCCTCTTCTTCGTCCAGGAGTCCCGGGGCCATAAGGAAGTTCATTTCGTTTCGGGAGATGATTTCCCGGTCCTCTTCCCGGTCGTCCGAAAGGGACAGGGTGCCCCTTATATCACCAATGTCGGCCTGGTGAACTTCCAGTGCCCGCTGAAGCCTGGCACGGTCCTTGTCATCAAGGGGCCATTCGCTTTTTTCCTTTTTTAGGTAGCGGTAAAGGGTGTTGATGAACTTTTTCTTTTTTTTCATGAGGGAGTGAAGATAAAGGTTGCGATTGATGAGGTAGCTATTCTCCGTTAGGTCGGCGAAGATACTCTGTAGTGTTTCGTCGGTAAAGACAAGGAGCTCCATCGTCTTTTTATAGAACAAGTCCCTGTCCAGGTTCAGCTTAACCCCGTTGTCCAGCAGGTCGATGGTGCGGGAAAGATAAAAGAGATTGTCCTCGTAGTTCACATTTTCCGTCATGTTATCATTTTCGGACGAACCGGCGCTGTGGATTAACTTTTTATATATCTAATAATTGTCCCGGTCCTGTTGACATAGTTCTATGGTAATGATAAATTGTTCGGGCCTCTTTATTTGCCCTGTATGGGTAAATCAATCTAGTCCGCAAGGAGGAAACATGAGAAAATACGAATTAATGGTTGTATTCGGAACTAAAGAGAACAAGTACGTTACCGGTGTAGAAGCGGTAAAAAAGGTCCTTGACAAGAGATCTGCCAAGATCGAATCCGAAGAGGATCGAGGCGATCGTGAGCTCGCTTACGAAGTAGAAAATGAGCAGCATGGTCACTACCATCTCTTTAACCTTGATATCGACCCCGAATCCATCGTTAAGATCGAAGAAGATCTTAAGCTCGTCGGTGAAATACTCAAGTACATTTTTGTAAGAAAAGAGGGCTAATCTATTATGGCAGAGGACATTAACAAGGTTATGCTCGTAGGTAGGCTCACCCGTGATGCGGAGTTGAGTTATACGAATTCCGGCTTCGCCCTTTGTAAATTCAGCCTCGCCGTCAATAGAAGAAGGAAGCAGGGAGACCAGTGGGTGGATGAAGCGAATTTTTTCGATCTTCACCTGTGGGGCCGTAGAGGCGAATCGCTCAATTCCTATCTTACCAAGGGTACTCAGGTGGCCGTTGAAGGTCAGCTGAGACAGGAAAGATGGGAGCAGGACGGAGCCAAGAGAAGCAAAGTAACTATAGAGGCAGTTAACATTCAGCTTCTCGGAGGCCGTTCGGAAGGTTCATCCTATAATCAGGGTGGCCAGTCAGGCGGTTACGGGAACAACAATTCCTATCAGCAGCAGCCCCAGAGGCAGGCGCCGCCGCAGAGCCAGAATTCCCAGTCCTTCGAGAGTTATACTCCCCCGTCTCAGCCGAGACAGGATAACTACGAGGACGACATACCCTTTTAAGCTTACAAACCGGATGCCGGGCGGCGTTCCTATACCGTTCCGGATTAATTTACACCATGCTTGCCGTAGAGCAAGCCGCATTTAGGAGAATCACATGTCCGATACACAGGATAGAAATGAAAATAACGCTCCCAAAGAGCGTCCCGAAAGACCTTCCAGAGGTCCTAAGAGAACTTATTTCAAGAAAAAAGTTTGTAAGGTTTGCGCCAACAAACTGACTCTTGACTACAAAGATGTTGATACGCTCAAGCGTTTCACCACCGAACGGGGTAAGATCCTTCCCAGAAGAATTACCGGAACCTGTGCCAAGCATCAGAGAGCTCTTTCCAGAGAAATCAAGAGAGCCAGAGCTATCGCCCTTCTGCCCTTCGTAGCGCAGTAGGAACACTAAAAACAGGAGACCGTAATGAAAATTATTCTTAGTCAGGATATTGCCAATCTGGGTGAAGAGGGAGACGTTAAGGTTGTAGCCGACGGTTACGCCAGAAACTTCCTTATCCCCAAGGGTATGGCTGTTGTTTGCACCAAGGAAAATGTTAATAACCTGGAGCAGAAGAAAGCGGCCATCGACAAAAGAAAAGAAGAAAAGAAAAAAGCCGCCCTGGGTCTTAAGGATCGTCTGGCCGGTGAAAATCTCGAGATTGAAATGCCCGTTGGCGAGAAGGGCAAGCTTTTCGGAGCTGTTACTTCCCAGTCCATCGTAGACGAGCTGAACAAGCTTGGCATTGCAGTTGAGAAGAAAAAGATCGAAGTTCCCGAGCACGCCATTAAGATGGTGGGCAGCTATGTTGTAAAGGTTAAGCTTTACGGCGGCGAATCGGCCGATCTTAAAGTAGAAGTTAAGGGTATTGAAAAAGAGGAAGAATAGTTGAATCCTCCGTCTCTCAAAGACAAAATACCTCCTTATAATGAGGAAGCGGAAGAGGCAGCCATCGGCGCTCTTCTGCTAAACTTCTCCGGAGACATACTGGATCTGGTTCTAGGCTTCGTCCATCCCGACGATTTCTATAAACCGGCTAACGGTAATGTTCTCCGGGCTATTATGAACCTTTTTGACCGGGGAGCCGTTCCGGATATCCTTAGTGTCAAAGAGGAACTTAAAACCATGGATCTGCTCGAGAAATCGGGCGGAGCCGGTTATCTGGCCCATCTGACCTCCTCGGTCCCCACTACGGCCAATGTTGAATATTACGCACGAATAGTTAAAGATTGCGCCGTAAGGCGAAACCTCCTCAATGTGGCTAATCAGATGATTGCCAATGTCCATTCCGATACGATCGATTCACGGAATTCCATAGAATCGGCGGAAAAGGAAATCTTTAAAATAAGCGACAGCCAGAATAACGGTAACCTCAAGCCGGCCAAGGACATCGTCCGACGGGCCGTAGAGATGGTAGAGGAACGTTACAGGCAAAAAGGGGAGTTTACCGGGGTACCCTCCGGTTTTCCCGAACTGGACATGTTAACTTCCGGTTTTCAAAAGTCGGAAATGATTATTATCGGGGCCCGGCCTTCCATTGGTAAGACCGCCTTTGCCCTTTCCATGGCAGCCAATGTGGCGGTTCAAAAGAAAATCCCCTGCGGTTTCTTTACCCTGGAAATGTCCGATCTCTCACTCATGATGCGTCTTTTGGCACTGGACGCTCGAATTAACTCGAATTCCCTGCGGACCGGTCTTCTTTCAAAGACGGACTTCCGCAAACTGGCCGATTCGGCAAGTCGCCTTTATGAATCGCCCTTTTATATAGAAGACACCCCCAATATCTCCCTTCTGGATATGCGTTCCATGGCCCGAAAAATGAAGGCCAAATACGATGTTCAGATTATTTTTATTGACTATATTGGTCTTATTACGCCGGAAGATAAATCCACCCCTCGCCACGAACAGATGGCAGAGGTGAGCCGTTCTCTCAAGGCCCTGGCCCGAGAGTTGGATATCCCCATTGTCGTCCTTTCTCAGGTAGGGCGTCAGACCGAAGGTAAAGCCCCCGGTCTGGCTGACTTGCGTGAATCGGGAGCCATTGAGCAGGATGCGGATGTTGTTATGCTCCTCCATCGTGAAAGAATTGTTGACAAAAGCGGTGAAGGTGACGAAAATGGTATTAGAACGCAGATCATTGTTGCAAAGCAGCGTAACGGTCCCACCGACACGGTGGAGGTAATGTTTATTCCCCGTTATACCCGTTTTGAATCTATGACTCACCAAAACCCGTAGAAGGAGTAAGACATAATGGCGCTCGACGAAATCTATGACTTGTCAAATCTGAAAAATCACACGGAAGAGCTGGTTTTTAAAATAATGGAAGAGGAGTTGGAAAAGATTTCCGACGACGATATATGCAAATGTGAGGATTGTGTCCTCGATATGGTTTGCATCTCTTTGAATATGCTGCAGCCCCGCTACCGTGTATCTCTCATGGGTGCCATTTACAGCACCGCCCAGGACGGAGAGTTCGAAGATGTTGTCCGTAAGGCGGTAGGTGAGGCTATTGAAAAAATCAGCCTGAACCGAGGCCACGATTAATCGTTAACTTTATATACTGTAAATAGCTCTCTGGCTTTGGATGAGTAGAAGTAGTAGGGATTGCTTTCGTTCAGAGCCAGCCACTCTCCCCCTTCAAAGAAATACACCGTCACAAGGGGCTTAAGATCCTTTTCCCGGGAAATAATCAGGGAATGGTTCTTTTCTATACGATAGATATATCCTTGATGCAGGGCCGGTCCTCCCAGGGCGTAGCTGTCCGATTCGTTTTTCTCCTTTCCTGAACGGCACCAGTTTCCTTCGGGGGTACTTACATAAACCCTGCCTTCATGACCCAGGTTTAATTCACAGCGACTAACAGCTGTCTGGGGGAATTCCATAATTAATTCACCCTCCTCAAAGAGATTGTCCAGTCTGTGGTATTTTACCTGTCCAAAGGATTCTTCATCCCGTTCCAGAAATCCGAAGGAGTAGAAGCCCTCTTCCTTACCATCGGGGAGGAAGGAGGTGACAATGGTTCTTTCATCGCTGAGGGGAATCGATTCTCCCGTATAGATATTTGTTACATTAATACTGTTCCGGCCTCCAAAGTAGGTATTGCTGCCCAGGGCCAGATGGGTGGGGCTGATTAAAGCCGCCCGCTCCAGAGAAGGGTGGGAGAAGGAGTAAATCTCTTCTCGGGAAATAGCCCCTTCCTCATCTGTTAGTCGTGAAATTCGGCAGTTCTTATTCTCGTCCACCAGGAGTTCCAAATCCCTATAGAAGCTTAAATCGGCATAGCCAAAGCTTACTTCCTTCTTGAAGCCTTGGGATTTTTCTTTCTCTTCCACTTCACCCAATTTTATCATTTCATCGTATTCGAAAAGGTAGTAGGGGTATTTTATACTCCTATCGGGCTGCCAGAATACGGGATTGTCCTGGAAATTAAGTACTTCGCTTTTTTCCAGGGGAAGGTCTATTGTTTGCCGTGAGAGGTTAAGGAGATGATTGGTAGAGAGACCCTCTTTCTCAAAAAAGGGGGATTCCCAGATCATAAGGCTGTCTCCGCTTCCTACGAGCATTTTGTTATCTATGAAATCGACACTTTCAATGGACAAAGGACTCGAAGGGAGAAGTGGATAAACCTGACGGCTTTTTTGGGCGCTGCTGTAAATATCCCCGCTCATGTCTCCCAGAAGATAACGGCTTTCGGCCAAAAGAGCCGTTGTCAGATTGTCTCTGTCGGTGATTTTCTTTTCCGAATCACGGGAGAACTTGTCTCTTTTAATACGATAGCTTCTGGCGGTGAATTCGTTTTTTTCCCGGGAAAGAGTGGTAATCAGGTCGTCCTCTTTTTGGACATGCCAGGAGAGGAGTTCTTCGAATTCCAGTGAATCAAGGGTTAAACCTGTTTGTCTGTCTATTAAAAGAAGGGTGTTTTCCTTTTGCGCTGTAATGAGGCGGACATCACCGTTCAGAACAGTCAAATCGGTCAGGTCCTCTTCCGTAGCGGCCTGGCCCAGTATTTTGGAGGTAAACCGATCGTAGTAGATAAGGGATCCGGAAGGGCTGTAGCCCATAAAGGTTTTTTCCGAACCGCCCAGATAACCAAAAGAGAGAAGTTCGCTGACCTCTTCCGGGCCCTCTAGCTCACTGTCCGAGTCATGGGCCAGGAAATGAATCTCTTCCGATCCCAGGAGGAGTATTTCTCCCGATTTTGAGTAGTCCAGGAAAAAGGGAATCTCACTTTTGTCTTGTTGTATAAGTATTTCCCCGGTCTGCCAATTAAGAACATACAGGACATAGGCATCACTCTTTTCCGTTATGAGGGCCAATTCGGGATAGGTCGGATTTAAACGGGCCAGAAGGGGAGTCCCCGGGAGGGTCAGTCGGTTAAGAACCCGGTTGTTCTCAAGATCCACGGCAAGGCAGATGCCGTCTTTTCCCAGGGTTAGAAGGATATTTCGCTCTTTGTCCCAGTTTATTTCACTAACTTCATCCAGATGCCCGTAATTGGGCACAATACGGTAGCTTTCGGCTCCCAGTTGTCCCAGGGCGATGATGAGAAAAACGAGAAGTCCGATTCCTTTCCTGGTCATGATTAACTCCTTAGGAAAAATAGAATATCGTTGGCGGAAGCAAAGAGGGCCAAAGTTATAACCAGGACCGTTCCGACCATTTGGTAGTAGTAGATAAAATGGGGGGTAAGGGCCTTTTTTCTTATTCCGTCTATAAAATAGAGGATAACCTGTCCCCCGTCCAGCACGGGAATGGGAAGGAGGTTGGCAAAGGCCAGGGCAGCGCATATAAGAGAGAGGAACTGAATTATCCGATTCAGACCGATTCTGAATCCCAGGCCAAAACCGGAAAGGGCCACTTCTCCGGTCATCCAGGAGATGCGGAGGGGGCCGGATAGGGCCGAGTTAAGCTGAATCCCCTTAAATAGGAGCCCCAGGCTTTTGACTGTTCGGCCCATCATATCGCTCATGTCGGCAGTACCCTGCTTCAAGGCTCCTAAAAGCCCATAGGAGGGGGTCAGTTCCGTTTTAAAAGGAAAAGAGGGGTAGCTGTCTCCTTCTATAATAAGGATATGAGGGTCGTACTCCCTTGTTTCTCCGTCTTTAATAGTGGTGATTGTTTCAAGTTGACCGTCCGATTCATCCAGGAGCTGGTAAAAGTCCATGGTACACTCAACGGTTCCTCCGTTAAGAGTTATAATCCGTTCGCCCGGGGAGAGAAAGGAGAAGATGGAACGTTCCCCCACCTCTTTTACTTCCGCTTCTATAAAAGGATAGACTCCTATGTAACCGGTGCCGTTTTCTTTATTCAGTTCGGGGGTTATTGTGGTGGTAAATTCTTCTCCGTTCCGTTCAACAGTAAAACTAAGAGGATTCCCTCCTTCCAGAATGACTTTCTCCTGGATTTGAGAAAAACGGCTGACCTCTTCCCCGTCTATGGAGGTGATTCGGTCACCTGTTTGCAGTCCTGCTTTGTCGGCGGGCCAGTCGGAGCGATTTTCATCGTAGCGGGAAACGGGAACAATGATCGGATCCACATAGTTAACGGGGTAGCGAATCAAGGCTACAAGCGAAAGGAGCAAGGCCCCGAATATCAGATTTGCCGCCGGACCTGCCAGGGCAATGATAACGCGCTGCCACCAGGGGGCGGAGAAGAGTGAGCCCTCCTCATAGGGTATGTGATCGCTTTTTTCTTCCCAGGCTTGAATGAAGTTTTGTTCTCCCTTAAGACGGCAATAGCCGCCCAGGGGGAGGAGGGAAAGGGCCCACTCCGTTTTTTTACCCTTGAGGACAATGAGTTTCTTGCCAATTCCAATGGAAAAGGTAAGGACTTCTACCTTAAAAAGACGGGCTGCCAAGAGATGGCCCAATTCATGAACGGTAATGACAACGGTAAGGCCCAAGAGGCCCAGGAAAATCTGAACGAGAGGCCCTAAATTCAAAGTTTTTCTCCTATAAAGGCCAGCGACCGTTCCCGGGAGAGGCGGTCTACTTCCTCTATTCCTTCCAGGGTATTCTGTGGATCGGGCCAGGATAAATTCAGCATAGCATCGGTAACTTCCCCAATCTGGGTAAAGCCGATCTCCTCTTTAAGGAAGGCGGCCACGGCAATTTCGTTGCTTCCGTTGTAGACAATGGGGGCGGGGCCGCCCAATTCGGCCGACTTATAGGCCAGGTCCAGCATGGGGAAACGTTTGCGGTCGGGTTTTTCAAAGGTAAGGGCAGGTCCGCAAAGGTCCGTATAGGCCGCTTCTACGGGGCGTAACTCCGGGTAGAAAAGGGCGTTTTGAATGGGGAGCTTCATATCGGGGGAGCTGAACTGACCGTAGAGGGCATTATCTTTGGTACGAATGAGGGAGTGTACCAGGCTCTGCCGATGAACGAGAACAGAGATCCTGTCCAGGGGGAGATGAAAGAGTTTCCACGCTTCGATGACTTCCAGTCCCTTATTGGCCAGGGTGGCCGAATCTATGCTGATTTTGGCGCCCATATCCCAGTTGGGGTGCTTGAGGGCCCGGGCGGGAGTCACCCCTTTCTGTTCTTCAAAGGGCATATCCACGAAGGGCCCGCCGGAAGCGGTAAGTATCAATTCGGAAACCGTGTCTGGATCCCGTCCCATAAGCAAATGAAAAAGAGCGGAGTGTTCCGAATCGACCGGAAGGATGGTGCAGCCCATTTTCTCGGCCAGGGCAAAGATTAAATCCCCTGCGGTTACAATGGTTTCCTTGTTGGCCAGGGCCAAGTCCTTGCCACTTTCCAGGGATTTGATGGAAGGAAGCAGTCCAGCGGCTCCGGATATTCCGTTGACCACAATATCGGCTCCCGTCTCTTCTATCATGCGCAAAAGACCGTCTGTACCGGCATAATCGATTCCCTCCGGAGGTGTTTCTACACCGGTGAGAGCCAGTTTGGCTCCGCCATAGACCGATTTATACTTAAGGAGGATTTCACTGCTCCGGGCCGAATGGGCAGAGAGGGCTTCAACGGAGAACTCTCCGGGAAATTGGGCTATTATATCCATGGTACTGGCCCCAATGGAACCGGTACAGCCTAGAACAATGACTTTTTTCAAAGAGACATCCTCAAGTAGAGTGTAATGAAATAGTAGAAAACAGGCGCAGTGAGAAGGAGGGAGTCTACCGAATCGAGAAGACCGCCCCTGCCCATAATCATATCACCCGAGTCCTTTACATTGGTGTAGCGCTTTAATGCCGATTCGGCCAGGTCACCGAGAATCGTGGTAAAACCACAAACCAGCCCCATGATAATAGCCAGGACGGGAGAACCGGGCTCCAGACCGTCTATAAAGCGGGGAAGGTACACGATAAACAGAAGGGAAACCGCCACAGAGGCTAGGAAGCCCCCGAAGAATCCTTCCCGGCTCTTGGAGGGACTCACGGCGAAGACGTTCCTGTTTCTGCCAAAAAGGACCCCGAAAAACCAGGCTATCGAGTCATTCAGGTAGACAAGAAGCACCAGGAAAAAGAGAAAATAGGAGGCCTGGTCAAAGCCGGATAACCTTGTAATGTAGGAGAAAAAATAGGCGGGATATACCAAAAGGAAAATCGTAATGGGCACTGTTGAAACTGATTTGACTACCTTATTCTTGTCCTTTCGGAAAACCGGATATATCAGATTGGCCGAGACAAGGACCACAAAAAGAAGGGTCAGAGTCGGCTCCTGCGTATAGTCTGATATAATCAAATATTGGCAGAGGGGAATCAACCCGCTCAACAAGGGGTAGTAGGGACTTTTTATGCTGAATCCGGCCTGGATAAACATAATGGTCAATTCTCTGGTTGAGAGAATGGTTACCAGTATTATTACCAGATTCGCCGCCAAATGATGATAGTGGGGGAGAAGAAAAATCAGAGCCCCCAGTATGGGAAAGGCGATTACAAATAAAATTAGTCTTTTAGCCGTATTATTCATGGGCATTGTATCCTCCCCAGCGGCGGTCTCTTTTGCCAAAACTGTCCAATGCGGAAGCAAAATCTTCCGGGGTGAAGTCGGGCCAGAGTTTTTGGGTAAAGAAAAACTCCGCATAGGCTCCTTCCCACAAGAGGAAATTGCTCGACCGTAAATCTCCGCCGGTCCTGATTATAAGGTCTACCGGAGGAAGGGGGCCGTTATCTATAGAACGGCTAATCAGTTCTTCTGTTACTTCTTCCGGAGCTGTTCCGGCCTGAACGATATTCTTTACGGCCCGGACCACTTCGTCCCGCCCGCCGTAATTAATACAAAGGTTAACCGTAAGATTTTCAAAGTCCTTGGTCTGGTCCACAACCTGGTCTATATCGCCGAGAACTTCTTTGGGAAGATCCTCCCGGCGGCCCGAGTGAATAACCCGGATCTTATTGTCTATGTAAAACTGGTATTCCTGTTTCAAATATTGCCGAATAAGGACCATTAAAAAAGAAACCTCTTCTTCTGTTCTCTTCCAGTTTTCCGTGGAAAATACATAGAGGGAGAGGTACTTTATTCCCATATCGGAAGCTTTCTTGACAATGGCTTTGGCCGAAGTCACCCCTTCCCGGTGTCCTTTCGAACGTTTTAATCCCCGGGATTGGGCCCAGCGGCCGTTGCCGTCCATAATGATTCCCACATGGGAGGGAAAGGATTGGGATCCCATTATATCTCCATTATTTCCTTTTCTTTGGCATCGGCGAGTTTGGAAATCTGATCGATATAGCTATCGGTGACTTTCTGTACATCGTCGCCGGATTTTTTCTTTTCGTCTTCGGTGAATTCACCTTTTTTGATGGCATCGTTAATATCGCGTCTGATATTTCTGATGGCGACCTTGGCCTGTTCAGCCATGTTTTTGGCCTGTTTAACCAGGTCCTTTCTTCTTTCTTCGGTCAAAGGGGGAATGTTGATTCGAATAACCTTACCGTCGTTGGAAGGGTTGAGGCCCAGCTCGGAAGCCAGAATAGCCTTTTCGATGTCACCCAGAGCATTCTTGTCGAAGGGCTGAATAACAATCAGTCTGGCTTCGGGAATGGAAATGTTGGCAATCTGGTTGAGGGGAGTAGGGGTGCCGTAGTAGTCGGCCTGAACCTTGTCAAAAATGGAAGCAGAAGCCCGACCGGTTCTTACACCGTTAAAATCATCCTGAAGAGACTTAACGCTCTTCTGCATTCTGCTTTCCCCGTCTTTAATAATAGTATCCATTAAGTCCTCCTAAGGTGTGGCTATGCATAAGCAAAAGTCACATAAAAAAAGAAAGGGACCGCCCCCCTTGGAGAGCAGTCCCATTATGTAAAATTTTACTGACCTACGGCAAAATAGGTGTACCCGGTCATTTCAACCTTGCCACCTGCGGCTTTGGCCACTTCCTCGATAGCTTTCTTACAGGTAATTTTGTCATTCTTAACAAAAGCCTGGTCTACAAAGCAGATCTGGGAAAGGTGCTTGTTCAGCTTACCCTTAACAATACCGGCAACAACGTTGGCGGGCTTGTCCATGTTTTCGGCCTGAGTGGTGAAAATCTCTTCCTGTTCCTTAATATAGGTTTCGGGGATTCCGCCTCTGTTCAGGTAGGGGGGGTTAAAAGCGGCACCGTGAAGAGCCAGGTCAAAGGCAATCTGCTTAACTTCGTCCTTGGCTGCGGTTTCGACGCTATCGCACTTAAGCTTAACAAGTACACCAATCTGACCGCCGTTGTGGCTGTATTCAGCTACAACTTCGTCGTCGGCAATATCGGTAAGCTCAATCTTCTTAACTACCATGTTTTCCTTAAGAACGGTAATACCTTCCTTAATCATAACATCGAGTTCGTCGTTGATTTCGGTCAGACCCTTTTCGAGACAGGTCTTGGCAATGGTGCTTCCCAGTTCCTTGAACTGATCGGTCTTGGCTACGAAGTCAGTTTCACAGTCAAGCTCGATTGCACAGGCTTTATTGTCGGTGATGTAAGTAAATACGGCACCTTCTGTGGTAGCTCTGTCAGCTCTCTTACCGGCGTTGGCCAGACCCTTTTCTTTAAGGATCTTTTCGGCTTTTGCAAAATCACCGTCGGCTTCTACAAGGGCTTTCTTACAGTCCAGCATACCGGCATCGGTAGCGGTTCTCAGTTTTTTTACGTCAGCGGGAGTTACTGCCATTACTCGTTTGTCTCCTCTTCTTCGGTTTTAGCCTCAGCTGCGGGAGCAGGCTTGGAGGCGAAAGGGGTGGGTTCATCGTCCTGAAGGGTTTCGATGACTTCCAGTCCAACTTCGTTGTCCGCTTCGAGAACGGCGTCGGAAATCAGCTTGGTAAACAGACTGATCGCACGAATAGCGTCGTCGTTACCGGGAATGGGATGATCAATACCTTCGGGGTTACAGTTGGTATCCACAACGGCGATGATAGGTATACCCAGTCTCTGAGCTTCCGCTACGGCGATAGCTTCTTTTCTTGTATCTATAATGAAAAGGGCGCCGGGCAGTTCGTTCATATCCTTGATACCGCCGAGGGTCTTTTCCATTTTTGCTTTTTCTTTGAGCAGACGGGAAATTTCTTTCTTGGTCAGCTGATCGAAAGTACCATCCACTTCCATCTTCTCAATTTTCTTGAGTCTGTGGAGGGACTTCTTGATGGTGGAGAAGTTAGTCATCATACCACCGGGCCAACGATTGTTTACATAGTACATTTCACATCGCTTGGCTTCTCTTTCGATAGCGGCCTGGGCCTGCTTTTTAGTTCCTACGAACAGGATGGACTTATCCTGACGTACGGTCTCTCTAACCACTTCATAGGCTTCTTTGATAGCCTGACTGGTTTTCTGGAGATCGATGATGTGAATCCCGTTTCTCTGAGAGAAGATGTACTTCTTCATTCGGGGATCCCATCTTTTGGTCTGGTGACCGAAATGAACACCTGATTCGAGCAGGTTTTTCATTGTTACTACTGCCATATTGGCCTCCTTGTTCCGCAGATCTTTCTGCGGTCCTTCGCTTAATTCTCGGGCTGGTTACCGGAAGATGGGGATTTCGAGGAAATCCCTTTTGGGGGAGACGTAAAATGTTTACTTTTCCGCCCAGTAATTTTCGTCCCTTAAGATGGCATAAATCGATGATATTGGCAACCCCATAACGTTACTCCAGGAGCCTTTTATCCAATTAATCATAATTTCTCCCCCTTCCTGGATTTTGTAGGCCCCCGCCGCATCGTGCCACTCCTTCAAATCGAGGTAAAAATCGATGTCCCGGTCACTTAGAGTGTGGAAGCAGACGGTGGTGGTTTCCACACTCTCATGGCGCTTTCCGTCCAGGATAAGAACGAAACCGGTGGAAACCAGGTGTTCCTTGCCGGAAAGGTGGCACAGCATCTCCTTTGCCTCGTTCCGGTCGGAAGGTTTACCCAGGTGCCGGCCTTCGGCATGGACAATGGTGTCCGCCGTGAGGGCGGCGCTTTCCGGGGGGAGGGAAGACTGACTCAGGAAGGCGTCCATCTTCTGGGCGGCCAGGGAGAGAGTCAGTTTGTCCGGGGAAAGGTTGGGGTCATGAAATTCTTCCAGGTCTACCGGGGCCACAATCGGCTTAATCCCCAGTCGGCCCAAAAGCTCTCTCCGCCTGGGGGAGGCGGAGAGGAGATAGAAAGGTTTAGAAGAGTTCTGCGTCACAGCGGGAGTAGTCCTTGAATCCTTCCGAATCGCCAAACCAGAGAGCCAGCTCCCGGGCGGCGCTTTCCGGGGAATCGGAGGCGTGGATCAGGTTGGGCATGGTGCCGATTACTTCGGCGGCCCGGTCGTAACCCATGTGGCAAAAGTCCCCGCGGATAGTACCGGGGGCGGCTTCCTTGGGCTGAGTTGCTCCTACCATCTTTCGTACGACTCCAATTGCCTCGGCCCCTTCCAGTGCCATGGCAATAACAGGTCCGGAGGTGAGGAAATTCACAAGAGGTTCGAAGAAGGATTTTCCCTTGTGCTCTGCGTAGTGTTCTTCTGCCAGAGTCTGGCTGGCCCGAGCCATTTTCATATCCCTCACAGTCAGTCCGCATCGTTCGAATCGGTCGATGATCTGTCCCGTTAGTGCCCGCTTAACGCCGTCGGGCTTAATCATTACAAAGGTTGTTTCTGTGGTCATGGGGGTAGTATAGCGGATATGGATGAGCGGGGAAAGCGGGAATTAGCCGAATGTCTCCTTAAAAAAGGTAATCCTGTCCCGGCCTTCTTCTTTGGATTGGTAGAGGGCCTTGTCCGCTTCATTTATCATTTCCAGAATATCCTCTTTGCTTTTGAGGCTTTTTCGGAAGGAGAGTCCCCCGCTTACGGTAACATAGGGTTGGACAGGTGAGTTTTCGTGGGGAATTTTCATTTTCCTTAGGGTTGCCTGTATTTTTTCTGCCACCGTTAGGGCTCCTTCCCGGCTGGTATCAAAAAGAAGAATAATGAACTCTTCCCCGCCGTAGCGGGAGGATATATCGGCCGGACGGGTTGCCGTATCTTTAATTACTTCCGCCACCTGCCGTATGCAATGATCCCCCGCAATATGGCCGTAGCGGTCGTTGTATTTTTTGAAATAGTCTATATCGATCATGAGGGCCGATCCGGTTTCCTGCTCGCCGGTGCTTATGGATTCTATGTATTCGTTAATAAATCTCCGGTTATGAAGTCCCGTAAGTTCATCGCGGTTTGCCATCTCTATAAGGCGGCTGTTGTTCTCTTCAATCAGATCCAGAAGGCGATTATAGTCGGCACTGAGGATCCCGAATTCATCTTGTCTTTCCATTTCGAGTCTTAGGGAGAAGTCGTCCTTGTCATTAATGCGATTCATATGCTCCAAAAGGAGTTTGAGGGGGAATATCATGTGGTTTTCTATAAAGTGCATAGTAATGAGGCCTATGGCTATCATATTGACAATAACACTTATGATGTAGAATACAAGGCTGTTTTTTCCCGCATTGAGAATAGTTCTTTTATAATTGACTGTGAGCAAAGCCGCCGGGGTACCGTAAATGTCGGGGAGGAGTTCCTGTAGAATGAGGGAGTCTCCTCTGTATCTCTTTGTCTGTATGGAATCTATCTCCTGGGGATCTAAAGGAGTAATATCCAGGTAGGGGTAGGACATGCCCCGCATCTGTTCCATTAGGTTTTCGTCCACCTTTTTCCCCACCATATAATAGCCGGCGGAGGGGCCTTTCCCGTCACCTTTATACACATTCCTGATGGACAGGATGATGAGGTCCGTTCCGTTTTTGAATATTCCTCTATAGACTTCCCGGTCTTTTGGCAGAAGAATATTTTCGTTGAGTCTATCTGAAGGGAATGAGGGCCAGGAGGTTATCTCCTCCTCTTCCGTATCCACAATTATTTGGTAAAGAATTGTTCTGTCCCGATTGATAATGGCCATATACTCCAGGGAAAGGTTGATTGGTGTTTCTATCTCCAAATTAGTAATTACATAATCTTTGTTGTTTTCCGGTTCTCTAAGGTAGTTCCAGGTATCGTCCCAAAAGGCTACGTCTTTAACAATGCTGTCTATATAAAGGATTTCCCGTTCCAGGGCGACTTCTACACTTTGTTTTACCCGTTTCAGTTCCTCCGATTCCAGATGCAGGAAGGGGCGGAGAATCCATACATAACCTATAAGGCCGAACAGGAGTAGGAAAAAGAGATATACCGCAAAGAGTCTTTGAAGTAATCGGCGGGAACTTTTAAGTTCCGAAGGAATCTGGTGCAGTAAGCGCATAATAGTAAATAATAATAGATTTACGGGAAACTTACCAATTAGTAATTTTCTAAAACTTGCCACAATAAGGAAAAATGATTATATTAGGAGAAAAATTACGAATTTTGAGGATAAGATGCCCACATACGATTACGAATGCAAAGAATGCGGATATACCTTTGAGAAATTCCAGTCCATGACGGAAGACTCACTAACCACCTGCCCCGAATGTCATAAGGAAACGCTTCGACGTTTGATTGGCGGCGGAATGGGAATTATTTTTAAGGGGAGCGGCTTCTACGTGAACGATGCAAAGGGCAAGAGTTCTACCTCCGGTTCCGCCAAAAAGACCGAAGGGGCCGGTAGTTAATAGTCTCCCGGGTTTCTTCCCGGAAAGAGCTTTATTTGGGTTGAAACCCGGAAAAGCTTGTTAAATGTAAAAGATATGGTATAATGGATTCCGGGAAGGATAATAATGGCCCTGGATGAAGTTGATTTACATATAGAAGCCTTAAAGGATAAGTTTTGCCACTACGAAACAATTACCACAGACGACTTCTATGAATTTTACAAAGAAGTATTCGGTGAAATAAAACGGAAAACCCTTCACTGGTATGTCTATGAATTGAAGGAGCGGGGGGTAATTCGGAATCTTTCCCGGGGGATTTATACCCTAAGGGAAGAGGAAAAAGTCCTTTCCGATCATTCCGCCAACTATCTTGTCATTACCATGGATATAATCAACTCCACCAGGTCGGAAGATTATAATCTTTTTAATCGCCAATTAATCGAAAAAACAGAAGCTATAAATCGTTCCATTAAGCTACGATTTGATTCGGAGAGAAAGTATCATATCTCCCAGGGGGATGAAATCCAGATTCTTTTTCCCCTGAATCGCCATCTGGGTGATTTATTGATGCTTAGTCTGAGTCATCTTTCTCCCTATGAAGTAAGATACGGAATTGGGGCGGGCCGGATTGAGGGGGAGCTAAAAGAGAATTCCTGGGAGATGAACGGCCCCCTTTTCTGGAATGCCCGGGATCAGATTAACAAACTTAAAAAATCCCGCCAATATGATGGGCTTATTATGACAGGTCACAGCCAGAAGGACCGGATCTGCAACAAACTCATGCCTCTTATAAACAAGGCTATTGTCAGAATAACCGCAAAACAGTGGGAGGCCATTAGGGAAGATTTTACCAAGGTCGAATTAAGCCATACCCTGGAAAAGTTGAATATTAGCCAGGCAAGCTATTATGAGCGGCTTAAAGCATCCAATCTGGATGAAATCCTTATGGCCTTGATGGCTGTTTATGAAATCGTTGAGCCCGGAGGGGAATAATAATTGCCATCAAATCCCTGGCCCGCTTTAAAATGCTGGAAAATAAAGTCTTTGCAGAGTATTATTTATTAGGGACTCTGTTGAGTGTGGGATATACGCTTTTTATTTTTCTGTTGTTTCAGAAAATCATGTTATAGATAGGGGAGAATATATGAACGAAAGAATCGAACGCCATTTGAAAGCACTTTATGAAAAGGGCGCCTTTGGGGAATTACCCTTTGAGAGAGTTGAAGGAAGCTGGCAGAATAAGGAAGAATTATTTTCCGGCCAGTCCCATAACCTTAAGCTGGAAGAAGTGGAGACTCTGGCACCGGAAGAAAATCGGGCTTTTCTGGCTCTGACCTTTTCCGGTTCCCTTCTGGCTTACTTTGCCGACGAAGGGGACGGATGTCGTCTGGAATATTCAAGTATTAAAATTCGTGAAGATGTACCGGAAATGATTGTGGAGAGATCCATTTCTCTCTCCGGCAATGTCACTCCCGGTCAGAGTGCCGAATTTGAGAGCCGCATGCTCAAAAAAACATCTCCCCTCTACCGAATTGTCGCCGCTCCGGAAGACCTGGAGCCGGACAAGCAGAACAAGCGAATCGCCGAAGCCATGATCTTTCTCTCTAACGGCTTTGTGAAAATCAATAAAACCTTTCTTACCGGAGTGGAAGGGCAGGGACCGGACCACTTTACTCGCAAAACCATGACCTCCTACCTCTCTCAGAAGCATAATATGACTCAGAAGGACGTAAAATCCCTCCTGGACGATTACGAAGCCATGATAGAGACCGGTGTTTTGATGGGCGAGAGAGTGCCCCTGGGACGGCTGGGTAAGTTTTACTGTGATATCCGACCCGCCCAGAAGGCCCGAATCGGACGTAATCCGGCCACCGGAGAGGAGATGACAATCGGGGCCAAACCGGCTACCTATGTACCGAAGATCTCCTTTTCGTCGGGCTTCAAAGAAAGGGTGGGAAAGAATCCCGTCCCGGAAGAGGAAAATTAGTCTTTAAGTTCAAGGTTGGTCATTTTGGGAGCGAAACCCAACTTCCGGTAGAAGGGGAATACCCTCTCATGACCTTCGCTTACGGAAACGAAAATCCGCTCGGCCTTTTGTTCTTTGAGCCAGCTTATAGCCTTTTCTACCAAGCTAGTTCCCCAGTTCTCACCCCTTAGTTCCTTATCAATAAAGAGGGACTCTATTCCGCCTTTTTTTCTGTTTTCCTGAATGCTGGTAAGGCAATAGCCGTAAAGGTTTGACCCATCGGTTAAAACCTGACAGTGAAGATTCTCCTCATTCATTGAATAGAGCGATTCGGCTCTTTTATTGAACGTCATTGTTTCAAACCTTTCTTTCCAATATTGTGAGTCATTCAGGTGGATTTGATTCAGTTTTTCCCAGAGCGGGGCTATTTTATCGAGTTCTTCTTTTTTAAGAGTCTCAATTCGTATTTCCACTATTCCCAACCCCCTTCGGAGATTTATAAGTAGTTCATTTTAGAATCGGATGCTTAAAGGGTCAAGGTATTAGGAAAGCAAAAAAAAGCCCCCCGTTTCCGGGAGGCCCTTGTGACTGGGAGCTAAAGCCTACTTTCCGTAAGCCTGTCCTCGCAGTTCGTCAATGTAGTTGGAAGCTACGTGAGCTGCCACGGCCCCGTCGGCACAGGCGGTAATTACCTGGCGGAAGGGAGTGTCCCGTACATCGCCTACGGCGTAGAAGCCGGGCAGGGACGTTTCCATCTTTTCATTGGTTTTGATGTAGCCCATGTCGTCCAGGTCTACATCGGGGGCAATCTGGGTCTGGGGAATGGTTCCCACGAAGATGAATACCGCGTCCATCTCTTCTTCCCGGAGTTCGCCGGTCACCGTGTCTTTCAGGACAACCTTGTTAACCTTCATTTCACCCTTGATTTCTTCGCAGGTGGTATTGAAGTTTACTTCGATGTTGGGGTCGTTAATCACCCGGTCGGCCACAGCTTTCTGGGCGCGGAATCGGTCTCTTCGGTGGATGATCTTTACCTGGTCGGAAAGTTTGGAGAGGTAAACCGCTTCATCACAGGCCGCATCGCCTCCGCCTACAACGAGGATCTTTTTCCCCTTGAAGAAGGGACCGTCACAGGTGGCACAGTAGGAAACACCCTTACCGGCAAATTCTTCTTCCCCGGGAGCTCCCAGGTGGCGGTGCTTGGCTCCGGTGGCAAATATAAGGGCGGGAGCTTTGATTTCGTCACGGGCGGTCTTTACAACAAAGTCTTCCCCCTCTTTAACGATCTCTTTTACGCTGGCCGATTTGAACTCGGCGCCGAATTTTTCGGCCTGGGCCCGCATATCATCGGAAAACTGGAATCCGTTTACACCCTTGGGAAATCCGGGGTAGTTTTCCAGGTCGTCAATGGTCAGAGCCTGTCCGCCCGGTGCCATTTCTTCAACGATAACGCATTTAAGGTTGGCCCGTGACCCGTACTGAGCCGCAGCCAGTCCTGCCGGGCCTGCGCCGATAATAATCAAATCCCAATCAGCCATAATTTATTCCTCCCCATGTCCCAACGGGGGACACAGTATTAGTTTATACAATTTATGTGTTTGAAAATACCAAAAGCCCCTAGGGAAATCAAGGGGAAAATGCAAATATTTGCTAAAAGTGTAAAATGACTCTTTTCTAAGAATCGCTGCCGTAGTATCCCCGGTACTCTTCGGGCATGAGGGCGGCTACTCGATTCATCATGTCGTCCACCATCTCCTGCCGTTTTTCTCCGCTAAAACGACCGGACGGTTTTTTCGGATAGAAAGGTTCGCCCACGCGGATATGCATAGGGGTCCGCCGTAGTTTTTTAAGATTCTTGCTGTAGTTTTCCAGGCCCCAGAAGGCCAATGGGATAACCGGGGCGTCTGGGGTAATGAAAAGGGTTACTCCCGGTTTGGCCTTTTTCATTTTACCGCTCTTGCTGCGGGTCCCTTCCGGGGCGATACAAAGAAAATCACCCCGTTCAAGAACTCCCCTACAAGCGGCAATGGCTTTCTGGTCTACGCCGCTTCTTGTGATAGGAATACATTTCCAGGCTTCCATCATCTGACGGGTACCAAAACTGTCCCACAATTCCGCCTTACCCAGAGCTATGGTGTTTCGGGGCTGCAGACGGGAGTAGATTACCGGTCCTTCAATATTGGATACATGATTCATGATAAGGAGAGCAGGGCCCTTCCCGGGAATGGTCTGTAGGGCCTTTTTACTTGTTTTATCCAGTTTAATGGTAAGGGCGATAGCCAGTCTCACCAGGCAATTTACTATGAAATCTCTCATAATGCTAATAGTAATCTTCCCGACGGGCTTATTCAATGGGAGGAACGGAAATTCTGTTTAACATATTGTTTATATATTCCCCTTCATCGGGCATGTCTCCATAGGGGCCCTGCCTAAAGGAAAGCCTATTTTTAAAAATGGGATAGATCATAGTCTGGATATCTCCGGGGATGACAAAGTCCCGCCCTTTTAGAGCGGCAAGAGCTTGAGATCCTCTATAAAGGGCCAGCGACCCCCGGGGCGAGATTCCCGTTACAAGCTCGCCATCTTTTCTGGTATAGTCTACAAGATCAAGAATATACTCTTTTAAACCATCTTCAAGGTGTACCTCAAGGACTTCCCCTTGTCGGGCCCGCAGTTCATCCGGTCCGGAAACGGTTTTTGCCGTCTCTCCTTTACCGCTCCGTTTCATTATCCACCTCTCTTCTTCCCGGCCGGGATAGTCGGGAGTAAGGGTTAGGAAGAAGCGGTCTTTCTGTCCTTCCGGGAGGGGATAAATGCCTTCCTTTTCAACGGTCGATTCGGTGGCAATGAGAAAAAAAGGATTGGGAAGGGGAATATTGGTCCCTTCCACGCTTATCTTTCCTTCTCCCATCGCTTCCATAAGTGCCGATTGGGTACGGGGAGAGCTGCGGTTAATTTCATCTAAGAGAAATATATTGGTCATGATAGGCCCCTTCCGAAAAATAAATTTCTCCTTTTCCCGGCTGTAGAGGGAGGCTCCCAGAATATCGGAAGGTTCTAGATCGGGCGTACAGGACATATGCTTGAAATCCCCTCCCAGAACGGTGGATAAGGCCCGGGCCAGCTGTGTTTTTCCCGTTCCCGGCTTACCCTCTATAAGAATGTGTCCCTGGCAAAGAAGGGCGGCAAGGATGAGTTGAATTTCCTCGTTCGGTGGGTAATATTCTTTCTTTATCTCTCTGCAGACCCGTTCGGCCCATGTTTGAAGGGAGGTCATCGGTTTTTCTCCTTTTTTATGACGATTTTAACACTCCGCAGAAAGCTTTCAATGTCCTCTTCCTTTATGGGACGGGAGGAGTAGAAATAGCCGTCCAGAAACTGGGCCAATCGATCAAAATCCTTGCTTTTGCGGGGTACTTTTTTTCCCAGGGTTCTAAGGAAGTCCGCCGGGGAAAGGTTATTTTGATAGGTAATATCCTGCTTCGCCCCCCATTTAACCACTTTATTAAAGGCTTTTAATACTTTGGGGAGTGAAAGAAGGTGTGGTTGAGCTGAATTATGGGGAGCCCTCTCTTTTTGTTTTGACTTAACTTTCCCTTTATATCCTCTTTCTATTTCATCCTGACCAAAGCGGTGGGCGAGAGTCAGAAAGTCTCTTCTTTCATCCAGAAGGCGTGTGTAAAAGCGGTAGACTGCGCAAAGGAGAATAAGGGCCATGAGGAAGAAAGGAGTCAGGCGATTGGGGGGAGAGAGAAATTGCACCTGAACGAGATAGGCGGCCAGGAAAGTCAGGCTAAGAAAGCCGGTAAGGAGTCGGGCTCTTTGGGTTAGTCTTTTCCACTCCTCCCTTTCATAGCTAAAGCGGGAAAGTTGTGCGGTTAACTCATTTTGGGGGTAACTCTCCAGTTCATAAAGCAATCTTCTGCCCGCTTTGAGAGGTGCTGCTACCAGAAAACCCATAGCCAGGGGCAGGAACAATCCGACCGTGACAGCCGGAATAAGATAGACCAACCGGGCCATTAGTACCTCCTCGTAAGGGGAGGCCAGGCTGAATAGGACAGAGAGGACCACGGGAGGCCACAGAAGGGGAAAGAGTCGGGCGAGCTTAATCTTCATAAATATAGTCCACCTCCCTGAATTGCCTCTTTTGCTCAAAGAGGAAGTTTTTATCCTCCGTAAGTAGGGGCGGAGTAATGAGATAGTAGGAGGTTTTTCTCTCCCGGGGATTTTCCCTTAGGGAGAGAAGTTCGGGCAGGCCGATTCTTTCCTTCTGAGCCTGTATGAGTGCCAGAAATCCCAGAATCCGGCGGGACTGTTCATTGCCTCTTCCCCGTAAAATAGAGTGTGTTGTATCTTGTGGGGTATCGGGAAGGCTCCCTGCGCAGATGAGAGAAACCTCCCGTCCTCGACCCAGGAAGTAGATTGCTGCCGAGGCGGCCCGTGTAATGGCATTTTCGATCATCTCTTCCCGTCCGCTCAAGGGGTAAAGGGGAAAGCTGAGATTCAAAACAATGTGAATAGGGCCCTCCTGTTCTTTCTGCCAGGGAGAATCGAGACGGGACATGGTCTTTACCGGAGGGTAGACAAAGACTTTTTCTTTGAGAGGGGAGGACTTTTGCCAACTTCCATAACGAAGTAAGTCGGTCCCGGAGAGGTCAATCCGGCCGGAATCAAAGAGTCCCCGAGAGAGGGCTTTGATCTTAAAATTGACTTTTTGCTCACCACCGGAGGGAAGACGAAGGAGGGTTATCTCCGATTGGGGCGAAGGCAATCCGGGGAAGTCGAGGAGTATCTTAAAAGGAGCCAGGGGGAGGGGAGAGGTATTTCGAATAAGTATTTCCAGAGAGAACTCTCTGCCTGCCCGGGAATAGAGGATCTCTTCATTTGATATAATCTGTAGAGAAGAGGGAATCAGTTTTATGGCAATCCAGGCCCCTGTGCGAAGTAATAGGAGCAGGCCCAGAAGACTCAAGAGGGCAATATGACCGGTCACGAATGGCTTAACTCCCCCACTTCAGTTTGGGAAAGAAGGGCCCCTATGATGTCCTCTTTTGCCAAGCCGCTAAGAAGTGAGGGGGTGCTGAGTTTTATTTTTCCCCTAAGAACGGGGACGGCCAGTTTGGTCAGGTCTCGATGGGCGGCGCATGGCCGACCCTGTATGGCGGCCCGTGCCTGAACACCTTTGTAAAGAGCTCGTGCAGCCCGGGGAGAAGCTCCCAGCTCCAGCCGTTCGTCTTTCCGCGACCGTTCCGTTATATCAAGTATCCGGTTTTCCAGGGAGAGGGGGACTTCTACTTCTTCCACAAGTTTCCTTAGGGAAAGGAGCTCTTTCGGGGAGCTGACAGGTTTAAGATCGTCTACCGGGTGGGAGAGGCGGTTTTGTTCGGTCAGCATAGCCCCTTCGGCTTTTCTGTCGGGATAACCGAGAGAGAGGGAGAGAAAAAAACGATCCCTTTGAGCCTGAGGCAGTTCGTAGGTCCCTTCAAAGTCCAATGGATTTTCAGTAGCTATGAGAAGGAAGAAATCTCCCAGAGAGAGGGATTTGCCTTCTAGGGAAACAGCCCCTTCTTCCATGGCCTGAAGAAGGGCCGCCTGGCACTGGGGTGCCGTCCGGTTGATTTCATCCATAAGAATTATTTGAGAGAAGATGGGGCCCCGGCTAAAGCGGAAGAGGCCCGACTGGGGATTGTAAACAGAAGCTCCCAGAATATCGGAAGGAAGCAAATCGGGGGTTCCCTGAATACGTTGGACATTTCCTCCCATAACGGCAGCCAGCGCCCGGGCCAGTATGGTTTTGCCCACACCGGGAACATCTTCCAGCAGTATATGACCGCCGCAGAGGAGGGCGGTTAGAATCATTTCTATTTGAGGATCTTTTCCCAGGATGACCCGGCCTATTTCGGTCTTGAGTTTTTCGGCCCAATTACTGACTTTTTCTATATTTTCCGATCCCATAGGGGTGATTTTACCAAGAAAGAGGGGGATTTGAAAGCATTTTTTCCCCTAAGCCCCAAAAGCTAGAATACAAAAGAGGGTTCTGGGGACTATTTAAAAGGAAATCCCAAAGCCGAAGTAGGGGCGTACATCGAGGGAGGCCATGGTGGATGTTCCGCTTTCGCTATAGTCGGAATCGGTCATCTCTTCATCGGCCCAAAGCTGAACGATGAGAGAGGTCCCCACATTCAGGTAGACCGACTCTTGTACATTCAGCTTAACGCCAAAGTCGGTTCCCACACCTCTTAAGCGGGATTCGTATTTATAGAGAAAGTTATCGTCGCTGTCGCTCTCCTGTAAGGTGACTTTTGTCCCCGCATATCCCAGGGCCATATAGAAATCCAGAACATCGGTGGGGCTGATGGTTCCCGCCACACCCAGCATATAGCCAAAGCCGGTGGCCGTATCCATTCCGGTAGAGAGGTCGTTATCATCTTCGTCACCGTCGGTATAGGTTAAGTCCCAGCTCTGGGGGGTAAAAATATTAATAGAAGCGTAGGCGCCAATGTGCTCATTGAAAAAATGCATTCCCTTAAGTCCGTAGCCCAGGTCGGTTTCCGTCGTTTTATCTATGGAGGAGTCGTACGATTCGTTTTGGGTGTAAGAGCGGAATACCCCGTTAAGGGAGACCCAGGTTTCCTGGGCGCTCAGGGAGAGTAGGGGGAATAAAAGGGTGAGTACTAGCAGGTTTATCTTTAATCGGGTCATGTAAATCTCCTCATCTCCCATTGTACGGAAAAGCAGGAAAGGGTCAATTCCCGAAGGCTGTCAGGAAAAGGGATAAAAAAAGGCAGACAAGTTTAAATACTCATCTGCCTTATGCTTTTTAGCTCCCCCGAACAGACTCGAACTGCTGACAGGGTGGTTAACAGCCACCTGCTCTACCGACTGAGCTACAGGGGATCAATTGCGGAAAATAATATAAAAGAAAATGGAAAAAGAGTCAACTCCCGGTGGTTAAAGTTGAACTTTCTTGTATGACACTTCGGACAAAGGCTTATAAATAAAAAAGGCAAGGAATAAATCCTTGCCCTTCAAAACTTAAACTAGCTCCCCCGAACAGACTCGAACTGCTGACAGGGTGGTTAACAGCCACCTGCTCTACCGACTGAGCTACAGGGGATCATTAAGTGCTTGCGTAATATAGCAAGAGGCAAAAAAATTGTCAACAGGTAGGCCGGGAAAATATTTTTTTTCTGTTAAGGGGTGACTTTTCGGACCTTCGGAGGTAGGATATTACCATGTATAAAGTAAGAGTCGAGGCCGATTTTGCGGCCGCCCATTATTTGGTAAATTATCACGGGAAGTGCGAGAACCTTCACGGACACAACTATAAGGTATTCCTTCATATGGAAGGGGAAGAGTTGGACGAAGGGGGCATGCTGTGTGACTTCGGAATTCTTAAAAAGGCTTTGCGTCAGGTTTGCGGTACCTTGGACCACACCAACCTGAACGATCACCCCTATTTTGAGGACGGTCGTCCCAGTGCGGAAAAGATCGCCCGTTATATCTTTGAAGAGACGGAGAAGCTTATTGCCCCCCTCTCTCCCAGCCGGGTAGACGTGTTTGAGACCGATACCAGCCGGGCTAGTTACTGCAGGTAGGTTAGAATGGAAACGCTCATAGTCAAAATCCTGTTTCTTACGGTGGCCGCTGTTCTCTATGTCATACAGATCCTGGGAATCCCCGCTAATTTTGCCGGTCCTCTCATTGCTCTGATTTATCTTCTTACCACCGATGGAACCATGGGGTGGGGGAAGTTTATTATCATGTTGCTTTTAGCCGTGTCCGGTGAGGTTATGGATGCCCTTATGGGACTTTTGGGAGCAAAAAAGTACGGGGCTTCAAAAAAAGGGATGATCGCCGCCGGTATAGGCGGTTTTGCCGGAGCCATTGTGGGCGGTATGGTTGTACCCGTTATCGGCTCGGTTATAGGAGTTTTTCTGGGAATCTTTCTTTTTACCTTTGCCGTTGAGTACCGTTTGGAAGCAAAGGACAGCACCGAGGCGGGCCGGGCCGGAAAGGGCGCGGTTATAGGAAAGCTCTTGGCCCTGGCCTATAAATACGCCGCCGGGCTGATCATTTTAATTCTTCTGGGATTCGCCCTATTTCGACAGGCTTGATTCCACCCGGCGATGACTGTTCTTTTTATTGTTTGTTCTTCCCGGAGTGAGTACCACACAGGAACTGATAAAAAGAACGAGCAGAGCTGCTAAACCAAGAATTTTAAGCTGTTTTTTCATTTTTCCTTCTCCTTATTCCTCATAATTACTAAAAGCCCGGGAAAAAGGGAAGGCCTTTCATTAAACCGTCACATTACAGTTTTGAAGGAGCCGAGTAGACCCGGTTCAGGAGAATATCATGGGCTTCGGTGGGAATATCCTTGACCATCTGACAGGGGTAGGCCACACCGGCCAGGGAAAAGGAGTTCCTCTCCCTCTCCAGGTAGCGGTCGTAGTAACCGCCCCCTCTTCCCAGCCGTTTCCCCTCTTTCGTAAATGCCAGACCGGGCACCAGCATAAGGGGGGCTTTAAAAGCTCCTCCTTCACAAAGAGGCGCCCCGGGAAGAGGTTCGAATATTCCCCAGCGGTTAGGCTCCAACTTCTCTTCTTCAAGACTTTCCACCCTGTAAAAACTCATCTCCCTCCCTTCAACCCGAGGGAGACAGAGGGTTTTCCCCTGTGTTAAGGCTGAATTCATAAGCCGACGCAGGTCTATCTCCCCCAAAAAAGGGTAGAAGGCAAAGAGGGCATCGGCTTCTTGATAGAGAGGGGTCGATTCAATGAAGGCACAGAGGTTCCGGGAGGCGCCTCGTTGGGCTTCCTCTCCCATATCTGCCAGGAGAGACAGGATTTCCTCCCTAAGCTCTTTCTTAGAAAGCATATTGGGACTGGATACCCTTTAGGCAGTCAATAAAGGAAAGAATCTCCTCTTTGGTCGTGGCGGGCCCCAGAGAAACTCTCACCGAACAGTGGGCCCTGCTTTTATCAATCCCCATAGAGATAAGACCGCCGGTCTGACTCTTCTTATTAGAGGAGCAGGCCGAACCGGTGGATATGCAGAAACCCTGCTCATTCAGAACCCTTTGAAGAACCTCCCCGGGTAGGGGAGCCAGGGAGAAGTTAACAATGGCCGGCGCATAAAGTTCCTGTTCCGTGAGGCGGGCCGCAGGGTTAAGGAGAAGCCCCTTTATTTGTGACAGCTCCTTAAGCAGCAGCTCCGCCGTTTCGCCCTTCCAGGCTTCGCTTCCCCACTTTTCCAGGCTCAACGCCATGGAGCGGCTGTTAAACAGACTCTCCGTACCGGGGCGAATCCCCCGTTCCTGACCGCCGCCTCGGTAGAAAACGGCCATATCCTTCTTTAAGTAAAGGAGCCCCGACTGTTTGGGCCCCCGAATCTTATGGGCGCTAAAGGAGGCCGAATCGACTCCCAGCTCTTCCAGGTTCAAGGTCATTTTACCCGGTGCCTGGACCATGTCGCTATGAAATTGAATCGTCCTAACCCCTTCTCGCTGTTCAAAGGCCCTTAGCTCGGCGACGAGCTCTTTTATAGGCTGGCGAACCCCCGTTTCATTATGAACGGCAATGAGGGACACCAGACGGGTCTCTTCATTCAGGGCCCGGGCCAGCTTTTGGGGAGGAATGATACCCCGTTCGTCGGGGGTGAGAATCTTGATTTTATGTCCCTGTTTCTTAAGCAGCTCTACCGGTTCGGAAAGGGAGGCGTGTTCCAGGGAGGAGATGATAATCTGCCCCGGTTTCCGGTCGTTCAGTCGGGAGAGAAGAACAATGTTGTTTGATTCGGACCCGCCGGAGGTAAAAAAAAGCCGCTCCGCCGGGCAGCCCAGCCGGGCGGCGCAGCGTTTCCTGTCCTCTTCCAGCTGTTCTTTCGCTTCCGCTCCCATACTGTGCTGGGCGGAAGGATTTCCCGGATGGTTCAGGGACGCTTCCAGGGCTTCGCGGTAGATAGTTTCGTCGGGGAGGGCGGTGGCCGCCCAATCTAGATAGGTACTCATGAGTAGCGCTTTATAAAGGGAATATCCAGCTTGAACCTTTTTAGGGTGGTGAGAATTTTCTTGATGTGAAGGTAGTCCTTCTTCTCTATCTCTCCCGCCCGATAGCGGTCGGCCAAATCCAGATAAATCGCTTCCCATCTGTCAATAATCGCTTCGATATAGTGGGCTTTGACCCACTCCTTCCCGGCTTCGCTCATTCGGCTTTGCAGGGCATCGTCTTCCAGTATTTGGGTCATTCTGTCTGCCATTTCATCCACCGACCGGGGAGGAACGAGGAATCCCGTTTCTCCGTGGACAATGGTCTCCGAAACACCCAGAGCGTCGGCACCGATACAGGGGAGGCCGCAGTGAAGGGCTTCGAGCAGGGTAATTCCCTGGGTTTCCGTCTCACTGGCCGTGGCAAAAAGTTTACAGGCTCCGAAAATCCCGCTTGTCACCAGTTCCTCATGGGGAATCATACCGGTAAAGGTAATCTGCGAGGCCGATTTTTTCTCCGCCGCATAGTCCTCAATTTCCTCCCTCTTGGGTCCGTCGCCCACAATAAGGAGCTGAGCGTCCGGTATCCGTTCAGTCAGCTTGTCAAAGGCGTCTATGAGAACATTGATATTTTTCTCTATGGAGACCCGTCCCACATAAAGAACGGTTTTCTCTCCCAGATTATATTTCTTCTTCATCTCCTCTGCCCGGGAGTTGTCAAAAACGCTGGGGTCGATGCCGTTGGAGAGGGCGATCATATCGGTGGTACAGCCGTTTTCATCCAGGAGATCCACCATATTCTGGGTGGGGGCTGTCACTAGGTCTGCCGCATTATAATAAAGGTTTGTGTAGTACCAGACCGATTCGGGAGTCGCCTTGACGAGCTTGTTCATAAGCTGCTCGTAGTAGGTGGGGTCCGCAATAAGGGTGTGGTAGGTTCCCACCACCGGTATTTCCAGTTTTCGGGCAATCTTAATTCCCAGGTAGCTGGTGATAATAGGAGTCATAAAGTGGACCAGGTCCACACTTTCATCCTTGAGTTTTGTCAGTATCTTGGTAATTCGCAGGGTGGCCCAGCGGAACTCTTCATAGTAAGAAGCCGGTATGGAAGGAACCGTAATATGGGTAATGTTTTCGTGGAGTGGCTTCTCCTCCTCGGTGAGGGTGGGAGATATAATGGTGAATCGGTGTCCCCTTTCGGCTAAACGGACAGTCAGATGATCTATGGAAGTGGTAATGCCATTTATGGATGGTCTGTAACTATCCGTAAAAATGGCAATATGCAGTTTGTCTTTTGTCATGGATCCATCATACTACAGCTGAAGGAAAAAGTCGAGAAAATAGCAGATTATGACTTTATTTCGTCATATCCATTAAAGTATACAAAATATTTTTTTACAATATTGAATTTTTGTGATTATCCCTATATAATGAGAACGTTATGAATGATGAAAAACAGTGCTGTTCGAAAGAGCGTATTGCCAAGACAGCCGAAAAACTGAAAGTGTTAGGACATCCCCTTCGTTTGGAGATCCTTTGCCTTATAGAAAAGAACAGTTCCTGTGTTTCCGAGTTGTGGAAATGTCTTGATCAGCCTCAGCCCGTGATATCCCAGCACCTGGCCATCCTTAAGAATCGGGGTATTGTAGAGTCAAAAACCAACGGCAACAAGCGAATCTACAGCATTACCGATCCCTTTGTGAAAAACATTATTGCTATGGGATTAAAGAACGGGCCTGATTTCTAGACACTTTTTTTATGTGACATGGTAAAAATCGACCTCCATATTCACAGCAACAGCTACTCCCCCTGTTCACGAATCTCTCCGGATGAGTTGGCTGCCATGGCTCCCTTTACAGGGCTCGATGGGCTTGTCATAACGGAACACAATTTTCAATGGACCCCTTCTGAGAAAGAGGAACTGCAGGAGAAACTGGGCGGTATCAAGCTCTATTGCGCCATGGAAGCCAGTGTGGCGGAAGGTCATTTTCTGGTCATAGGGGCGGACCTTTCCCCTTGGGATCAGTCAAAGACATTAGCCGATCTTGCCGTCCTCGCTTCCGAACAGGAGGCCGCCCTTATCTGGGCCCATCCGGGCCGCTTTACTCCTATCCCCGATAATCTGTCCGAGCGGGAAGACTTTCGGGCCATTCACGGCATAGAAGTAATGAGTTCCAATATAAAGGCTAAGCATCGTGAGGGAATCGCTCGAGTGCTCGAAGTCCTTAAAAAGCCCACTCTCGCCGGGTCGGACAGCCACAGTCCCCTGACTCTGGGAACCTATGCCACCATGTTTCCCACCCTTCCCAAGGATGAAAAGGAGCTGGCCCAAATGATCAAAGCCCCTTGCGGCGTGCCCTGGGCCAACCGAAAGGCTCTTATTCCCCTTAACGGGAAGCCCGGCCCGGAAGAGGAAAAAATGCTCCTCACTCCCCCGGCTCCCTTCCGGGTTTAATGTTAAAAACTGTGTCTAGATCCCTTCTGGGGGCTTTTTAACCCTAATGGGGTAGAAAAATACCCCCTGCGTATTATAGTCCTCCTCTGCCTTTTGCAGTACTTTTTTGAACATAAGAAACTACATAAAGGAGGATTAGTCATATGGGACTGATCAACGGACTGGCACTTATTCTTCTGGGGGCATTTTGCGTTCCCAGTCTTGTGGCCGAAAAGAATGAAAAAGCAAAAGAGTTATTAGACAAGATAACTCCCTATCAAGGGACTTTTGGATTGGTGGTATTCGCATGGGGAGTGTGGGGGATTGTCTCTTCCGTTCTTCATTTGAGCTGGCTTGGTAACTGGCCTCTTTGGTGGGCGACTCGTCTAGGGGCTAACGTAATCAACGCTGCCGGTGGAATGATTTTGGGATTTGCCATGATTCAGAGTATGCTACTTTCCCGAATGCCCGAAGAGGCGCAGGAAAAGGCTACTCAACTGCGGGAAAAACTGGTTAGCTCTCAGAGCAAGATTGGTATTGCCGCAATTATTGCCGGTATCTGGGTGCTGGTTTATGAGATTCTTCTTCAGGGAATCCTGAATATATAATATCTCTCTCTGCCGGCCCTCGGGCCGGCCTTTAAGTGATGCTCCTCACTCCCCCTAGTATCTAAATCCGCTATTCCCTACGAATTCTCTTAATAGGGACAGCTTGGGAATATCCTCCGAAGGAATGGGGGCAAAGTAGTTCAGAAAAGAAAGGAGCCGACAGGCTTCGCTGTACTCCTCTTCGGTGGGCTTCACGCTTTTGAGAAGCGGTTCGGCCAGACCTTTGAGTACTCCCAGTTCATAGTCCAGGGCGGAGTTGAAGATAACGTCCGCCTCTCCCTGGTAGGGAAAGATGTTTTTCTGTTCCCCCCGGCGGACCGAGGGCCACATGCCAATGGTGGTGTGGGCGGTGTAGCCTCGGAACTGGTAGTCCCGCACAATGCGCCGGATCATTCGGTTATCGGTGGTGGAAATACGATTGTTATCATCCAGATTCAGCTGGGTCAGGGCGGAAATGTAGATCTTATATTTTAATTCCGCCGGGATTTTTCCGGTAAGCTTTTCATTTAGCCCATGAATCCCTTCCATAATAAGGAGGGTGTTCTCTTCCAGCTTTAAGAGGCGTCCCTTATCCTGGCGGCCTCCCTTTTTGAAGTTGAAAATGGGGATTTCCGCTTCCTTGCCCGCAAAGAGATCCAGGAGATTTTGATTCAGCAGGGGCACATCCAGGGCCTCCAGGGCTTCAAAGTCGATTTCTCCCTCTTCATCCTTGGGCACCTGTTCCCGGGGGAGGTAGTAGTCGTCCAGGGATACCATGACGGGGTTGTAACCCAGGGTTTGCAGATTTATGGCCATTCTTTTGGTAAAGGTTGTTTTGCCTGAGGAGGATGGACCGGCCACGAGGACCAGTTTTACCTTGCCCCTGTCGTGTATGTCGTGGGCTATGTCACTCATTTTCTGTGAGTGGAGCGTTTCGGCGGTAAGGATAAAGTGTTCCCGTTTCTTTCTGTCCATGGCCAAGGCGTTAAGCTGACCCACACAGTGAACGTCGAGAATCTTTCCCCACTTCTTATGTTCCTGATAGATGGAGAAAAGCTTAGGCTCATCCTTAAAGGGCGCCATGGTCAGAGGGGTCCGGGAAGGGGGAAAGCGAAGGAGGAAGCCGTCGTCGTATTCCTGAATCTCCCACTGGGTCAGAAGGCCCGTACGGGGAACCAGAGGGCCGTGGAAAATAGTGCGGTACCCGTCGCAGTTAAGTATCATGATGCGCGGTTTATTCAGCCCTTCCATGAGGGTGAGGGTTTTTTCCGCTCCCCCCCGGGCTTTAATCATTTCCATGGTTTCCACATAGTTCAGATGGGACAGGTCTATGGGGAAATTCTCCTCTACGAGCCGTTCCATCTCCCGGCGCAGGCGGGGAATTGCTTCGGCCGACTGGGGATTCTCTCCTTCCAGGTGGTAGTAAAAACCGTTTCCCAGGGAGTGGTCTATCACCAGGTCGCCCTTGGGGTAGAGATTGTGAAAGGCCATCTCCGTAAGAAAGGTCAGACTTTGACGATAAATATTCAGTCCCGCCCGGTCATTCAGATAAACCATTCCCAACTCACCGTTCGTATCGACCCGGTGCATAAGGGAGTGGGTCTGGTTATTCATGGTAATTCCCACCAGGGGGAATTGGCCGGAGAAGCGAAGATTTTCCGGAATGAAGTCTTCGAATCGCTCACCCCCTTTGGGATGTATGACAGTGGCGCGGTTTTTTAAGGTTAAAGTCAGTTCCTTACCATGGTAGCTCATTATAATACTCCGTTATCCTTGAGGCTGGCCACTTCGGGAGAAGTGAGAACCCGGACAATCTTACCTCCCTCTTCTTCGGAGGTTTGCATAAGAGGCTGGTCCTTATAGGGATTCCTGCTTTCGTCCACCAGAAGTTTTACTATGGGATAACGGGGTTTTTCGCTGTTTGTCTTGGTCACCACACCAATGGCTTTGTTCTTCATTATCACATAACAGCCAATGGGGTAGAGGGAGAGAGACTCCAGCAGGGGCAGGAGAATATCTCTGTCGTAGAGGCTTTCCATCTCTTTGAGGAGGGTGGCAATACTGGTGTGGGCGTCCTTTTCGCTCCTAAAGGGGCGGGAGGAGATCTGGGCGTCGTAGCTGCAGGCAATGGCAATGATTTTCCCGTAAAGGGAAATGCGGTTTGCCCCCAGTTTCTGGGGATAGCCGGTCCCGTTTTCCCGCTCGTGATGTTCCAGAATCCCCAAAAGGATATCCTGGGAAAGGGGAGGCTGAATCTCCTTCATCTCCTTGAGCATACGGTAACCCAATAGGGGGTGGAGGGAAATAGTTTTTTTCTCTTCCGGTGTCAAAGTCCCCTCTTTGTTGTAGATTTCCGGGGGAATTTGCAGCATTCCCACTTCGTGGAGCATACAGGAAATCCCCACTTCAATGACCTTGTGGGGGGCAATGCGGGGATTTTTAAGCTTCGTGGCGATGGTTAGGGCTATGATGGTGGTCCTTACCGCATGGGTTATGAAGTAGGGACGGTTCTTTTCGTTTTTAAGTTCCGCAAAACGCAGGATATACTGTTCGTTCTCCTTTACCATGGCTATGACTTCCTTGATAAAGTCGGTAAGGGAATTCAGATTGATATTGTTGGTTCTCTTGAACTTTTCGTAGAATTCATCGGTAAAATCCAGGTAACGATTGTAGGATTTCTGCGCCTGGAGGAGTCCTTCTTTCTCCTTTTCGTCCTGGTCCAGAGAGGCTCCGGAAAGGGCGTTTGTGGCGGAGGCTTCGCTGGGGAGGGGAGAACCTTCCGTTAAAATCTCCGTATACTGCCATTTTTTAAGCATGGCGATGAGAGAATCGCTTACGGCCAGATCGCCGGAAAGCACCATAAAACCGGAATCCAGATAGACGGGGGATTCATAATAGGTGCCCGGTTCCATTTTCTCCACTTCGATGATATTCATTTTGTGCTACTCCCGGGTAAAAAAATCTGCGTTGACCACCTTGATAAAATGCTCTAAGATTAAATGTCTAAACGGCAACTGTATCAAGGTTTACTTATATTATAGGAGAATCGGACATGAAATTTAAGACTATATTCATCCTTTTTAACATTATAGTGCTTTTTGCCTTTCTTTTTATCACTCTGATTCCCCTCGTAATGCTGGGTAATGAATATTCCTCCCTTTTCTGGTCGCAGAACTGGATTCTGGTGGCTCTCTTTGTTCTCTTTATCTCCCTTTTGGACGGGTACTTTGTTATTAACTGGAAACTCTTTCACTATTTGGAGGAAGAGGACTGGCCCGGTCTCCTTTATTACCTGGAAGAGAAGATTTTTGATCAGAAAAAACTTAAGAAACGCTATGTTTCTCTCTATATCAACGGGGCCCTCTCCGTATCTAACCTGGATAAGATTGACCGGCTCGAAGCGGAAGTGCGCGACAAAAAGCCGGATCTTTTTCGCATAACCGGCCTTCAGTTTGGTGTGAACCGGCTTTTGAAGAAGGATGCGGCTGGGGCGGAGCTCTTTTTTCATGAGATTCTTGCCATGGACAAGGTGCACGACCGGGAGTGGATTCTCTGGTGTCTCGCCTTCTCCTGCTACAGCGGCAAGCGAGTGGATGAAGCGATGGAACCGCTTATGGAGATTCTGGAAAGCAAGACCAAGGACAAGGTCCTTCGTCTTCTGGACTGCTACCTGCTGGATACGCTCCGCGATAAAATCCCTATGGAAAAGCAGACTCTTCTTTCGGAGAAGACTTTGGAACTCAAGAAGGAGACTATCTCCCTCTCCGCCTGGAACCGGGCCCTGGAAAAGAGCCGGGAAAGCAATATCCTTTCCGTCTTCATGTCCTCTTTGATCGAGGACGCCCGCAAATGGATCGGTCAGATCGAAGGCTAAATTTCTGTGAATATCGAAAAATCCCACAAGTTGGACAATGTCTGCTACGACATCCGCGGTCCGGTGATGGAGGAATCCATCCGTATGGAAGAGGAGGGGATCTCCCTCATTAAGCTGAATATCGGGAACCTGGCCCCCTTTGGATTCCGGGCGCCCGACGAAATTGTTCAGGATATGATTCGAAACATGTCCCAGGCCGAAGGGTATAGCGCCTCAAAGGGGATGTTTGCCGCCCGAAAGGCCATAATGCACGAATGCCAGCGGGTGGGCATTGAGGGTGTGGATATAGAGGATATTTACACCGGAAACGGGGTAAGCGAACTCATTCAGCTCTCTACCCAGGCCCTTCTGAACCGGGGGGACGAAATGCTCGTTCCCGCCCCGGACTACCCCCTCTGGACCGCTTCTGTGAATCTGGCTGGGGGAAAGGCGGTTCACTACCTTTGCGACGAGGCATCCGGCTGGATTCCGGACCTTTCGGACATGGAAAAGAAAATCACCGACAGGACCCGGGCCATCGTAGTCATTAATCCCAACAACCCCACCGGAGGCGTTTACCCCCGGGAAGTGCTGGAAGGGATAATTGAATTGGCCCGGAAACACAGCCTGATAATATTTGCCGACGAGATTTACGACAAGGTCCTCTATGACGACGCTGTCCATACCCCTTTGGCTTCCCTGGCCGACGATGTCCTCTTCCTTACCTTTAACGGCCTCTCCAAAGCCTACCGATCCTGCGGATTCCGGGCTGGCTGGATGGTGCTGAGCGGGGAGAAGAAACATGCCGCCGGTTACATAGAAGGGCTCACCATGCTCTCCAATATGCGTCTTTGCAGCAATGTGCCCGGCCAGTTTGCCATACAGACCGCCCTGGGCGGCTACCAGAGTATTGGGGAGCTGATTTGCCCCGGCGGGCGTCTCTACAAGCAGCGGGACTACCTTTATGAAAGGTTAACGGCCATACCGGGCATTACCTGCCAGAAGCCGGGCGGGGCGCTCTACCTCTTTCCCAAACTGGACAGGAAGCGCTTTAACATAAGCAACGACATGCAGTTTGCCCTGGATCTTTTGAAGGAGACTCACATTCTTGTGGTGCAGGGAACCGGTTTTAACTGGCCCGATCCGGATCACTTCCGCATCGTCTTCCTGCCCGATCTGGAAACCCTATCCCTCGCGGCTGACCGAATGGAGAAGTTCTTCGCAAGCTATCGTCAGGACTGACAAAGCTTCCTCCTGTTCTCCAATAAAACTGTCCTCTTCCAGGCGTCCCATTACCTCATTTCGTTCCTCATCGTTCCGAAAGGTTATGAGACGGAAGGGGTCGGTAAAGTCCTTTTCCCGGGAGCGGCGGGTGACCTCAAGCTGTTGGGCGGCGGTGTTTAAGGCTGACCGGATCACCTCTTTAAGGTCCCCGGGAGTCAGGGCCTCTTTTCCTGTCATCTCACACCAGCAGGCCAGGCTGTGGCGCAGTTTTTCTTTATTATACTGGTCGCTCCACTGGGCGTAACGTTTGTGGAGATCTTCCCAACTTTCGAGGATTCCCCGGGCGGCGTCCTTTTCCAGGCCATCCCGCTGCTCCGGAGAGATCAGTTGCCCCCCCGCGTTAATCCAGGAGCCCAATCGGCCCCCTTCCAGGTCTTCGGTGGATTTAGCCTCCAGAAGATTCAGTACCAGGGAGTATTCTATTAGTTCCCCGTAGCTTCGCCAGGCCCGGGCGGGCCGCAGGATACGGACTGTTTTACCGCCCCGTTCCAATTGTTGGTCATCCACAAGGAGTTCGGCCGGGTCGTAGCCGGGATTATTCAGATTATCCTTGCCGCACCATTTTTCCAGGAGCCTTCGTCCCTCTCTCATCGCCTCAAGGGTGTCCGGGGCCAGGTAGTGGAATTCCAGGGACTGCACCGGCGACTGCCGTTTGTCACGTTTGCGGAATTTGGCGCTATTGCGAGCCAGGGCGTACATATTGTAGTGGAACCAGTAGGCGGGCATGACGGTGAGCCTTCCCCGGCTCTCGTCCCGGGAAACCAGGGAGAAGGGGAGGGTGATGTTCAACTCCGCCGGGTAGGAGCCCTTGGCGAGCAGGGTAAAGGGGGCAAAGCGGCAGTTGTGTTTGAGGCTTACATTCAGTCCCGGCCAAAAACCCCGTTCCGCCAGGATCTCCCCGTCCGCCCCGCGGGAGTTGTGATTGGAGCCGATGGTGGCCCCGGCGGCTATATTGCTCTGTCCCTGGAGGGTGGCGGCAATGAGAAAGGAGTTGTTGTGGTGCTGCTCATGGAAGGGAAAGAGGAGGGCGTTCTGTACTTCGCAGCAGCCTATGGTGCTGTTGGCCCCCAGGATGCTGTTGATAAAGCGGGCCCCGTAGGTCAGGCGGGTCTCTTCGCCCAGGATAAAACGGTCTCCCTTGGCGCCAAAGTCGACCCGGGCTCCCTTCTGGACAATGCCGTCGGTCAACTGGACCGCTTCCCCGATGATGACGGGCTGCTCGGTGGTGCCGGCCAGAGTCAGGTTAGTCAGTCTGTCCGCTCCGGTCACTTGAGTATGGGGACCAAAGTTTACGTCCTCTATGCGCCGGCAGCTTCGGATTTGGCTTCCTTTGCCTAGGGTGCCGTACTGACCGGGGGCGGGGAGGGCTGATTCGGTCCAGTTTTGGAAGGCTTCCCGGAGGGTTGTTTTGTCCCGGTATTTGGCCCAGAGCCAGGCGTCGCCGGGGAGCATTTTTGTGTGGCTCTGAACGGCCCGGCTGCCCTTTTCGTTGGCTATTTCTATGGTGACGCCCTGCCCGAATCGGGGGGTGGGGCTGCAGCTCATTTCGTCTATGTTAAAGAGGAGGCTGTCCTGTCCGATGTTGTAGCGGGAGAGGTAGCCTATCTTGTGAAGGGCGACGTTTTGTCCCAGGGTGCAGCTGTCTATGGTGCTGTCGTAGAGGCCTACGGGGAGGCTTATGTTGCCCGCTTTTTGTGTGCCCTGCTCCAGGGGGCTTATATGTACGGTGCCGTAGAAGCGGCAGTTTTCTATGAGTTCTGGAGTGAAGGGGGCGGCCACGAGAATTTTGGTCCAGTCTTGGGCCCGATTGTCCTTTGTCTCTAGTTGGGAGATTTCTTTGTTACTTAGGGGGCGGTAGTCAGTTTTGTGCTTTTGTTTCATGGCCGGGTCTCCTCATGTTTATGTCCCTATTGTAACAGGGAATTATAAGAAGTGTGGGATTTTTTTGAGGCTTTTATTAAGCAAAAAAGTTTTTCTCCCTGAGAATCCCTCTTCTCCCAGTGAGCTTTCTTTTTTTGACTGGGATTTGGGGGAAGAATGGGATTTAAGATAGGGCTTTGAGGCTTCTTCTTAATCCTTTTAATCCCTCTTGTCCCAGTGAGCTTTTTTTTCTTTGACTGGGAATTATGGGATTTAAGATGGGACTTTGAAGCTTTTCTTAATCCTCTTAATCCCTCTTTTCCCAGTGAGCTTTCTTTTTTTTGACTGGGATTTGGGGGAATTATGGGATTTAGGATAGGGCTGTGAGGCTTCTTCTTAATCCTTTTAATCCCTCTTTTCCCAGTGAGCTTTCTTTTTTTTTGACTGGGATTTATGGGAATTATGGGATTTAAGATGGGAGCTTTGAGGCTTTTTTTAATCCTCTTAATCCTCTTCTTCCCATAATTCCCTGTTTGTTTTTTTTTGGGGGGGGGGCCTAGTCGAATACGACGGTTTTGTTGCCGAAGACGAGGACCTGGTGGTTTAGGTGCAGTTCCACACCTCGGGCGAGGACGTTTTTTTCCAGGGCTCGGCCTTTGCGGATCAGGTCTTCTACGGAATCGCGGTGGCTTATGTGGGTGATGCCCTGGGCGATGATGGGGCCCTGGTCCAGGTCGCTTGTTACGTAGTGGCTCGTGGCGCCGATGATTTTAACACCCCGTTCAAAGGCCTGGTGGTAGGGCTTGGCCCCGATGAAGGCGGGGAGGAAGGAGTGGTGAATGTTGATGATCTTCTGGGGGTAGTGGTCTACAAAGTCGGCAGAGAGAATCTGCATATAGCGGGCCAGGATAATCAGGTCTACTTCCAGAGAGTCAAAAAGGTCCATCTCCTTCTTTTCCATTTCTGCCTTGGTGGCTTTGGTGATGGGGATGTGGCTAAAGGGAATGTCAAAGTACTCGGCGATGGACTCGGTGTCCTTGTGGTTACCCACGATGTGGACAATTTCGCCGGGGAGTTCGCCCGACTTGTTCCGCTGGAGCAGTTCAAAGAGGGCGTGGTCGTATTTGGATACCATGATGGCGATGCGGGGCTGGATGTGGGAGAATTTGAGCTTCCAATCCATGTTGTATTTCTCCGCAATGGGCTCAAAGGCGGCGCCGATCTTTTCGGCGGGGATGGTAAAGTCGGCCATGTCCCACTGGACCCGCATAAAAAAGGCCCCCGAACTATCGTTGTGCTGGTCCGAACTGACTATGTTTCCTTTATAGGTGGAGACGAAATAGGAGACTTCCGCTACCAGGCCGGGCTGGTCATCGCAGGAGATTAACAAAATCGCCGTTTCTCTGTTTTTATTTCTCATGGGTTTATTCCTCTTGTTCAAATATGTGGGGACTCAAAATCATAGACCTTTGGCCCTTCTTTTACAAGAGTTCTAGTTGTCCCTAAGGAGTTCTTTAAGTTTACCGTTTATCTCTTCTGTCTTTTTAAAGGCTCCGTCAATGTTGTTAAAGAAATTAAGCATAACCGTCATTTTGTTGCTGATTTGGCGAACGTGATTCAGGGAGTCTTCCAGGGCTTCATTGGTTCCCTCTATTCCTTTCTTAAGAACTTTTCCGCTTTTATTCTGTGTTTCCGCTTTGACCGATATCATTTTAGCCGCTTCCCGCAGTTCGGTCATGGCCCTTTGAATTGCCTCGGCGGCCTGTTTTTGGGTGAGGATTTTCTCATATACCCGGCTCATCATATTCGCCGAGCTGTCCGACTTGGCAAAGATGTCGTCCAGGACGGTGGAGACTTCGCCGGAGCGGTTGGTGTTGTCTTCTATTTGGCGGTTGATGGTTTTTATATTGTGGCCTATTTCGCTAATCTGTTCATTGGAAAGCTCTGCCAGGGCGCGGACTTCGTCGGCTACGACGGAAAAGCCCCGTCCCGATTCTCCCGCATGGGCCGCTTCGATGGCGGCGTTCATGGCCAGGATATTGGTGTTGTCCGCAATGGAGCTGATTGTGTCCAGTAGCTCATTGATGACTCGGGAGCCTTCGCTGATACTTCTGGTTGATTCGAGGGAGCGGTTCATTGACTCCTGTCCCGTGGAGGTGGCCCTTTTAAGTTGATTGGCCTGTTCCACACTTTCACGACAGCCGGAAGAGAGGTGCTCCATCTCTTCGCCCATTCTCTCGGTGATTTCAAAGGTGGTATCCAGAGCCTGATTCTGGGAATCAAGGCTGGAGAATATTTCGTTGAATCCTCCGATAATATGGCCGAATCCTTCCAGTGTTTTTTTCACTTCCTCCGTTTGGTTAACGGTGCTCTCGTTCATGTGTTCCGCATCCCGGGAGAGGTCACCCATGGTTTTACGGGCCGACTCTATGGAATGGCCCAGGTCGTTCTGTACCTCCGAAAGGGCGCTGTAGGCTTCCCTTACCATGTCGGTCCACTGGGTCAGTTCCCTGTTTTTTCGGGTAATCTCTTTTTCCCTCAAAAGAGAGAGCGGGCCCCTTTGGAGAGGGAATAAAAGCGCACGAAGGGGAGGCTATGGGGGATGTTAGATATTCGATAGAAGTAGAGTCCTATTAAAAGGTTGGCCAGGGAAAAGAGCATGTTGTACTTTAATTCCCTTTTCACGAGGAACTGGAGCAGGTAGAAGAGGCCTATGAAGAGGTTGAGAAAGGCAAAGAGGGTGTAGATTCGGACATTGAAAAAGTTCTTTACCCGGGTATTTACAATGGCGTCCTTATACCCGGTGAGGGAAGGTTTTCGGATGGTTAGGTTGGGGTTTTCCGTTATGTAGTTTAGGGACAGGGTGTTTGCTTTGCCGTAGCGGATAAGTTCCGGGGGCAAAAGTACTCCCGCTTCAATCCCCCCCTGGAACCAATAGACGGGAGGGGCGTGGCCGTTTTGGTAGAGGCTGACCCCATTCAGCTTGAATTCACAGAAGCCGTCGGACATACGTCCCGTTTGAAAGTACAGCTCAAGGCCTTCCTGAGCGGGGGGAATAGTCACTTCCGTGGTGAGGGTAAAGGTGTAATAAGGGCCGTCTGACAGGGGTTCCCCTACGATAGATTGGGGAAGTGTCACAGACTTGGCAGAGGAGCCCGGTGAAAGGACTTTCCAGTCATTAAGGGAAACGGGGGCATTCTGGCTGTTCAAAACCGCCATAAACAGGGTTAGACAGATTAGTAGGGGTACTTTTTTTGTCACCTTTTACTCCATTGGAAAAGCCTTACGTTTAATGATATGCTAGGTAGGGGTAAAATGCCAATTTTATCGTCTATTCGGGGAGGGAAAATGGAAAGTTTAAGCGGTCTCATAGAGCAGTATGGTAAGGAGTATCCCCGGGAGGCGGAAAAGGTTTCCCTCTTTCTTCAGTTTCTAAGAGGGGAAGAGCTTTCGGAAGAGTTGAGCCGGGGGCATTTTACCGGGTCCGCCTGGGTGATTAACCGGGAACGGACGGATATTCTCATGACCCACCATGCTAAACTGAATCTCTGGCTGCAGCCGGGGGGCCATCTGGACGAGGGAGAAGGGGCCCTGGAGGGAGCTCTGCGGGAAGTGAAGGAGGAGACCGGGCTGACCGGCCGTCTTCTTAAGGAATCCCTTTTTGACCTGGATATTCACCTGATTCCCGCCAGAAAATCGGATCCGGCTCACTATCACTTTGATATACGATTTTTTGTTGAGGCCGACTCCAAGACTGACCTGGCTGTGACAGAGGAGTCCCACGATCTTAAGTGGATTCCTCTGGACCAAGTTCAGCTTTATAACCGGAGCGATTCTATTCTGCGCATGGTGGAAAAGACTGTTCCCTTTGCGGTCTCCCCCGTCTTTGGTTCCATTGATAAGGAAGCTGATTACCGACAGCGAGTAGGGGTCTATGGGCTGATTTGTGACGAGGCGGGACGGGTGGCGCTTATGAAGACTTTCCGGGGCTATTTTCTCCCTGGTGGGGGGATAGATGAGGGAGAAAGCCACGAGGACTGCCTTAAGCGGGAGCTGATTGAAGAGGCGGGCTGGGATGTGAGTATGGGAGACTATATTGGACTGTCCCACTTTTTTGGGATTACCCCCAGTAAAAAGTTGCCCATGCAGCTCTCGGGCCACTACTACCGGGCGGAGCGCACCGGGAAGAGTGTGGCCCCCGTGGAAGAGGACCATGAAGTGGAGTGGTTTAAGCCGGAAGAGGCGGCCCAATTGCTGAGGCTGGATCATCAGGCCTGGGCCGTACGAAAAGCTTTTTTCTAGGCGCCCCAGTAGGTGTCGTCCTTAAAGGACTCTTTAATAGCCTTGCTTACGGTCTGGTAGGCGTAACTGACCGATTTGCGCGAAAGGCCGGTGAGGTTTTCTATTCTTGCCCATGAGGGGAAGTAGTTAAGGTTTTCTATGGTTTTATGAATCTGCTTCATTTTATCCCGGGCCTCATGATATTCCTTTGAGTCGCAGTCGTACTGTTTAATATTCAGGCTGCCCAGTTTTGTCTCGTTTTTTACCAGTTTGAAGTAGTTGATATTGCGCAGAACGATTTTTCTGTTAAGCTGCTCGTTCGTCTGTTCCAGAATCTCTTTACGGAGCAGTTCCATCTCTTCCATAAGCTCTTCTTTCTCCCGATTGGTGCAGGGGGCCAGGGTTTCTACAAACTCCGGGGAGAGGTGGAAACAGTGGTAGAGCATGAAGATGCGTAGGTAGCCCGGGTAGTTCTCCTTCTTTTTCGTCCAATCCTTTAGGTAGTGGGCAATGCGGTTAAAAAACTCCTTTTCTTCGCTGTTTTTGTTGGAGCACCAAATAAGGCTGGCGTTCTTTTTGATGACATTGGTGAGGATTTCTTCCTCCTCTTTTTCCTTCCCCTGTTTATGAAAAACGGTTCTGACCGCAAATTTAAGGAGCTGTCCCAGGTGGTTCCCCTGTATTTTGGCCGTACCCTTGTCCCGTTCTCTTTTTAAGCGTTTAACCACTTCTAGATAGATGTCAGAGCAGACGTCCCGGGGCACGCGGGGGTCTTTAAGATAGCGATTATACTGGCCTAGAGCCTCTTTTTCTATCAAATCCGTATTAAGGGTCATAGTCCATTCTATAGTGAACAATTTGTGAAGAGCAACTGTTCAGTAAAGCCCTTCAAAAAACTTTTTTAATTTTTTTTTGAATTTTGGGGACATTTTCCCGTTTTCCCTCGTAGGTATAGGGCATAGGCCGGCTAAAAAAACGGATGTGCCCTTAAGGACACGAGCAAGATAAGGGGCAATAGCCCAAAGGAGTTCACAATGAACAAGATTAATTATTATTTGAGAAAAAATCCCCTGACCACATTGGAAGAGAACAAGTTTATGGCCAACATCAGTCAGAAGGATACCCAGTGGCAGGAGGGCGTGATTGAACACATGATGAAGCGGAACAACACCTCCATAGAGAAGACGGAAGCCCGAATCAAGGAAGCCGACATAAGCCGCCTCTACGATTATGAGACCAGAAGCTTTGGCCTGGCTTTTACGGCGGGCGGACTCATGGGACTTCACGGGAAAAACCTGATTAA
>JAQQAP010000044.1 GCA_028533045.1 Spirochaetales bacterium | reverse complement strand
CCAGGTGGTAAAGGCTTTTGAAAGTTTCCAGTACCTTCTCGTCGATAAGAACGGACTTTTTGAACTCCTCACCCCCGTGAAGTACACGGTGACCGACGGCCTTAACATCGGAAAGATCCTTGATACAGCCGTACTCTTCGTTTACCAGAGTTTCAATGATCCACTCAATGGCTTCCTTGTGGGTAGGACAAGCCCTTTCCCCTTCGTACTCATCCTTTCCCTTGGAGTTGTGCTCCAGATTGGACATGGGCTGACCGATTCTTTCGATCATTCCCACACCGAGGACCTCTTTCTGGTCCCAGTCAAAAACCTGATATTTTGCGGACGAACTACCGCAATTGAGGGTTAATATAACCATAGCTTTCCTCTCTTTAACAATTTTACAGAAGTATTTACAAGTTTAATCACTCGCCCCAAAAAATGCAATAAGCCTTAAGAAGGGTTTAGACGCTTTTTTATCAAAAAAAATCAGGATGTGAAGAAATCGAAAATATTTCCTAACATACTTGTCTCCGCTTTATACAATTCGGTAAATTTACAGCGGGTACAGGTCACTGTAGTAAAAGCTTTGTTCTGAACATCCAGGATTTTCGAAAATCCCCCGCCCGTAGCGGCAAATCGGTCTGTTTCGAAGGACATATTCCCGCATTTGGGACACTTCCAGTTACTTTCCATCCTAATCTCCTACTTAAAAATGATATCTTTTCCGTCACTATCGACGGTAATGGTTGAACCTTCATGGTAACGGCCGGAAAGGATTTCCTTAGAGAGGGGGTTCTGTACCAGATTTTGCACAGTCCTTCTAAGGGGCCGGGCTCCAAAAAGAGGGTCGTAACCGGCTTTGACCAACAATTTTTTCGCTTCCGCCGTAAGTTTGAGCCCCATCTTCTTCTCTTCCAGTCTTTGGGAAATCTGATTCATCAAAAGATCAACGATACCCACCAAGTGTTGAGGCTTAAGCTGATTGAATACCACCCGCTCGTCAATTCGGTTGAGGAACTCAGGACGGAAGGAGGCCTTCATAACCTTATCTAACTCCTCTTCCATCTCCGCAGGTCTGTCTCCCATAGTTAGAATAAAATCACTTCCCAGATTACTGGTCATAATAATGATGGCCTGACGAAAGTCGACAACCCTCCCCTGTCCGTCGGTAAGCCGGCCGTCATCAAGAACCTGAAGAAGGATATTAAAGACATCGGGATGGGCCTTTTCAATCTCATCAAAAAGCACCACCGAATAGGGACGGCGCCGAACGGCTTCGGTTAACTGACCTCCCTGATCGTAGCCCACATATCCCGGAGGAGCTCCTACAAGACGGCTAACGGCGTGCTTTTCCATGTATTCACTCATATCGATGCGGGTAAGTGCTTTTTCTTCGTTAAAAAGAAACTGGGCCAGGGTTTTGGCCAGTTCCGTTTTACCTACCCCGGTGGGTCCCAGAAAGAGGAAGGAACCCAGGGGCCTGTCCGGATCGGCCAGACCACTTCGGTTGCGGCGGATCGCATCGGCCACGGCTTCTACCGCCCGGTCCTGTCCAATCACCCGCTTTTCCAGAATTTCTTCCAATTTGAGGTACTTATCCCGCTCGGAGGCCATCATCTTCTCCACGGGTATACCGGTCCAGAGAGAAACAACCCGGGCGATGTCCCCTTCGGACACCTCTTCTCGCAGAAGGCTCTGTTCCCCCTGAATACGTTCCAGGTCGGTCGATTTATCCTCCAAACTCTGCATAGCCTGGGGAAGACGGCCATGTTTAATCTCTGCCGCCCCCTGTAGGTTTCCTTCCCGTTCAAAAACCGCTTCCTGTCCCTTCAGATCTTCAATTTCCTGCTTGAGAGAACGGATTTCCTCAATAACCCCCTTCTCATTTTGCCACTGCAGGCGAAGGGAGTCCGCTTCGGAGGAGAGATTGGCCAGTTCACGATTAATTTTCTCCAAACGATCCAGGCTGGCCGAATCGTTCTCCCGGGAGAGGGACTGTTTCTCAATTTGAATCTGGAGAATCTTCCGTTCCAACCTGTCCAGAGCCACCGGCTGGCTCTCAATTTCCATCTTGAGCCGACTGGCCGCTTCGTCCACAAGGTCAATGGCCTTGTCCGGAAGAAAACGGGTGGTAATGTAGCGGTTGGACAAAGTGGCCGCCGCAATAAGGGCGTCATCCCGGATTCTTACCCCGTGATGCACTTCGTAACGATCCTTAATCCCCCGTAGAATGGTAATGGAGTCTTCCACTGACGGCTCAGCTGTGTAAACCTGCTGGAATCGGCGCTCAAAGGCCGGGTCCGATTCAATATGCTTGCGATATTCATCCAGTGTGGTGGCCCCAATGGTCCGCAGCTCTCCCCGGGCTAGGGCCGGTTTTAGGAGATTTGACGCATCGGTAGAACCTTCGGCCGCACCGGCTCCCATGAGGGTATGCAATTCGTCTATAAACAGAATAATCTGACCATCCGCTTCGGAAACAGCCTTAATAACTGATTTGAGCCGCTCTTCAAACTCCCCGCGGAATTTAGCTCCCGCCACAAGGGCGCCCAAGTCCAGGGAAAGCACTTTTTTCCCCTTGAGAGAGTCGGGTACATCGCCGGAGACAATACGCCGGGCCAATCCTTCGGCAATCGCCGTTTTACCCACACCGGGTTCCCCTATGAGTACGGGATTGTTCTTGGTACGGCGGGAGAGAACCTGCATAACACGGCGAATTTCCTCGTCACGTCCGATAACCGGGTCCAGCTTCTCCTGACGGGCGAGTTGAGTCAGGTCCCGGCAATATTTATCCAAAACCTGATATTTATCCTCCGGATTCTGATCGGTCACCCGTTCGGTCCCCCGAATGGAGACAAGGGCCTGCATGATGGCGTCTTCCGTCACCCCCTGCCCTTTCAGCAAATCCGCCACACGGTCCTTACCTTCCAAAAGAGCCAAGAGAAGGTGTTCGGTGGAGACATAGTCATCTTTAAGTTTGTCCGCCTTCTTCTCCGCCCGTTGAAGAACCTGAAATGAGGCCGGGGCCAGGGAAGTCTGCATGGTATCGCCGTAGGCTCGGCTTTTCCCGTTGAATATCTTCTCTAACTCGGATGACATGAGAGATATTTCCACACCCAATCGATTCAAAAGAGGAGGAATTATCCCCTCTTTCTGCTCTATTAATGCAGCCAGAATATGTTCCGGCTCAATTTGTGAATGGTTGTATTTTTTGGCAGCCTGACTGGCCCCTTCTATAGATTCCTGTGCTTTGATCGTTAATCTGTCGTACATGTTTAAAAAATAGTAAAACTTTTCCTTCCGGTCAATTCATTTAGGAATAAGAATTCCCGTTACAAGACACAATCGGTGTACTAAGTAGAGGCTCAAAAATGAGATTTGAAAAATAGTACGGAATAATTCATACTTTAAACTAATGAAAAAATATCTTCTCCTCTTTGTTTTTCTGGCTACCGCTCTCTTTATCTCCGGACAAGAGAGGAAAGTCCTCTTCCTAAGCTCCTACAACCCCAGTTTTCCCTCCTATTACAAACAACTAGAGGGGCTGAGAACTTATCTGCCTAATGGCTCGGTCACCATAGATGAGGAGTTCATGGATACAAAACGACTGGGAGGAGGTGAAGAGAACATTCTCAATTTCTACACTCGTCTCAAATATAAAACGGAAAGACTCAACCCCTATGATCTGGTGATATTAGGTGATGATCATGCCCTCCTTTTTATGCAGAGATATGGAAAAGAGCTTTTCCCGGGAATACCCTATGTATTTTTGGGGATCAACGACATCGATAACGGGTTGAGCGAAAAGGAGAATCCCCTCTCCACAGGGGTGCTGGAAAAAAAATCCTATGCCGACACACTCCGCCTTATTACAAATCAAAACAGTCACGGAACGGCGATTTATATCATATGTGACGGGACAGTAAGCGGTCAGGCCGATTTAAACAACCTCCTGCAGGAGGAAAGCCGGACTCACACCCTTCCCCTTGTTCTTTTTTCATTGGAAGATCATAGTTTTGAAGAACTATACCAAAGTCTCTCTAGCCTTGATCCCAAGGAACCGATTCTTCTCCTCTCTCTCTATGAAGATAAAAATGGTACCCGTTTGGAGTTTAGTGAATCTTTTGATCTAATTTATGAACAGGCAAACGGCCCCATATACCATCTTTGGGAACACGGTTTTGGCCGGGGTATTCTGGGGGGATGTGTGGTAAATCATGTAAGACAAGGAGAAGAGGCGGGAAAACTGGCCCTAAGAATTCTGGAAGGGGAATCACCTTCTCAAATACCTATCTTAGAAGAAAGCCCCAATATTTACCTGTTTGATTATAAGGAACTTCAAAAAAATCGCAGCTTCAAAAGAAATCTACCCGAGGAATATGAATTAATTAATTCCCCCTTTATCTCACGGCAAAGACTTAATACTATTATAGTTATACTAGCCCTATCACTCTTGGCATTCCTTCTGGTCATAATGGCCTTTGTACATCTAAACGGAAAAGTAAAAGAAAGCCGTGACCGCTTTGCCATGTTTTTTGATGATAATCCGGTAAATCTTATACTAGTTGATCCGGACAATGGCCAAATTAAAGATGCCAACAAGGCGGCAGTGGACTTTTACGGCTATAGCTACGAAGAACTCACCAATCTCAAGATTTACGAGATTAATCAATTTAGCACTCCCGAAATTAACCGGGGAATGGAAAAAGCCAGTGCGGACAGGCAAAACTATTTTATTTTTCGGCACAAGTTAAAAAATGGAGAAATAAAGGATGTTGAAATATTCTCCGGTCCTCTCAAAAGCGAAGGGAAAACATATCTTCTAAGCGCTGTACACGATATTTCCGAAAAGTCCCGTCTTCAGAAGGAGCTTCTTCAGGAACAAAAAATAAATTCCTTGGGCTATCTTGCCGGAGGAATCGCCCACGATTTCAATAACCTTCTCACAGGGATTTTGGGTTATACCGACCTTCTCAAAGCAGAGAAGGCATACAACGAAGTATATCTCGATAATATTCTCGCGTCCTCTCTCAAAGCCAAAAATCTTACCCACAGAATACTAAGTTACGCCCGGGGGAAAAAGAAAATAAGACAGGACATCTCCCTGGCTAATATTGTCATTCAGGCGTTGGAAGAAACTCAAGGTATTCTTCCCGCAGGAATAGGAATAATTACCGATTTTAACGGCTCCTGTAAGGTAAAGGCAGTCCACAGCGAAATGGTACAAGTTATTCAGAACCTCCTCTCCAATGCGGTACAATCCATGGAAAAGCGAAAGGGGCAGATCCACATATGCATAAATCCCATGGAAGTGGACGAACACAATTCGGCAAACTATAAAGGATTGAGCTATGGCTACTATGAGGTTCTCGAAGTGGAAGATCAGGGGAAAGGTATGTCCGAGGAAGCGCAGAGCCAACTTTTTGACCCCTACTTTACCACAAAACAGAAGGTCAGAGGGACCGGTCTGGGGCTGGCCCTGGTAAGAAGCATAGTGGATGAGATGGACGGACTCATAAAAGTGGAAAGTGCCCTAAATAAGGGAACCCTCTTTAAGGTCTACCTTCCTTCGGCTCGGACGCCAAATATTTAGCCAGTTTATCCACAACCAAACTGGGATAGGATTTAATTCCGTTCTCCACCAGAAAATCACTTCTCTCCTTCTTAAGCCAACGATAAAGAAGGAGCCCTCCGTCCCCCTTATCGGCGGCTTTCTCCGCAATGTAGATCATGGTTCCCAGCTCTTCGAGGGTAAAAAACACCCTGATATTTCCGTAAACCACATTGCAGTAGCCACGGGATTCGCCGCCCATATCAACGGTTACCTCATTGGGCTTGCTTTTTCGGCGTTTGGGAGAGCTTTGAGAAGAACCGTCCTCCACCCCGTCTTGGAGATCCATAAGGCTTTCACCGTTCTTCCGGTTTATTTCCAGTACGGTTTGGTTGTAAATGATGGTAGAGGCCTGCTTTTTGAGAAAAAGAAGGCCCTCCTCATCAATCTGTCCCAGAAGTTCTCCGATCTCTTTTTTCAGTTGAATCAATTTATCCTTTGCCATAAAGATAATATAGCGTAAGGAAGGAAGTTTTTCAGTAGATCTTTTTTACGCCCTCTTCGTACACCATTTCGTACTCTTCCGCAGCCATAGGCCAGGAGAAGTGCCTCTCCATAGCTCTCTTTCGCATCTTGCGGATATGGGGACGCCGTTCATACCAGGTTTCGACCACCCATTTCATAACATTATAGAGTACTTCCGGGTAGAGGTCATAGAAAGTAAATCCCGTGCCTTCCCCTTTTTTCTGATCGTAATTTTCCACCGTATCCGCCAGTCCGCCGGTAGCCCGTACGATAGGCAAAGTTCCGTAGGCCAGGGAGTATATCTGGTTAAGTCCGCAGGGCTCGTAACGGCTGGGCATAAGAAAGAAATCACAGCCCGCTTCGATATTATGGGCCAGTTCGTTATTATAGCCAATGTAGACTCCCAGGTTGGGAAGTTTTTCCGAAAGTCGACTTATCTCCTCTTCACACCAGGCGTCTCCCGACCCTAAAATGGCAAACTGTACGTCCATATCGCGGCAAATATTAAACATAGCCCCCTTTCCGGGAGAGAACATCTCCTGAATCCCCTTTTGGTCTACCAGACGGGTAATGATTCCGACCAAAGGGACCTTACTGTCCACGGGAAGCCCCATGGTTTTCTGAACGTGCCCCTTGAGTTTTGCCTTGGGCCGGATATTGTCGGGAGTAAAGGTGTTGTCCCCCAAATACTTGTCTTTAGCCGGATTCCAGATATTATAATCGATTCCATTGAGAATACCGGTCAGATCTTCCCGACGATAATGAAGCAGCCCGTTAAGACGGAACCCCTGCTCCTCGCCCTGAATCTCCTGAGCGTAGGTGGGAGATACGGTGGTAAGCTTGTGGGCACTCATAATACCCGCCTTAAGGTAGTTCAGATCCCCCTCAAACTCCAGCGTGGAAAGATGGTAGCTATCCATCTCTTGCTGAATATATCGGGCCTCATCAAGACCGAATTTTCCCTGATATCCCAGATTGTGAATAGTTAAGACAGAGATGGAACGACCGAATTCCCGGTACTTCTCCTCTTTTTGCAGAAGATAGCAGACAGGGGCTGCGGCCCAGTCGTGACAATGAAACACATCGGGAATCCAGTGAAGCATACGGCAAAGCTGGAACGTCCCCCGGCACAGCAGGGCATAGCGGGCGGCGTTGTCACTGAATCCTTCGTCCATGCGGTGACCGTAAATCCCGTCCCGGCCAAAATAGAACTCATGATCCAGAAAATAAACCGGACAGGAGGCGCCTCCATCTTCCAAAACCGTTTCGTATACCCCAGTCCACTCCTCTTTTCCGTTCATCCAGACCGATAGGGGTTGAGGATGACACTCTAACTTGCTTCTGTCTATACGATAGTAACGGGGAAGAAGAAGGCGCACATCGTGCCCCTTACGGGCCAGTTCCAGTGCCAGTGCACTCACCACATCGGCCAGCCCCCCCGTCTTCGCATAGGGAACTGCCTCGCTAGTAATCATGAGTATCTTCTTCTTTTCCATTTCTCTCTCCTTTTACATTTCCAGTACAGCTACGCCGCAAGGCTCAAGAACAATCCGGATTCCCCAATCCATTTTTTCCAGTTTGGCCCCTTCCCCCATGAGCAATGAGACCTTTTCTCCATAATGAAACTCTTCCATATGATGGGTATTAAAATTGGCTACGAGCAATAGTTGGGACGTGCCGTCCCGGCAAAAACGGCGACAAACAATGAGACTGTCCGTATTGGTTTTAAGAAACTCGATATTTCCCGTTTTATGGAAGAGGTCCTGATTTTTATGGAGTTCATTTATCCTTTGGATGGCCTCCGAATAGTCCTCATTCTTATGAAACTTGACTCGTCCGGGTTTTTTAATAAACTCGATCTTCTCCTCCTCTCCCCACTCGGCGCCCATTGTCATTCCGGCCTGTCCCGATCCCATAAGGGCGCAGGTAAAGTAACGGGGGATAATGGATTTGGGACCGCCAAAAAGGCGATTCACACTCTCCGTATCGTGGGTGGTAGGCATGAGAAGGTAACGAAGCTCCGGTGCCTGGTGAAGACTTTTAAGATAGTCAATAAGGGGGGGGACAAAGGGATACTCCCAGCTGTTGGCCAGGAGTAGATTAAGACCCCACTCCTTCACCCCGCGGCGGAGCTCTTCGGGGGAGTGAAAAAACTCGGAAAAGATTCCCACACCGGGATAGTCATTATGCAAATGGCCTAAAACCTTCTTAATAAATCCCTGGTGGGAAGAGTGAAGATTATCAAGGCGAATGAATCCTCCCGTTTTTTCTGCCAGAGTAGCCCAGTGAAAGAGATACTCCTCCATATAATTCCAAATCTCTTTTCGAATTTGAGGGTCCGGATGGTCATAATCAATCAGAACCAGCTCTTCCCAGGAGATCCAGTCCCCCCCGTGCCAGCAGCCGGCCCGTTTAAGACCGTCCCGACGCAGGGGATCCCCCTTAATCCAATGGGCTTTATTGCGGGCCAGCTCGGAATCGCAGCTCACATGATTGAGAACGACGTCAAAGCAGAGGGCAATCTCCTTTTCCACACAGGCGGCCAAAAACCTTTCAAATTCTTCCTCAGTACCGTAGGCAGGGTCAATTTTATAAAGGTTTTTTGCCGCATAAGGGCTGTTTGTAAAGCCCATTTCCGTCAGAGGCAAAAGGTGAATGGCATTAAATCCCATCTTCTTAATGTTATCCAGGTCCTTGATCCAATGATTAAAATCACCGGAAACACCGGGAAGATAGGAGTACATGCGCAGGTTGTTGAATAGGGGCGGATCCACCAGAATTTCCCGGTAGCCGCAGGGATCCCAGTAACGGGCTTCCTCGGTCTCCATAAAGGAGGTTATCCTGAGAAAACCGCTTTTGGGAAGTGTTCCTTCAAAGGTCCAGCAGTTGGGATTGTCCTCGCACTGGGTCATGGGGATAGTCTGAAACTCATCTCCCCCCATATTCCCCATCAGAAAGACCTTCTGCCGCCCCGAATTATTAACATCCGCCCTGACTCGATAGGTATGGGTCCCCCTTAGACGGGTCAGACGAGTTGATTTAAGACTTTTTAAATCCCCCCTCGAATCTATGAGAGACAGAGTAAAGGGGGATGATAGTTTCCTGTCGGGAAGAGCCATTCTCCCTACCTTTTTCCCACGGGACAGCTTTTGATATTCCAAATGTCATCGGCATACTCCCCAATGGTACGATCGGAAGAAAATTTACCCGAGCCGGCTATGTTCATAAGAGAGCTGCGGGTCCAACGATCCCTGTCGCGGTAGGTTCGCTCCACTTCCCGCTGAGCTTCTGCATAGGAGGCAAAGTCGGCAAAGTGCATGTAGTAGTCATGGTTCATGAGGTTATCCAAAAGAGGCTTAAAAATACCGGGCTCACTAATATTAAAATAGCCGCTCCCAATCAATTCAACAGCACTCTCGAGTTCATGGTTCTCAACAAAGAACTCCATAGGATCATAACTGCCCTTCAAGGCTTCCACTTCCGCCGTCTTGAGACCAAAGATGAACATATTATCATCCCCGACTTCTTCAAGAATTTCAATATTGGCTCCGTCCAAGGTTCCGATGGTAAGAGCCCCGTTAAGGATGAACTTCATATTCCCCGTGCCCGAGGCTTCCGTACCGGCCGTGGAGATCTGTTCCGAAAGATCCGCTGCAGGGAAGATCATTTCCGCCAGAGAAACGGAATAACTGGGCAAAAAGTGCATATTAAGGATTTGACGGGCTTTTTTATCACCATTGATAACTGCGGCCACGTTGTTTATCAGCTTGATAATCAGTTTGGCCATATAGTAACCGGGAGCCGCTTTTCCGCTAAAGAGCACCGTTCTGGGCTCAATGTCTTCTCCCATACGAATCCGATTATACAGGGAAACCACATGAAGAAGATTCAAGAGCTGTCTCTTGTACTCATGGATTCGCTTAACCTGGACATCAAAAAGAGTGTCCGTATTGAGGGTAATGTCAAAATGGCGGCTACAGTGAGAGGCCAGATTGTCCTTACCCAGTTTTTTTACTTTGTTCAGTTCAGTGAGAAAGCCGTTGTCATTTTTGAACTCTTCCAGGCGCTTTAGTTCATAAAGGTCCGTAATCCACTTGTCCCCGATGGCTCCGGTAATAAGGTCGGCCAGAGGTTTATTGGCCTTTCGGAGCCAGCGGCGCTGGGTAATGCCGTTGGTTTTGTTGTTGAACCGGTCGGGAAAATAGGCGTAGAAATCGGGAACCAGGTTCTCCTTTACCAGTCTTGAGTGGAGTGCGGCCACTCCGTTAACCGAATGGGAACCCAAGATAGCTAAATGGGCCATGCGAACCCGCTTGCCCCCCTTTTCGGAAATCAGGCTAAGTCTTTCCATCTTGTCAAAATCGCCGGGAAATCGCCCCGCCACTTCCTGCATAAAAAAGTGATTTATTTGGTAAATAATTTCCAGATGACGGGGGAGAAGTTTTTCAAAAAGATCCACCGGCCAGGTTTCCAGAGCCTCGGGCATGAGGGTGTGGTTGGTGTAGCCCATAGTTTTAACGGTAATATCCCAGGCTTCGTCCCAAAGGAGCTCTTCCTCATCCACGAGAATACGCATAAGTTCAGCCACAGCAATGGCCGGGTGGGTATCATTCAACTGTACAGCCATTTTCTCGGGAAACTGTTCAAGTGGGAGTTCCATGCGTTTAAACCGCCGGAAAATATCCTGCAAGGAGCAGCTTACGAAAAAGTACTGCTGTTTAAAGCGAAGCTCCACACCGGCGTAAAAATCGTCGTTAGGATAGAGAACCATAGTAAGCGTTTCCGCCTTGACCCGGTCGTCCACAGAACTGTAGTAGTCGCCCTGGTTAAAGTTCTGAAAGTTAAAGCCTTCAACGCTTCTGGCGTCCCATAGTCGGAGAGTGTTAATCCGGTCACCCCCAAAACCTACTACGGGCGTGTCGTAGGGAATACCGGCAATATCTTCCGTATCAACCCAAAAACTTCGCCCTTTCTTGTTCTTTACAACCCGACCGCCGAATTTTACGGTTACCCCAATATCGTATCGCTTGATTTCCCAGGGGTTGCCGTTACGAAGCCAATCGTCCGCCTCTTCCACCTGATATCCGTTCTGGATCTCCTGCTTGAAAAAACCGTATTTGTAGCGGAGGCCATAACCAAAGGCAGGATAACCCATGGTGGCCAGGGAGTCGAGAAAACAGGCGGCCAATCGTCCCAGACCGCCATTGCCCAGGCCGTGGTCCTTCATGGCATCCTGCAGCTCCTCCCAGTCTATTCCCAGGTCGGGCAGGGTTTCCTTAATGGCATCGTCTATGCCCATGTTTATCATATTATTGCCCAGGGCTCGCCCCATAAGGAATTCAAAGGAGAAGTAGTTCACCGACTTTCCCTTCGCCTCCATGTCCTTCTCACGGGTAGTAAACCAACGATCGATGATTCTATCCCGTATGGTATAGGCCAGAGCTATGTATTTGTCCGTATAGTCGCACTGGTCGCAGCTTACGGAGAGGTTGTATTTCATATGAGAGTTGTAGGCCTCTTTAATCTCTTCCCGGCTATAAATCTGCTTCTTATCCATTTATCATTCTCCATGCACGCAAGAGTTCACCCACGCTCCAGGCCTGGGCGAAACATCCTTTTCCTTCCTCGGGGTTCATGCCGTCAAAGACCTCGGATATGCTGTCGATACCCTGCCGGTCCAGATGGATTTCCAGAAATTTATTTAAATAGTCCTTCCAAAAGGCTTTTTCCTTATCTAAATCCTCTGCGTATTGCAGAGCCGATTCCACCATAATCCCCACCGGCCAGGGCCAAACCGTCCCTTGATGGTAGACCCGGTCCCGCTCTTCTCCGCTTCCTTCGTAGACACCGGCAAATTGAGGATCGTTGGGGGAGAGAGTTCGCATTCCCAGAGGAGTAAGTAATTCTTTCCGTGCCATTTGTACCGTTTCCCGCCCCTCTTCTTTAGGAAGAAGGCCGATCGCTGTGGCAAAAAGCATGTTGGGCCGCAATTTTCTATCGGGAACTCCCTCCCTGACCGTATCAGTCAAATAGCCGAAGTCGGAATAGAAAAAGGTTTGCAAAAAGAGGCGGGGGAAATCCTCCACAATCTGTTTAGCCCTCTTGGGAAAGGACTTGCGAAAAGTTTTACATAATTCCTGATAGAGCTTGAGTCCCCCGTACCAGAGAGCGTTAATATCCACAGCCAAACCGTGGCGAGGAGTGACGGGTACGCCGTTAACCATGGCATCCATCCAGGTCAGCTGAGTGTTGGGAGACCCGGCTTCCAAAAGCCCTCCCTCAATCAGTTTAGCCTGGGGGACGATGCCGTCGAGAAAGGCTTCTACAATCTTCTTCACCGCAGGAAAAAGCTGGTCCTTGAGTACACCCTTTTCTATATCACTGCTACCGAATCCTTCCTTAAGAAGCAGGTCTACCGCCCGCAAATAGAGCAGGCTGGCATCGAGGGAGTTGTAGGAGGTAAATCCCTGCATTTCTCCCAGCGTATTGGGGAGGAGTCCCCGTTCTATATGGGCCGCATAATCGCACAACACCTGGGCCCCTTTTTCACGGTTGGAGGCATAAAGCAAGCCCGGAAGGGCGATCATCGTATCCCGCCCCCACTCCCCAAACCAGGGATATCCGGCCACAATGGAAAGCTGCCCGGCGCTATTGGTCACCATAAAATGACGGGAGTGCTCCTCCAGCCTGAGCCAGGGAGACTTCTTTACCTTACGCAGCCGCTTTTTCCGGCTGCGCAGTTCATCATTGTAATTATTGAGTAAGACTGACTGAACCCTGTCATCGATGGAAGTCAGGGAGGCGTGCATAATAAAGGGAACATCCTTTGTGAGGGAGAGGCTGATCTCCCCGGGGACAAAACGGTCCTCCCGATAGTCAAAGCCGCGGCGGAGTTCCCGGGGATACTCCACATTGTAGTCCCAGTAACAGTTATCGTCCCATTTATACTCCTCGGAAAACTGTACATAAAGAGGGGCAAGATCGCCATAGGGCTTGAGAGAACACCCCTGGATAAGAGATCCCTTCTCCCAGTTCAGGTCGTCGTTCTCCGCAGCCAGATGATGGCTGTTTCTAAAGGAACAGAGCGGCTTGATTCGCGCCTTAACACTTCTCATAACGGGAGTTTCAGGCTGACTCAGGAGAGTCCAGACCACATAGACAGCCGGGTCTCCCATTCGCATAAAGACCTCCTTGCTAATGCGGTACACTCCGTTGGAATAGATCCAGGTGGGAAAGGGGTCTTGAGTAAAGGATTCAAGGAGAAGATAACCCTTAGGATGAATCACACCGGGATAGTGAGTACTTCCCAAAGTAAAGCCCCCTTCCTCCTCAACGGTGAGAACCGCATCATTGAGGAGCATGAAACGCCCCTCGTGACCGGCCAGGGGAGAAACCAGTAGCCCGTGATATTTCCGGCTGGGACAGTCCCCTTCCGTGGAAGAAGCAAAACCACCCACACCGTTCGTTTCAAGCCATTCTCTATCTGTGTTCAGTACTCTCATCATTAATAAAAACCTGGGCCGTTCGAGCGGGTAAATAGAGGGGAACGCTCTCCGACTTTTTCCTTATCTCAAAACTCATATCCTTTGGGATTCTTTCCCATCCTCCAAAGGCGTGGTCATCACTGCTTAAAATCAGTCTATAAGAACCTTTTCCGGGATATACAGCATAATCCGTATAAGACCGGTCGGGACTCAGATTAAATATAAACAAAAGCGAACCTCTTGTGTAGCAGATTACCTGATCGGAAACATGGCTTAACACTTTTTTAGCATAACGGTCTTCCAGAGAATCGAGACATTTTACGACCATTTCCCGGTCAAAGTCGGCCAACTGCCCATAGCGGAGCTCTTCATTTTCCCTTAAGGACCACTGGCGGCGGGCGTAATGGTAGCTCCACCCATTTCCTTCACGGGGGAAGTCAATCCACTCGGGATGGCCAAACTCGTTACCCATAAAGTTCATATAACCGTCTCCCCCCAGGGAAAAGGTAAGAAGGCGTAACATTTTGTGAAGGGCCATCCCCCTGTCAATAATGAGGGATTCCCCATGACGGGACATGTGAGTGTACATTTCCGCATCCATGAGACGGAAGGCTATGGTTTTATCACCTACCAGAGCCTGATCGTGACTCTCGGCGTAGGTGATATGATTTTCAGAAAAACGGCGGTTGTTAAGACAGTCCCAGATCTCATCAACATTCCAGTCCTGGTCCTGTTTCTCTTTTAGAATCTTAATCCAGTAATCGGGAATCCCCATGGTCAGCCGATAGTCAAAGCCCAAACCTCCCATATCGGTCGATCGGGCCATTCCGGGCATACCGCTCATATCCTCGGCAATGGTAATAGCATGGGGCTTGATTTCATGAATAAGATCATTGGCTAAAGAGAGGTAGGTAATGCTGTCCAAATCCACATTCCCGTTAAAATACTTCTCATAATGGTCAAAAGAAGCCCCCAGACCGTGATCGTGGTAGAGCATACTGGTTACACCGTCAAAGCGGAATCCGTCCAGATTATACTCCTTGAGCCACCAGGCACAGTTCGAAAGAAGGAAATGGAGCACCTGATGCTTGCCGTAGTTAAAACAGCGCGAATCCCAGGCGGGATGATTCCCCCTGCCACCGGAATGAAAGTAGGAGTATTCCGTCCCGTCCTGATGGCTAATCCCTTCTACTTGATTCTTTACCGCATGGCTGTGAACCAGGTCCATAATTACGCCGATACCCCGGCTGTGACAGTCATCTACCAGGCGTTTGAAATCCTCCGGAGGACCAAATCGGCTTGAAAGAGCAAAAAAACTGGACACTTGATAACCAAAGGAGCCGTAATAGGGGTGCTCCATGAGGGCCATGATCTGTATGGTGTTGTAGCCCGCGTCGGCTATGCGGGGAAGGGTATTTAAACGAAATTCCTCAAAAGAGCCCACCTTTCCCTCTTCCGGAGCCATACCGATATGGGTTTCATAGATAGTTAAGGGCTTTTTAGGCTTAAAATCAGGAATCTCCCACTCATATTTTCCCGGCTCATAGGCCCGAGCAGTAAAGTCGTAACTATACCCATCCTGATGGGTGCGAAAACAGTAGGCGGGAAAACGAATTCCCTCCCCTCCCTGCCAACGTACAAGAAGCTTGAAGTGGTCCCCTTCGGCCATAGCTTCATAGGGGATATTCAGAATCCAATCATCCTTCCCGTCCTCTCTTTGAAGACGCCATTCATCCCGGCATAACCAGTCGCTCCCGTTAAAAAGGAGGAACACTTCCGTAGCCTGAGGAAGCCATTCCCGCAAGATCCATCCCGACTCGGTCCGATGGAGACCGTAATAGAGGTAGCCCAGGGCAAAATCCTCGAGACTCCCCTTTCCGGCCAGTTCTTTTTTCCAGTGTTTTAAACGACTAACCCTGTCCTTAAGCTGATGACGGTAAGGGGCCAGGTAGGGGTCTTCGTGAATCAAGGTGCCCTTCATATTTTCCTCCGACTAAATTACGGTGCCGTCCGAGAGGACCGCATCCTTATGAATAACAATAATGCCGTCCACAATATGGTAGGAGCCGTAATCTCCGTCTTTTCGCTCGATATGGTCATCCACCCCAATGCGGCAGTTGCTGCCGATCCGGGCATTTTTATCGATAATGGCTCTTTTGATGATTGTTCCCGCCCCAATTCCAATATGGGGAATCCCCTTCTCTCGGTTCTCTTCTTTATCCTCATCGGTTTCGTAGAGGTCGGCTCCCATACTGTACACGCCGTCCAAAGAAGCCCCCTGGCGAATGATAGTACGAATCCCCACAATAGAGTTACTAATGGAGGAGTGACTGATTATGGAGCCCTCCGCCGCCATGGCGTTATTAAAATTACAGGAGAGCATTTTAGAAGGAGGAAGATTTCTCATACGAGTATAAACAGGGCTGATTTCATCATAAAGATTGTAATTGGGAAGGGGCGATGCCAGATTCAGGTTGGCATCATAGAAACTACCGATCGTACCGATATCTTCCCAATATCCGTCATAAACATAGGACTGAACCTTATGGGTATTAATAGCTTCCGGAATAATCTGGTGGCCGAAGTCGGTAAAATCGTTGTCCAGACACTTCTCCATTACATCGGCGTTAAATAGATAAATCCCCATGGAGGCAAGATACTCTTTGGAAGGATCTTCCGACTGCCCCGGTACTCTAAGGCTTGAGATATCTTCATCGGCCTTGGGTTTCTCTACAAAGTCGGTGATACGCTCATTATCGTCAATCTTAAGAATACCAAGCCCTTCCGCATCACCTCTGGTTACGGGAGTGGCGGCAATACTAATGTCCGCCCCACTCTCGCGATGTTTACGGAGAAAATCAACAATGTCCATTTTGTAGAGCTGATCCCCGGAAAGGATGAGGTAGATATCCGGTCTGTGGGGATGAAAACGATTCAAGTTCTTCCTAACCGCATCGGCGGTCCCTTCGTACCAGCCGTTATTGCTGTAGTTCTGAGAAGCGGCCAGAATCTCTACAAAACCGCCGGAAAACATATCGAACCGGTAGGACTGACTAATGTGAGTATTCAGCGAAGCCGACTCAAACTGGGTAAGGATATAGATGTGATTCAAACCGGAATTGATACTGTTTGAAATGGGAATGTCTATAAGACGAAATTTTCCACCAAAAGGAACGGCCGGCTTGGCCCTCTCCTTGGTCAACGGGAAGAGACGTGTACCCTTCCCCCCTCCCAAAATGATGGTCATAACTTTACTATTCATGAAATTCTCCCCGAGATATGCCGGTGAGACCGGCTTACATGTATAGATTCAGTTTAGAGGGGGGGAAGTATATTTGTCAAAAGATTTCTGGTTTATTTTTTGTATTCTTTAAAGAAGGTCTCTATCAAGGAGAAACTGCATGGCATAGGCAACCCACTCCATGTCCAGGTCCTCCGCATAGGCGTTAATCAGTTCTTTAAGAAAGTTCCAGTCTTCGGCAGTAAAATAGGCCTTGTCCCCTTCCAGTTCTTCGTTATGAAGATCCAGAAGATCGGCCCCTTTCTGCACTTCCTCTTCCACACTGTTTCCGGGGAGAAAATAATCCGCCCCTTCCCGGGCCATTTCCGAGGGAAAACCGCCCAAAAGTCTTGTAAGAACTTCCCGGAGTTCCCCTTCCTTACCGGTAAAATCGCCCTGGCAGGTCTTGCTGATTCTTTTATATTGTCTGATAAATTCGTTGTTCATATTTGTCTCTCATGGTATGATTGGCTTATATCTTAACAGGAAAATCCTATTTGGAAAATACGGGAGGACCGGAATTGTCCGATTACATAAGACCCACATGGGACGAATACTTCATGGAAGTCTGCGAGGCTATCGCCAAAAGAGCCACCTGCGACAGGGGACGATCGGGCTGCGTCATCGCCCGGGACAATCAGCTTTTGGTAACGGGATACGTCGGCTCCCCTCCCGGACTACCCCATTGCGATGACGTGGGACACCAGTTCAAAAAAATGATCCACGAAGACGACCATGTGACCCAGCACTGCGTCCGTACCATCCACGCCGAACAGAATGCCATCTGCCAGGCGGCCAAACGGGGAATTTCCCTGGACGGGGCGACCCTCTACTGCCGCATGACACCCTGCCGAGTCTGCTGTATGCTCATAATTTCCTGCGGCATCAAACGGGTTGTCTGCGAAAGACGTTACCATGCGGGAGCCGAATCGGAAGAGATGTTCAAACAGGCCGGTATTCCCATTGAATATAAAGTAGACGAAGTACTGGAATACAAAGGGCAGAACGTCTGATTTGGACCTGAACCAACCCTATCTGACTCAACAGATTATCGCCTATATAGGCAATAAAAGACGCTTACTCAGCCTCATAGAACAGGGGATTGAGAAAAGTCTGTCGGGAAAATCTCCCGGGAGCATTAAGTTCCTCGACCTCTTCTCGGGCAGCGGAATTGTCGCCCGTTTGGGGAAATACATGGGCTTTGAAGTTTATGCCAATGACTGGGAGTACTACTCCTACATCCTCAACCGGGGCTACCTGGGGACCAATCCTTCCGACCTGGATCTCCTCTTTGGGGGAGAAAAAGCCTTTGAGGAGCTGCTAAGAAAAATCAATACCCTTCCCGCCCCTGCCCCGAAGAACCACTATATTTCCCGTTACTATTCCCCGGGAGACCGGGATATAGACAAGGCTGACTTTAGGACGGAAAGACTCTTCTACACCCGTGAAAACGGACTGAAGATTGACGGGATTCGTCAGTTTATCGAAGAGGAATATGGCGGTAAAGACCAATCGGCCTCAAAGGACCTCCTTACGGCCCTTCTCCTCTACGAAGCGGCGACCCATACCAATACCTCCGGAGTGTTCAAAGCTTTTCACAAGGGATTCGGCGGCCACGGCAGGGATGCGATGAAGCGCATTACCGCTCCCATTGAACTACACAGGCCGCCCCTTTGGGAAAGACAGGCGCCGGTTCATATTTTTAACGAAGATGCCAATGACCTGATAAGGAATCGCAATCTGGGAACCATGGATATTGTCTATCTGGACCCGCCTTACAATCAGCATCAATACGGCAGCAACTACCACATGCTCAACACCATAGCCCTGTGGGACAAAATACCGGCTCCCCTAGACCTGAACGAAAAGGGAGTACTCAAGGAAAAAGCGGCCATAAGAAAGGACTGGATAAACACTCGCTCCGACTACTGCTACCGCGATTCGGCGGTATCCTCCTTCCGCGACCTCCTGGACAACCTGGACGCCCGGAATATCCTCATAAGTTACAGTACCGACGGGATTATCCCCTTTGAAATAATGAAGGACCTCTGCGCCCGGCGAGGTGAGATTTCTCTGGTAACCAACGAATACACCACCTACCGGGGCGGTAAACAGAGTAACAGCCGCAAGGTCAGCAATATCGAATTTGTGCTTATGATTAGGGGAGATAAAAAATCCTCCCGCCAGTCCATCCGACGGGTGGATGAAGTCATTAACCGAAAAAAGCTCCTTCTTCTTTTCAAACAAAACTACTCCTTTGCCAAGCTAAGCCGCTACGGGACATTTAAGAGAGGGGATGGTTTTGCCTTTAAACTGGGGAAAAGAGAAATATTAATACCCGGCCCGGACGGTTTTCGTCTGAATCCCCCGGAAGAACTGTCCTCCCTGACAATGGAGGAATCGGATGTACTCAACAGTCTGCTCAACCGTTGCCTTTGCCATACCAAAGAGGAGGAACTGGAAGAGCTTCTGAGTCTGATGGAATCCCGCCCGGAGGAACGCGTTTTCTATCTTAAAAAAGTCCCGGATACCTTTAAAAAATTGGCCCACAAGAAGAATAAAAAGGCCTATTACCACTGGCTTAAAGAGATTGAAGCCAGGGAGAGGCTTTATCCGGAAGATTACGGGATCATTAAGGATAAAATTAAACGGATTAAGGTATTGGCGCAGAAGCGCTTTGAGAATTAGTTAATGTTCCCAATCCTTGAGCTGTATCCCCATCTCCCGATTAAACCATAGCAACATTCATTGGGTTGAGTAATTCTCGGTCCCAATGTTTTCTCTGGAAGTTTGTCAGATATTGTTTGGATTCACATTCTCGTACCACTGGACCAGATATTACTGCATCAACAATCTCCTT
>JAQQAP010000043.1 GCA_028533045.1 Spirochaetales bacterium | reverse complement strand
TCTGGCTATTCAGCAGGCTTCCAAGAGATGGTCCATGCCACTTAGGAATTGGAAACCTGCTATGAATCGGTTCGCCATTGAATATGAAGGGCGATTTGATATTTGAAAAGTGAGCTTTACACAGAAAGATTTACAGGCTCTGCGTAATTCATCACAATCTTCTTCTCTCAATATAATATCCTTAAATTTTGGATCATAAGAATTGGGTTTTAGATATATTCTTGAATGTGTCCATCCTCCATCGCCACTGACGATTTTCTCGCTTGCGTAGGTTTTGATTGTAAATGATGAGCTATAATCTTCATCATAATGACCAAAATTTTCCACTAACACAATCCTGTTATTTCTCGAACCAGTAACATCCGACTTAAATAAACAGATAGCCCCATTTGGAATACGCCTATTCATCGATTCACCTAATACCTTACAAGCAAAATAACCATCGCTAGCCGAATATCTATCTGGGACCGAAATCATTTCGTAGGATTTATTATTTTGCAGTTCACTGAATGAACCGGCCGCAGCATAGAAATCATAAAAAGGAATGAGATTACATTCTGCTTCATTTGCCTCATCCATCAAATCATCCGAGAATTCCAAATCTTCTTTTTCTGTTAAATAATGAAACATTTCATCGGTAACTGGAACATCAAGATTCAAAATGAATCTTACTACAGATACAGACTTACCATTATCATTCTTCATTGTAGTCTGTTCTGTTTTATCTTTCTCAGGCTGGACATCTCCCATATAATAAAACTCACTTCCCTCATTGTTACTTTTTTTGATAAACAAGGGTAGTCTTATAGAACCATTTTCACCAAGAATTGCTTTAACATCACTACTATTTATGGTTCTATTAGATTTTGACATCCATGCAAACTCTTTATTATTATAGAACTCATCCTCATATTTCGTTGATTCTGAAATATGTTCTTCTTTATGATAATTTACGAATATAGGACAATGGGCACTATCTTTACTGACCATATATCCACCAACATTCTGAGCAACGGGATTAGTCTCCACATTTAAAATTCTAAAGACATCTTTTCTAGAGTATTTCTGGTATAAAAGGAAACCATTGGTCCAGTTTTCAAAATCATATAACTTCTCAAAACAATTCAAGGCTTAATCAATTGAGTCTAATAGATAATTCTTAAAATCGGTTTTCTGTAGGTATTGAGAAAAGACGTTAGTTATCTTAAATTCATCCCCATCGATAACGATTAGATCGAAACCATAGATTTCATTCAAAGTTAACATCTGCTTTTTATACTTTTCACGTAGAAATGTGAAATTCAGATTTCCTAAGCAAGAATGAATTGTCTGACCTGAAAGGGTATATCGATAATTTTCCCTTACGATGTTCCTTAAGTCAGAAATCGTTATTGGTCTCTCACTAATCAATTCTTTAAGAATGATACTCTCCTCAACTCTTTTTGCATTGTTAATCTCAGCGGATAACAGTTCAAGAAGTTTTGATTCTTTATCATTCAAGGAGCTTTTAAATTCCTTTTCCACTTTACAAACAAAATTATAGTATGATTTTGAATATTTGATAAAAGAGAAGGGTTCTCGTGATCCGTGCTCAATGAAATCGCACATCATTGGGATTCGGCCGATCTTATATTTCAATAAGAAGTAGTCCTTTTTTAGATCTGCCATAAGCTGCATATTAGATGCATTGATGGAACTGAAAATCCTCTCCTTCGTTATTGGGTCGAAGTTTATAGTAGAGCTTCCTGGAATCAAACGACTACCACTGGAAATAGCCCTACGCAATGCATCTTTGTTAAATGATCTATCACCATATAATGCTACTGGGATGAGGTAATTATTATCATAATTACCAATAAAGTCGATAACGGTTAGATACCCCTTTCCATCGACCTTTCGCAAACCACGACCAAGTTGCTGAACAAAAATAATTGCCGATTCGGTAGGGCGGATCATAATGATTTGATTGACCTTGGGAATATCTATTCCTTCATTAAAGATATCAACTGTAAAGATATAGTCGAGTTTTTCGTCAAGATCATCTGACTCTAATAAAGCAATAGCACTATTCCGCTCTTCTTCAGAACTGTCTCCAGAAAGAGCCATTGTGCTAAACCCCTTCATATTGAAAATCTGAGAAAGATTCCATGCCTCTTCGTTCCGGGAACAGAAGACTAAACCTCTAGTTATTCCATTATCTGTACCATAAAAGTTTGCATGCTTAATTATATTATTTACACGCTCATCAGAAGATAAATAGGAGAAATCACGCTTATCCTCTTTTGTTTTACCATCAACAATAAGATCGCTCACTCCATAATAATGGAAATCACTGAGCATATTCTCTTCCATTGCTCTATTAAGTCTAATTTCATAGGCTATATTGTGATCAAATAGGCTAAAAATATCCTCGCCATCAGTCCTTTCTGGTGTAGCAGTCATTCCTAATAGAAATCTCGGATTAAAATAATCAATTAAACGCCTATAAGAATCAGCACCAGATCGATGGGTCTCATCAATAACAATATAGTCAAAGTAATCTCTACTAAACAAATCAAGATGACTTTGCTTCGAAATAGTTTGTACCGTGGAAAATAGAAAATCCTTGTCCAGCTCTCTATCTGAACCTGAATAAATTCCCATTGTTCTGGAATCTCCAAAAATAGCTTGGAATGTTTTTAGTGCTTTTTCGGCAATATTTCTACGGTGTACTACAAATAACAGATGCTTCGGGTTAATTTCCTTCGCATCAAAAGCCGAAAGGTAGGTTTTGCCAGTTCCGGTGGCAGAAATCAACAGTGCTTTGTTTGCATTTTCTTCTCTCAATACCATGAGATTAGCCAAGGCCTCAACTTGCATTGAGTTAGGCTTAATCTCCTTTTTTATTAGACTGCAAGAAGAACTTTCCGCATTTCTATTATCTAGTAATCTTTGCTGATTATAAATCTTCGTATATTCTTGGATGTAAGTATCATCTACTGTGACTCCTTGGTCAAAATCAAGATCAAATTCATTCTTAATTCGTTCAACAATTCCACTTTCATGAAGAGCAGAAACCATAAGGTTCCACTCCTTATTTGTAGCTAGCGCACTTTCAGTTAAGTTACTACTCCCAACAATGAGACTGTAGTGATTGGAATGTTCAAAAAGATAGGCTTTTGAATGAGAATTGCGATTAACGGCAATACGTAGTTCAACATTTCTAAACTTAAGAAGCTTCCTTAATGCTTCTGGCTGGGTAAAATTAAGATATTGAGAAACAACAACTTTCCCATTAATTCCTCTTTCTTCGAGCTCTTTAAGCGTATTCATTAGAGCTGCAACGCCACCAGCAGTCACAAAGGCAACGGAGATAAAAAAACTATTACATTTTTTGAGTTCTTCTAGTATTGTAGATAAAACTTTTTGAGGAGGCTTCTTTTTATTTACCAGTAGTGTGGGCTGATAAAGCTTATTGGACACTTTTGTTTTATCAATGAAACCTGTTTGTAAACTGTGATTAAGTTCATCTAATATCATTTACAAAAAACCTTAATTCTAGTTTGTAAGAAGTTTATCGACAATAGGAATATCGGCTGCAGCCCAATCAAGCGTTCTCATTTCGTCCTTTTTCAACCACTGAACTTCCAAGTGCTCAGTCAACACAATTTCTTGATGATCAATTTTACATAAAAAAGAGTGCATCGTAATATGAAAATGTGGGTAGGTATGCTCAACAGTCATAAAATACTCAGGAGAAGAAATATCCAAATGTAATTCTTCATTTATTTCCCGAATAATTGCATCTTCCTTACTTTCACCCGGTTCAATCTTCCCCCCCGGAAACTCATATTTCTTGCTAATATAATCGTATTTGGCAAGACCTCGCTGTGCACACAAAGTCAAATCCTTATATTTAATAATAGCAGCAACAACTTCAATTCTTTTCAATGTATATCCCCTGAAATATGGTCTCGATCATTTATATTACAATATCTAAGGTGAATGTTAAAGTTATATATTGTAGTAACATCACCCCAGCCCCTCCGGCTCCAAAACCACAACCTGATCCCCCCAGCTCCGCACCCAGGGCACCATCTCCTTCGGCTCGGCAATCAACCCGGTCCAAATCAGGCTCCCGTCCTCAAGCTCTTCCACTTCCTCCGAGACATGCCACCGGTTCTCCTTCACCCTGGCCGCTACAGCCTTATCAAAGCGCAGCTTTACCGTAACCGGCTCTTCTCCGGTCACCCAGATGCCCCAGGCATCCCTAAAATACTCATGGGGGCAAAAATCGTCGGGAATATCATAATCCTCATCCAGGATACGCACCGACTCTATCCGTTCAAACTTAAAATCCCTAAGGCGGCTTTCACCCTCACACAGGCCTACCACATGAAGGGCGAATCCCTCTGAATAGGGTTCAAAACAGTAAATCCCCATAATATAGGTCTTGGAAACATCCTTGCTTTTATACTGAATCCGGACTTTCTTCTGCCGCGTCCAGGCTTCATTCATATCTTCCAGTCTTTTCGTGCGCCTGTGGGACTCTTTGGTCTTCTCCAGCTCATCCAACCCGTCCGCCGTATCGCTTATATACCGGCTGATTAACTGGGAATGGTTCCCAAAGGACTGGGAGATTTTTCTTAAAAGCGACGCATAGTGGCGGGAGGCAAAGCTACTCTTTTTGACAAGCAGACGGGTCGCCAGATGGAGGGCGAGCATCTCGTTCACATCCATCTTAATATTGCTTAGGTAGGCATCGCTCTGCAGGAAGATCTTGTCCCCCTCCAGCCGCAAGGGAAGGTAGTTCTTTTGAAGGATATAGTCTATATCCCGCTTAAGGGTGGACCGGTCAACTTCAAAACGACGGGCCAGTTCCGCTCTCGTCCAGCCCTTATTGTTTTCCAAAAGGAGCTCTTCAATCAGCTTAATCCGTTCCGTCCTGTTCGGCTTCTCCACCCCGCACCCCTTTAGTCTATTTTACATAGCCTTTGTTCATTTGTCATTAAATATTTTAGGCCATGTCGTTGCAGGAGGTGCAACAATAGTATTTTAGATATAAGTGTTTTGAAAAAAGAGAGGCCGTATTACTTTACAGATGGGAAGAGGTAGAAACCAAAAGCCCCCGCAACTCCCCCATCTTCTCCTCACCCAACTTCCCCTTGGAAATCCAGTAATAAAAATACTTATGACTCTTCGAACGAAGATAAATATTCTTCTTGTCTTCCACCACCTTTATATCGGGCCAGAGAACAACAACCTTTTCCGTCTTGTGCGATTCAAGAACAGTCACCTTCTCCTCATCAAGGGTCATAACAGTCCTCACAACCTCCCGTGTCGTTAAAAAGGCGGAGAGCAACATGGCACAAAGGGAAACAAATAAAAGACAGGGGAAAATAATAAGAAAGGTGCGCCCCCTATCCCGGATAAGCTCTAACATATCCAGGCCCATAGTCATAAGCAGCGCCCCAAAAGCGTAGCTTATGACACTCTTCCTTCTAAAACGCCACAGCTTAACGGCAAGAACATTCTTAAAGTTTCTTTCAAATAGTAATTCCATATAGGAACTATACTCCACCTAACGACTCCTGCAAAGCAAAAAAGTCCTCCCCCCTCTTAAACCGGTACAACCTATACCAGCTCTCCAGAGTCTCCTCCTTCATCACATCCAGGGCCTTAAGAACCTCATAGCTAAAGGCCAGGGGAGCCAGCCCGCTCGCCGTAATCACCTTATCCGTCACGACCACGTCCTCAGGAACATAGAGCTCTTCTCCCTCATAACGGGTGTTCATCATCTTCAAAAGGGCCACATCGTTACTGGTGTGCTTTACTCGGTTAAGGACATTCAATTGGGAGAGAAACAGGGTGGCCCCGCATATAGCGGCGATCCTTGCAGGCTGATTCTCAAAGTCCTCCACCAGCTCCCGCAAGGCCTCATCATCCACACTCCCCCAGTTATCCGATCCGGGGAGAATCAAGACATCCCCCTCCCTAAAGGATACCCGGGAGAGGGCTATATCCGGGTAGTAAACGGCCCCGCCCATGGATTTAACCGGCTCTAAATCCTTACCGACGAACTTCAAAACCACATCCCTGTTCTTACTCAGAAATCTCTTACTCCTCAGTTCCGCAGTGAAAAACCCTATCTCCCAATCGGCCAGGCCCTCAATTAAATAGGCCGAATTTCGAGTTTATACCAATAAGAGCTTCTCTTTAAAAAGAGATTTAAAGCACCATGCTGAGATTGAGTAAATGTAATGCCTGAAGAAGCCAGTAATGCTTCTCGGGAGATTGGTTTCTAAAAGGAATCG
>JAQQAP010000042.1 GCA_028533045.1 Spirochaetales bacterium | reverse complement strand
GAAGACGCTATCATCAGAGTCTGGAGTACCGCACTCCGAATCAGATGTACCGTTCATTTCAGGTAGAAGAAGATTTAGTAGCTTAGCAGGGTTCCACCTTAAAGGTTTTAAAATCCTGTTTGACAACTGGGCTCATTATACTATGGCAGATTCTTATAGAGTTGTTGTTTCTGATAGGGCGGATCGAATGCTTGTGGAGCAAGTGAAATTTCTCGGGCGGATTAACAAAGAAGCTGCCCGGAAGTTAATCGGTGATTTTGAAGAGGCTCTTTGTTCTCTTGAAGAATTCCCTTTGAGGTTCCCCTTTCTGGATAGTTCCTGGCTGCCGGAGAAAAAGTATCGGAAATTGATTCTTTCCGGGCGTTATCTTATTATTTTTCAAGTTAAAGAGAGTCTTGTTTATATTGAGCATGTACTGGATGGGCGTGGAGAGTTTTCCTTTCTTTTATAGAGTGCTATTGTTCTCTTTTCTGTAACGATTTGTTGTGGTGCCTACTTTTCTCTTAAAAGCGTGGCTTCAGATTCTTAACAATTGAAATCGAATAAAAAAAATATGGTATAATTAATATTATGAGTACACGAGAAATGATAGAAGAAGCAATAACCCTTTCTCCTAAGGAAAAATCTCAAATAATTGAAGCTCTTCTTTTAAGTCTTGATAATCCGGATTCAAGAATTGAAGAAATTTGGAACACCGAAGTAGACAAACGGTTAGATGCAATAGAAAGTGGAATAACCAAAACAATTCCTTATAAAGATATCTTTTAATTTTTATGATTGTTGAATTTGATCCCCTTGCATTATTCGAATTAAATGATGCTGTAGAATATTATAATTTCAAGCTTTCTGGTCTTGGGGATCGGTTCAGAAAAGATGTTGGAAAAGGGATTGATAGGATAATTGAGTATCCCAAAGCCTGGCAATGTCAAACTTCAAGAACAAGACGTTTCTTACTAAACTTATTTCCCTTCAAGACTTATGATGAGCGGGAGAAAGTCCCCAAGTTAAAAGAAGAGCTTTTGGGAATTTTACATAGTTTACAGTAAATTTACACGGGCTTAACCATTTTCCCTGTCAAAGATATATACTAAAGGCATGAAGAATATTAAGCGCCCAACAACAGCAATTATAATAATGCTAATATCCCTATCCCTCTATGCCATCCCTGAATCAGATCTGGATAATCTGAACGGTTGGGGGGATCTGACCCACAGTAAGAAAGCTGACCCGGATTATTCAACCGTGTTCAATCAAAATGAAGTGCTCACGATGAAAGTCTATATTGATGAAGACGATTGGGGAGCCATGATTAATGATTTGAATAGTTACAACACCAGACTCCGGGATATCGCCATTGACCCCATATGGGTTGAGGCGGACGTGGTGTTTGAGGAAACCCTCTGGGAGAATGTGGGTATTCGATTTAAAGGTAATTCAAGCTTAAGGTCCGTCGCCCAAAGCGGTAACGAAAAGTTTTCTTTCAAACTGGATTTTGACAGGTATGAGGATGACTACCCGGAGATTGATAATCAAAGGTTTTACGGCTTTAATCAGCTTAATCTTAACAATAACTTCTCAGACACATCCTTTATGCATGAGAAATTGGCCTCCGATCTTTTTAGAGAGTTTGGTCTTGTCTCCGCCCAAACCTCCTACTGTGCTCTTTCTATTGACCATGGAGAGGGGCTGCAATATTTTGGACTCTATACCATCGTGGAAGAGATGGATGATACCGTCATAGAAACTCAGCTGGGAGATGACTCGGGAAATCTGTATAAACCGGACGGCCCGGCCGCCTCCTTCCAGTGGGGGAGTTACAACGAAGAGGAGCTGGACAAAAAGAACAACTCCAAGGAAGGTGACTATAGTGATGTGGAGGCTCTTTACAACATCATCAACAGTAAGAGCCAGGCCGTTAATATAGAGCGTTGGAAAAAGGACCTGGAAGAGGTGTTCAATGTGGACGGTTTTTTAAAGTGGCTTGCCGTAAACACCACCATTCACAATTGGGATACCTACGGAAACAGCACAAGAAACTACTATCTCTATAACCATCCCGATACAAAGCAGTTAAACTGGATTCCCTGGGATAACAATGAAGCCTTAAGCACGTCAAGAAAAGGAAGGCTTTATGACTTTGACTATACCGGCCTGAGTTCAGCCTGGCCCTTAATTACCCATATCCTGGATGATGAGGAGTATAGGGCCATCTACAAAAACTATGTGGAAGAGTTCTCCCATACCGAATTTGATCCTGAAAAAGTTATGGCCAGGATAGATGACTTTTACAACCTGATTAAACCCTATGTCGAAGCGGAGGAGAGCGGCTATACCTTTCTAAGATCAACGAGGGATTTCGAGAGCAGTATTGAAACACTTAAGGAGCATGTGTTAGCAAGAAGTCGTGCGGCAAAGGAGTATACCGGATATAGGCTTAATAGGTAAAAATAAAACCGCCTCCGCTGGCTCCCGCTCCATGGGCCATGAGCAACACGGTCATACCCCGATGCAATTTTCCCGTGATAATGGCTTCGTGCAAATTGAGACAGGCCATAGCTGCCACGGTATTACCGTACTTGTGAAAGCAGCTGGTGCTTTTCTCTTCGGGAATACCCAAAAGTTTTAGCTGCTCCTTCCAAACAAGGCTGGTTTGGTCTGAGGTGATAAAAAAATCTATATCGTTGAGTGTCAGACCTGTTTGTTCCAGTAGTTGTTGGGTTATCAGTTCGCAGGAGAAGAGGATAGATTCTTGTATTTTTGGCCCGTCCGGCATGGTTAGAAGAAAGTTTTTTTCTGTGATCTGGTGTTTTGTATCAAGGGTTTTGCTTCCTATTGGTAAGGAGGCGAAATGTTGGATGGAGCTGTCTGTGTAGAGATAGTGGGCCAGAAATTTCTGTTGATCGCATCTTCCCAGAAGGGCTGCCGAAAAACCATCTCCATTGAGAAAAACCGTACGGGTATCTACATTTTGAAAGTTGGCGGCATTCATTCCCGCCTGGTCGCCGGTAAGAATGAGAACATATTCATCGCCACCCTGGATAAAGGAAAGTCCCGCCTCAAGGGCGTGTATAAATCCACTGCAGGCTGCGGAAATATCCATGGTGGGGATCCCCTGGGGGATGGCAAGCCGCCTTAGAACGAGTGAAGCATTTGAGGGAATTGAGCGTTCTCCTTTAAGGCGGGCATAAATAATGCGGGAGATCTTCTCGGCGGGAATATTTGCCCTGCCTAGGCAATCTTTTGCCGCTCGATAGAGATATTCCGATATTAAGATATCTTCATCAATTTCCCTTCGCTCCGTAATTCCAAGGGAGAACTGGACAGCGCGGTCTGAGGCTATTAGATTGAACTTATCGATAATATCCTGGTTACTTACCCGTTTTTCGGGAAGGCAGCATCCCGTGGCGATAAGCTCTCCATATTGGGTAAAGGGAATGGGGCGGCCTTTCGGATAGCTGAGTGATCCAAGGGATTTATGAGTGAGAGCCATTATTCACCTGCAATCAATTGTTCAATCTCTGTAACGAGATTACCTAACACCATGTTATTGTCATTGGGAGTGATCATGGGGATATTGAATGCTTCTGAAAATTTAAATCCTAACTCAACCAGGGCAAGGGAATCTGCCCCCGCATCATTAATTATATGAGTCGTTTCTGTTAGCTCTCCCTGTTCCAGGCGTAGGAAATCGGTAATAATAGTATTTAGAGTGTTAAAGACCTCTTCTCTTGTCATAGGGTATCTCCTTTATTTACCATTGATAGTACATAAAACCACAGCTTAATCCTTCTCCTATGGTTACGAATAAGGATTTGGTTCCCGGCTGTAGCAGTTTCTCTTTTTGGGCTTCATGGATTGTAATGGGCAAGGCGGCGCTCATGGTATTTCCCCGTTCTGAAAGGGTTGAATAAATTTGACGGGAAGAGCAATTTAATCCTTCTCTTACGGCGTGCTCAAAGGTCACATTTATTCCGGCATAGAGAACAATATCAATGTCATCCAGGGAAATCTTCATCTTCTCCAAAGCTATAGCTGTGGCTTCGGAGACGAATTGGGACGCGACCGTGGTATCGTTTACGTGATAATTCTCATAAAACGCTTTTTGTGTCTTGGAGCCAAACCAGTCTTTTTGGATGACTTCTGTTAAACCTTCAGAATAGCAGATATTTGAAAAATGTGGATTGGTGATCTGGTATGAACCGAGTATGTGCCGTTTGTTGGAAGGGGCGAGAATCAGGGCTCCGGCGCCATCGCCGAATAGGAAGGCATGGCGAGTATCTTTTTGCTGAGCAAAACGGTTATGAATTCCCCCCGAAGCTATGAGGATATACTCGTCTTTTTTAAGCATCATTTTACTTACCAGGTCAAGAGCTTGAAAGGAGCTTATTATCCCCCCGTCAATATCAAAGCTATGGATGGACTGGGAAATATTAAGTCGGTTCTGTAGAAATGAGGCGCTCATGGGTAGCAGGTAGTCGCCCATATATTTATTTACAATGATTTTGTAGAGATCATCGGCGGAGATTTGAGCCGATTCGAGTGCCTGCTCTACGGCGATAAGCTGCAAATCGGAATCACATTGGTCGGCATGGGCAATATGGCGATAATTCACGGCGATATGCTTTTTTACGAGACGGGGATCCACTTTTAGCTCATTTTCCAAAAGGATATCCTCTGTGGAGATACGTTTTGAGGGTAGGCCAATTCCGGTTGATAAGATTGAGCAATAACCGGATGTGTCGCTAAAAGTATAGGGGGGATAGATTATTGGTTGATTCATTCGTTTCCTTCCCTTGAGTCGGATTGGGCCGAGAAGAAAGCGTGGATATCCCGGGCGATACGAGGTACTCGAAGAGTATTCAGGTGTCCCGATTTATAGGGAAATGTCTTGTTCAAATTTAATTTTTTGATTAATCCCTCGTATTGTTCAACCGAGGTAATTTGGTCATAAAGCCCGTAACCCAGGGCTACCCTATCGGAAAGGGAATGTTGTTTTAATAGATCAAGCGGTTCGAATGAGGAGTATGCCTCTACTATTTCTTCAAGGGAGTAGCCCTCTATGAGCAGATCATTCTTTATAGTTTTACACAAGGGAGAATCCCACACTACTGCCGAAAGGGAACAGATTGAATTGAGGAGAAAAACTTTGGAAATATTGGGGACCAGAGAGAGTAATGATAGGGTAACTCCTCCGCCCATGCTAAAGGCCAGAAGATTGACAGGATGGTTATTACAGCTTTTAAGGTCATTAATCAGTTGATAGATTTCTGCTACAGCCTGTTCAAAGGCCCGTTTTGTTCGATCTATATTGGCACTCCAGAAATACTCCCCGCTAAAAGAACTCAAGGGGGGTGTACGGTCATAGTGATAGGGGAGTGTTGTTTGATAAATTGTATAACCCAGGTTATTCAGATTTTTAATAAGAAACTGATAGATCTCCCGGTTGTCTTCATAGAGGCCGTGTACAAGAATAATGGAGCTGTGGGGGATATCGGCCGGTGAAATGGTTATGGGAATAAGATGATTATTCTCATCGGAGTATTCTACGGGGGAAATCATCTGCCAATGGGTTCCGACTTTTTTGTGCCATTCCGCTGTGGGTGGTATGGAGGGGAAGCTCCCATAGAGGGGGGTGCTTTTTTCACAAAGATGGGATTCCGGGGCATGATGAACTTTTGACAGTTTTTCCTCAACCAGTTTCTCCATGGCGAGTTGGTCGACAAAAATGGAGCTTCTTTTATCCATAGATCTCTCCGGATGTGGCAATTATTGAGCATTGGTAATGGGGGATATTAATCTTTAAGAGTTTAAGGTCTTTCCGCCGGGCAAGTTTTAGGGAGCAAATATCTTTAAATGAAATATGTCCTCCCATTCCGCACCATTTTGAATAAGCCTCTTTTACTGTCCATGAGTGGTTTACCATGGTCTGTTGTTTCTCTTTAGGCAGGGACTGGTATTGTTCATATTCACGGGGGGAGAGCCAGGTTTTTATAAAACTCTCAGGTCGGGGTTCATCTTTTTCAATGTCTATGCCAATTGTCTGTTCTGAAACTGCGGCTACGGCTAAGTCATAAGAGTGTGATATGGTAACGGATAATTGGGGCATTTGTTTACAGAAGGGCATGCCTCGGAGAGTTCTCAAAATAGTTAGATCCTGTAGAGAGTGGTTGTTCAAATGGTGAGATAGGGCATATTTAGCCCCTATTTGCCCCGAAAACCACTGTAACTTTCGTTCAAACTGTCGATACCTACTGGCTAACTGCCACTCCTTCTCTGAAAGAAAATGCTCCTTTTGGGATGTATGGATAAACTTCCTGGCCTCTGATATGGGAAAGCAGCAGAACGTAATGTCCGAAGATGTTTTTATGTAAATTGGCGGGGGAGCAGATGATGGGTTTTTAACTTGGATCATTGGCTTATCCTTTGCAAGTAACCTTTCCTAATGTAGGCAAATACAGATCCCGATTCGTCCTGGGCTAGTACATTGTAGGTAATCCGGTCTTCTGTAACCTTAGTAAATTTAGCTGTAAAGGTAAACCAGCCTTCTGAACGGGCTACTTGGAGTATGGCAAACTCTTCGGCCCCTACCGGTAAGAAAACTTCTCCGGTCTGATACTCGGCGAGAATTGCTGCCGGGTGGTGTAGGTTATCAAGAAAGCAGGGGTTGACCGCAAAGGATTCAAGGGGATACTCCGGGTTTCCTATTTGAGCGTCCGGCATCCTTGAGGACATGACAAAGCAGGTCTCATTGAGTTTTAGGCTATCTTCCTCAAAGGATATCATGGTGTCACTTTGGTTATGAAAGAGAGGTCCAAAGTGAATGGTATTGGGATGTTCTTTGAACTTTTTTCGGATATCCTTTATGGAAAGTTCAGTCAGTGGCCCTGTTTGCCAATTTGATTTGTCTAGAAACGCCTGGTCCGTTTGCCATCGGCCAACCTTAGCAGAGGCATAGTCTATTTCTCGGAATACTCCTTTAACTTTGCTCTTAAAGATTCCGCTTATTTTTGTTTCGTAACAGTTTTCCGATTCATTGAATATTGCTGTACTGGTAAGTTCTCGTGATTCATTACTGTGAAACTTGTTTGCCTCCAGGAAATAGAGATCTCGAAGCATTATGGGCATCTCTGTGCCGTGATGCAGAGAGTATTGCTCCGCCATCATTTCTATATAGGCCACACCGGGCATGAGAGGTGTATTTCTAAGGCGATGTTCCTTAAGGAATTGATCCCGTATTGGTGAAAATACCCTGTGACATATTAACTTTTTGGGAGATATATCTATCCGGTCAATGAAGGGCGAGGCACTTAGATCAATTTGGTGCATTCCGCTCTTATACATAGGACCGAGGCCTTTATGAAGGATTACTTCGCCCCATTCATTGGGATTAAGAAAAAGCTGAATGGCTGCCTCGACTCCCTGGGCTGGTGGAATAAGATTCAGTCCCGATTTTGGGGCATGCTCAACGACGTATGTATTTCGTGCTGCCATACCAATGTCGGACCATCCGGACCAGTCAATGCAAAGGGAGGGGATACCACGTTGTCGATTTGCCGACACCCAGGTCGCCAGAAAGGCATTCGCCGCAGAGTAATCGAGTTGTGCCCCATTTCCAAATCGACCGGATATACTGCCAAAAGCTAAGACTCTCTTAAGAGGCTGGTCTTTCAGGGCTTTCCTTATGTTTAAGGCTCCCCACATTTTTGGGGAAAGAACAGAGAAAAATTCTTCGTCCGATTTGGTCGAAAGGAGGTGGCTTATCTCAATTCCCGCTCCATGGATGACTCCGCTGATAGAGGGACGCTCCTCAAGGATGGTCTCTACTAACCGGAAGACTTCATCACTTTGTGTGATATCTGCCGAATAATATTTAATACCACATCCAGCTGCTCGGACCTCTTCTATCAGTGAGAATATTTCCAGTGATTTTTTTAAACTGCTGATCTTCTGTTCTATCTGCTTAGGGCTTGCTTTTTGGCCCTGTTCCCTTAACTGATTTGCTACCGCTACCCGATAGCTGTTCCACTCTTCCGATGATTTATTTTTGTGCTTCAGGGCCTCCGGGTCAAGTTTTGTTCTACCCACAATGGAGAAGTTGGTTGCAACCACCCGGGATAATCCCTTAACTACTTCTCTTGTAATACCGCTGCCCCCACCGGTGATCAAAAGAGTATCTTCTGCTGTAAATGATAGAAGGGGATCACTTTTTTCTTGGGTAAGAAGGGAATCGACAACTACGATCTGGTGACGTTTGTTTTTGGGGTAGGATATTTCTATTCCCGGTAGATTAGCCCATAGTTCATGGTAGATGTTTTGGCTTATCGTGGGAATATTCTTTTTCCAATGAGCCCCTGTATCATAAATACTACATCCCCTTAGTTCCCACTCTTTTCGTAATGACTTATAGAATCCCGTGAAGGCTCCGTACTCCGATTGGAGCGGGGTATCCTGTTCCGGAGAGAGTCCAAAATGCTCATCCAGAGCAACGCAGGCAATAATTCGGGCAGGTTGCCATTGTTTTTCAGTCATTTTTCTATAGAGAGATAGGCGTTGGAGAAATGCCGTCTCAATTAGGTCCTGTAGATCCTCCGATGATGATGTGCAGCCAAGGAGAGTCAGATCAATAATGGTATCGTATTTCTTTGATTCCTTAAATCGGGGGGAGGTCTCTCTTAGAACCAGTCTTTCTATATGTATATTCTCCCGTTGCAATGCCTGGGCAAAGTTGTTTAGCCATTTCTCCGATTGGCCAATGAGAAGAATGTTCTTAAGAGGCGTCTTTAAGGGGGAAGGGGATTTTTCAAGAGCTGCCCGGTGTAATTCGACAATCTGCTTTGAAAGCTGATGGGGCAGTCTGTTGGGAGTGTTAAACTGATCTTGGCTGGAGCTTCCGAATCTCTCTACAATATCTATGATAGAATCTTCGCTTTTGATGGAAAAATCGTTAATGGAACTATACTGTTCTTCCAGAGCCCTGATTACACGATCAGACTCGGTTTGGTCAAATCCAAAGAGTTGTGAAAAACGGTATTCCGGAAGAACCATTTCCGGTGGATAGTCACTCACTTCTGCAATGGTCTTCGTAAAGCCTGCAAGGGTAAGAGTTTTTTCTGCCAAGGTGATGTATGTGCCGAAATCCTGCTCCGGGAGAATCTGTTCTGAGGGTTTTTCCTGTCCAGAAAAGAGTGTTACGAGATGCTGAATCGTCGGATAGTCGGATATATTAAAACCTCTTTTTTCCTTTGTTGTTTGGAATTCTTCGGAAAGCATGGCAAGAATCGTAGCCTGCTTTACCGTATCAATACCCAAGTCCGCTTCAAATTCCATATCGAGTTCCAATATTTCAACGGGATAGCCCGAGACTTCACTGATTATCTCCAACACCCGGGGGGCAAGTGTCCTTTTAGGATCGGGAGCTGCTGGCTGCTGTTCTTCTCTTTGGGGGAAGGCTTCTTTAAGGGGGGGAGCCTTTTCCGGTTGGGAGGCTTCTGATTCAACATTGAGAAGATTCAGCAGATGGTTCGGGGTTGGGTATTCGGATACTTTGAAGGATTCATCGGCTTGAACTTGCCATCTCTCTGCCATCATGGCAAGAATCGTAGCCTGTTTAACCGTATCGATACCCAAGTCCGCTTCAAATTCCATTGACGGCTCCAGCATCTCAACGGGATAGCCCGATACGTCGCTTACCATTGTAAGGATTTGCTCCAGGGTTTCCCGGTTGGCTTGTAAGCTCGGCGGCTCTTCTATTCTATCCGGCCCGGGTGAAGGAGCTTCAATGTTATCTTTATAACAGGCAATTTGGGGGCGGTGTGTTTTAACCGTACCGGGTTTTGTATCCCGTATGATAAGCATACGCCCTAAATGGTCAAGTACAGGTTCCTCCAGATGAGATACCGATCTAAGCCACCCTTTGTACCGTTCCTCATTGTCGATCCTTTTATCCCGGACAGCTGATTTTCTAAGAAGAATGTAGTTCCCCTGTGAACCAAAACCCGCAGCCATCCGCAGGGCGTAGCTGCACTGGTGAGATTCTCCCCGAGAGAGTTGGAGTCCTTGAAGGGTCGGATCAAACTCTTTATGGTTGACTACTGGTGGAACCCGTCCCCATTGAAGGCATTTTGCCGCTACCGCATCCTCTATTGAGGCCCCCATGGTATGTCCGGTCATCCCTTTTGTATTTGACACAATAATTGAGTTGAAATCCCGGGCAAAGACATGTTGTAGGGCTACCGCTTCTGATTGTGAACATCCGCCTCTGGGAGGGGTATAGGGCTCGTGGGACATATAAATCATAGACTTGCTTAGGGCGCTTCTTTGTAGGTTTTTCTCGGATTCAAGTTTTCCTATGAACTGTTCCAGCTCTTCCGCGTACACCGGTATGTCAAGCTGGTTTGCATGTCCGGCCGTGTTAAAACAGTGTGTTCCCACAAGTTCGGCTACAGGGATAATGCCGCGTTTTTCACACACCTCTGCTGCTTCCACGACAATCCCGACAGCTCCTGATCCCATAACCATACCATTGCGGCGTTTGTCAAAGGGAAGGGCCACATCGTAAAGGTCATTACCATTGCTGGCAGCACCGGTGCTTAGGAAGCCTGCCCCAATATAGGGAAGAATATTCTTATTTGCCGTATCATCGGCACCAATTACAATGACTCGGTCAACGCGGCCACTCTGAATCATCTCTTCACTAAGAGTCACCGCTGTTGACGTTGAAGAGCAGGCGGCAAAAAGAAGAAAGTTAGGTCCCTGGGCATTAATGTAGCGAGCCAGACGGTTGTTCGCCTGTGCAGAGATCTGAGTCATAAAATGGTGGTTAAAACGGTAAAGCTCATCACTTGTGGGCGACTCGGAAAGTACCGAATGGTGAAGGCCGTACCAGTCGGAGAGAAGTTTTTTACTCTCCCTATGGCTTACTTTATCGATGAGTTGTGTATAAAAATCAAAAACATCGGAGCGAAGCTTATTACCATAATGAAAGCTTACATGTTTCGAGACCTCTTCAATAACCGGATCTATCATGGGAAAGCCGTTCGCAAAGATAACGCCTGTGCGTTTTTGCATCTCCCGGGGAAGCGCCCAGCGATCGGGAAGGGTGCTGCCGTTACTGGTTGTATTATATTGTCGCACCAGAGGAATGTGGGCATCACGCAAGGCTTCGTAACCGGCAGCAATAGCATAGGCGACGGCACTGCTCATGGTGGCAAGCTCTTTTTTGTCAAAGGAGAACTCTTTTTCAAACTGAACAGGGCCGAGTTTTCCGACAAATTGGATGACTTCATTGAGGGAATTGAGTTCTTTGAATGAAGCTCCCTCTTCTGATTTAATCAGCTTGGTGATATTTAGGTCAACCAGGCTTTGTTTCTCCCTATCGGTTAAGCGCTCTATACAGTTTTTCCCGTCAAATAGCTGCTCAAAATTATCATCGCGAAAGGCGGCTTTAAATGAGCCGGGCAAACCGACGGAAACACCGCTATACACCACGGTTCGTTTTTTTACTGACTCTTCCCCTCTTTGACTTGGCTCGGCAATTGTGTCTTGCGGGGAGGCTGTTTTCCATAAAGCGTCTCTATTAAAGGGGATATCCTCAAGGTCGATGCCGCAGGCAAAGAGTTGACAGGCTGCTTGGGCAAGTGCCTCAATATCATCCCCCTTTTTACTGTTGGTGGATATAAGGGTTATGTCCTTGCGGGAAACAATATTCTTGATGTTGTTGGTAAGGACTGAACCCGGGCCCATTTCAATAAAAAGCTTCACCCCTTTGTCGCAAAGATACTTAATACTATTGATAAACTGTACAGGCGAGACAATATGGTTTGCCAGCTGTTTTTGCACCTCCCCACCGGAAGAGGGGTAGGGTTGTGCCGTTTCGTTACTGATAACGGTTTTTTTCAGGTCCCGGAAAGTATATTTACCAAAATGTTCGCTAAATGATTGAGCCGCATCCTTTACCAGGGGAGAATGAAAAGCTTGGTTAACGGGAAGAATAGTAGCCCTGATTTTCTGTTTTTCGACAAATAACATGAATGCTTCAATTCTTTCGGGGGTACCGCTTATTATCGATTGTTGCGGACTGTTAAAATTGGAAAGGTAGAGGGGCTGATTAAACTCTTCAATAAGCTCTTGTGCCTTATCCTTGTCTGCAGCAATTCCCACCATACTGCCCGGAGAGCGGCTGCTCGTAAATGAAGTCGCTCTTGCCTGCATCATCGGTAAACCCTCTTTAAAGTGAAGGGCGCCAGCAGCTGTTAGGGCGACTAACTCACCAAGGGAGTGTCCCAGATAGTAATCAGCCTCCAAGCCCATTTCCTCAAAAAAGTGGTAAATGGCATAGCTTGACGCATACATTGCCGGGTGAGTATTGGCGGTGTCCTTGAGCATAGCCTCATGTTTATCCTGTTCGTAGGAGCCATATAATAGTGAGCTTATAGTGGTTCCTGTGCAGGATTTCCAGATAAGATCGGCCCGGTGTAATGTGTTCTGAAAAGAGGGAACCTGCTCAGCTAAGCTGCGTAGCATCTGAGGATATTGTGATCCCTGCCCGGGAAAAACACAGGCTATTTGGTTGCGGGATATGGGCTCTTTATCTGAAAAGTAGATACCTTTTAAAAATAATTGGTCCAGAGGTTTTTTATTTTGTAAATTTGAGTGGCAAAGAGATAGTTTGCCCATGAGTTCTTCTCTTGTTTGAGCTGTTATTCCCAGACGATAGGGGGCGGTTGCAACGTTGGAGGAGTGATATTCGTCCATTAAAGCCGATAGGGATTCGGGATTTTTTTCTTTTGCCAGTGCGCTAATCTTGTCTTTTAATTGATCTAAGGAATCCCCGCTTATTTTCATTATCTGGACCCGGTCCCCTGTTGAGCGGATTACTGGCAAATCCCGTACTGCATCTTCGGGATTGTTGTTTCGTTGTGCCTCTGCTGAATAATCCCCGGAGCGAAACTCCTGAAGGGCAATGTGGTAATTGATACCTCCAAAGCCAAAGGCACTCACCCCGGCTCGTCGCGGGTGGGATGATTCGAGCCATGGTTGTGCTTGATCAATTATATAAAGGGGGGAATTGCTAAGTTCCAGCGCAGGATTTTCTTTCTGAAATCCCGCCACGGGGGGTAATGTCTTATGTTTGATGGCCAGAACCGCTTTAATAAATCCGGCGATTCCGGCAGCCGATTTTAAATGGCCGATGTTTGATTTTACTGAACTTAATCCACAGGAACCGATTTTCGTAGAACCGCTTTCCTCAAAGGCTTGCTTTAAGGCAAAAACTTCGCTTTTGTCTCCTACTTGAGTTGCCGTTCCATGGGCTTCAATGAGTTCTACCGTATCGAGTGAGTAGCCGCAGCGTTTGTATGCCTGGGAAATGGCCTTTGCCTGCCAGGCATGGTTGGGCGCTGCAATCGCTTTTCCCTTGCCGTCGGTTGTAACAGATGTCGCCGTGACCACCGCAAGTATTTCATCCCCATAGTCAATGGCATCGGGCAGTCTTTTAAGGATGCAGACGCCTCCTCCCTGGCCTATGACAAAACCGTTGGCTCTCTGGTCAAAGGGATATGAGCCATCTGGGGAAAGAGCATTAATTCCGCTAAATAGAACCATGCCCGTTTGTGATATTAGCTGGTCAACCGCTCCGCAGATAACCGCATCGGATTCACCCTTCTGCAAAAGGTCTATGCCCGTTGAGATCGCGGCGAGGCCGGAGGCGCAGGCTGCGTCAAGGACCATGGTTCGCCCATGAAAGTCGAAGACGGAATTAATTCGCGATGCGACGATACTTGGGAGTGTGCCGGGAGCACTGTCTTCTGTGGTGTCGACAGGATTCTTCACACACCTCTCCCGTAAACCTTCTATGACTTCCTGTTTTTCCTTTGGGGTGAGTGAGTCGGGTAGGGCTTTATTGAGTTCGTCATTTATATGGTCGAATAATAGGCCCCGGTCATGATCAAACATTAATGGACCATGTCCGGAGCCGCCCATGACAACAGAGACTTTATCTTTTGCTATAGAATCCAGTGTTCCCGATTCCATTGCTTCCTTCGTGGCAATAAGGGCAATCTTTTGTCCGTCGTCCATGTGCCGGGCAACGGAGGGGGGAATCTTGAAATCAAGACTATTGAATGGAATGGAATCGATTACGGCTCCGATTTTGGTATAGGATTTGTTCCTTTTTTCCGCTTTGCCATAGCAGTCCGATTTATATAGGGCCTGGGGGAGAAGCTTTTCCGAGACAGGTTTGATTGACACTTTCTCCGCCACAATATTGCGCCAAAAGGATTCTGTGTCAGGGGCATCGGGGAAGACTCCCCCAATGGCCACAACTGCGTAGTATTTATTGGGATTTTCTTTAGTTGCCATACTTCTCTTTCTATATTAATCTTAGTTTTTTTCGGTCAATTTTATTCATATTGTTCAACGGGTACTCTGACACAAAATCTATTTTTTTGGGGACCTGATAGGAAATGAGGTGGTTTGACGCAAATTTTACAAGGTCACGTTCGGTAAGAGATTCGTCATGTCGTTTAACGTAGGCTTTTACAATTTCTCCGTAGATGGGATCGGTAGACGCCACAACTATTGCCTGTTCTACATTCGGGTGCTCGATGAGTACCGATTCAACCTCAAAGGGAGAAATCTTTATGCCCGCAATATTGATAATATCTTTTATTCGGCCGGTCATAAAAAGGTGTCGATCCTGTGAGATGTAACCCTCATCACCGGTTCGAAACCAGCCGTTGACGAAGGCCCTACTGTTTTCTTCCGGCATATCCAGGTAGCCCTTCATTACACTTTTCCCCCGAACGGCGATTTCTCCCCGTTCCTCGGGAGCAAGTTGAGCTCCTTCTTCATTGATTATCCCGACTTCAATAAGGTTCCTGTGCGGCAATTCACCCATATGCCCGGTGCATCGTGCCTTGTCGCCCACACGCCAAACGATACCCCCCGTGGTTTCAATGAGTCCATATCCTTCTTCAAGTCGGATCCCGCTAAGCTTATTCCACAGATCAACGACCTCTTTTTCCAGTTTGGCCGCAGCGCAAAAAGCCATTTTTAATTTAGGAAGAACCCTGTCGGCCCCGGGCATTTTGAGAAGTTGCTGGTAATGGGGGGGGACTCCATAAATATGGGTGACCGAATACTTTTCTATTGCCTCAAGGGCCACTCCCGGATGAAAAGATCGCATGATAACCAGGCGGCTTTTGGTTCGAAAGGCGAGGGGTATCAAAAATATGGAACCAAATCCATGGCTAAACGGCACAAAGCAGAGGTGAGTACTTGTTTCATCCACAGGTTGCCAGTATTGATCGGCAATTTTAAAAAAATTCTCATGATTACTGTAGTTTAATGGTACACCCTTGGGAAGGCTTGTCGTGCCGGAGGTAAAATAGATGTAACTTGTGACGGTAGAGCTCCAATCGTGCATTTCCTCTTCAGTACAGGAGGATAATCCCTCCCATACCTCTTCAAGTTGATGGGGGAATAAGAAGCTGGTTTCCATAGGGAATTCAGTTAGATCATTAGCGGAAAGGTGGGTGAATAGAACCAGACTCTCCGTTTTTTTTAGATAATAGGGGAGTTGGGTAGGGCGAATTAAGGGATCAAGGAGGCATGAGGTCGCGCCGAGGAATTGGGCGGCAAAGTGAACGACCAAAGCCTCAATGCTATTATGAAGATGGAGGCAGAGTACACTTCCTGCTTCTATTCCCTGTTCTTTTAGAAAAAAAGCCGTTTTGAGAATGTTTGTCTGAAGTTCTCCATTGGTATAGGCTTTCTGTTTTGCAACATCAAATACAACAACTCTCTCCCATTCGGACTTTGGAGTAGAGAAAAGCGAGGTGCAATAGTTTTGCATCTAATAATCCCTCCTGGATAAAAATAAACATCACGGTAAGAATTATATCAGTTATTTTTCTAAAGTATACTCTTTTTGGTAAAATGCCCGCTTTTCTAATCGATGACAAATCTTTTTATCATTTTCCCGTGAATTCCATGTGCATGGGGGCGGCATAATGGTATAATGATAATTCTCTTTTTACAGAGGGAAGCAAAAGGGAGGCTTTATGAAAATTCTGGTTACCGGATGCTGCGGCTTTATCGGATCCCACTTGACGGAGCGTTTGATCGATTTGGGCCATGAAGTGGTTGGGATTGATTGCTTAAGCGATTATTACAATGTGGAATTAAAAAAGCTGAATCAAAGAACCATTGAGGCGAAGGGCGTTAAGGTTTTCAATGAGGATTTGGTGACTGCAGACCTTAGCCAGATTATGAATGGGGTTCAAATAGTTTTTCATTTGGCCGCTCAACCGGGAATCTCGGCCACAACTCCCTTTGAAAGTTATTTAAGCAATAACATTCTGGCTACTCAGAACCTCTTAAGCTACTGCAAGGATGATTTAACCCTTTTTGTGAATGTGGCCACTTCATCTGTTTATGGTAAGGACGCGACAAAAAGCGAAGATGTCGCTCCCGAACCGGCTTCCTATTATGGTGTCACTAAGCTGGCGGCGGAACAACTCGTCCTGGCAAAGGGGCGGGATTCTGATTTTTCCGCCTGCTCCTTACGGCTCTACTCTGTTTTTGGCCCCCGTGAGCGTCCCGATAAAATGTACTCAAGACTGATTTACACCATGTTGACGAAGCAGAAGTTTCCCCTCTATGAAGGCTCAAAATCCCATGTGAGAAGTTTTACCTACATCTCCGATATTATAGACGGTATGATTGCCGTGATGAATCAGCCTCAAAAGGTACGGGGGGAGATTTTTAACCTTGGTACGGAGCAAACCAATACGACCGGTGAGGCTATTGCCGCCTGTGAGCGTATCCTGGGCTATGAGGCCGAATTTGAATTGAAAGAGAAGCGGCCCGGCGACCAGCTCCGGACTCACGCCAAGATAGACAAGGCCAGGGAAATCCTTGGGTATTCTCCCAAAGTAAGCCTTGAGGAAGGTATTGAGGAGACTATAGGCTGGTTTAAAAATGAGATTAACCTTCAATTAGACGAAATAAACCATTAAGGAATAGGATGAAAAACAACAAACTTGGGAGTTATATTTTTCTTATTCTCCTCACGCCTTGTATCGGAATCTTTGCTGAAGCCTCGGATGGGGCGAGTCAAGCCAACGAGATAAATCAGCTTTTGGAAGAAAGCGGCCTACTAAATGAGACCATGACCGCTCAGGAGTATAACCTGGCCGGTATGTACTTTTATGAACAGCAGCGTTGGTACGAAGCGGAAATCATGTTCCTAGGAGCTACGGAAATAGACAGCCGCCATGTTCTGGCCCATTACAATCTTGCCTGTGTCCTTTCCCTTCAGTTTAATAATGGGGAGGCGAAGCATCCTGACCGGCTTGGTGATAATGAATCGGCCCCTTTTTATTATCTTTATCGGGCCGTTCTGTTGGATTCTGCCCGTATGGAACGGGCCAGGGGAGATTCGGACTTGCATAATATTCGGAATTTTGATCCCGACCTTTTTGACGCTATTACCCTTCTCGAAGATCAAAGAGAGCGATTTGAAAACCAGGTCACTTTTAAGTCGGCGAATAGCTTTGAAGGGGATACTCAGCTTATTTTTGAGGATGAATCGGGGGAGGAAATCTGGTTTAGTTCGGAGGAAAAAGCATTTGACGACTATCCCTTCTTTTCATTATCCCACGATTCTTTTATCCCCGAAGCCGTAACCAACGAAGATATGGTGGGGAAAAAGTTCCGAATCCTATCGTTTCTCGTTCCCTACGAGCCGGAGATGGCCGGGGGGGACATCCTGTCTAAAAAAGTTAAGCTGATTTCCCTTGAATCGCTTGGGGACGGTTAGTAACTTGCAGCTCCTCCGTCCACCGAAATAGCCACTCCCGCCACTTCAAACTCATAGCTGCCCGGTGCCGAGAAAGTTTCATTATCATTGCCGTAGGCAAAAAGATCATCCAGACTACCCGTTTCTCCGCTGATTATCAGGGCCGTATCCGCTTTTGTGGTATACACGGTATTTTCCTCAAACACCACGGTCCATGAATCGGACACCGTATTAGATGTCCACTCGCCGGCGCAAAAGATATTTCCCGCTCCCGTGGCGTAACTTTCTATGGTATTCCCTCTCCAGTAAGCCGGTGTCTCCGGGGTCGTATCAAATGTCCATGACGCCTGGGCTGTTGCTTTTCCTTCGGAGGAGGGCTGAATGATGAGGTTGTTTTCTATCAGCATACCTTCGTCAAGGTTCACTTCGCCATCCGTTGTGGGATCGGTTACCGAGAGTGACACAGCTGTTTTTTCGCTGCTTTCGGAGGCGATAAAGTAGGAGTTCCTTATGGTTGTCTGGTTTTGTGCTCCTCCCCAAGACATAAGAGTTCCTACATCGGCGCATTTATGGATATGTAGTCTCGTTTCATCTCCGGCGTGTTTTATTTTAAAGCCTACGCTGCTGTATCCCAGGGAGAGGCAGTCGATAAAGTAGGCATTTCCCGTCAATGATTCTCCCGTTCCGTAGAAGAGGAAATTGCTGGAGTTATGGTGAGTGGGATAATCCCGGTCGTAATTGTCTCCTGCAATAACCTGGTCCAGTACGGCATCTCCCGAGATTCTGACACCGGTAGGATTATTTGTGTAGGATTGATCGTAATCGTGGACATACATCTTTTTTGCCGCCGATTTACCGCCTAAGCAAAGCCCTCCCGCTTCCGAGCCGGTTCCACCGGAAATTTCCAAGCCGTAAAAAATCCAAAAGTCATTATAAAGCCTGAATCCGGTTCCCGTCAGATTGTAGATGGGTTCCTCATCGGGATAATTTCTAATTGTTACGGGATCGTTTTCTTCCAGATCCAGGAGGTTGAGTTGTCTCATGTAGGGATAATTGTCGCTATCAAACCAACTCATATATCCGGTATATTCGCCGCCTCTCAGGTAAACGGTACAGCCCCCTTCCATGTTATAGATAGCTTCCGCTGCGGCCTCTTCGAATAGGGCGTAAGGCATATCCCGGCTGCCGTCACCAGTTTCGTCATTGCCGTCGGGGGAGATGAAGATACACTTGGAATCATCAACGGAAATGTTAAACTGTTTGCTCACCTGGTCGGTTCCGTCAAAGAGAAGATTAACGGTAACCGTCGTGATCTGTTCGCTTTCGGGAGTCCAGTGCAAGGTCCCGTCCGAATCGATACTCATACCCTCCGGACCCTCTACAATGGACCAGGACAGTTCTCTGTCGTAGTAATCGTATCCGGTAAGTTTGTAGTCAATATCTATTCCGGTGTGGCAGATGTTGGGGAAGTCCCAGCTAATGAATTGCATATCGGGAGGGAGATAATAATCGGGAACCCCCGCTTCTCCTACTGTTGAGTCTGCGTTGTTTGTGGAGGACTCTCCCATTTCACATGCTGCAAATAGAGATAGGAGAATTAGAAAAAAGCAACAACTTATTATGCTTGTGGAGGTCAGAAGTTTCAATTGATTACCTTTAGTGTATTGTTTTTTTTAATCTAACTCTTTATTTGCAGAAAAACCGGTTCGGACTACATAAATATTCCTTATCTGTAAATAACAGGTGCTGAGTTGACCTTCATAAAGGGAAGTTAGTAGTATGATTTATTCATAAGGGGATCTATGTCATCACACAATTGGGAAAAGCGATATCAGCAACCTCATATAGCCCGTAAAACCCATGACCCTTCCTGGTTGGATCGTTATAGTCCCTACTGGGAGGACGTTGCTCCGTCCCCTATTCTGGACCTGGGCTGCGGAACCGGGACAGAGACCCTTTATTTTCTCAATAAGGGCTTTGAGGTCGTCTCCTGTGACTTCTCTCCGTCGGCTCTGGATATTTTAAAGGCTAAAGACAGCCGGGCTGTTACAAAACGACTTGATATAAGTCAGCCTTTGCCCTTCGAAGATTCAAGGTTCGGAGCTATTGTGGCCAGTCTTTCCCTGCACTATTTTTCCCGGGAGGTGACAATTCAAGTTATACGGGAGTTGTCTCGGGTTTTGGTCCCCGGCGGGGTACTGCTATGCCGGGTCAATTCTATAAAAGATGTGAATTACGGAGCCGGTCAGGGAATCGTTCTGGAGAGGAACTTCTATGACTATAAGGGAAGCCATAAGCGATTCTTTGACGCAGAGGATATCAATTTTTTCTTTGCCGATTGGAAACTGTGCGACTGCGGGGAAGTGGAAATTGATCGCTTTGGGCCTGTGAAAAGGGCCTGGGAGTTTTGCGCCCGGAAGGAGAAATAGGATGAGTAAAAATAGAATTAACACGGTTCTCTTTGACCTGGACGGGACTTTGACCGATCCGGGCCCGGGTATAACAAAATCGGTACAGTATTCTTTGCGAAAATGCGATATAGACGTGGTCGATTTAGCCGAGCTTGAGAAGTTTATCGGTCCTCCTCTCGCCCAGTCCTATGTAAACTTCTACGCCTTTTCCAAAGAGGAGTCCTTAAGGGCGGTGGATTACTACAGGGAGTACTTTTCCGAAAAGGGCCTCTATGAAAATGAGCTCTACCCGGGTATTCCCGAGCTATTGGAGGAGTTGTCCCATAAGGGGATTTCTCTGGGGCTGGCCACCTCAAAACCAACGGTTTTTGCAGAGAGAATTCTAGCATATTTTGAACTGGACCGATTTTTCCACAAGGTTATCGGAAGTAACATGGACAATACCCGAACCGATAAAAAAGAGATCATAGACGTGGCTTTGCAGGAGTTGGGCAAGAGTCCTTCCGAGGCGATTATGATCGGCGACAGAATGCACGACATCCTGGGGGCCCGGGCTCATTCAGTTAAATCGGTGGGAGTACTCTACGGTTATAGTCCGGAGGGAGAGTTGGAAGAAATTGGTCCCGATTTCCTAGTGGAAGATGTGGACTCTTTAAGGGATGTTCTAAGAGAACACATGGGGGACTTGATTTCCTAGCGGGCTTTGGGGGATATCTTTGACGGCATGGCAAATATTTTATTTAGAAAAGTGTTTCTATTGACAAGAACGATAGGGCTTGGTATGTTTCTCTTTATAGAATCGATTGCCATCCAGGAGGACTGAATTATGGCTGACACTTTAATGACCCATTTTATCGCCGGTTACCCCAGCGTGGAGGAATCCCTGAAAGTAGGGAAGGCCCTCGTCGCCGGAGGAGCGTCCTATCTGGAAATGCAGATCCCCTATTCCGATCCAACCGCAGACGGCCCGGTGATCGCCGCCGCCTGTGACGAAGCCCTTGCCGCCGGTTTTAAAGTGGACCGGGCCTTTGACATGTGCCGGGAGCTGACTTCACTGGAAGGGGCGGTCCCCGTCTTTCTCATGAGTTACGGAGGAATCGTATATAACGCCGGCGTGGAGGCATTCGTAGCCCGTGCCAAAGAAGCGGGCGCTTCGGGGCTGATTATTCCCGACCTGGCTCCCGGCGCTGATGAAGGCCTGGCCGAAGCCTGTAAAAAGGCCGGTCTTTTCTGCGTCCCCGTCCTCATCCCCGGTGTTACCGATGGAAGAATGGAAGAGGTCCTGGCCGACAAGCCCGAATGGGTCTATCTGGCTCTTCGCAGGGGGATTACGGGAACCCTTACCGAACTGGGACCGGAAAATATGGACACCCTGGACAAACTTAAAGCCCAAAATGTGAAAATCATGGCCGGTTTTGGAATTCAGCAGCGTTCCCAGGTGGAATCTGTCGCCCCCCATTGCGATGCAGTGATCGTGGGAAGTCAGGTTATCCGAACCGTGAATGAATGCCCAGCGGGAGATTACAGCAAGCTGGAAGCCTTTGTTCAGGAATTAATCGGTTAAGCGGGGAAGCACGGTAAAAGAATATACTTTTTCTCACTTTTCCCCTATAATCATTCCCGATTAGGAGAAAATTATGAGAAAAATACCTTTTGTTTTATTGTTGCTTCTTTTTAGCCTGGGGCTGACTTTTACCGGCTGTGAATTCATTTCGGGCGACACGGAAAGTTCAACGGAAGAATCAACTGACGAATCAACCGACGAATCAACCGACGAAACTTACGATTATCCCTCGGAAATTTTGACGGACTTATCCAGCTCCTGGAAAATCACTCTTCCCGTGGATGAGAACGGCGATGACAGTTCTGAGATTTATCTGGCCGGGGGCTCCATCGACGACAGAAACGCCGATGCCCACGAAGTGGCCCTTTCTGACCTGGAAGACTATAAGTACGAACCCTATTTTCAGGTGGACGACGGGGGTGTGCGCTTTAGAGGCCACTGCGCCGGAGCGACAACTAGCGGTTCCAAATATCCCCGGTCCGAACTCCGCCAGGAGTATGATGGGGGCGATAATTACTGGTCCGTAGAGGATTATCAGTATTTGAATACCCGCTTGAAAGTCACCCAGACGCCGGAAGAGAAACCGGAAGTCTGTATGACCCAGATCCACGGTCCCGAGGATGAGCCCCTGCGAGTCCAGTACCATGCGGACAAGGGCGTTTATGTTATCTGGAATGAGTCCAACAAGGATTACGATAACGCCCTTGATTATACCCTGGGCGATATGCTGGATATTACCGTAACCGTAGATACCCTTAGCGGCGTGGATGCCGACGAAGATGGCTCCGATGACAACATTACCTGTGAAATTACCAATGAGGCCACCGGGGAGAGTTATTCCAAAAGCTGGACCTCCAACGACGATACGGGCTACTTCAAAGTGGGTTGCTATACCCAGTCTACCGTTTGGCTCAACGAGTACAAGGGTGATGACTATGAAGATGAGTCGATCGATGCCTACGGGGAAGTTATCGTTTATTCCATCGACCTTGTGGAGAATTAGAAACGGTGCCGTTTGACAGGGGGCTAATGAATCCTTATATTTTTCCCATGAGGATTCCCCTGTTTCTAACTGCAATAATAGTTCTGCTGGCTTCCTGTGCTTCTTTTTCTTCTGAAAATCCGCAGGAAGATCAGGCTCTTCTGGTGGAAAACTCTTCTTTAAACCTGACTTCAACCCAAGCTAAACTGATTGAGGCGGCCGACTGGATGGAGGGCCGCCGCTCTCTCAAGATTAACGGTCGCACTTTTGGGTTGGACTGTACCGGTATTGTTCTCGCGGCTTACTGGTATGCGGGAATTGACCTGGCCAAAGATTTCGGAAGCTATACGGGTAATGGGGTGCGCCGTCTTTACTACTACCTGGATGACAAAGCTCTTTTGTATAACACGGACTTGCCCCATCCGGGGGACATCATTTTTTGGGACAATACCTGGGATGCCAACGGTAACGAAGTCGCCGACGACAGCCACACCCATGTGGGAATGATTGTGAGTATGGACAGGAGCACCGGGGCCGGAACCTATCTCCACTACAACTACTCAAAGGGAATTGTCAAAGAAAAAATTAACCTGCTCGATCCGGATAATCCGGCAGTCAACTCTCCCCTTCGCATGCGTTCTCTCCCCAAGGTGGACGGGTACCGCTACCTATCTTCCCAGCTGGTTAATGAACTGGGACGGGGCTACGAACTGGGTTCTTAAAACTCTTAGTAGGTCAGGCTGATTTCTTCTGTTAGGGGAAGGGCATAAAAAAAGGCCCGTAAGCTCTGGACGTCGAAACAACTTACGGACCAATTTTTCAATTACATTATTATGTTCGGCCTGAGCGGCGGATTCTTTAGGGGTTTTTGAAACTTTTTTATTCTCGCCCCGAATTTTATGGTATGCTCATTCCCATGTTAACAAGAAAGAGTAAGAATATCCCCCTTGAACTGCCCCGTCTGGGCTACGGCATGATGCGCCTGCCTACCTTGGAGGGGAGCAAGATTATAGATAGGGAAAAGGCCCTTCCTTTGGTCGACCGAGCCATGGAGGCGGGAATTAACTATTTCGATACGGCCTATACCTATCACGGGGGCGATTCGGAAGTTTTCCTGGGGGAAGCCTTGCCCGGCCGTTACGAGCGGGACAGCTACTATCTGGCCACAAAAATGCCCGGTTCCGGTTTGGGGAGCCGGGAGAAAATGGAGGCCACCTTTGCACAGCAGATGGAAAGATTGAAGACCGATTATGTCGACTTTTACCTTCTTCACGCTGCCACCAGGGAAAAATTTCCCTACCTTGATGAAGTTCATGAGTATTTTTGTGAATTAAAGACGTCCGGGAAAATCCGCTACATGGGCTTCTCTTTTCACGATTGGCCGGAGAATCTTGAGTTTATGGTGGATAACTACAGCTGGGACTTCGTGATGATTCAGCATAACTATGTGGAGGATAAATCGGGCCGTTCCGGAGAGATGGTCGAAATTCTGAAGGCTCGCGGGTTGCCCGTCTTTATTATGGAGCCGACCAGGGGCGGATATCTTGTGAATCCTCCCTACGAGGCGGCTTCCCTTCTGGATGAGGTCCGGGGCGACCGTTCTTACGCCTCCCTGGCTTTTCGCTGGCTCAAGGAGATTGATAATGTTCAGCTTATCCTGTCCGGTATGACCACAAGGGAAATCCTGGAGGAAAACATCGCGACCTTTGAGGATGAGACACCCCAGTCGGAGGGGGAAAAAGCGGCCATAGAGAAGGCGGTGGCTCTCTTTGAAGAGAAAAATGCCGTCCCCTGTACGGACTGCCGTTACTGCATGCCCTGTCCTTTTGGAGTTCAGATCCCCAAAATATTTGAAATATACAACTGGAAAAAGGTTCATGACGAGAAGACGTTTAGGGTGATTCGTTCCTATTTCTCCTTTTTGAAAGACGGTGAGCGGGGAAGTGACTGCCAAAATTGCGGCGCCTGTGTGAAGGAGTGTCCCCAGCGGATTGCCATTCCGGAAGAACTGGAAAAGATTGATCGTTTTTTTGTTGAGTTAAGGGATGAAGGCTGATTTGATTTACCCTCGTAGAAGGGCTTCTGAATAATTATTAAATTTTCATTAAAAAAAATGTTGACAGATCAAAAAAACCGTACGACAATGATTATGGTTTTGGGAAGTATTAAATAATTTTGGGAAGAAAAGGGATATTTCGATGTCCCTTTTCACCCAATTTTTTTTATCCTCATATCTCTTTAACAAAAATCCCCCTTATCCCTATTTCTCCTCTTGATGAAAAATTAGTCTCTCTATATAATCTTCTTGCTGTTCCTGTACTCTGTCCCCCGTCGGGCGACTCAGGACAAGACTATTGAACACAAAGGGTTAACTCCCTATCTATATTTGAGAGAGGTTTAGAAAGCAAATGGTTGATGACATTACCAAAATGCGTAACATCGGTATCAGTGCGCATATCGACTCGGGTAAAACCACCCTTACCGAGCGTATACTTTTCTATTGTCAGAAAATTCACGCGATCCACGAAGTTCGCGGTAAAGACGGTGTTGGAGCCACCATGGACTCCATGGAACTTGAACGCGAAAGAGGTATCACCATTGCTTCCGCCGCGACGAACGTAACCTGGAAGGATACGGATATCAATATTATCGATACTCCGGGACACGTTGACTTTACTATCGAAGTAGAACGAGCCCTTCGAGTACTTGACGGTGCTATTCTGGTTCTCTGTGCCGTTTCCGGTGTTCAGTCCCAGTCTATTACGGTTGACCGTCAGCTCAAGAGATACAACGTTCCCCGTATTGCCTTCGTTAACAAGAGCGACCGTTCCGGTGCCAACCCCTACAAAGTGTGTGAGCAGCTCCGAGAGAAGCTGAATCTCAACTCTGTAATGATGCAGGTGCCCATCGGACTGGAAGACAAGCTGGAAGGTATGGTTGACCTTATTACTATGAAGGGTCTTTACTTTGACGGTGACGACGGTGAAAAATTCCGAATAGAAGAGATCCCCGCCGACCTTAAGGACGAAGCGGAAGCCAAGCGGGAAGAACTGCTTGACGCCGTATCCATGTTCTCCGACGAAATCATGGAACTCATGATGGAAGGAGAAGAGGTTCCCGAAGAACTGATTCACGCTGCTGTGAGAAAGGGTACCCTCGCTCTGGAACTCTGTCCCGTTTTCATGGGATCCGCTTATAAGAACAAGGGTATCCAGCCCCTTCTCGACGCTGTCCTGGCCTACCTGCCCTGTCCTACGGACGTAGAAAACCGGGCTCTGGACCTGGACAAGGACGAAGAAGAAGTTGTTCTCCCCTCCGATCCTTCCAAGCCCGTTGTTGCTCTGGCTTTTAAGCTGGAAGACGGTCAGTATGGTCAGCTCACTTACCTCCGTATTTACCAGGGAGTTCTTAAGAAGGGTATGGACCTTTACAACGTAAGAATGAAGAGAAAACTCAAGGTTGGACGTCTTGTGCGAATGCACTCCGACTCCATGGAAGATATTACAGACGCCCGATGTGGTGACATCGTTGCCCTCTTTGGTGTTGACTGTGCTTCCGGTGATACCTTCTGTGATCCCAGCCTGAACCTGTCCTTGACAAGTATGTACGTACCCAACTCGGTAATCTCCCTTTCCATCGCTCCGGTGGACAAGAAGGCTTCCGACAAGATGGCCAAGGCTCTTAACCGATTTACCAAGGAAGACCCCACCTTTAGAACCTACGTTGACCCCGAGTCTAACGAAACCATTATTTCCGGTATGGGTGAGCTTCACCTGGAAGTATACGTAGAGAGAATGAAGCGTGAGTACGGTGCCGAAGTAGAAACCGGTGCACCCCGGGTAGCCTTCCGTGAGGCGATCTCCGGTACGGCCGACTTTAACTACACCCACAAGAAACAGACCGGTGGTTCCGGTCAGTACGGTCGTGTGGCCGGTACTATGGAAGTTCTTGAAGTCGGTGAAGACGGTAAAGAGTACGAATTTGTTAACCAGATTAAGGGTGGTGCTATTCCTCAGGAATATATTCCTTCTTGTGATAAGGGTTTCCAGGAAGCTATGAAGAAGGGTTCTCTGATCGGGGCTCCCGTAGTTGGTGTTAAGATGACTATCAACGATGGTCAGTACCACACGGTTGACTCCTCCGACCAGGCTTTCCAGACAGCTGCTCTGGGAGCTTTCCGTGATGCTTACGGAAGAGCCAAACCGGTTATTCTTGAGCCTATCATGAAGGTTACCGTAGAAGGTCCCGGTGAATTTCAGGGAAATATTTTTGGCACAATTAACCAAAGACGTGGTATGATTATAGGGTCTACCGAAGAAGGTAACAACTGTGTGGTTGAAGCCGAAGTACCTCTTAGCGAGATGTTTGGTTATTCCACAGTTCTTCGTTCTTCTACCCAGGGTAAGGCGGAGTTCTCCATGGAGTTCGCCAAGTACGGTAAGGTACCTCAGGGGGTGTCCGAAGAGCTTATCAAGGCCTATCAGGATGAGAGAAAGGCCGCGTCCAAATAAGGAGATCTAGTTATGGTCAAGAAGGAAATCACCGAGAAAAGTCCCCTGCGTAAGCTTGAGGACGCCGTACAGGGCGGTCTGGGCAAAGGTGACTTGGGCGTTGTAGCTTCCAAAACGGGAGTGGGCAACACTGCAGCTATCGTACACATTGCCACAGACAAGCTTATGCAGGATAAGCATGTAATCCATGTCTCTTTTGCCAAAAGAGTGGATCACATCATTGATTGGTATGAAGACATCTTTTCCGAAATCTCCAAAAAACAGGACCTGGAAAATGCCATGGACGTCCATGACGAACTGGTACGGGGCCGTGTAATTATGAACTTTAGTCAGGACGGTGTTACTATCGAGCACGTTCTGGCCGGAGTTAAAGCTATGATGGAAGCGGGGCAGAAAGGTACAGACGCTATTATTATTGACGGTTTTGATTTTACCAAAGCCGCCGATGGTGATATGGCTGCTTTCAAGGCCTTTGCCGAAGATCGTGGTGTGGAAATCTGGTTCAGCGATTCCTTTGAAGCACTGAACGGAGATGGTGTTCCTGTTAATCTGGAAGCCAGCCTGAGTGAGATTGCCGTACTGGTAACTATCCAGAACGAAGAAGGGTATATGATGATGACCCTCGTTAAGGATCACGAAAAGGTTCACGCCGAGAAGCTATCCCTTAAGCTTGAGCTTAAGACTCTCCTTATCGCGGAAGCGTAAGGATAATGATATTTTAACCTGAGTGAGGGAAGGCGGCTGTGGCTGTCTTCCCTCTCTTTGTATCATCGGAGGAGTATGACCGCAACCCGGGAATTGGTGACAAACGATATTCTCTTAACCTGGAATGAAGGGGAGGAAACGCCCTCGTCCCTTCTTGCCTCATTGAATATCTGTCTCGATTTTCTAACCGGATATGATCGTTTTTTAGCACGATCCGCCGGATGGGACTGTGAGTTGAATCTGGTGCTTCAGGGAATGGAGGAGAGGGGATTTCGCTTTTCTCTTACCTGTAGCTTTATTCCTTCTTCCCAACTCTATTTGGGAGAGGTCGAAGCCTACGGGGATATTCTCGGTTGGCTTACCATGATGCATGAAGAACTGTTGGGGCGGATGTTGTACTTCACATCGGCCGATGAATTTGAAGAACTGCTTATGCGGACAAAGGACAGGGCTCAGGAAGCCCGTCTGAACCGGGAAATTTACTTCTCTGTGGAAGGTTCCGCTCGTAAGCTGGCTATCCTTGAAAGACGCTTTAATGAGCTTCTAAAGGCTCGGGATGAGATGTCCGACAAGGTTGAATTGAAAATCTTGAAAAAATGATAACTCCCTATGGAATTCGGCGGTGGGCCGTACTATTATTTAAGAAAATTAATGAACAGGAGGATTGTCATGTCCGATGATTTCGATGACGAAACTCTTTCCCTCGAAGATATCGAGGATGATTTTGACGAAGTGGAAGATGTTAAGGACGAAAATTGGTCCGACAGCTATGATGACTTGGATGCGGAAGACTGGGACGGGCTCTACGGCGACGAAGACGAAGAGCTGGATCAGGATCCCTGGGATTTGAATTAGTAAATGATTGCCCGGGATAGACAGGAATTTTACGACAGGCTTAAGTATACTATTATAGATTCGGAAAAGGAAGAACTGGACGAAATCCTGAGGACTTTGATTCGTAAGGAGAATTCTGAACAGTTCTACCGGGAGCTTTTTGACGGCTGTTATATCGATTCGGCCGGAGAAATTGTTCCGGTAAAATTTTTTTCCGGCTGTGAGGCTTCTGTTCCTCTTTCCTATTCCCTATATACCTTATTAGCCTATGCTCCCGATGACTTCCCTTTGAAAAAGGGCATTACGAGCATTCGCTTTATCGCCCCGGAAGGGGAGGCTCGCCCTCCTCTTAGGTTTCCCCGCCGTTTGGATTTCATTCCCAATCTTGAGCAGTTGGGGCTTGTGGGTTGGGATACAGCTATCGTTCCCAAAGAACTGGTGCGCTGTAGGGGGCTTAAGTATCTCTCCTTGCGGAATAATCGCTTTACCACTCTCCCCGAACCGCTTTTAAATATTCCCCATCTTACCCATTTGGATCTAAGTTATAACCTGATAGATTCTCTCCCCGATGAGATCGATAGGATGACATCCCTCCAGGCTCTGAATCTGAAGGGAAACAGGCTGACCAGGCTGAATTCAGCTTTGGGCCGAATGGCTTCTCTCGAGCATTTGGATGTAAGCTGTAATCGCTTGGAAGAGAGTCCCGATTTTCTAAAGGAGATGGGAAGCTTAAGTTACCTGAATGTGGCCTACAACGAGCTTTCCGTTGAAGATGAGGCGGAACTGGACAGAACCGGTTCAACCGTTGCCTAGGATACCCTCTTAGTAGGTCGAATCCAGCGCTTTGAGATAGGGATAGCCGTTGTTTTTTTCGTCGTCCCAGCCCCAAATCGACTCTTCCCATCCCAGGGACGTGTTGTCCATAAATCCCGTTGAGTTCAGGTTTATTCCCAGGCTATTGGCAATGGTAGAATCTGAAAGGTAGTAGGAGTCCTCCTGGGAGGTATAATCAGAGCCGGTGTCTTCCATTAAACCCAGAGGGGAGCCGTCGTCTATCTCGGCTGTTGTATAGCAATTCTTAAGTGTCAGGGTCCAGTAAGGTATAAAAGAAGAAGTATCGGCAAATCCGCTGGCATTAGTGAAGGGATCTGCCGTATGGAGTGTTCCTCGGGAATAAGAGTTTTCCACGGTAACGGCCGGGCCTTCCTCGGTTATTTTTCCGATAAATCCTCCCTGGTTTGGATATGAACCTGTAACGTTAAGATCTATTTGGGCGTAGGATTGACTGATGAGTAAAGAGCCGAGTGTTCCATCTACTGTCGATGGGCCGCTTATTCGCCCTATGAAACCGCCTGCAAAGGTTCCGCTTGAAGTAATCGTTCCTCCTCCGTAGACGGCCGATTCAGAAATGGAGGGGGAGAACTCTTCTGACAGATCGTATAGGCCTATGAAACCGCCCGTATCATTTCCCGTACTTTCAATTGTATAGCTATTGCCGTCTTCCGGGGTCATATTAACGGTACAGGCAGTTATGGTTGATGAAGAGCTAAATTCGGCATAGGCAATTAGTCCTCCCGTGTAGCTGCCGTCTGTAGACATAGTGGGATAGGAAACGTGGCTGTCGCTTACACTGCAGTTAAGAAGGTATCCTATGAGTCCACCCGAATAGTTTCCCGTCCCGTCAATGGACAAGGTCGTAACTGTATTACTGGAGAGATCGCTTTCTTCTACGTTTCCGATTAAGCCTCCCACTCTATAGGTTGCCGATCCACCGCTAATTGTTATATTGCTAAGATTGTTTCCGGAGGCGCTTCCATTGATGCTTCCTCCGGCCAAACCGCCGATTCCGCTGTCGTCGTCTGAACTAGTGTTACTTAAGGAGATATTCTGGCAGGTATTATCGCTAAGGGTACTGTCTTCGGCATAACCGGCCACTCCCCCTATGTAAATATAAAGCTGTCCGTCATCTTCGTCGCTATGGGACATGGTGAGATCCTGTAAGGTACAGTTATCGATTGTGGAATTCATTGTCCAACCGACTATCCCTCCGGTAAACCTGTGGGATTCTATGGTGCCTGTAAAGGTTGAATCCAAAATATCTCCCTCAACACATTCACCCGCAATTCCACCCAAGTAGGACGGGGTTGAGCCGTCCAGGGTTGTGATAAGTAATGATCCTGTGCATCTTTGAATGATACCCGATGAGTCTAAACGACCGGTAAATCCTCCGTTTCTATCGTCTGCTACGGTCATGGTCCCGGAAATATCACAGTCTTGAACGGTTCCGCTCTGAACTCCCGACATGATCCCCACGTAGCTGTAGCTGCTATTGCTGAATGTGACATCGCTTAATGTCAAATTGGAGACCGTACCGTCCAGTATACCGAAAAGACCGTAATAATCGGCTGTTGTGGTTATAGAGAGATTGCTTAGGCTGTGTTCCCAACCGTAGAAGTTTCCCGTAAAAGTCCCGATGGTCCCGTAAACAAGGGAGCTGTCTATAACTGTGGGATCAAGGTCTATATCCCTTGCGAGGTAATAGTCGGCTGTCATGCCGTCATAGAGGGCGTATAGCTCTTCCGGTGTGCGGAGGGGGGTACCCGGTACCCAAACCGGATAGAGTGAGACATCTTCCGTTCCCAGGGTAAGGTCGGTCGAATCGGTGCCGCTCACCGCATCGTAGTATTCCGCTGTGGCCGGTTCATCAAGAACGGTTGCTTCCGTGGACCAACCGGCGAAGACGTACCCTTCTGCGGGAGAATCGCCGGTATGAGTTGCCGTGAAGAGTATTGTGGCCGGTTCGTTTTCCCCATAACCGGTTTCGCTGGTGTTAATGTTGCCGTCTATGTTGTAGTAGTGAATCTGAAGAAGGCCCTCCCATTGGGGAATGAAGTTCATATTTTTATCTACGGTGATCGTTTCTCCCAGGGGGTAGGTGTTGGAATCCTCATCTATCCAGGCTTTGAGCTCGTAACTGTCCCTGGATAAATCTTCTGCCGTAGGAAGAGTAATCTCCTGGCCCTCTTCTATATAAAAGGAGCCGGGATCGTTGGACCAGGTACCGCCGTCGGCACTGTAGGAGATATAGTAATAGGTCGTACCATTGCTTCCCATCACTTCCTCTGAATACTGTCCGTGTTCATCAATGAGGGAGATGGAAAAGTCGTACAATTCGGCGGATTGAGCTTCGGGGGGAGAGAAATAGCGCAGGTTTTCATTAGATTCAACGGCAAAGTCCACCGGTGATGCAAAATTTTTGTAGCTGTCGCTATGGGCGTCAATCTTAACTGTTGTTACTGCTGAGCTTCCCGTAAGGTTGTAGCTTATTTCAATGAATTCAATATCGTCATCGGTTGATTGGGAGGGGAGCAAAAAGGCCGCGACGGTAAGGGCTTCGTCAGTGGTGGCACCCACAACTAGGTCCTTGATTCTGTTGGGTTTCGTATCGCAGAGCAGGGAAAAATGACGGGTGGGGAAGGTTCTGTTTATTTGGGCAGAAGAAACGTTTAGGGTAAAATCCAGCGACTCACCTTCCGCTTCCTCAGTGGTGGTTACGGTTAGAAATAGTTTTTTGTGGGAATGGGCCGAATCGCTGTTAAAGCTGACTGATGCCAAGGGGGTTGCTTCAAAAATCAGGGTATATTCGGCATCCAGACTGCGGGGGTTTATCACAGGTAATTCTATGGTTGTTTCTTCACCGGAAGGAATAGGTGAGAAATTGGTATTCTTCAGAGTTATTTGGGTGGAGCCGTTTTCCACATAGTTTTCAAGGTCTCCATTCCAGAGGGCATCCTGACAGGATGTGAAGAAGAGGAGGGAGAGGAAAATTATGTTGGCCGGGAGCTGTCTTATATCCAATTCTGTACTCTATTTTAAATAATCGATTCGGAATAACTGTTCTTGCAGAAGTACAGGTTGAGTATGTTTTTGACAAAACAGTTAAAACTGCCTGATGGTAGCACAAATGTGAGGATAAAGTCAAATATGCGTGACGAGTATGTGTCTTTGTAGGGGGTAGCTAATAGGCTAGTCCAACGGAAACAAAGGGAGACAGGGTTCCCCAGTTTGTGCCGTTGTAGAAGACTTGCCGCCAATCTGCCCCTGCTTCGGCATAAACAAATCGGTTAAAGTAGTACTGCAGGGAGAGACCTCCTGTGGCGTAAAGGTCCCAGGTATTCAGGGAGTCGCCGGTCACTCCGTTATAATTAAAAGTGAGGCCGCTGTGTCCCACTCCTCCCCCGGCTCTAGCTACTAAGTGGAGTCCTTCGGAGTAGATATATTTATAAAGCAGGTTCAAACCTCCTCCGAAAAAGGTTGATTCAATTAGGGCCTCCTCACTTCCCCCTTCGAAGGAAAGCAAGCCGATTCCCTGGAGCTCTATACCCAAATAACCGAATTCCCGCTTAAGGAAGATCAAATCGGCCCTGGCAAGAGTTCCCATGGGATAAATCGTATCGGCCCAGTACTCTTTGAACCAGCTGTCGTAGAGGGAAATCACCGGGGCATAGCCAAGGGAAAGATTAATATCGAAGGGTTTGAGGTAGCGAATGTTATAGCTGTCTTCTGAGGTGGTACTCATGCCGCCCGGGTTAAGGACTTTTATCGCGTAGGTTCCCACTCGGTTAAGATCCTCGGGCAGGGTGATTTCTACAACTCCGTCCTTGGGTATCGTGAAGTCCTTGAGTTGGCCCAAAGGCTTTTCTCTGTTGGGACTGACGAGCCAGTATTCGGAAAAGGGGAGGAGCCCCGTTCCATGGAGGGTTATGTGATAGTTATTCTCCTCGATGTAGAGATTGTCGGGAGTGATTTTTTCTACAACAGGCATTTCTGCCTTATAGATTCTCAATGGTGTCCAGGGACTTTGGTACTCGGGTTTGTCCAGCATGTTGTAGACGATAACCGAATAGAGGTAATGGCCCGGTTCAAGACTGACTTCCTGGGAGGACTCTGTAGAGCGGAGGCGGTACTTTTCTACCTCTTCCAGGTTTTTGATGACCAGTTCGTAGCCCAGAGAGCCGGGAAGGTCTTCCCAGGAAATTATCTGGTTGAATCGGGGATTTCCCGCTTCATCCATTTCAAAATAGTAGTGGATCTGTGAATTGTTATCCTGTCCAAAGAGAGACAAGGGGAAAAAAAAGGTCAGAAAGAAAATTTTTAAAACATTTTTATTAATAGCCATAGTAAACTTCATCTGTTTTTAGTTTTAAATCATTTAGTGTGGGCAGATCAATAGTAAAGTTAAAAGAACCGGTCCGTCCTGATTGCTCCCGTATTCCTCTGCTGTTCCTGTGTTCACAGCGGAGAGTCCATTCAAATTCCCCTTTATCGAGCAGGGCCAGATCTTCCAACTCAAATTGGGTCTGTTTTATCAAACCGCTGGAAACCAGAGTTTTACCGCTTTCTTTGGAGAGTATTTCCAGTTCGTAATGGGTGGCCCCTTCCACAGGTTCCCAGTCAAAGAGGAGGCTGCGGCTGGTGCGTAGTCGTTCCGTATCTATCACATAGTTATCTTCCGGCGAGATGACCCGGGGGACCGGGAGGAGAGGAATAGAGGCGACCGTAAAGTATCCGTAGCCCTTCGCGGAAATATCAAAGCCCCTAAGGGTCCCTTTCACGGTCCAGTAGTATTTACCGGCGGGAAGGTTGGGAATGTTAGTTACTTCTCCCGGATTGGATGCTGTGAAGACGCGACGACCGCTCGAAGCGGAGTAGACACGAATCTCTGCACTTTCCGGCGTGTCGGCGGCGCTCCAGAGAAGGTCGATTCCGCTTCTGAGAGCCGTAAGCCCCTTAAAGGTGGGGTTGTTGACCGGATAGACCAGTTCTGCCGGACGTAGTTGGTAGATGGAGAGGGGCGTGCTGCTCATGTATCCGATAATACGGGTGGACTGTTCCGTTTCCCGGGCAAAACCCTGGAGCTGAATGATATAGTCTCCGTCGGGGATATCATCGAAGGAGAGGGTGACTTCGGTCGTCTCCAGAAGCCCCTGTTCATAGACCGATTCCCGAGAACCGACGGGGAACATCTTAAGGTTATAGTAATCGGCCCCTTCCGACTCTTGCCAGCTGATAGTCTGGAGCTGCCCTTCCTGGTAGATGTGGACAAGTCCCGGCTGGGGAGCGAGGAGCACCGGTTCCGGCAGGGGGGGGACGATGTCTATGGCGGAGGGTTCGGTGTCAACGAAAACTGTTCCGTCCGCGTTAAAGGTGCGGATGCGCCAATACCATTTTCCCACGGGCCAGTTCTTGCCCAAAAGGGTTTCGGCCTGGACTTCTTCTTCGTATTCAATGGTCTGAAAATCCCTGTCCTCGGAGAGCTGATAGACTTTCCGGCTGGGGATGTTTGTCTTCCAGGTAAAACGGATGTTATTGATAAGCGAATCGGAGATCCGGTAGCCGTCCGGAGGAGAGACGAGGCGGAGGGCCTGGGTGGTATCGACTCCTTCCAGTCTGCGTGAGGCGCTCCAGGGAGATGTGTTGTTCTCGTTGTCTATCCAGCGAACAGCCCAGTAATGTTCTCCTGCTTCAGCCAGGAGCGGAGCTATCTTGCCGTTGAGTTTTATAAAAGTCTCTTCCGTGGAGAAGGTGGAGTGGAGCGAGTCGAGAGAAGGCTCGTGGGAAAAGCCTAGCTCATAGTGATCCGCCTCGTCCAGCCGGTTCCAGGAAAGGGTAATTCCCTGATTATCCATAACTTTTAAATCGTAGAGGGTTTGATCCAGAGGGTAGTTCTGTACGGGGGACTTCATCTCTTCCGAGGCGCGGAGAGTCAGGGATTGTTCGGGATAATCGGGAGCGGCCCCACAGAATTCCTGAGTAAACTGAGGCGTAACGCGCCAGTACCAGAGGCCCTCGGCAGGGAGGGGGAGGGAAAGGCTTGTTAAGGTGGTTTTTGTGCTGATTTGGTTCTGGGAAAAATCTTCTACCGAGGATATTTCCAGGTGGTAGGAGGAGGCGTTTTCCAGATTGTTCCAGCTAAAATCCACAGAGGGAAGGGTATTGCGGTAACTTATAACTTCTTCCGGAGCGGGCTGGATGAGGCGTAACTCGTCTTCCCTTTTGAGGGTGAAACGGGATGTGGAAGAGATGTCTTCCCGGTTTTTCGTTATTTTCCAGTAGTAAATTCCTTCTTCCAGGGGCAGCGAGAGGGAGTCCTCTTCTACGCTGAAATAGCGGGGGTCGGAAAACTGGGGAGACGTGGAGAGCTGCAGGGTCAATTCGGAAGATGCCTCTTTTGATTCCCAGTGGAAGAGTACTTCCGGGGTTGTCGTCCCCTGGGAAATAAGCCTGGCATTTGCTGCCGGGAGCTGTAAGTCCACCGAGCGGCTGATGCTTTGAGAGCTCCCGCTTGCTTTGTCTATTTCCACCTCTTCAAAGGGGGTAATTTGAGACTGATTCCCATCGGGGGCTTCCAGGATTGCTTCGCCCCGGTCTACGTTTATGGAGATCATCTCTTTGTCTCCGCTCAGTGAAACGGTGGTGTCCCCGGAAAAACTTATGCTGTGGTCCCCGGCTATGAGGGTTTTGCCTTCTCCTCCGCTTAGGGTAAGCCGTCCTTCGGTAAATTCGTACAGCGATTGGGATTTGTCCTCAAAATTCAGTTTTACCATGGTATTTTCAAAAAGTCCCAGGACGCTGCCGTCTTCGAAATAGAGTTCCGCCTCGGAAAGGTCCGCCGTGCGAATCGTATCCTGATTGTAGACGGGCGAGTGATTCTGGAGACGCTCCCAGTTCAGACTGGAAGGGGAGCGGCGTGTGGCGCTTCTTTTACGGAAAACTATGGTTCCCAGGGCGTCTTTGCGCTGAAGGATCTCGGTCTGGGTCAAGCCCTTCCACAGAAGAAAGGAGAGAAGGGAGATGAGAGTCAGTATAATCAGGGTAAAGAAAATATCACGCTTTGAGAGGCTCATTATTTACTTCCTGCCGTTTGTGTGGTGCCCAGTTCTTGTCTTAGTTCATCGACACTGGCCGGACCTTCATAACCCTCCATGCTCAGGACGATATAGATGTTCATGGGCTCTTTCTTTCCACGGATTTTAACTCCCGGTATTCGGGCGACTTTCACTTCGTCCTTAACGAGCTGGTAGGTGTATTCGGAAATGAGAATATCCGTTCCCAGCTGTTTGTTAAGCGATTCGATTCGGCTGGCCAGGTTAACCGCATCGCCGATAACGGTGTATTCCATTCTGTTGTTTGAGCCTATCTGACCGGCCAGACAGGGCCCTGTGTTAACCCCGCAGCCAATGCGGATAATCGGCTTGTCCGGTCCTCCCCGGTCCTCGTTGAACTCCCTAAGGGAGTCGCGCATCATCATCATGGCCCGGATGGACTGGAGGGCATCGTCCTTTTCCGAACCGGAGGAGAGAGGAGCCCCCCAGACGGCCATTATGGCATCGCCGATAAACTTGTCCACCACTCCGCCGGTTTTCTCGATGCAGTCTACCATGCGAGTCATGTATTCGTTGAGAAATTCCACAACCATTTCCGGCGCCATTTTTTCGGAAATCGCCGTAAAAGATCGGATGTCGGAGAAGAATATGGTTGCGTTGCGCCGGGTTCCTCCCAGCTGGAGTTCACCCTTCATGGCCTGCTCAACAATTTGGGTATTTACGAACTTACCAAAGCTCTCCTTAACCCTTTCCCGTTCGGCCAGGCCCTTGCCCATCTCTACGAAACTTTTGGTAAGCAAGCCGATTTCGTCGCGGGTGCTGGGGCGAATATCTAGCTCAAAGTTCCCCTGTTCTATGTTGTGGGAGGCTTCTACCAGGGTTAACACCGGCTTGGTGATGCGCCGTGAGAAAAACCAGATGGCCAGAATGGAACTTAGTAGGACGATTCCCGCAAAATAGAGTACATTCCGGGCGATATCCAGGGCGGCCCGGTTTACCACATCATAGGGGATGGCGGTAACTACAGCGAACTGTCCCCGGGTGATTTTGCGAAAGGCCCCGATGTATTTGCGCCCTTCTTCGTCGGTGTACTGGATCTGGCTATTGTCCATGGCACTTTCTCTCATCTGGACGATGACCGGGTCGGTGCTGTAGTTCACTCCGTTTTTGACCAGGTCGAAGTCGGAATGGGCCAGGAGGGAGCCGTCAAAGCTGACAATTCTTGTGGTGTTAACGTTTTCCGTCTGAACCAGGGTCTGGAGGCTTTCTGTGGAGAAAATCACTATCATGAGATTTTCCGTCCCCAAGTCCCGATAGGGAAAGAGGAGGGCCGCCGTGGGAATCCCGAAGGCGGGGCTGGCATTGATAAGGAGAGTTTCGCCTTTGCGGGCCCGTTCGGCATAGGGATTGATTTGTTTGATGAAGGCGGGCACAAGAGAACGATCCAGCTCGTTGGACTGGAAGAAGTTAGGATTGTAAATATCCATTTCTCCCGGTACGGCGATAAAGGCGGTTTTGGCGTTACGGGTAAAGTAATTTTCCCGGGCCAGGTTCTGGTAAAGATCGTTTCCCAGGCTAATGCGCAGGCTGTCCAGCAGGGAGACGGCGCCGGTGCTCATCGATTGGATTTCGCTTTCCACCTGCTGGGAGACAAGCTGAGTCAGGGTCAGGTTGTTTTCTTCCGTCCGGGCCCGGGAGTCTTCCGTAAAAAAGTAGGAGGAAAAAGCCGTTTCCGCCGCAATGGAAAAGAGCACGATAAAGGTAATGATGATAATGAGCCTGATTACCAGGGGGAATCGGACCGTGTCTTTTTTGTTGTTCAATATTTTCTCCTCTTGCGCTTTTCTGCCCTGTGGGCCCTATCGTTCTTTATCTCAATTTATACCTAAATAATAGGGATTTGTCTTGTCTAATCTGATGTTTATTATATTTTTTTTAAACTTTCCCTATTCATAGGTATCCTCGAGGTTAGTGAGGTAGGGGTAGCCGTCGTTTATTACTCCGTCTGTATCCCACTCCCAGTAGGTGCCGTAGTCGGAGGACCAGTTAGTCGTGAAGTTGGCTTCTGTGGTGAAGTCTTCCTGTTTCATGGCGGTGCCCAGGGAATCGGTGATATCTTCTCCGTCTTCTGTGCTGTAGAAGCAGTCGTGTTCGGTTTCGTAGGCCGAATTATATTCTATGGGGCCCATATCTTCTCCGTTTGAGTTGGTTGCCATGACGTAGCAGTCGGTGAAGTAAATATTGTTGTGGTAGGATGAATCAGCTCCTATGAGTCCATTTGTTTGTGAATAATTGTATATGATTCCTCGGAAGTAACAATAATTTAAATAAAATGCCGGTGCCGCTTTTTCAGTGCTTCCGATGAAACCGCCTAGTACATCGGAGTCCTGAATCTGGGCATAAACATAGCATTCAGATAGGGTTAATGTCCCGTTTGAGGCCGAGCTGGAAGAACTTCCGTCTAAAGAGGCGATGAAGCCAGCTACGTAGTCGCCCGATGAAGATATAGTTCCGTTGCCGTAAACGGCACACTGGCTAATAGTATAAGTTCCAGTATCGCACAGGTAGTATCCTATGAATCCTCCAATGTATGAACTGCTATCCCCGCTTAAAGTGCATCCGCTAAGGTCTAGAGTACAGTATGTCAGTGTCGTTTCTGTCGCATAGCCTATGAAGCCGCCCATTTGATTGCCTGAGTCCGTTATGGTTATGTTTGATGCGCTTACACTTGTGATTGTGGAACTGCCGCTTAATCCTGCTATCCCTCCTGACTTTAATCCCGGAGAAGTTATCTCTATGTCTGAAACGCTTATATTTGATATCGTCGTCCCGCTAGCATAGCCCAGGAGCCCCCCCGTATTTTCTTCGGAGCCGGTTATGTTTATGTTTGTGAAGCTGACCCCGTCGGTAATTCCGCTATTGCTGATTGTTGTCTTATTGACTGCTCCGGCCAGGCCTCCTACTGCGTCAGTGCTATTTCCGGTTATGGTTAGGTTCTTTACCTGGTTATCATTAAATGTCCCATTGGATACCGAACCGGCTAAGCCCCCTAAAAATCCATTGGAAGATGAGGTATCGGTTATGGTGGTATTTTTTACAATACAATCGCTTACTGTGCCCGTTAAGAAGTAACCCACAATTCCCCCGGTGATGCTGTCTGCCGTGAGAGTCGTATTTTCCTCTCCCGATGAGTTCTCTCCTACGGAGCAATTGCTAATAGTCAAATATATGGTGTTGGCCGACTCGGCGTATCCGATAATTCCTCCCGCTCTACCATTTGTTACCGTTATGCTGCCATCAAAGGTTGAGTTGCTTATGGTTACATAGTCTTCAGAGTCATTATACACATACCCCACTAAGCCCCCCGTATAGCTGTCGGCGGATGTTATTGTTCCGTCTACGGTACAGCTGTCAACCGTACCGGAGAGGGAACCGGCGATGAAACCCAGGTAAGAACAATCCTCGCCGTCAAATGTCGCCTCTACCAGGCTTAGGTCTTCTACGGTCCCGCTCATGACTCCGAAAAGCCCGTAGTAATCTCCCGAGGCCGTCATGGATAGATTGGTTAGGCTATGGTTCCAGCCGTAGAAATTGCTCGTAAAGGAGCTGGACGTTCCGTAGCTTAAAGTCGAGTCAGTAGTATCGGCAGTTAGGTCTATGTTTCGGGTTAGGTAGTAGTCTTCAGTCAAATCGTCATAGATGGCGGCCATCTCTTCCGGCGTACGAATGGGAGTTCCCGCCACCCAGACAGGGTAAAGGGAGACGTCTTCGGTTCCAATATAAAGATAATCGTCTGAACTGCTACCGCTGTCCGCTATATAATAGTTTGTGGTAGCGGCTGCGTCCAGTTCCGTTTCATCTGTTGACCAGCCGGCAAAGGTGTAACCATCCGGGCCAGTACCGGTACTGGTTGAAGTAAAATCAATGGTGACTGTATCGCTGGATGTATACCCGCTATCGCTGTAATAGAGGTCTCCGTTGTAATCGTAATAGTTAAGGGAGTAGGTTACTTCTTCGGTATCCTCTTCCCATACCGCCGTATAGGTCAGGTCTGAGTAAACATCTTCGATTGTTGTGTTAGAGGCGGTGTAGGTACTGTCGTCATCATCGTCGGACCATCCCAGAAGGGTGTAGCCGTCGTAGTTTATGTCCGAGTTGGAGGGCAAGGTAAAGCTTCCTCCCTCTTCTACAGTAAAGGATGTTGTGTAGTCGTCTGTGAATGTGCCACCATTGGCCTCGTAGCTAACGGTGTAGTAGACTGTTTCTTCGACTTCTTCGGTATCCTCTTCTTCGGTCTCTTCTTCCCAAACTGCCGTAAAGGTTGTGTCGGAGGTGATGGTGGCGGTGCCTCCGCTGTTGTAGCTGTAATCGCTATCATCGGTCCAGCCTTTTAGGGTGTAGTCATCCAGAGAGATATCACTGGAGGTAGGTAGGGTTATTTCGCTGTTTTCTTCTACATAGTAGGAGCCGGGATCGTTTATCCAGCTTCCTTCTTCCGTGTCAAAGGAAACATAGTAGTAAGTTGTACCGTTGCTGCCGGTAACGGCATCGGAATACTGACCGGTATCGTCGATGAGGGATATGGAAAAATCGTAGAGCTCAGCCGATTCCGCCCCGGGAGGAGAGTAATAGCGAAGGTAATCGCTTTCGGTCACGCTAAAATCCACTTCCGAGTCAATGCTTAGATAATCTTCCTCATCTACTTCCAATAATACGGTTTTACTATCAGTCTCCCCGGTGATGTTGTAGGTAATTTCCATGTATACCAAATCGTCATCGGTCGATTCGGAGGGGAGGGTAAAGGCGGCTACGGTAATGGCATCATCCGTTGTGGCTCCCACCACAAGATCGGTTATTTCATTTGGCTCCGTATCACAGGGGATGGAGAAGCTGATTGTGTCGTAGGTCCTGTCTATATCGGTGGCGGTGATGTCCAGGGAGAAGTCAAGCGATTCCCCTTCTGCGGCCGAATCGGTACTAACCGTTAGATAAAGGGTATTGTCCGACGTGGCCGAATCACAGTCCAGACTGGTTGTGACCAGGGAGGTGTCACTCGCGTTCAGGGTATATTCTGCGCTGAGGCTCTGGGGGTTTATCAAGGATATTTCGACCGTTGCTTCCGAATCGGAGTCTACGTAGGAGAAGTCGTAACTGGCCAGGGTGATGATGGAAACCCCGTCTTCCACGTAGCTCGTCAGGTCGGCATTCCAAAAAGCATCTTCACAGGAGAAGAAGGCAAGGAGGAGTGGTAATAAAAATAGATATAATCGTGGTTTTGGGTATGGGCGCACTTTTAATCTCTTATTCTATAATGTTTTTAAATAATCTACCTGCTATATACGAGAAGGAGAATCACTAAAGGTAGTTGTTACATATAAGGCGGTAAAACCTAAGCCATAATATAGACTGAAATATTCTGAAATCCAATATTTTGTTATTTATTTGTGCTGAATTCACGGGAAAAACACATTTTCTCTATCTTAAATAGGTTAATTAAATGAATCCTTACTCTTTTATGGTCGGATGAAAATAAATGTGCTAATATATGACTTCAGAATAAAGGGATTGTGGAGAAAATGGTCAGATTAAAAAAAATATGTGTTTTTGTATTGCTTGTTGTACTTTTGGTATCTTGTAAGGATGTAACCCAAGAAGTTGTAGTGTATCTAAGCGATACTTCTGAGGACTCCGATGTTATTGATGATACAGGTAGTTCTGGTATAACAGAATTTTACTTTCGAAGAGATTATGACAGTGATCTTTACGGCTATGTTTGGGGGACTATTGATGATAATACTATTGAGTTATCCATGCATGAAGATACGGATCTTAGCAGCTTGGTTGCATCCTTCGAAACGGGAGAAAACAGTGACACTGTTACAGTTGACGGAGTCACACAGAGAAGCGGTATTACAGCAAACGACTTTTCTTCCGAACTTGTTTATACGTTGACTGATTCGGAGGGTTATTCAAAAGAATATACGATCGAAATTACAGAGCGCTCCTATTATATAGCTTCGGAAATCGGTGGTTTAGGTGAATCGGGAGAGGATATTACAGCCATAGATATTTCATACCTAACAGATTTATCCTATATGTTTTTGAATTGTACTTCCTTTAATCAGGATATTTCCGGATGGGATGTTAGTAACGCAATAAATATGGAAGGTATGTTTTATGGAGCTTCCAGTTTTAATCAGGATATTGGCGCCTGGGAGACATCTAATGTTACCAATATGAGTTACATGTTTTATGAAGCAGAAGCATTCGATCAGGACATAGATAGTTGGGATACGTCTAATGTAAGCGATATGAGTGGCATGTTTTACGGTGCAGAAGTATTTGACCAAAGTCTTGATAGTTGGGGTACGTCTAATGTAAGCGATATGAGTTACATGTTTTACGGTGTCGATATATTCGATCAAAGTCTTAATAGTTGGGATACGTCTAATGTAAGCGATATGAGCGGCATGTTTTGCGGAGCAGAAGCATTCGATCAAAGTCTTGCTAGTTGGGATACGTCTCGTGTAAGCGATATGAGTGGCATGTTTTATGGTGCCGACGCATTTAATCAAAGTCTTGATAGTTGGGATACGTCTAATGTAACCGATATGAGTGACATGTTTGCTGGCGCAGATGCATTTAATCAAAGTCTTGATAGTTGGGATACGTCTAATGTAACCGATATGAGCGGCATGTTTTACGAAGCAGAAGTATTCGATCAAAGTCTTGCTAGTTGGGATACGTCTCGTGTAACCGATATGAGTGACATGTTTTATGGTGCCGACGCATTTAATCAAAGTCTTGATAGTTGGGATACGTCCAATGTAACCGATATGAGTTATATGTTTAACGAAGCAGTAGTATTCGATCAAAGTCTTGATAGTTGGGATACGTCTAATGTAACCGATATGAGTTATATGTTTTATTTTGCCGAAGCATTTGATCAAAGTCTTGATAGTTGGGATACGTCTAATGTGACCAATATGAGGTATATGTTTAGTTATGCATCCTCTTTTAATGGAGATTTAAATAATTGGGATGTGTCTAGTGTTACGTTGATGACGGGGATGTTTCGCGGAGCAGGTACTTTTAATCAGGATCTGAGCAATTGGGATACGTCTAATGTCGCCATTATGAGGAACATGTTTTATAGTGCATCCTCTTTTAATGGAGATATAAAGAATTGGGATGTTTCTAGTATTACGTCGATGACGAGGATGTTTCGCGGAGCAGGTACTTTTAATCAGGACCTGAGCAATTGGGATACATCTAATGTCACTGATATGAGCTATTTGTTTTATGGTGCAGAAGCATTTAATCAAAGTCTTGCTATTTGGGATACGTCTAATGTAACCGATATGAGTTATATGTTTTATGGAGCAGAGACCTTCAATCAGGCCTTAAACAGCTGGGATACATCCAGTGTAACCGATATGAGCTATATGTTCGGTAATACCGATTCATTCTCTCAAAGTCTCGATAACTGGGAGACTTCCAGTGTAACCGATATGAGTGCTATGTTTTATCAAGCTGAAATATTCAATGGAAGTATTGATGGCTGGGATACATCAAATGTTACCGAAATGGATGCTATGTTTTTTATGGCCTACGCATTCAATCAAAGTCTCGAAAACTGGGATACATCCAATGTTACAAGTATGGAACACATGTTTTATTATGCCACTGCATTTAATAAGGATATTTCAAGCTGGGATACATCAGATGTTACTGGTATGACTAACATGTTCTATAACGCATCCAGCTTTACCTGTGGTGACATAGATGTCGATACCTGGGAGTGGGATGTTGAGGATGTTACGGATATGAGCAGTATGTTCTCCGGTTCCGGCCTCGACGGCAGTGAACCTTCCTGGTATGAAGAATAGAGCTGCAGGAGTACTTACGTCTTAATGGTAATATATGTTTCTTTAGTAAGTCTCTTCCAGGTTTGTTAAATAGGGATAGCCGTCATTGGTTCCGCTGGTACTGTCAAAGCCCCAGGTGGCCGAATCCCAGCTGGACATGACGCTGCTTGTACCGGTCATTTCGTTTGTTGTGGCTGAGGTGCCCCAGCTATCTACGCTGCCTGAGTCTAGTTGGTAGTAGGAGTCGGCTAGATTGTAGGTGATAGTTCTACTTGAATAGGATTCTATGGAATCATAGATAAGCCCTACATCTGAAGTTGTCCCTGTATCATCAATGTAATAGGTATAGGAAGCCTCGGTGTAACAGGAGTCGACTTCTACTGTAATGTCCTGGGAATATTCATCGACATTACCCAATAACCCGTGAGGTTTGGTATAGTAGGAGTAGGCTGAGGCAGTATAGTCTTCTCCGGCATGGTTATTATGGGTAAAAGAGCCCCGGTAGTAGCAGTCGTTCATGACTATAGTTAGGGCATCTGAGGTATCATCGTAGGCTGCTCCTATTAGTCCGCCTATATAACTTGTATAGGTATAACCATCGGTGGCATTTCCCGAATAGGAGCCGTCGAATTCTATTGAGCTGTTTGAGTAACACTCGGAAAGGGTTAATTGGTGGCTAGTACCATTTTCTCCTTCCAATATACCTATAAAACCACCAACACCCTGTTTTTCCGAATCAATCGTAACTGTTCCTTCTCCGAATATGACACATTGTTCAATTGCACTATTGCTATCGTCATATACTCGGAAGCCACCGGTAAATCCGCCTGTGCCGTTGCTTCCTGTGATTGTAGAATCAGATAGGTTTACTATGCAGTTACTCATGTTGGCATCTGTAATATAGCCACCGAACCCACCTGTGTAATCATCGCCACCGGAAAGGGATGATTCATTGTCCAGGGTTACCGAGCAATTTAAAAAAGAGTTATTTGAAGAACTATTATTTGTACATGCTGCATAGCCCACGAACCCACCAGTATGATAGCTGGATGTAGTTAAATTAACAGTAGCAATATCACAATCACTAAAAGTCCCATCGGTAGTAAGAATCGAATCGATCATGGAACTATCGCTGTCTATTTCAAAATAACCGACTACTCCGCCTGTCCAGGTACCTTCAGTTGTTAAGTTAATTTCACTTAAGGAACAGTTGTCTACGAGAACGGTTGTGGCGTAGCCGATTAAGCCGCCGCAGCCGTTACCCCCGTCGGTAAGGGTAAAGTCATTGACCACATTTTTTTCCGTCTCCGAATCATTGACCGTGATTGTACAGTCGTCGGCGTAACCAATTTGACCGCCCGTGTAGTTTCCTGTGCCCCCATCGATCTCCAGATTGTAGACAGAGTTGTTTGTTAGAGTACAAGAGTAGGCTACTCCGGCGATACCTCCCATTTTTCCATAGGGAGAAGTATCGGTAAGGGTGAGGTAACTAACCGTACAATTGCTAATTTCTGCGTATGAAGCATATCCTGCGATCCCTGCGGTATATCCGTACGTTGCCATTGTACTGGGAGTGGTCTCGTCTGTTCCCTTTACTGTACAGTTTTCTATTGAGCCAGTTAAATTACCAGTCAGAATACTTGTATATATATATTCTCCTGCATCAAGATCGGCCCCTTCGATGGTAAGACCGTCGACTGTCCCACTCACTGTACCAAAGAAACCATAGGAATCCTCGTCTGCGGTCATATCCAGTCCGCTGAGAGTATGCCCCCAACCGTAAAATGTCTGGTCAAACATGTTCTCTGAATCCCCGATGGGAGTGTGGGTGTAATCCGATGAAAGGTCCAGGTCACAGCATAAATAATAGTCCCCGTCCCAGGTCTCTGTTGAAACGCTTTGAAGTTCTTCATTGGTTCTAATGGGAGTGGCCGAGTCGGGAATCCATACGGCGTAAAGGCTCAAGTCGCTGTCCATATTAGTTATGGTAAAATTGCTGTCTCCCGCCTCTGCTTCGTAATATCTGACAGTGGCTTCCGCTCCCACGCTGGAGACTTCTTCCGTACTCCAGCCGGCGAAGGTATAGCCCGATTCGCTAAAGCTCAGGTCCGTGGCGCTGGCCAGGGTAACTCCCGTTCCTGTGTAGTTTTTCTCGTATGAAGCGGAGTCGCTGTAATAGGTTAGGGTGTAGCTGACGTCATCATCCCATTGGGCGGTAAAGGTCGTATTTGTCGTAATTTCTACAGTTTCACCCGCCTTATAGGTATCTGTCCCGTCATACCAGCCGTCCAGGAAGTAACCGTCGGAATGGCTAATGTCATCCTCTAAAGGGAGGGTGACGCTTTCGGTCACATAATCGTTGCCCGGGTCATTTATCCATGAGCCTCCGTTTGACTCATAGGTGATGGTGAAGTACTCCGTACCGTTGCTTCCGGGGACCGCTTCGGAGCGTTGCCCCGCCTTATCAATCAGGACGACCGAGTAGTCGTACTGTTCGGCTGATTCCGCTTCGGGAGGACTGTAGTAACGGAGATAGTCGCTCTCTGTAGGTGTAATATCCAGGTCATCTTCGAGCTGGGAACTCTTATAGGTTTCCTCATCGATGTCGAGGGTCACAGTGGTCGTGTCGGTGGTGCCATTAATATTGTAGGTGATTTCTATGTACTCCAGATCGTCGTCGGTGGATTCGGAGGGGAGGGTGAAGGCGACTTCTGAAACGGCGTCGGTTGTGGTGGCTCCCGCCATCAGGTCAAAAACATCATTGGGGGCCGTATCGCAAGGGATGGTCAGGTAGACCGTATCGAATACCCGGCCTGTTGAGGTAGCCGTAATATCCAGGGAAAGGGTTATCTCCTCTCGTTCCGCTTCCGAATCGGGATTAAGGGTTAGGTAAAGCTTTTTATCGCTCAAAGCATCGGAGGAATCAAAGGAGTAATCATCATTATCCAGATAGGAGGTTCCCACTTCCTCTATAATATAAGTACCCTCAAGGTTTGAGGGGTTAATCAGGCTGACTTCTATAGAAGAGATCGAATCGGAGGGTATATAGTCCTCATCATAGCTGCTTAGGGTTATGGTGGAAACTCCCTCTTCCGTAAAATCCTGAATATTGCCGTTCCAGATTGAGTCGGCGCAGGAAGAGAGGATGATGGCAAATAATAGAGCTAAGCTAAGGTAGATGTTTTTCATAAATACGTTTTTTTGACGCATAATCTACCTTTTTTTGCCTAAAATGTCTTCTTTTATCCTTTTTAATTCAGATATTCGTAATGAATTCACAAAATGGTCACGATCGGATTCTAATAGGACAACCCCACCGAAACAAAAGGATAAATCCCAATCATATCGTAAGTACTAAAATCAATCTTCTTCCCGTCCAGCCCGGCTTCCAGGAAGAGAAACCGGTTAAAGTAGTATTGAAGGGAAAGTCCCCCCGTATAGTAGGGGTCAAGACTTTCCAGGCTCGGGCCGTCGGTCGTTTCATATTCAAGGGCGTAATGGCTGTAGACGAGCCCTCCCCCCAGGCGCATTATAAGATGAATCTCCGGGGAGAGAAGGTATTTGTAAAGAAGGTTAAGTCCCCCGCTCCAAAAGAAGGCCTCCACATCGGTCCCATTCTCCCCGCCCAGGAAGTAGTGGCCGCTCCCTTGGAGTTCCGTCCCCAGGTAGCCGAACCGGCTTTTAAGGAAAATCAAGTCCGTCCTGAGAAGTAGTCCCGCCGGATAGAAACTTTGGTCCCAGGTCTGTTCAAACCAGCTGTTACTAAGGGGAATGCAGGGGTTGTAGCCCAGAGAAAAGGTTATATCGTAGGGTTTGAGGTAGCCTATGGTATAGGGCTGGGGGGCGCTTCCGGACATACCTCCCGGGTTAATCACTTTGACGCTGTAAACACCGGGTCTCCTGTACTCTTGGGGTAGTCGTATCTCCACCTCTCCCTCTTTGGGAAAGCTAAAGTCCTCCAGTTTTGTCAGAACCTCTCCCGTTTTCCCGTCCAGAAGCCAGTATTGGGTCACCTCAAAAAGCTGCTCTCCCTTAAGCTTTATAGTGTAATTTTCTTCCTCTATGTAAACCTTTTCCGGCGATATGCTATGGATCACCGGTTGTTCCGCCTTCATGATTCGCATGCTTACCCAGTTGGTTTGAAATTCCTCTTTCTTTAGAAGGTTGTAGACCGAAACGGCGTAGTGGTAAAGCCCCGGATCAAGGCTGACTTCCTGGGATGGCAGGACTGACTCTTCTCTATAGATGACCCGATCATCCTTGTTTTTTATGATGAGTTCATATTTGAGGGCGTCCTGAACCGCATCCCAGCTGATAATCTGATTAAAGTGGGGCTGCCCGTCTTCCAGGAGGAAGAAGTAGTAATTATTGCTCTTCTCCTGAGCCGGGAGTAGGGTGGGCAGAAGGAAGAGAAGCGAGAGGAGACATTTTTTGAGGAGCTTACTCATAGCTGCTCTCAAGGTTTATGAGGTAGGGGTAGTTGTTATTGTAGCTGCCGGACCAATCCCATATATCCGAGCTCCAGCCGGATATGGGACTGGTGAGGGTTGAGCTGACGACTCCTTCCCCATAACTCGTTGGGTCCGACGAGTCGTGCTGGTAGTAGCAGCTCTCTGTGTTGTCCAGGCTAATGGAAGCGTTTCCATCGGTCATGAATCCCAGGTCGTTCGATCCGTCGGTGGCAACCACGTAACAGTCAGTGAAACTGGCCGAGTCATCTGAGGAAACGGCGGAGGCCGCTCCCACAAAACCGTAGGTTCCGGAGGGGATAGTTCCCTTAAAGTAGCTGTTTGAAATGGTTAGGGAGGTGAGGCCCGTGTTAAGTATGCCCATGAATCCGCCCGCAGTATCGGTAGACGTACTGCTTACGGTGACATTGGCATAGCACTGGTCTATGCTCACCGTCCCCGTACGGTTGAGGGCGCCGATAAACCCTCCCGCGTAGTCCCCGGAAGCGCTTACAGTCCCTTCCCCGTAGACGCAGGATTGTTCAATTGTTGTTTCACCGGTCACTTCTCCCACAAGGCCGCCCACATAACCGGCTCCGCTGATTTCCCCGGTGAGGTTGACCTGGCAGTGGGAAATAGTTCCCCCCACGGTCTTCCCGGCGATTCCGCCTACATAGGAGGAGTTTGAACTAAAGGTCCCGTCGCTTCCTGTGAAAGTGGAGTTTTCAATGGTTCCCCCCTCTAAGGTCCCCACCAGGCCGCCGGTTACGCTGTCGGTCGAATTAATTCCGCTATCGGAGAGGGTGACATGGCAATTTGAAATCTTACCGGTGCTGGTGACGTAGCCGGCCAGAATCCCGCAGCTCTCACCGCCTTCTTCATAGATTATAGTGGCATTTTCTATGGTTAAGTCTTTGACAGTTCCGCTTAAAGTGCCAAAGAGGCCTAAGCCGTCGGAAACATCAGCGCTCATGCTCAGGTTTGAAAGGGTATATCCCGAACCATTAAAGGTTCCGGAAAACGGATTAGTAGTCCCTAAGCTTCCCCCCAGATTAATATCTTTCATCAGAATGAAATCCTCGTCTCGGTAGTCTTCACCGGAAATAAGTTCCATCTCACCCAAAGTTCGAATAGGGATTTCGGTTACCCAAACCGCGTAGAGAGTCGTATGATCGGTAATTTCTAGGTAATTATTATCGTCTCCGTCTACATCTACAAAGTATACTGTCATATCCGCAGAGGGATCGGTATCCCACCCGGCGAAAGTGTATGTTCCTTCCGAATCGGAAAGTACACTCAGAGCTACCTCCGTGCCAGACGTATAGGCTGTTTGCGTATAAGAAGTCCCATTCCAGAGGGTCAGGTTATACGCATTTTCCCACTGGGCCGTAAAAACCGTATCTTCCGTATAACCGCTCACCGTCCCTCCCGGATTAAGACCAGTGATTATGCCGTCTGACCAGCTATCAAGGTTTACAGCCCCGTAACTAACTGTTGAATTGTCGGGAAGACTAATATCGCCGCCGCTCACCACATAGGTCGTTCCCGGGTCGCTGTCCTCTTCCCAGTCCCCTCCGTTCGTATCGTAGCTAATGGCGATGTATTCGGTGGTGTTCGTGGCCGTTACAGCCTCGGAACGGTTTCCCCCTTCGTCTATCACAACTATTGAGTAGTCGTATTGATCTGTGGAAGCGGCTCCGGGGGGGCTAAAGTAGCGAAGATTGTCGCTCTCTTCGGGGGTAAAATCCAGCTCTCCCGAAGTCTGGGAGCTTTTATAGGTCTCGTCGTCTATCTCTATCTGGGTGGTTGTGGTCCCATCCTCCCCGTTGATATTGTAAGTGATCTCCATATAAAGAATATCGCTGTCCGTATCGCCCGAGGGAAGGGTGAAAGCTGCTTCGGAGACGGCGTCCGTTGTAGAAGCGCCCGCTGTTAATCCGGTGATGCTGTTGGGTGGGGTATTACAGGGGAAGGTCAGGCTGATGGGGGTGAACTCTTTCTCGAATTCCGTGGCCGAGATATTCAGGGTAAAATTGAGATCCTGCCACTCGGCGGAACTATCCGGGGCGAGGGTCAGGCTGATTTTCTTCTCCGACAGGGCGCTGCTGCTGTCCACCGAATAGCTTCCGGTGGTAGAGAAATATCCCTCCGTCTCCGTATCGGCGGGAGTGATGGTATAGGCGGCGGGAATGTCCCGGCTGTTCACCAGATTCACGTTGATCCCCGACGTCTCTGTGCCGGAAGAGATGCTTGACGAATCATAGGAGGAGAGGGAGATAGCCGAGAGCCCCTCGTCGACGAAGCTTTCTATATCCGATTGCCATATATTTATTTCGCAGGAAGCGAGAGTGAGGCTTACAATAATTAGGGTAAAAAACAGGCTCTTGAGAGGGCGGACAGGCAACTCTTTTAACTCCGTCTTAGTTATTGGTTAATATTTGGTTTACTTTGTTTTCTATTATATCCTGGAAATCCCCATAATGCCACTTTTTTTGGTAAGGTGCTTTTTTGTTCTCTAATAAATAAGAGCAGGTGTACTTGCTATTCTCTTGACGTGTATTATTTCATAACGTAATATTTGTTGATTTTTGTTGTGTTGTTGTAGGGGGGAATAATGAAGATAAGATTCGTTTTGGTGCTTTTTCTGTTGGTATGGTTGATGGTCGGTTGTAATCTCTTAACCGAGCAGGTGAATAACATTGTTGTTACCGTGGAAACGGAAGAGGAAGACGCCATAACCGAGACCGAGGACGAACCGTCTGTTACCGTTGAGTCCGATACGTCTCTTTTGGAGATTAGTACCATCTCTCATACGAGTTCTACTATCACATTCGATTGGACATTCCAGGATGATGACGCCATTATTGATTCCTTAATGATTAGCTATTCCGGAGACCAAGAAGAAGGGATTGATCCTGCCAGCGGTACATACAGCTTAAGTGGGCTTTCATCCAGCACTGTCTATTCTATTACCTTCTATGCGGTAGATATTGCCGGAGGGGAGTGGGAAAAAACAACTATGACCTTATCCACCTCTTCATCTTCCACATCGGTTGAAATCGAGTATATCAGCGATGCCGCAGGTCTTGCAGGTATGGCCGATGATCTGGCAGGCAGCTACTTCCTAACCAGTGATATTGATCTGGATGGTGTTGACTGGACTCCTATTGGAGATGACAGCAGTTATTTCACGGGAGCCTTATATGGTAATGACTGTACAATCAGTAATCTGACTGTTGGTGCTCTGGGAAGTAATTACCAAGGGTTATTCGGTTACATTTATGATGGGGTAGTGACCGATTTAACTCTGGACGAATGTACCGTTTACGGAGGGGAGAGCGTAGGGGCCCTTGGGGGATATGTTTATTCCAGTACTATCTCCGGTTGTTCCGTAACCGACTCCAGCTATGTTGAGGGCGATGGAAATAGTGTGGGTGGATTAATTGGTTATAGTCGTTACACTTCGCTTGTTGATTGTTCTTCTGAGGCAGACGTTACCGGTGGGTTGAATTATACGGGCGGATTGATCGGTTATCAGGTATCCGGAACGCTTTCGGGCTGTTATAGCACGGGAACGGTAAATGCCGGTGACGGAAACTATGCGGGTGGTTTGATTGGCCGGGTATTATATGTGAATGAAATTACAGACTGTTATTCAACAAGCACTGTAATTGGCCATGAAAATGAAGATACCTACTACCTGGGAGGTTTGATCGGTGGATGTTATTCTGCAACAGGTTCCGCCCTTATCTCTGAGTGCTATGCCACAGGATATATAGAAAGAGGGTATAGTTATTGCGGCGGATTGATCGGTTCTTTCAACGCTTCCGTTACTATAATTAATTGTTTTGCTACCGGTGATGTGGACGGTAGCTGCAGTAACTGGAGTATTGGGGGGCTGTTTGGATCTTTTAAGTCAGGTACGATTAGCGATTCCTATGCTACGGGAGATGTTGCGGGAGAGTCTGAAGTGGGCGGCTTGATCGGTGAATGCAGTTATTCCGCCGAAGTGACCACTTCCTACTCTATCGGAACCGCTTCCGGTACTCTTACCGATTCCAGTGGAGTGGGAGGCCTTGTTGGTGCTGTTGATGACGACAATGGTACGGTAACGATTTCCGATTGCTATTATGAAGAAGATAGCTCTGCAAGTTATGATGTCGATTACGGAACCAGTCTCTCTACCTCTCAGATGAAATCTTCGGCAAATTATACCAATTGGGATTTTTCTGACACCTGGGTTATTGACGGTACGGAAGCCATAAATAGTGGCTATCCCTACTTGCTGGACAACGCTCCGGGGCTCTAAGACGCCATAGCCTACTGCGTGAAGGATTGGAGCGGCGCGAAGCGGTCCCGGAGGGACGGGACCCGCGCAAAGCCTGCCCCCGGCTCTGCCGGGGGCACGCCCCCTTCCTCACTTGCTAAAAGCCCCTCCCGCCGGTATAATATACCCATGAGTAAAAAAGCCCCCGCTTCAGGGGACGAGAGAATCTTTAAAGACGACTATTATATGACTCCCGCCACTCAGAGGCGCCATCCCCGTGATGTTCTGACCTTTGGTTCGCGCTGGAGTTTTTACCTCACCTATTTTTCCGTGGTTTTTCGCCTGTTTCTCAAAGCCCGGAAGGATAAAATGTCCTATGAATACTATACGAAGGTGAGTTATGAGATCCTTCACGGCGTGGAGACTCACCGGGGGAAGGTGGAGCTTGAAGGGCTCGATAAGGTTCTGGCAAGCGATCAGAATTTTGTGCTTATCGGGAATCATGTTAGTTCTCTGGAGGCTCAGACTCTGGCGGCTATTCTCAATACGAAAACGGTGGCCTTTGTTATGAAGGAGAGCCTTCTTACGACGCCCTTTTTTGGTCATATTATGCGCAATGCCAACCCCATTCCGGTGGGGCGGAAGAATCCTATGGACGATTTAAAGTCGGTTATGGAGAAGGGGAGCGAGTACCTGGCTAAGGGATACTCTGTGATTATTTTCCCCCAGGGGACGCGCTGTCCTGTTTTTGATCCGGCCGAATTTAACAAGCTGGGGGTGCGCCTGGCATTGCGGGCGGGGGTTCCCTGTGTTCCTGTGGCTCTTAAGACTGACTTTTGGGGGCGCGGAAAGATTCTCAAGGGCTTTGGGCCCACCTGTCCCGAGAAAACGGTCCATTTTGCCTTTGGCGATCCGATCGTTCCCCACGGAAAGGGGAAGGACGCCCACGAAGCGGTTCTTTCCTTTATAATAGAAAAACTCAAACTCTGGGGTTTCCCCGTTAAGGAGGACTAATGTCCCAGCTTTTTATGGTGGCCACCCCTATTGGCAATATGGAAGATATGACCTACCGGGCTGTTCGGATTCTGAATGAGGTGGACTGCATCGCCTGTGAGGATACCCGGCAGACGGTGAAGCTTCTGAATCATTACGGTATTAAGAAGCAGCTTCTTAGCTGCCGGGCGGCCAATGAGAAGCAGAGCGCTCCGGGCCTTGTTAAAATGCTCCTGGAAGGGAAGACCATGGCCTATGTTTCCGATGCGGGAACTCCTGGCTTAAGTGATCCCGGAAAAATACTGGTGCGTGAGGCGAGGGATGCGGGCATTGAAGTGACTCCCGTTCCCGGGGCGTCCGCGTTCTCCGCTTTGGTGAGTATTTGCGGATTTCCCTCCAAGACGGTGACCTTCGAAGGCTTCCTCTCTCCTAAAAAAGGGAAAAGAAAAAAACGGCTTTCCCAGCTTTTGGAACGGGACGAAGCTTTTGTTTTATATGAATCGCCCTTTAGGATTGTGAAACTTCTGGAAGACCTTTGTGAACTGAATCCGGAGGCTAATGTGCTGCTGGGTAGGGAAATAACCAAGAAATTCGAGGAAATTTGCGAAGATTCCGCACAGAACCTATTTGCAGACTGGGAAAAACGGAGTACAATTAAAGGTGAGATCGCCCTTCTTGTTTCGGGAGGAACAGGAAAAAATGATTAATGTTATGGCTTTTGTGTCGATACTGTAAGTACTGGAGAATGAAAGGAGTTCAGTGGCTATGAAAATAAATGGATTAGGACCGGTAGACCCGGTAGCCAACTATAACAAAACATCTCGTTCCGGGAAGACGGCAGCCAAAAAAACATCCGACTCCATCAGTGTCTCCGACGAGGCAATGAAAACGGCCGATCTCTTTGCTGCGGCGGAGCTGGTTAAATCCGCACCCGACGTAAGACTGGACAGAATCGCCGAGATCAAAGCTAAGCTGGAAGACCCGAACTACATCAATGACCGGGTTGTAGAATCTGTTGCCGATTCCATTATGGATGCTTTCGGGATTTAATTTCCCCCCCACAATAACGAGCGGAGAAGACAGAGGTGTTCCTCTGTCTTTTTTTTGCTTTACGAGGTATGAATTATGGCTGACTTGAAGATGAATATTCCCCCCGAAGTGATTATCGGTTCGGTTAACCGTTTGGGTGACGAAGCGGTATTCCTGGGGAACCGCATACTGCTGATTGCCGACTCGGCTCTGGAAGGGGCTATTGATGATGTGCGTAATATTTTGGAGAGCCGGGGGCTGAGCGTTCTTCTTTTTTCCGATGCCGTACCCGTTTCCACTACCTTTACTCTTAACGACGCCCTTTCCATGGCCCGGGGGAGTCATGCCAATGTTATTATTGGTATGGGCGGGGTAAAGACCCTTCAACTGGCCCGTGCCACCGCTTCCCTGGCGGTGGAGAAGATTTTTGTGGACGATTATTTGCGCGGAGCGGTAAGGCCCGTTAAGGGACTTCCCTATATTGAGCTCCCCACCTCCGGGCGAAATCCTTTTATGTTTCGTTCCGAATGTTTTCTTACGGAGCACTCCGAACGCTACTCCCGCATCTGTCCCATGCCGGAAGAGAGTCTTAAGATGATTTTCCTGGATCCTCTTTTTCTGGATTCCTATTCTGACAGATACCTTTATATGGCCATGATGGATATTCTTCTCCATAGCGTAGAGGCTTATCTCTCTCCCCGGGCCTCTTTCTTTTCCGATGTGCAGGCCTCCCGGGCTATTTCGGAAGTCTCTTCCCTTTTAGGTTTTAAGGGGAATGCCCATAGCAGTCCGGACCGCTTTTCCCGCATCTATGAAGCGTCCCTGTTCTCGGCCTATGGGGGCGCTCTGAACGGAGTGGGGGCTGTTACCGTGCTTTCCTATATGCTGAGCGGCTATACGGGGAAACCTAAAGGGGCCATTTCAACAGTTCTCCTTCCTCTGCTTCTGGAGAGTTCCTTTTTCCCCGGTAATGATAAGAAGTTGTCCCTGGCCAAACTCTGTCACCACGAGCCCATGCCGGAAGATTTCAAGTCGCTCAAGCCGGAGGAGGTGATGAGACGCTTTCAGGGCCTCCATGAACTTCCTTCCCGCTTTTCCGCCCTGGGAATTACCGCCCAGGAACTGAGTGAAGCTGCTTCCCTGACTTACTCCATTTTGGAGGCTCAGATACCCTCCCTTACTCAGGAAGCCCTTTTTAATATTCTCCAGGCCGGTCTCTAATGATAACTCTTCGTAAACTGGCCTCCCTTAAGGAGGGGACGAGGCAGCGGAAGTATGTTCGTCTGTTCCGAACCTTTGAAGAGGAGATACGCCGGGGAGGAGAAAAGGCTGTAGATGAGCTTTATCTTAAGGGGCTCATGGGGTTGGTTGCCGAAGATATTTCACTGGGGACCGTGCTAAGGGAGAAGGCCGGTCTTTATTCCTTGAATCTGTGGTTGGAGAGAGCACCGGAGGGGGACGAACTTCTCCGGTCCTGTAACAATTTGCGCCACCTTCTCTTGGCGGAGCTGAATATGGAGCCCGGCGATTGGGATCTGATGGCTCCGGAAGGGGACGAGGAGAGGGCAGACAGACTAAGCTTTCCTGTCTATCTCTATCTGGAAGATATTCGTTCCCCCTTTAATGTGGGGGCTATTTTTCGAACAGCCGAAGCCATGGGGGTAAGGGAGATCTTCCTTTCTCCCGGTTGTGCCAGCCCCTCCCATCCCCGAAGTCGCCGCAGTGCCATGGGGGCGGTGGATATGCTTCCCTGGCGGGTGTTGCCTCTGGACGAGCTGGTAATGGACTGTTTTGCCCTGGAGTTGGGGGGAGAAGAGGCTAGTGATTTCGATTTTCCCCGAGAGGGGCGGGATTGTTGCGCCATTATTGGGTCTGAGGAACTGGGGGTGAGTCCGGAAGGACTGGCCCGGGCGGAAGAGTCTTTGGGGCGGGTTTCTCTTGCCATGAGGGGACGGAAGGGGTCCTTGAATGTTTCCGTGGCAACGGGGATTCTCCTGTATCAGTGGACCGGCTGTCTGGTCTGAGAGTGTCGATTGAATAATCTATAACGACTGTTATATAATTAATTATGCCTCCCAAAAATCAGTATACAAAAGAACAAATCCTCTCGGCTGCTATGGAATTGGTTAAAGAGGAGGGGATTTTGAAAATTACGATGAGAAAATTGGCCGCCCGGCTAGGCTGTTCCGTTGCTCCCCTTTATGTAAATTTTAAAAATGGTGAAGAGCTTAAAAAGGCCCTATATGGGGAGATAAAGAAGGTCGCCTGGGAGTACTCTACAAAACCCTATTCGGAAACCGGTTTTTTTAATATTGGGATTGGACAGATTTTGTTTGCCCGGGATTTTCCCCAGCTTTACCGGGATTTATTAGCCCTGGATGATCAATGCTTTCATATGGGAGGAGAGGAGAAGAGGGCCATGGTAGATATCATGGCCGGCGATCCTCTGGTAAGTGACCTTTCCCGCTCTCAGTTGGGGGAGCTTTTACAAACCATGGCATTGATGACGACGGGAATTACCGTTTCTGTCGTAACCGGAGACGATAATATTACCATTGAAGAGGTACTCCGGTTGATGGAGGATACGGTGCAACGGCTTCTTTTTGCTTTTAAGGCTGATTTCAGGACGGAAGAAAGACTTAATTTGGATCTTGATCTTTAAATGTAGGGGCACTTTTTTGAAAGTTAGGAAAAATCTTGCCTTTATATAACATGCGTTATATAATATGTGTTATCTTGGTTGGTCAGGAGCAAAAAAATGAAAATTACCATGGTCAACGGGGCGAACAGCGATACTTGCTGGGCTCCTTTTACGGGGATGGTCGAAGAGATTTGCGACGCTCTAAGGGGAGAGTCACATAAAGTAGACCTTTTTACTGTTAAAAACATGAAGATGAACGATTGCTGCGGTTGTTTTGATTGCTGGACGAAAACTCCGGGGATCTGCCGCTATGATGATGAAGGAGCCGATTTTGTCAAAAGTATGGCCCACAGTGACAAACTCATTCTCTTCTCACCGGTGGTTGCCGGTTTTATAAGTCGTGAGACAAAGAAGGCTCTAGATCGGTTTATTCCCAACGTACTTCCTTACATCACCATGAAAAAGGGGGAGTGCCTTCATATACCCCGTTACGGGTCGGAACCTTATATCTCTTTATATCTTTTTGATGACGGTGTAATTGATCCAAGGGCTAAAGAGTTAATAGATGTAAACATTCGTCGAATCCAGAGGAATATGGACCAATCCGGGAGAAAAGCTGGGCTTTTAGGCAGTTATAACAGGCAGGAGGTAAGTAATGAAATTGGCCGTTCTTAATGGATCTCCCCGGGGTGACTGGAGTAACTCAATACGCATGGCTCGCTGGGTAACGAAGGAGGCTCCCGTTTATAATCTGGACAGGGCTGTTCGACATGAAGAGGTGCTGGAGGGAATCCGCTCCGCCGAGGCCTATCTTATTGTCATACCCCTTTATGTAGATAGTATGCCCGCCCAGGTTAAAGCTTTTCTGGAGTTGATGGAGAAAAACAGAGATGATTTCTCCGGGAAAAGGATTTGTTATATTGTTCACAGTGGTTTTCCCGAGGCGATTCACTCGTATAATTTAAGAGATTATCTGGAGTATTATTCGGAATTGATGGACATGGACTATCTGGGAACTCTTATTATGGCGGGGAGCGAGTCTCTCCAAATGGCGCCGGACAAGTTTTTCCGTAAAAAAATGCCCTTCTTTAAACAGGTGAATGACTCTTTGTTGAAAGGGGAAAAACTGCCGGAGGGTATTAACAGAAAGATGAACCGAGTGGAAAAGCACAGCCCCCTGGGGAATATGCTTTATGGGCTTTTTCCCTTTAAAAACTGGTATTGGCACCACCGGGCTAAACAGCACGGTACAAAGGAAAGTCTAAGAGCCCGGCCTTATTAAAAAGGATCTATTCTGCTTTTGTTAAATCGGCTACACTTTCTCTTTTAACAAGTTTTGACTGGAACATAAGTTGGAATTGGGGGCCTGCGGGGTTCTTTATCCGTTGAATCAGGGCCTGTGCCGCCCAACGCCCCAGGTACTCTTTGGGGTGATCAAAGGTGGTGAGGCCCGGGTGAATGACTCCTGCCGATGCGGTGTTATCCACCCCTACGACGGACAGGTCCTTTCCAATGGTTATTCCCGCCTGACGGGCCGCCTCATAGAGGATTATGGCCAGTTCGTCATTGAAGCAGAAGACAGCGGAAGGCCGGTCTTCTCCCATAAAGACTTTACAAAGATTGGGATTTCTCTCTCCCGCCGGAATGTCATACTCCCCTGTTTTGGTCGCCACTTCCCACTGGGGGTTGATGGTTAAACCCAACTCTTTCATGGCCTTTTCATAGCCCTTGGTTCGGGAAAGTCCGGAACGGATATCTCCAATGTAGAAAATCCCTATATTGCGGTGCCCCATCTCATGGAGGTAACGTACGGCGTTATAGCCAATCATTTCGTCATCAATCAGTACGGAGGAACACTCCAGGGAGGGAAGAGAGAAGTGGGTAGTTACAACGGGGATGTTGAGCTTGTTAAAATAGTTTAGAACCTTTGTTCCCTCTTCCACTCTTTTTTCTTCCAAGTCGTGGGAAGGTTCGTAGATAATGCCGTCCACTCCCTGGGCCACGATGCGGTCAATGGCTTCGATTTCCCTTTCGCCCCCGGCTCCGGTGTTGGTCGGGAGGAGCGTATAACCCTCCTGCCAGGCCACTTCTTCAATACCGTGAACCATGTTGGGATAGATGGAAAGATTAAGGAAAAAGTTGATAACCCCGATTCGTCCAGTTTTCTCCTGGTTGTCCTGGGATATGTAAAAAGTTCCCCGCCCCTGTTCTTTGCGGACGACTCCGTCCCTTTGCAGTTCCATAACTGCCTGGCGGATTGTATTTCGGCTAAAACCGGTTGTTTCGATTATCTCGTTCTCTGTGGGGATTTTTTGGCCGTTCTGATAGTTCTTGTCGTGGAAAAGTTGGATAAGAGCTTCCTTGGCTTGTATATACTTTTTTTTATTTTGTTCCATCGTTAATACTCATTCTACTCTACTTTTGAGGAAAAATCTACAATTCATTCCATTGAATTCTTAATATTCGTTCCTAATTGGTGAATTTTATGGGAAAATTGGTACTGTTTTTAGTTTGACTTGCTTGTTGATTCTGTTTCTCATCCCGATTATATTTAATTATATGGATAAAATATGCGTTTTTTGCGGTTCCAGTTCCGGTTCGGACGGTACCTATGAAGCCGGGGCGGCAGCGATGGGCCGTCTTCTTTCGGATAGGGGTATTACTCTTGTTTACGGCGGGGGAGATGCGGGCCTTATGGGCGCCGTTTCCCGGGCCCATTTTGAGACGGGCGGCCGAACTATTGGGATAATTCCCGAAGCCCTGGAGGATAAGGTTCCCCACCGGGAGAGTGTTGAGCTTCATGTGGTAGAGGATATGCATAAGCGCAAGGCCATGATGTACGACATGAGCGAAGCCTTTATCGCTCTGCCCGGAGGGATCGGAACACTGGAAGAGTTTTTTGAATCCTACACTTGGAATCAGATTGGCTATATGGATAAACCGGTGGGACTCTTAAATACGAACCGGTTCTATGACGGATTGATTGAGTTTCTGGACAGTATGGTAGAGAAGGGTTTTCTTAAAGCTGCCCATCGGAAGAGATTGGTTCTGTCCGATGATCCGGAAGAGCTTCTTGACCTTTTGGAAAAAGCGCCCGGCGGTTATGTCGGGAAATGGGGGTAGACTATGTTTAAGGGAATCGTGAAGCTGATTCTTATTCTGAATTCCAACCAGAAGCCCTGGCAGATTGCCGGAGCGGCGGCGATGGGCTTTTTGTTGGCCCTGGTGCCGGCGGGAAACCTGCTTTGGGTCTTCCTGTTTCTTCTTTTCCTGCTCATGCGGGTGAACCGGGCTATCGGGCTCCTTTTTTTGCTGATCTTCCGGCTTTTCGCCAACCTTTATGATCCCCTTTTAGACAGAATCGGCTACACCCTTTTGACGATGACACCCCTGGAGCCCTTCTGGACCTCCCTTTATAATATTCCCGTTGTGCCTTTTACGAAATTTAACGATAGCCTGGTTTTGGGCGGGTTGATTGGCGGGTTGGTCCTGTTTATCCCGGTGATGCTTCTTTTTCGGATTTTAGTGAATCTCTATCGGAACAAGCTCGTCCCCAAGTGGTGTGAGAGCAAAATTTACAAGAAGCTCCAGACTCTTCCCTGGTTCAAAAAACTGACCGGGGCCTTTTCTGTGGGGGCACGGGCATTTAAAGCGGGGAGGAATTAAGTATGGGATGGCCTAAGTATCTAAAGAAGACATACAGTAAAGAAGAGCTGAACAAAAAGGTTCTCAAAAAAGTTCAGCTGACCCATGATAAAGAATTCCTGGCCGGGCTTTTTGTCTCCGAAAAGAGGGGGGAGTGGCATTTAAAGGCTGACCTTTCCAAGGAAGAGACCAAGCATCTCAAAAAACTGGTTAAGGAAATAAAGAAGGGAAAGGGCGGAGTCAAAATGCTTCCTCTTATAGTTATTTCTGTCATTGTGGGCGCCTCCGTGGTTTTTGCCCTGTTTTTCAAGAATCCTCTGGCGGACAGACTGATTGAATCTTCCCTGGAGGATCTTTTTGAAGCCTCTGCCGATGCGGAAGGGGTAAATGTCTCCCTTTTAAAGATGGAGTTGAGCTGGGACTCTTTGGCCGTGGCCGACTCTTCCGATCTGGAATCCAACCTTTTTGAGTTGGGAGAGACGAAGATCAAGTTGAATTCGACGGCCCTTCTGGAAAAGAAGTTTGTCATGGAGAATCTGGTCTCCCAAAACGCCGCCTGGGGTACCTATCGGGATTATCCGGGAGAAGCCCTTTCTCCCTCCGGTGAAGCTGTGCCGGGGGCGGGAGATTCTCCTTCTGGTAAGGAGGACGGTTCGGGCCTTTTTGCCGCAGATAATTTCCGTACGGAACAGACCGATATGATCGCCTCCGCCGCTTCCGACCCCAAGGCCTTTGTGGATGAGCAGTGGGACTCCCTGGCAACTCCCGCCATGGCGGAAGATTTACGGAATAAATATGACAAGGAGCTGGCCGACCGGGAGGCCTCTCTCGGGGATATTCGCCACCAGTCGGAAGAGGTTATTTCCGAGGGGCGGGATTTTCTGGGGCAGGACTTTAGTCAGTACAAATCGAATCCCGCCAAGATCCCCGAACTGGTTGAGAAAGGTCAGGATTTCTATGAAAAGACCGATGACGCCGCCGGCGATGTGAGTCGGGAGATTAAAGCAATTGATAACTTGAGAACATCAATCAAGGAAGATCGAGCGGCCCTTATGGCGGCTAAGGATGAGGACATGGCCCGAATGAAGTCTCTGGTGGCCATTCCCGAAGGGGGCGTAAAGGAGATTGTGAACGGTATGGTCCAGTCCTATCTCTACTCCCTTCTGGGAGATAAATATGTTAAAGCCCAAAAGATTGCCGCCTTTATAAAGAAGTATAAACAGGAAGGTGAGAAGGATGAGGCGAAGGAGAGCGCCGGTCGGTCGGGCAGGGTAGTTTCTTTTGATACGGTTGTTTGGCCGGAATTTCTTTTGCAGGAGGGTTTGGTTTCTGCCTTTGGGGAGGGGTTCTCCTGGGAAGCTTCTCTGGCGGATATAGCCGGTGATCCGGATCAGTGGGATGAGCCTTCCAGCGGTCATGTGGATTGGAATATCGGGAGCGGGCTCTTTGAAGGGGATGTGGTTGTGGAACGTCGTCGTGAGTCCGTCGATCCCAGCACCGGTGATTTTAGTTTTGCCGGTCTTCTCTTTGAGACGGATACTCTCTCCGGTCTGGGCATTTCCCGGGCCCGGGGTGATGCCGGGGGTACGGCGGATTTAACTGTCGCACGAGACGGCAGCTGGGAAATGGCGTCTCATATCCTGGTTACCGATCCGGAGCTGGTTAAAAGCGGAGACGACCTGGTGGCCGATGTGGTCTATTCCGTGCTTGCCGGGGATGACTGGGACATGACAGTCACCGCTTCCGGTGGTGAGGATTTCTCTTTTACTCTTGAATGGCCCCTCCTGAGTCAGGTTGATGATGAGATCGGCGCTCTTCTTAAGGAGCAGGCCGAAGAGTATCTTGAGGGAATTGAAGAGGAGATGATAGACCGCTATGCCGGTGAGATAGGATTTCTTGATGACTATCTGGGCGATTTGGATGACTGGGAATCGGTATTGACGGGGGATCTTTCATCCCTTGATAGTATTGAGGATCAAGTAGATGACAAGATTGATGAGGTGAAGGAAGAAGCTGTAGGTCAGGCGGAGGAAAAAGTAGATGATGCCCTTGAGGATCTGGGGGTAAAAGACCAGGTGGACGATGCGGCCAAGAAGTTGAATTCTTTCTTTTAGTTAAACGGTTAAGTCCAGTTCGTAGAAAAGGGGGCCCTTTAGGGGATTCTCACAGTAGGCTTCTATTTGTTTGAATCCCAGGGACTCATAGAGTTTTTTCGCCTCTTCCAGTCTTTCCAGGGTATCGAGGCGCATTTTCTTGTACCCCATCCGTTTGGCTTCTTTAATGAGAAGGTCGCAGAGTTTCCGTCCCAAGCCGATTCCCTTCGCTTCCGGTCTGAGAAAGAGGCGTTTCATTTCGCAGTAATCCTTCCCCGAAGAGGGAAGGGCTCGCAGGCAGCCACAGCCTAAAACGCCTTCGTTCTTACTTACGCTTAAGAAGGCAGCTCCTCCGCCGGTGGGGCCGTACATGAAGGGGAGATTTTTTAGTTCATCATCGATTCCCTGGTAACAGAGATCTTCTCCCAGCCAGTCCAGATATTCCCGGATTAAGGGGGCCAGGAGAGGATAGTCTTCGTCTTTGCTTATCTTTTTGCTAATAACTATCATGCTTTGCCCGTCAATTGAAGGAATACAAGCCAGACCGGGGGAATCAGAAGGGCAGGAAGGAAGTTTCCCGTTCGAATACGCTTTAGTTCCAAGATATTAATCCCAATACTGAATATCATAATTCCCCCTACAATACCGATTTCCCGGATAATCTCTTCCGTGGCATAGGGACCGATAAAGGAAGCCAGAAGGCTCAAAGCTCCCTGGTAAACCAGGACGGCTAGGGCGGAAAAAATCACCCCTATCCCTAATGATGAGGCCAGGATAACAGAGCATATGCCGTCCAGAATGGATTTGGCATAGAGGATGTCGTGGCGGTTTTCAAGGCCGCTTTGAAGGGAACCGAGGATGGTCATGCTTCCCACACAATAAATAAGTGTGGCCGTAACGAAGGCTTCCGACACCTTTCCGTGTCCTTCCCCCATTCGGTCTTTAAGACGATCTCCCAGTTTCTCCAGGCGATATTCAATCTTCCAGAGTTCACCCAGAACTCCTCCCAATACAAGGCTTATGATAAATAGAAGCGGTTTGGATTCCGGGTTGAGAAGGCCCGAAAGGGTGGTCGATATCCCTATGAAAAGAACCGAGAGCCCCAATCCCTGATTGGTGATCTCCCTGACGTTTTCTTTGAGCCCCCGTTTAAAGACCAGTCCTACCACCGTACCGCCTGCCACGGCTGCTGAGTTGACAATCGTTCCCGTTAACACCATTTCTTCAATATAGGCCTATGGGTGAATTTGGTCTAGGGGGCTCAAGGCCGGTCTCTATCGGTTCTTTTTCCTTTTTAAGGTTAAAATAGAATATGGATGGTATTACAAAGTAAAAGGGGATAAGGAGTATCGTAAAGAGGCCCATAAAAAGGGTGTAGCCATTCCAGAAGCGGCGGGTCATGAATATTTCTTCCGGTTGGGGGTGTGTCATTAGGGTATTCCAGCTTAAGGTGAGTATGATTCCTCCCAGAACAAGCATCACAATATAGAGGAGCATGACGAGCATAAAGGCCACTCCGAAAATCTCGCCCTTAAAGCCTTTTGTAAGTTGACGGCTTCTCTTTAGGGCGGCCTTGCCCCGCAATCCTTCCTCTACGAACACCGGTTGGTAGAGGCTCCATGCCAGAAGAAGGATGATTCCCGGTACAACAAGAAGAAGGTAGCCCCCCAGGAAGCCCAGTGTGAGAAGGAGAGAGAGAAGAAACAGGGGGAAGAAGTTGCTTAGGCCCAGACGTAAGGTCTCCGAAAGAGGCTCCTCTTCTCCTCTATAGGCGAGTCCGACTTTGCGGGTCATCACATAGCCAAAATAGATGTAGGCGGGGAGCATGTATAGCATTGAGGCGCCGTACCAGATCCAGAATTTCAGATCCATCATATATTCGTATTCGACCGATGATATCATGTGCTGCATTAGACGGGAGAGGGTGAGGAAGAAGGGAAGGTACATGGCGGTGACAGCCAGAGCGTTGAATTTGAAGGTTTTCCCGTAGTAGATGAAAGATTCCTTGAGGATGTTCCACGGGGTGGCGTAGTGTTGGGCCATGTTTGTTCTCTCTTTTAGTGGTGTTTTTTAACTTATTTTATTCCATTGTGTCGTAAAAATCTATTGAGAAGTAAATGGAAACGTTTCCATGAAGAAATTGGAGCAGGTTCTTTGGGACAGGAATTGCAGCGGTTACGGGCCCCGGCGGCAGGGCTGACGGCAGGAAGACCGAAAAAGCCGACGGGATGAGCCCGTTTGAGCGGAAAGTCCGGGCCCCGCCGGGAGGCGGGGCGTCCCCCATTAACCTTTTACACCCCCGGCGGTCAGTCCACCGGTCAGTTGTTTTTGAATGAGGAGGAAGAGGAAGACGACCGGGAGGGCGGTGAGCATGCTGGCGGCCATGATGCGGTCCCAGATGGCGTTTTTGGAGTAGAACAGGGTGCGGAGGCCGATGCTCAGGGTGTAGATGTCCGTGTAGGATTTGAGGAATACCGAGGCAAAGAGGTATTCGTTCCAGGCGATCATGAAGGCGTAGATGTAGACCGTGGCGATGGCGGAGAGGCTGAGGGGGATGATGATCTTTTGGATGGTCTGGAAATGGCTGAGTCCTTCGATAAAGGCGGCTTCCTCTATGGAGAAGGGGATGGTGCGGAAGTAGTTGCCCAGCATGTAGAGGCAGACCGGCAGGGTTTGCACTACGTAGATGATGAGTATGGAGAAAACCGTTCCTCCCTGGGTTCCGGCCAGGCCTAAGGCTACGGATACTTTATAAAGAGGTATGAGCAGGAGGATCCCGCCGAACATGTACACGAAGAGGACCCCCCGCTGGATGGCCTTGCGACCGGTGTATTCCATGCGCGAGAAGGAGTAGGCTCCCAGAATGGCTATGAGAAGGGAGAGGAAGGCGGAGCAGGCCGCAAAGAGAAGGGAGTTGAGGAAGTATTTTCCAAAGGGGAAGACGTCTCCCGAGTCCTGATACTTCTCTATGATGGCATTTTTTTGGGCCCTTGTGAGGTTCGGGGTTTCTTCCAGGAGGATGCGGACCGATTCGGGCAGGTCCTGAACGCTTTGTCCCATTCCCAGGAGCTCTACGTAGGCGTCGGGATTGACTTTGGTGGGCATGAGGGAGGGATTACCCCAGTCCCAGGAGTACTTGAGGCTGGTGGAGACCATCTGCACGAAGGGGAAGATGGCAAAAAGGACGATGGCCAGAATGAGTAGGGCAAAGAGTATATTCTTTAAATGTCTGTGTTTAACTACCATTTGAGCACCTTCTTAACGTAAAAGATAATGAACCCTATGAGAAGGGAGAACTGGATGATGGAGAGGGCCGAACCCTGCCCCATATCGAGTGAGCCGGTGAAGGCTTTGAAGTAGGTATAGATGGAGAGGGTCTTCACGTTATCGGTGAGGAGGAAGATATCTTCGAATTTGTTCATGTTCCAGATGATTCTCATGAGTACGATGGATCCCAGAACAAAGGAGAGTTCGGGAAGGGTTATGTGGGTGAACTTTTTGATTCCCGTGCAGCCGTCGATTTCCGCCGCTTCGTAGAGGTTGGCGTCTATGGCCTGAAGCCGGGAAAGGAGCATGAGATAGGTGAAGGGAAAGTTCTTCCAGATGGAGAAGATGATGGCTACCCACAGGGCGTATTCGGGGGAACGGATGAGGTTGAACCGCTCCGAATAGAGCCCCCATTGCTCTACCATCATGTGCATGAATATGCCGTTGACCGGGTCAAAGAAGAACTGCCAGGCGTAGACCACGGAGATAACCGGGGCGATGTAGGGGAGGAGGAGCAGGCTTCTTACCAAACCTTGCCCGGGGAAGCGTCGGTTCATGGCCAGGGCGACTATGAGGCCGAAAATGGTGGTGCCTGCGGTGGTGAAGACTACGTAGAGAACGGTGGTGAGGAAGGCCTTCCAGAATTCCGGGTCGGTGATGATGTGGGAGTAGTTGGAAAGTCCTACGAAGAGGCTTTCTCCGGAGAGGTTTACATCGTGAAAACTCAGATAAAGATTGTAGCAAACGGGATAGATGATAAGCAGGCCTATGACTGTGACAGCCGGTGCAATGAGCCGGATGCCCAGTTTGGCCTGCTGCTGTTGTAAGGTTCCTTTCATATGACGCTCCTTGGAAACGAAAGAAGGAGGGGATTCAGGCCGGCGCCCGATCCCCTCCCGGGGAGGTGACGATTATTCTACTTTCATCATTTCCTTTTCCGCCCAGGACATGGCGTCATCAATATCCATTCCTTCCTGGGTGATTTTATAGAGCATCTGGGGGATGATTTTCTGGTTGAAAATCTTACTGGCCTTGTCGATTCTAACTCCTTCTACGATGGAGAAGGTTTCGATACTGTTCATACCTTCTATGATTTCCATCATCTTTTCCGGGCCGTAATGTTTGAATATTCCGTTGGGGTCGTTCTGGTAGCGGGGATTGTCGGCAATGTCCTTTATTACCGGATTCATTCCGCCGGGCTGCATGTGCAGGTAGGAGATGTAGGCGTTGGGGCTGTAGAGATAGCGCACGAAGTCTATGGCGGCGGCGGTTACGGCTGGGTCTTCCTGTTTAAGGAGGGCCAGGGAGTTAATGACGCCATAGCCGGCGGGTTTGGTGTTGCTGATTTGGGAGACCATCTTGGTGTGGTCTACCAGTTCCGGATCGAAGGTGGAGCCTTCCAGTTCTTCAAAGTTTTCACTGGTAAGGGAGCCGGCGGCGTTTTCTTCCAGGGCCAGGTCGTCCATGATGTAGGTGGAGTAGAAGAACATGGCCATTTTTCCCTGGATGTAGTAGTCCCGGGCTCTCCAGTACTGGGGTCCGGGCGGGTTGAATTGCGCCAGTTCGGCATAGTATTCAACGGCTTCCTTCATTTCGGGGGAGTTGAAGATGAGCTTGCCCTCTTTATCGAAGAGTTGGGCCCCGTTGGCCAGAGCCAGCTGGGTAAAACACTGTTCCGTGTAGTTTTCTGCGGTGGTTCCTATGAGGCAGCCGTACTGATTGTTCTGGGGGTCGTAAAAATATTCCGCTGCTTTGAGGATGTTTTCCCAGGTGTTGGGCGGTTCCAGTCCGGCTTCTTCAAACCAGTCGGCCCGGTACCAGATTCCCTGTACCCAGCCGTGATAGGGGAGGGCGTAGTAGGCGCCTTTGCCGTTATCAAACAGTTTGAGTGAACCGGGATAGAATTTATCCTCTCCAATATCTTCCAGGAGTTTGGCTACGGCATCGGTGTCCATGATGCCTTCGGAGCCAAAAGAAACGGCTGCTTCCGATCCGGCTTCTATGATGGGGGGCATATTTCCCGCTGCGGAGGCCGCGTTGAGCTGACCGGCCAGGTCATTTTCTTCTACGGGGATGACTTTAATGGTGACATCCGGGTTCAGGGCCATGTAGGTGTCTACCAGAACCTGGGCCACCGCGATTCGGTCGGACTGATTGTGGCCGAACCAGAATTCGAACTCAACTGGACCGTCGGCTTTGTTGTTACAGCCGGTGAACATTCCGGCTGTGAAGGCCAGAACCGTAAGCAAAAGAGCTAAGCGTTTCATAAAACTACTCCTTGAGGATAGATATTACTTTTATTGTAAAAAGTGACCGCCCTTGTTCTCAAGTTCAATGTGGTACCTATGGGGTACCAATAAAGTACTATGGTGGAGGGGAGAAGAGCATTTTTTTTGTTTTTTGTCACTGTTCCATTAAGTGTCCGCACCACTCCTTGAGGCGGGGGTCTCCTGCGGCTTTCATGGCGCTCATGCGGTCGTGGATATTCAGTTTATCGTAGATGTGGGAGATATGGTTTTTTACGGTTTGTCGGGCGATGTAGAGCCGCTCGCCGATTTCGTTATTGTCATAGCCCCGGGAAAGCAGGAAGAGAACGTCCCGCTCCCGGCTGGAGAGACAATCCAGGTCATATTCAGCTTTGAGCCCCTTTTCCCTGTTGTGTCGGGTTTCATCATCGGGCGGCGGGGAAGAGATTAGTTTTGAGAGAAGGGAGGGGGTTATGAGAGCCTGGCCGGAGTGAAGGGCTTTGATGGCCTGGACCAGGTCCGGGGAGGAGGTGTTTTTGAGGATATATCCCGCTGCCCCCCCAGCCAGGGCGTTGTGGACATAGGCATCGTCGTCAAAGGTGGTGAGCATCATTATTTTTATGTCTTTGTGCTTGTTGTGGATGATTCGGGCCGCTTCCACTCCGTCCATTTCGGGCATGCGTACGTCCATGAGGACAATATCCGGTTTGTGCTCTTCCACTCCCCGAACAGCTTCCCGCCCGTTCCGGGCAACTTTAACCACTTCGAATTCGGGGGCGGTCAGTTCAATAATTACTTTTAGATTCTCCACAAAGAGTTTCTGGTCGTCCGCCAAAAGGAGCCGTATCTTGTTATTTCCCATCTTCACCTTCCCCGGTCAGGGGAATTAAGGCCCTGACCTGAAATCCTTTGGGTCCGTTACCGTATTTTACGGTTCCCCCCAGTTTTTCCACCCGTTCCCTCATCCCGGCCAGGCCTACTCCTTCCTTTACGGTGGGCGCTCCGCAGCCGTCATCGCGGATCAGGACGGAAAGCACCCTCTTCTCCTCCCAGAACATGATGTCGATATTTTCGGCCATACCGTGGCGAAAGGAGTTAGTCATGGCCTCCTGAATGGTTCGGTAGAGCACTTTGTCCACTTTTTCGGAGAATTGGGTGGGCGCTTCCCCGTATTCAAGGCTGACTGTGATGCCGGTGGACTCGTGGAAGGCTCCGGTTAAACGGCTGATGGCGGTTCGTCCCCGGTAGTCTTCCCGGTCCCGGCTTCGCAGTTCTCCCATAGCCTGGCGGGTCTCTTCCAGGCAGCGGCGTGACTCCTCCATGGCTTTGAGGATGAGTTGGCGCGATTGTTCCCGGTTGTTTTCCATCTGCATAGCCCCCGCTTCGAGCATGACCCGGACGTTGGTAAGGGAGTAGCCCACCGTATCGTGGATTTCCCGGGAGATCCGGCGCCGCTCTTCCGCCAGTGTCCGGGCTTCCCGCTGTTTGGCGTAGTTCTGGTAGTCCAGATTGGTGCCGATGAGGCGAGAGGCGGCCCGGTCCAGACGCTTGTTATGCTCTTGTAGCTCCTCTTTTTTGAGTTTTTCCTTTTTAAGGGAAAAGGCCGCCTGTCCCGCCAGGAGGGGAAAGAAGAAGAGAAGGAGCAGGTCGGGAAAAGATGTTCCCCTAACGGGAATGTGAAAGGCCGACCGGTCCCCCCGGAAAAAAAGAAAGGGTACCAGGATTAGCACGGACAAAACTCGTCCCCAAGGGAGAGGTGTGAAAAGGGCCGTCTCGGTAGTGAGACTCATCAAGAGCAGGGCGCCTATCCAGAATTCCTCCCCCGTCGGATAGGCTATGAGTAGAATAATAATGAGCCGTAAGGGAATCAGGATAAAATAGGCTTTCTTTCGGAAGGCGAGAAGCAGTGACAGGGTAAAGGAGAGCCCCAAAAGGAGGTAGAACTGCCAGATTAAATCACCATAAATCGCCCTTGAACCGGAGCGGAGGAGAAACTGACTCAGCGCCATAAGATGGAGGAGAGCGTTATAGGCAATCTGGATCATATTAATAGTATAAACCATGTTTAGTCCGATCTCAAATTTGCCTTCTCACCTCCCATGACCTATAATTAATAAAGGAGAGGCGCCGGAACGGCCGCTAGACCTCCCGGGCCCCGCTGTGAGAAAGAAAGAGGAGGCATCCATGAGTATCATTACCATTTCAAGGATTCCCGGTTCCGGCGGAAATGAAGTCGCCCGGCAGTTAGCTGACAGGAAGAATCTGAATCTGTTGGATCGTATTGCCATCGATAAATACATTCAGGAACATCCCGAATATCCCGGCTGGGTGAAGCGGCTGGACGAACATACTCCCGGGCTTTTGGACAGGGGCAGCGACCGGCGTTCGGCATATCTGGATATTCTTAAACTTACCGTGTATGAAACGGCCCTTAAAGGCAATTCTCTGATTTTGGGTCGGGGCGGACAGTTTTTACTTCGGGATATTCCCGGGGTTTTCCACGTTCGGCTCATCTGTTCCGAAGAGAGGGGTAGGGAACGAATCTCCCTTCTTCTGGAAGACAAGGACGCTCCAGTGGATAAAATCTATCATCGCATGGTGCATGATAGGGAAGGGTTCCATAAATATTTCTTCCATGCCGACGGTCACGATCCCACCTACTACGATTTGGTAGTCAATACGGATCACATTTCCCAGGAACGGGTTCTGGAGTTGATCGATCACGCTTCGGAGCATATTTTTGCCACCGAAACGGCGGAAACCGCCCGCAAGATGATTATGGACCGCTATTTGGCCCAGAAAATCCACAACAGGATTATCTATGAAAGACAGATGGCTGTGAACATGCTGGAAGTCACGGTGAACAAGGGAAAAGTGATTCTTTCCGGTTCGGTGGTCTCCGACAAAATCAGCGAGGCCTGTATAGAGCTGGCCCGTGAGGAGGAAGGGGTAAACCAGGTTGAATCACTTCTCTACCTGTACATCCCCGGACGATACGGTCTATATTAGACCCTATGGAAGAGAAACAGATTATTTTTCGCAAAGATTATAAAAAGCCCGATTTCCTTGTGCCGGAGATGGGGCTTTATTTTGATATTCAAGCCGATTATGTGGAGGTCAAAGCTGAATTGACCGTCCGATATGACGGTGAGGGGAAGGCCTGTGAGACTCCCTGGATCCTTAACGGGGAGGATATGTCGATTGAGGCCGTAGAGATTGACGGGCGCGCCCTTAATTCCGAGGAGTATACCTTTGAGGGGAATCTTTTAACCCTGACCGGACTGGCTGACGAGAGCCTGGTGCGTACCACGGTGCGGATTGATCCCTACAACAATACAAAACTCATGGGAATCTACCGCTCCGGCGACATTCTCTGCTCCCAGTGCGAAGCGGAAGGCTTTCGCCGCATTACCCCCTTTCCGGATCACCCGGACATTCTAACCCGCTACCGGGTCACCATCGAAGGGGAGGCGCCGGTCCTTCTTTCCAACGGAAACTTGGTTAGCGAAGAGACACGAGGGAAGAGGCGGGTTGTAACCTGGGAAGACCCCTTTCCAAAACCGTCCTACCTCTTTGCTCTGGTTGCGGGGGATTTGGGGCATATCGAGGACAGCTTTACCACCATGAGCGGCCGTGATATTACCCTGCGGATCTACACGGACCGGGGTAATGAGAGCCGGGCTTATCACGCCATGGACAGCCTCAAGGCGGCTATGAAGTGGGATGAAGATAACTATGGTCTGGAATATGACCTGGACCTTTTTATGATAGTGGCGGTGGATGCCTTTAACTTTGGGGCCATGGAAAATAAGGGACTCAATATTTTTAACTCCGCCGCCGTTCTGGCGGACAGGGAAATTACCACCGATGCCGGACTGGACCGGATTGCCGGTATTGTGGCTCACGAGTACTTTCATAACTGGACCGGTAACCGGGTTACCTGCCGGGACTGGTTCCAACTGACCCTCAAGGAGGGGCTTACGGTCTTCCGGGACGAGTCTTTTACGGAGGACACTACAAGCAAGGGCGTGAGCCGGGTGCACCAGGCCATCTCCCTTAAACAGGTCCAGTTTCCCGAGGACTCCGGACCCAATAGCCACCCCATTCGTCCCGAATCGTACCGGGAAATCGACAATTTTTATACACCTACGGTCTACCGGAAGGGAGCTTCGGTTATTCGTATGATCCATACCCTGGCCGGGGCCGAAGGGTACCGCAAAGGGATAGACGAATATTTCCGCCGCCACGACGGCCAGGCCGTTACTTGCGAGGACTTCCTGTTGGCCATGGAGGAGGGGGCCGGGCTTGATTTAAGTCAGTTCCGCCGTTGGTACAGCCAGTCGGGAACGCCCTTGCTCAAGGCCCGGACCGAATGGGACGGGGAGGGGAATTACACCCTGACCTTAAGCCAGGAAACAGCCCCTACAGCAGACGGAAGCCCCAAGGAACCCTTCTATTTTCCTGTGCACGGCGCCCTGCGCCGCCGGGACGGTTCCCTTTTGCGGGAGGAGACTTTCATTGTGAAAGAGAAGGAGCGGCAGTTCCTTTTTTCCGGTCTCAAGGAAGAGCCGGTTCTCTCCCTTTTGCGCGATTTTAGCGCTCCCGTTAATTTGGATTATCCCCAGTCCCGGGAGGACCGAATATTCCTCTTGGGACAGGAAACGGACGGCTACAGCCGCTTTAGCACCTCTCGGGAACTTTCTCTGGAGTTACTTCAGGTTGGGGAAGGGCCGGAGGTTCTGGTCCCTCCTTTTGAAGCTCTTCTGAATGACAAAACTCAGGATAAGGAGCTTACCGCCCTTCTTTTGACCTTACCCTCTGTTGACGACGTGGCTGACCTCGTCCGTCCTCTGGACTTTGTAGCCGCCCGGGCAAAACGGAGCGATTTTAAAAGCCGGCTGGGAAAGGCTTTGGAAGACTCTATGCTTCCTCTCTATGAATCTCTTTTGGGTGGGGAGTATGCTTATGACAGGACCGGTGTGGGACGACGGGCCTTAAAGGCCATTCTGCTGGATTATCTGGTTGAGGCCGACAGGGCCCATCTCTCCCGGGCAGAAAAACTCTACTTTGAAAGCGATAATATGACCGATCGCTCCGCTGCGCTGCGTGTCCTGTGCCGCTTTCCTGGGGAGGAGAAGGAGAGGGTTCTGGCCGCTTACTACGACAAATGGAAGGACCAGTTTCTCCCCCTCACCCAATGGTTTGCCTACCAGACCATGGGGGAAGGGATTTACGAGAATGTTCTGCGCCTTGAGACACATCCGGCCTTTAGGAAGGATAATCCCAATATGGTTCGCGCCCTCTACGGTGGATTACTTCAGAATCGGGCGGAGTTTCATGCTCCCGATGGCCGGGGGTACCGCTTCCTGGCCGAGCGCATAAGTGAGTTGGACAAGATAAATCCGGGAATGGCCGCCCATCTGGCCGGGGGCTACTACCGTTGCCGCCAGTTGGAAGGGGGCCAGAAGTCGGAAATGGTAAAGGCCCTGGAATCCATACTCTCCGCGTCGCCCTCCCCCGGGGTGAGGGAAATAGTGGAAAACACCCTGCGCAGTTCCTGAATCGGAGTGACTTCCTGCTCCGGCGGCGGCAGGTAGAATTGGGCAAGAAGGGGATTGTGGTCCGAGGGAAGGTCTGCTCCGCCGTGAAGGGTGAGTACGCCGGCACTGACACAGCGGCGGGCCATATTGCCTGACGCCAGGATGTGGTCCAGCTGAAGGGGCTGCCCTTTGTACAGATAGGTGGGATTTTCTACCAGGCCTATGAGGGCTTTCGGACCTGTGGTTAGGGAAAGGATCGGCGGAGAGTTTGGGGTGTCGTTGAAGTCCCCCGTCAGGATAATCAGCCTGTTCCGGTCTTCCTGCAGAAGGCTTGTCATTTTCTCGGACAGGTAGTGGGCCTGATTCAACCGTTTCCAATCGCTGTATTCTCCCCCGATACGGGAGCTAAGGTGAACGTTGATGACCGTAAGTGTGCGTTCGTTAAAGAGGAAAGACTGACTAAAGGGCGGGCGGCAGGAGGAAAAGACCTCGTCCTCCCAGACTTCTCCCGGCCCTGTTGGTTTCAGGCTGGCGGTCTTGTAAAGATAGCCCGTTCGAATGTTACCGCCGGGGACTCCTCCTTCCTTGCCGTCTTGCGGTTCATAACTAATGAAGCCATACTTTTCTCCCGATATCTGTTCCAACGATTTTGCCAGGGCGGCAAAATTGCGGTCCCCTTCCGTCGTTCCGTCATCTCTTCTGCCGCTGTCATCCATTACTTCCTGAAAGGCAATGATATCCGGACTATGGAGACTCTCCGCAAGGGTGCGACCAATCAGTTTGAGCTTTCTTGATTCGCTGCGGGTGAAGTTTTCAATGTTCCAGCTTGCCAGGGAGAGTTGGTACTCTTCCGGAATGGGGGCGGGGAGTTTTGTGGTTAAAGAACAGCTTGCCAGTGATAGTAGGAAAATGGTTTTGATTAATCTTTTCATAAAGGCTCCTCAAAAGAAGGGGAGGGGGAAATCTTACAAAAACAGGCATTTTCTTGTGTAAACAGGCTTTTGGTAATACAATAGTGTTTAAATGAAGAGAAGTCTGTTCCTCCTACCCTTGTTATTGATTGTTATCTCCTGTTTGTCCCCCCAAAAGGATGTGGATTATTCGGAAGGAGAAAAGGAGTGGTTGAAGGAACATGAGGGGAAGTTAGTCGTGCTTTTTGGCTATGATGCTCCTCCCAATGCATACTACGACGGCGGGAATCGTTACACCGGAATTCTTGTCGATTTGTTCTATGAGATAGAGAAGACCATGGGGATCGATATCTCCTTTAAGATGTTTTCTTCTTGGCCGGAATTAGTCGAGTACGCTAAAAAGGAACGGAATTTTATAATTGTGGGAATTTCCCGAACGGGGGACCTGCAAAAATATTTGGGATATACTCCTCCTGTGTACCAATCGCCCTATGTGTTGGTTTGTCGGAAAAGTGAAAAAATCATTGACTTGGATATGGCGGGCGATAGGATAGTCGGAGTTGAAGAAGGCAATGGGGTTAACGAGTTTCTGGAGGATTTATATCCTAACATCGCATCACTCTCTTTCTCTGACAACCTGGCAGGTTTAAGGGCCGTCTCGACGGGGGCGATAGATGTTTTTGTGGTGAATCAGCTCTATGCTTCCTGGCTTATTAATCAGGAAGGGCTGAGTAATCTAACTGTTTCCGGAGAAAGTGGTTATAGGGAAACTCTCCATATCGCCGTATCCCGAAGGGATAGGGTCCTTTTGGATATTGCCCACAAGACTTTGAGATTGATCGATTTTAGTACCCGGGAAAAGATTTACCGTGGTTGGGTGGGGAATAAGGGGATTTGGCTCTCCCAGTCTATGAGGAATTGGCTCTTTATTCTTTCCGGTTTCTTTTTAGCTCTCATTCTTTTTATGCTTGTTTGGCTTTATCTTCTGCGTCGGATTGTTGTTAAGCAGACCGGGATGATTCAGGAAAAGGAGCGGGAACTGCAGAGGACGGAAAGGATCAAGTCCATTGCCGTTTTGGCCGGAGGTATTGCCCACGACTTTAATAATCTTCTTTCCGGAATCTACGGATATATGGAGCTGGCCCGGGATCTGGCCGTAGAAAAAAGCGAACAGGATAACTATCTTAAGTCGGCGGTGGATTCCATGTATCGTGCCCGAAGACTTACGGGGCAGTTACTTTCTCTTACTTCCGAGCGGGAGTTGGAGATAGGCGAGCTGGATTTGGGCGAATTGGTCCGGGAAACGGTGAATTTTGTGTTGTCCGGAATGGAAACCAATGCCCTATTTCATTTTCCCCGTAACATGTGGACGATCCGGGGCGACCGGGGACAACTGGATCAGGTTATTACCAATTTGACAGTTAACGCTTCTCAGGCAATGAAGGGGAAGGGAGAAATAGTCTTTTCCCTGGAAAATGTGGTTGAGAAAGGGACGCGCTTTGTTCGTTTGGATGTTTCTGATACTGGTGCGGGCATAGAGGAAGAGAATCTCCCCCACATTTTTGACCCCTATTTTACCACAAAGGAGATGGGGAGCGGGCTTGGATTGGCTTCGTCCTTTACTATTATTCAGAAACACGGGGGAGAATTACGGGTTTCTTCCCAAAAGGGAGAGGGAACCGTATTTACGGTTCTGTGTCCAGTTTCTTCTTGACACACTCTTATCCTGTGCTAAACTAAATCATAAACACAATTTTATACATAATCTCAATAAAAAATCCAACGAGAAAACAAGTTTAGTTTGTATTGTCTTTCATGACACATCGGTCATACGGGGGTATGACGGTTGTTATGTTAGACTCAAAATCATAGGAGAGGAGAATTATGAAAGAGTTCAAGAGGTTATTTGCCGTAACCCTAATGATGGCAATGGTTTTTGCCGGCTGCGAGATGGGTATCGGAGGAAGTGATGAGTTAAGTTCCGACGGGGATGAGACAAAAACGGTTCTTGACGATGTAAGTGCTACGGCTAGTTCGGATGACGGAAACGGAGCGGAAAATACTCTGGATGGAGATCTGGATACCCGCTGGTCCGCCGAAGGAGACGGGGAGTATATTACTTACGATTTGGGATCATCTCAAACTGTTACGGATGTTCAAATTGCCTTTTACAAAGGTTCCAGCCGGAGTGCGGATTTTGAAATCTGGGCCGGGGATGATACATCATCTTTGGAACAGATACTCGATTTTACCACCAGCAGCGGAGACACTACGGAGCTGGAAAGTTATGACGTAAGTGATGTAACCGCCCGATATATACGAATTGTTGGTTATGGTAACTCTTCCAATGACTGGAACAGCATTACCGAAGTGGAACTGGAAGATAACAGTACGGACGATGTGGATGAGGGGAGTGATGAGGAAGAGGATACCGATTCATCCGAGTCTTCCAAGCTGACTGCCGACAGTGTAAGCGCCAGTGCCGATGACGGTAATGGTGCGGACAATACGGTGGACGGAGACCTGGATACCCGCTGGTCCGCCGAAGGGGACGGGGAGTATATTACCTACGATTTGGGATCATCCCAGACTGTTACGGATGTGCAGATCGCCTTCTATAAGGGCTCCAGCCGAAGTGCGGATTTTGAGATTTGGGCCGGAGATGATACCTCCTCCCTAGAGCAGATCCTCGATCTTACCACCAGCAGCGGAGACACTCTGGAACTGGAAAGTTATGATGTAAGCGATACGAGCGCCCGCTATGTTCGAATCGTAGGTTACGGTAACTCTTCCAATGACTGGAACAGTATTACGGAAGTGGAAATCTGGGGTACTGCCTCTGATGACTCTTCCGACGATGGTTCGAACGATGACTCAGGTGATGACGGTAGCTCCGAGGATGATACGTCCGATGATGACGGCAGTGCAGAGTACCCTTCCGACATAATTCCCGGCATTCCGGAAAACTGGAAAATCACTCTTCCCGTAGATGAGAACGGAGATGACAGTTCGGAAATCTATCTCTCCGGCGGTTCAGTTGATGATCGAAATACCGATGCCTATGAAGTCGTACTTGATGACTTGCTTGACTATGAATACGAACCCTACTTCCAGGTGGACGACGGGGGCGTTCGATTCAGAGCCCACTGTGCGGGAGCTACCACAAGCGGTTCCAAGTACCCCAGAAGCGAGCTGCGTCAGGAGTACAACGGGGGCGATAACTACTGGTCCGTGGACAACTATCAGTATCTGAATACGCGGCTGAAAGTGACCCATACGCCGGAACAGAAACCGGAAGTATGTATAACACAGATTCACGGTCCCGATGACGAGCCCTTGAGAATCCAGTACCATGCCGATTACGGTTTGTATATTATCTGGAATGAGTCAAACAAGGACTACGACAATGCCCTGGATTATACCCTGGGAGATGTTCTTGATATTACGGTAACCGTGGATACCTTGAGCGGTGTGGATTCCGATGAAGACGGGGAAGATGACAACATCACCTGTGAGATCACCAATGAAAGCACAGGAGAGAGCTATTACAAAACCTGGACTTCCGCCGACGATGAGGGATACTTCAAAGTGGGATGCTACACTCAATCAACCGTATGGCTTAATGAGTACAAAGGCGATAGCTATGAAGATGAAGATATCGATGCCTACGGCGAGGTTATTGTTTATTCCATCGATCTGGTTGAAGACGGAGAATAATTCATTTTATTGTAAATAGGCCGAAATTCGAGTTTTAATGGACTATTATAAAACTTCCTCTCATTGTATAATTTGTTTATGGACAAAAACATACGATGGGAGGAAGTATGAATATAGTAGGATTATACACGATTATTGATGATTTTTTCAAAT
>JAQQAP010000041.1 GCA_028533045.1 Spirochaetales bacterium | reverse complement strand
TTGAACGCAGATTCGCCTACTGTCATATTTCTTGTTTTCACAAGAAATACACCAGCTTCACGGCTCACGGGTTATTTGGAATGGCGTTATTCTACAGTCTCGTTATATTGATTGCAATTCGGTGATAAATTATTTATACTGCAATATATATTACAGTAATGGGAATTACAATGAAATTCTATAATAGAGAATCAGAGCTAAATATCCTTAACAAGATATACGAACAGTGTGAAAAATCATACGGGAAAATAACCGTATTAACTGGACGAAGACGAATTGGAAAAACACTTTTAGCAAAGAAATATGCTGAGGATAAAGAATCACTTTATCTGTTCACAAGCAAAAAAACTGAAAAACTGATATGCGAAGAATTTCTACAATTATATGAAGAATTCTCAGGTACAAAATTTATTGGAAGAATCGATTACTTTTCTCAGATATTTGAACTATTACTGAAACTGGGAACAGAGAAGCGATTTGTCTTAATAATTGATGAATTTCAAGAATTCGGAAATATCAATAAAAGCACATTTTCTGAAATACAAAAGCTATGGGATCAATATAAATTCGAGACCCATATACACATAATTTTCATCGGATCAATATATTCTATGATGAAAAAAATCTTCCAGGATGAAAAAGAAGCACTCTACGGTAGGGCTGATAGAATTCTATATATTAAACCATTCAATCCCACAATAATTCAAGAAATCTTAAAAGACAATAATTCATATAATGATGAAAACCTTTTCTACAATTATCTAATAACGGGAGGAGTTCCCAGGTATCAAGAAATTTTAGTTGAAAATAATATTTTCACAAAAGATGACATAATTGATTTTATCCTACAAAAAGATTCCTTTTTCATCGAAGAAGGAAAGACATTATTAATACAAGAATTTGGGAAGGAATATGGGGTATATTTTTCTATATTAGAATTAATTGCTTGTGGAAGAACTTCTCGAAGTGAACTCGAATCTATATTCGAAAAGAGTATCGGAGGATTTCTTGATCGATTAGAAAATGAATATGATGTAATAACAAAAGTAAAGCCAATCGGCGCAAAAAAAGATTCCCGCAACCAGAAATATGCGATAAAAGATAATTTCTTAAAGTTTTGGTTCAGATTCATATACAAATATATGAGTGTAATAGAAATAGATCGATTTAATTACGTGAAAGATCTCATCGAGAGAGATCTAAATACGTTTGCTGGCCCAATATTGGAAAAATTATTTATTGATATAATGTATTGTTCTGATGAATATGGATTGATAGGAAATTATTGGGAGAAAAAGAATCAAAACGAAATTGATATTGTTGGAATTAATGAAATCACAAAGAAAATCTACTTTTCAGAGGTAAAACTTAATAAAAACAAAGTCAAGATGAATATATTAGAAGAAAAATCACAGAACTTACTAAAATATTATAATGACTATGAAGTAAAATACGAAGGGCTTTCAATTGAAGATATATCAGAAAAGATAAGAACAATATAACTATGAATGAAAAAATTCTTAAAAGCATCATCGGAAAGAAGAAAGAGCTCGATAAATACCGTCCCTAAAGTCCTTCAATTTCAAGAAAATTAAAAGAAGAATTAGAACTCGAATGGACATATAATTCCAATGCAATTGAAGGAAATACTTTAACTCTCCAAGAAACACAAATTGTTCTTAATTATGGAATGACAATTGGTGGGAAATCAGTCAATTATAGTAACATGCATTACAATAATATTGGTTACTATAAAGGGCATCTAAAGGATATGAAGTAGAATATTTATTGTTGGGAATGCAAACGCTGGAACAATATTTGTAACGGTAAAGATCTGTATACTAAAGAATCTCTTCCATCAAACAAGGAAAAGTCAGTATGAATTTCGTTCCCCGGACAGGTTTGACGTAGGAATAATTTCCCCCTAGTTGTTTGGTCAGGGTTTTAATAAGAGTCATGCCCAGTCCGTTCTTACCGGCCTTCTCATCCTTTCCCCGACCGTTGTCGGAGAGAGTAATTTCTATAAAGTCTTCCTTGGTTTTAAAGTCAAGATGAATTTCCGGCGTGAGAATATTGGCTTCGGGAAAGGCATACTTTATGCTATTCGTGACTACTTCATTGATTATGAGGCCTACTTGAATGGCTTGCTCTGTCGCTACGGGATGGGGATCATTCCAGTCTGATGTTAAAAGGTTGATTTTGTCGTCCGAATGGGATTCCAGTATCTGTCTAATCAGTGTGACCAAGTAGTCTTTAAGATTCAGCTTGTCTCCTATGTGTCCTCTATATAGTTGTTCGTGGACCAGAGAGATAGAAAGGATTCGATTAATCAGTTTACTCCCTTCCGTTTTAAAGTCTTCACTTTCCGTGCGGTATACCTGCATTTGAATCAGGCTTTTTATGATATTCAAGTTGTTTTTAACCCTGTGGTTAAGCTCTTTGTAGAGAACTTCCTTTTCATCCAGAGCTGTCTTGAGTTCCTCTTCTCTTTTTAGCCGCATGGCCAGTTCCTGAGAGGTTTTTTTTAGGTAGGAGCCGGCCGATCCCAGTCCGGTTCCGACGACAATCCCCGAGATTTCTGCCATGGGAAGGCTTGCGGGGGCGCATTCGGGATAACCCTTAAGGTAAAAAAGGATAAGGTTAAGGGGAAGACCCAGGAATCCGCTGATCAAACCTCCCATTTGTCCAAAACAGAAGGCGACCGTTAATATCGGTATGATAATAAGATAGTTTACCGAGATTTTAAGGAAAGGGGTCAGAAGAAGAAAGGACGTGGCGTATAAAAGATAGGATAAAATGGTTAAATAGATCTTCTGACGCAATGTTAACGTATTAATAAAGGATAGGGAACGTTTGCGCACAGATATGATCATAGAGGAAAAAAAGTATTACCGCAACTGTAAACACTGGTCTTGAGAAACTATTTATGCTATCCTTTTTGTGTTGTCTATCATATTCTGAAAAACAGCAGAGGTAAAAAATGAATAAAACCATTTTGGTTGTGGAAGATGAAGCTATTGCAGCCCTTGAACTCTCCGAGACTCTCAAATCCTTGGGGTACAATGTTCCCGAGCCGGTTGATTCGGCGGATAAGGTGATCGGAGTTCTCATTAAGGAACAGCCAGATGCGGTCTTTATGGATATTAATCTCTCCAGTTTTATTGATGGTGTCGATGCGGCCCGGAGAATAAAGTTGCTGGGAGATATTCCCCTTATTTACCTAACAGCCTATAATAATGAGGAAATAAAAAAACGGGCAGAGCGTACCAATCCGGCGGATTTTCTTATTAAACCGGTCAGCCGGGAGCAGATTAAAGCCTCCCTGGACAAGATTTTTCTTAGCTGATCTCCGCCGCCTTATCGCCCGTCCCCGCTAGAGGAGTGATATCCATGACGGATATAAGTGAAGCTATAGGTAATCAGATCCCCTTGCTTATCAGACGGGCGGAAGAGAAAGATATTCCCGCAATTACAAGTATATATAACGATGCGGTTCTCAAAACAGCAGCTACTTTTCATATTGAGCCGGTGAGTAGCGAGGAACGCTATGAGTGGTTCCTTCTTCATGACAATAGTAGAAGACCTGTTATTGTGGCCCAGTCGGAGGATACTCTGGTGGGGTGGGCATCACTTTCCCAATGGAATCCCAAGCCTGCCTATGACGGTTCTGCCGAGCTTTCTGTTTATGTGGCTCGGAACGCCCGGGGCGGGGGAGTCGGAAAAGCGCTTATGGAAGATCTGATTCGACGGGCGGAACAGGCCGAACTCCATACGATTATTTCCCTTATAACAGAGGGAAATGAGGTAAGCATGAAGCTTCATGCCCAATTGGGTTTTGAACAGACCGGGATTATCCGCGAAGCAGGGTTCAAGTTCGACCAGTACCTGGATGTTTCTATCTGGCAGAAGATTCTTTAGGAGGATTTGATGAAGGGAGAAGAAATTCGCTTCAAGTCGACCGACGGCCATGAAGGGGCAGCTCTGCGCTGGCTGCCGGAAGGGGAGATTCGGGCTGCGCTGATTATCAACCACGGTATGGCCGAACATATTGGCCGCTATGAGGATTTCGCACTTTTCCTTAACAGGGCGGGAATAGCTGTTTGGGGAGAAGATCATCGAGGTCACGGTAGAACTGCCGGGGAGAAGGATAACTTAGGTTACTTCCATATAGATAATGGTTGGGAAAGGGTATTATCCGATATTTCCAGTCTAAAGAGTCTTGTTCAAGAGACCCACCCCGGTACTCCGCTTTTTATGTTGGGCCATAGTATGGGCTCCTTTCTTACACGGGATTTTCTCTGTGATGAGGGAGACGATTTTGCCGGAGCGATTATTTCCGGCACAGGCTATACCCCGGCTTATTTGGCTCGGATGATGCGTTTTATTGCCCGTCGGGAGGTGCGCCGCCACGGGGACAGGCATAGAAGTTCTCTTTTGGATACTCTCTCCTTTGGTTCCTTTAACCGCAACTTTCGTCCCAATCGTACGAGTTATGACTGGTTAAGCAGAGATGAAGAGCAGGTCGATTTATATGGCCAGGACGATTATTGCGGTTTCATAAGTACCAGTTCCTTTTTTGAGGACTTGAGTGACGGACTTTTGCGCATTATAGATCCGGGTCGCATTGACCAAACCAGCAAAAAACTGCCTCTCTTTTTCTATTCCGGTGATGAAGACCCAGTGGGTGGGAAAAAAGGGACCGGTGTAAAGAGGGTATACCAACTCTACAAGAAGGCCGGTCTCATAAACCTTTCCCTCCAATTTAACGAGGGAGGCCGTCATGAATCTCTCAATGAGACAAACCGGCAGGATGTTTATCAGATGTTTCTGGATTTTATTGAAGTAAATCTGGGGTAAAAGGGAAAAAATAGTCCTCTCTCTTTGTTATGAGGCAAAGAGGAATTCTTCTATTAATATGCATAAGCTTCTCTCTACAGGCCCGGGAGTACTGGTCTCTTTCTACCTCTCTCTTGGGAGAGTGGGACGAAGGGGAGTATGAATCTCTTTTTGAAGGGAAATGGGCTATGGGAGGCAACTTTCCCTTTAATTGGGATTTCAAAATGAGAGGGGAACTCGATCCCGTAAATCTGGAGGGGTGGGAGGCTGATTCGGGTCAGTGTGGTCTTGCCTTCAAATCTCCCTGGTTAACAATGGGGAGCCCTTCTTTTGAGGGACTTTACGACGTTCTAGAGGGGGATGATCTACCTTCTTTTTATCGTTTGGAGAATCGGGCCCGCTTTTCCCTTGATCTTGAGGGAGATATTTCATCTCGACAGGGAATCCTGTTTCATACTCCCCGTAAAAATATTATTCTCCATGGTCTTGTTCGGGATGATTATCGTCAGATTGGCCTGGCCCGCCAGGGGGACGGGGAGTCTCTTTCCTGGTCTTCTTTGTTGCTTTACTCTTGGGACTGGGAGCTTACCGAGACGGATAGCTGGTATGTCGTTGATGATGGAGAAAGGGAGGAGCCTCTTTTTCATAGCCTTTTACGTTTATCCTACGAATTGCAAGGATATCACAGGGAGTGGCAATTTTCTCTTTTGGGGACATCGGTTCTGTCCGAATATCTTCTTCCCGGTTACGGAGGCTATTTCGTCGGCCGTCTGGAAGGGGCTCGGGGGATGGTTGCTCTGGGGGCCATGGGAAACGGTGGTTATTGGCGGAGTGCCCGGGGAGAACCGGCCGAGTGGTCCTGCGGTATGATTGGAGAAGGAGCGCTGTTTATGGGGGAGCGGCTTCTCTGGGAAGGGAGCGGAGCGCTGTATCGGCCGGGTGTTTTCTCTCTTGAACCGGGGAGCGATCCCTACAGGGCAGCACCCACGCTGGAAGGGGATTCCTCTGTGGAAATCCCCTATGTCCGAATTGGTTGGGAGGGGGAATATGAAGAGGATATCTGGTCACAGGAGGTAAAGGGGGAGCTCTTCTGTGATCGCGACCCCTATTGGGGGACTTTGAGTTATTACTATGAGTGGGGTGAGGAAGAGGAGAGGCTGATTAAGGCCGGGCTGGGAAGAGAGGGGGACATTCTGAGTCTGGAGGGCCAAGTCGGCCTGAATCTTCCTTTTGACGAGGATGGTTATGGAGGGAAACTCAAAGCCCGGTGGCGCTATGGAGAGAGGGGACAGGTCAGCTTTGTTCTGGGAGTTGAAGGGGAGAAAGTCTACGGAGAAATCACCCTAAAGGCAGGAAATATTTAAAAAGTATCCATCTTCTCTAGGGGAAAAAGTAAGAATAGGTTATATTCATTATTATGAAAGACACCCTGGATCGAATCTACCACACCACCCGGTCAATCAGAAACGGGTTAATTCTCATACTGATTGTGGCCCTGGTTTTTATTCTAAAGACCATTGCTTCTCTTATTTTACCTCTTATCCTGGCTATGCTTTTAACTCTCATAGTCCTTCCTCTTATTCATTGGCTTAAGGATAAGGGGTGGCCTCAAGTGGTTATTGTCCCGCTTATTGCTGTGGTGACCCTGGGGTTAGTTTTTCTTATTTTCTCCATTTTTCTCAATGCCCTGACCGAAATTGTGGGCCAGCAGGAGCAACTGCTTATTATGCTGGAAAAGAAAGTTAATCGCATTATGGATATGGTTAACAGCAGATATGCGGTGGATACTACCGGGGAAGAGGCTTTCAACTGGCTTATGGGTGAGTTTGATATGGAGAGGGTCTCTGCCTTGATACGAACGGCGGCAACGGGGCTTGGATCTTTTGGACAATCCTTTTTCCTTTTCATGCTCTACTATATTTTCCTTTTGGGCGGGACTTCGACCTACCGGGAATATGTGGATTTTGTGGCCCAGGACGATCACCGGCTCATGCTCACCATCAGCTCTGTCCAGAACTCCATTTCCACCTATATGGTTATCAAGAGTGCCATAAGTCTTTCAACGGCCATCATTGTTTTTGTCATTTGCTCTATCATGCATATTGAATTTGCCTTTCTCTGGGGGATTCTTACTTTCTTTCTTAACTTTGTTCCCAGTATTGGGTCTATTATTGCCACTATGCCCCCTGTCATTATGGCCTTTATTCAGTATGATACCTTTACTCCCATGATTGTGACTTTTTCCCTGCTAACGGCTACGCAAATGACTATAGGGAACTTTCTTGATCCCAAGATTATGGGGGACCGACTAAGACTGAATACGGTTACCGTTGTGTTCGGACTGGTTTTTTGGGGGTATATCTGGGGCATTCCGGGGACTCTGCTTTCCGTTCCCATGATGGTTGCGGTCAAACTGATGTTGGAACAATCGGAAACTTTGGGTATACTGGCCCGTGTAATGGGGTATCCCGACAGGGAATCCCGGAAAAGTACAAGAAGGAGTATAAAAAGACATGACCGTCGATCAGCTATACAACCAACTGAAGAAGATACGATTCGAGAAGAGTGAAGACCGGGAGGATTTACGCCGCTTTTGCGAGGAAAAAATCCCCGTCATCAATGAAATAAATGAACTAAAGGCTCAGAAAAATGCACTGATTCTGGCTCACACCTATGTTTCTCCGGAAATAATCTATGGTGTATCGGACCATACGGGCGACTCCTATGGGCTGAGTAAAAACGCCCGTGACTCAAAAGAGGAGCTTATTATTTTTTCTGCGGTCCGTTTTATGGGGGAAACCGCCAAAATCCTTAGTCCGGAAAAGCAGGTCATTGTTCCCGCCGACGACGGGGGCTGTTCTCTGGCCGATTCCATCACCGGGGCGGATGTTCTCAAACTAAAGAAGGAAAACCCCGACTATACTTTTATTTGCTATATCAACACCACCGCCGATGTGAAGGCGGCCTGCGATGTGGTTGTGACTTCCTCCAATGTGTACGATATTGTGGAGCATTTGGACACGGACAAAATATTCTTTGTTCCCGACCGCTTGATGGGGCTGAATATTATTAGTGAGATGGAAAAACGGGGTGTTAAAAAGGATATCAAACTTTGGACCGGTACCTGTTATGTTCACGAAGAGTTCGATCCGGAAATAATAAAATCCTCCCGCACTATGTTCCCCGGCCTTAAAATCCTGGCACACCCCGAATGTGCTCCGGAGATAACCGGTGAAGCGGACTATGTGGGGAGTACCACCCAGATGTACGATTATGTGGTAGAACAGGGGAACAAACCGACCTATCTGGTTTTCTCCGAATGTGGTCTTGCTTCCCGCCTGGAAGCGGAAAAAGGCCCCTTTGATATGGTAGGTTCCTGTGCCTTTTGTAAATATATGAAGAGTAACTCCCTGGAAAATATTCTCCGTGCCTTAAAAAATCCCCGGAAAGAGGATTTTATCGAAGTGGATGAAGCCATGCGCGCGGGAGCTTTGAAATCGTTGAACCGAATGTTTGAAGAAGCGGAGCGGGTTAAGTGAAAGAGGAACGATTTCTCGTATCCGATTTAGACGGGACTCTTATTCCCTGGGAGGGAGTCGACCGATTGGGAAGCTTTGACTCCCTGGAAATCCTGCGGGATAAGATCTCTGCCGAAAAAGTGGGTTTTGTCATTCTTACGGGCCGCTCTTTTCCCAATATCATTCAGGCTATGGAGGACTATCCTTTGCCCCATCCGGGACTGATTTTTTCCTCCGCCGGGGCCACCCTTCACCGAAAGAAGGAAGGGGCTTGGGAGACCTGTCATGAACATAAGGCTTACCTGGAAGAGAAAAATCCCCGATGGGATCGGGATGAGATAATCAATCGTCTAAAAGGAATAGAGGGGCTGGAGACTCAGGGGGAGATTCATCAGTCCCACTATAAGGTCTCCTTTTACCTTTATACCCTCGATTATGAACCGGCACTCTCCCGGGCCTCTGAACTTTTAGGTGACCTGGGTGATACCCTTTCTTTGCAGATTTACCCGGAGCCGGAAAAAAACATGTGCTATCTGGATATCATGGCCCACGAGGCCGATAAAAAGGGTGCTCTTACCTATTTGGCCGAGAGGGAGATTGAGGGGGATTATGTCTTTGCCGGGGATAATTGGAATGACAGGACTGCCTTTCTTTCCCACCATCCCTCTATTCTGGTTAAAAACACACCGGAAGAACTTAAGAGAGAGACCGAGCTAAAAAATCCTCACCAGCACATTGCTCGGGGAAAAGGTGAGGGCCGCACGGGAAAGTTTGCCGACGGGGTGCTTGAGGGACTTGAGAGTTTAGGATGGCTGTTTTATTAAAAATTCGGCTTTATTCCATAGTAGGTGTCTTTTAACCATTCTTTAACATTCATATAACATTCTCCTTACTTAAGAGCTTCATAGTAGCGCCATCACTTAAGGAAATTCTTTAAGCGCCCCTAGGCGGTGCTATTTAGAAAGGAGAAACAAAAATGAAAAAGATGGCAATTGTTGCTTTGGCACTTCTCGTGTCTTTCACAGCTTTCGCAAACGGTGGTTCTGAAGAGTCTACCGGTGCTGAATGGAGCGGTTCTTACGCTTTTGGTGGTTCTACCACTCTCGAACCTATCATCCTCGCTGCTTCTGAAGTTATGATGGCTCGTTACAATGTTCAGATTTCCTACGATGCTCCCGGTTCTTCCGCTGGTGTTACCGGTGCTCTCGACGGAACTTACTCCCTCGGTTGTGCTTCCAGAGAACTGAAAGACGCTGAAATTGAAAAAGGTGCTGTTTCTACTGCTATCGCTCTTGATGGTGTAGCTGTAGTTGTAAACAAAGCTTCCGTTGGAATCGACAATCTTTCTCTTGACCAGGTAACCGCTATCTACGCCGGTGAAATCAAGAACTGGAAAGAAGTAGGCGGCGCCGATGCGGAAATCGTTGTTATCAACAGAGACGAAGCTTCCGGTACCAGAGACTGTTTCAAGGGCGCTACTGTTAAGCCTGCCAAGAAGAGCTTTGACGAAACTGCTCTTATCGTAACCGGTAACGGTGACATGGTTGCCAAAGTTGGTGCTACTCCCAACGCTATCGGATACTGTGGTTTTGGTTACATCACCAAAGATCCCGGTACTAAAGCTATCACTGTAAACGAAGTACAGCCCACCGAAGCTAACGTTCTTGGCGGAACTTACGCTATCTCCAGAAAGCTCAACGTAATCTCCAATGGTGAGTTTGCTGCCGATTCTTTCGAAAGATTTTTCCTCGACTACCTCCTCTCTGCAGAAGGTCAGGAAATTGCCGCTTCCAAGAAGTTCATCAAGCTCTAAGAATAAATTAGAACTGATATAACAAGCCCGCCGTAAGGCGGGTCTTTTTGTGCTTTCATGAGACGCAGAAAAGGAGCTATAGCTTTTAGGGGGAGGGAGAACTTAATCGCGGGTATAGAAAATCAGTTGAGAACGGCCGTACTTCCGGAGGTCAAACTGTCGGAAAGAGCCAATCTGTTCCGGGAAGGATTCCTCATCGGGGTAGTGCATCATAAGAACCCCTTCCGGTTTGAGAATCCCCTGTTCCTCACAGGCAATGAGAAATTTTTCTTTTCCTTCCAGGGGAAAGGGCGGGTCCAGATGGATGATGTCGTATTGACGTTCACAGCGTTTAATGTATTTTTCGGCGGGCATGAGAAAGAGCTTATTCTCTTCATCCAGGAGGGAAAGATTCTCCATTATAACCTTCTTTTTGATAAAATCCTTCTCTACCAGATGAACAGGAGAGGCCCCTCGGGAGGCGGCTTCGATCCCTATACAGCCGGAACCGGTAAAAAGATCTAAGAAAGAGAGATCTGTAAGATCCCCAAGAATGGAGAACATGGACTCTCGCATTCTGTCCATGGCGGGCCGAATGATCCCCTTAGGGCATTTAATCTGTCTGCTTCTGTATTTTCCACCGGTAATTCTCATAGGTCGAATCTTAGCATATTTGTCCAATTCCTCCAACAGGACGGACTTAACAAGCCCGATTAACTCAGATATAATGGCCCCATGGTGAAAGATGGATTCATGAAGAAAGTACTCATAATTGGATCGGGCGGCCGTGAACATGTCTTGGCCGCTTCTATGGCGAAAAGCGAAAAGGTAGAAGTTGTCTACTGCGCTCCCGGTAACGGCGGTACGGAACTGGAAGAGAAGTGTGTGAACATTCCCTTCGAGTCTCTGGAAGGTATGGCCGATTTTGCCCAGGAGAAGGGTATTGATTTGACTATTCCCGGGGCAGAGGTTTATCTCTGTGACGGTGTGGTTGATATGTTTCGCAAAAGGGGCCTCAAAATTTTCGGCCCCCATAAAGAGGCGGCCATGCTGGAAGGTTCCAAGTCTCTGGCAAAAGACTTTATGAAAAAACATAAAGTTAAAACCGCCGCCTATGAGACTTTTTCCGATAAGGACCAGGCTTTGGCCTATCTGGAAAGCTGTCCCTATCCCCTGGTTGTCAAGGCTGACGGTCTTGCCGCCGGTAAGGGAGTTATCATATGTCAGGACAAGGCGGAAGCTCTTGATGCGGTGAACCTGATCATGGTGGATGAAGCCTTTGGCGCTGCCGGATCACAGGTGGTTATAGAAGAATTCCTGGAAGGTAAGGAAGCTTCTATTTTGGCCCTTTACGATGGTTTTGATATTATACCCTTCCTTTCTGCCAAGGATCATAAGAAAATTGGCGAAGGAGAAACGGGACTCAATACGGGTGGTATGGGTGTTATTGCCCCCAATCCTTTGGTTGATGATAATATCATGGAACAGTTTACCAAAGATATTATGGAGCCCACCGTGGCCGGTCTCAAGGAAGAAAACCTCTCCTTTGCGGGAATAATTTTCTTTGGACTTATGATTAACGAAAGAGGGGTCTTCCTTCTGGAGTACAATATGCGTTTTGGGGATCCCGAAGCCCAAACGGTTCTTCCCATGTTTGAGGGGGACTGGTTTGACTTCCTCAATCTCTCCCTGGAAGGACGAGCGTCTGATTATCCGGTTAAATGGAAAAAGGGGAGCTCCTGCTGTGTGGTTATGGCTTCCGGCGGATATCCCGAAGCCTACGACAAGGGCTATGAAATAAGCGGTTACGAAGGGATTTCCAGTAAGTTCTTTGTGGCCGGAGGAACCATGGAAGGCGGTAAGCTCAAGACTGCCGGGGGAAGGGTTCTTAATGTGGTAGCCCAGGGTAAGGATCTTGAAGAGGCCCGGGCCAAGGCCTATGCCGATGTGGATAAGATAAAGTTTGACAAGGCGGTTTTTCGAACCGATATAGGTTTATAAATAAAAGGGGGCTGCCTTTGTGACAGCCCCTTTTTTTATTCCTGGTTTAAGGCATCCCTATAGCGTTCCGGGTCTGCCCGGAAGCCGACAATCTTATTGTCTGCCGAAGTACGCTTAATAGCAGAGGAGGCCTCACCAATCAGCTGGTCCTTATCCAAAAGGCGCCCGTTTCTGGAGGTCGCCCCAATTCTAATATCACTTTCGGGCTGGCTGTTAACAAAGACATCCAGTTTTTCCAGTGTTTCCACCAAGTCCGAATTGGGAAGAATCATGGCAAAACCCTGGTCTCCCCATTCAAAAATCAGGTCCCGGTAGGGGAAATCCCGTGTTAATACTTCCGAGAAAGCTCTGTAATCCTCATCGTTCTGAACCGAGTTGTCCCGGAGGTAGATAAAGCTTAAATCTTCATTTTCGCTTGCCGCTCTATCCAGTTCCTGAGGAAGACGGTCGTCTATGAAATTTTCCCAACAGACGTTTGAGCGGGGAGAGTAGAGTTGATGATCTCCTTCCTCTTCGGGTTCATCGAGGAGGTTTTCATCGGCCATGAAGTCTTCCAGGTTGGGGAGATCTTCTATCTCATCGTTGTCATCCAGTTCCGGGAGGGGGTCGGCAAGGATTTCTTCATCGCTGAGATCTCCCAAAAGGTCGTCACTTTCGTCTTCCAGGTCGGGCATTTCGTCGTCAAAAAGGTCTCCTCCGTCATCGAGGGAGTCTTCTGAAGGGATCTCCAGGTCTAGTGAGTCCAGGGCCAGTTCTGCTTCATCTTCTCCCTCATCTTCAAGCATATCGAGGTCTAGCGGTTCAATATCCAGTTCTTCCGGAGAATCATCAGCCTCGGGAAGATCGAAATCCAGCGATTCAAGGTTCATATCGTCGTCGGTAGATTCTTCTTCGGGCAGGTCGAAGTCCATAGATTCGAGGTTCATATCGTCGTCGGTAGATTCTTCTTCGGGCAGGTCGAAGTCCATAGAATCGAGGCTCATATCGTCTTCGATGGCTTCCGCTTCAGGCAAGTCGAAGTCCATAGAATCGAGGTTCATATCGTCGTCGGTAGATTCTTCCTCGGGCAGGTCGAAGTCCATAGAATCGAGGTTCATCTCATCGTCGGTAGATTCTTCTTCGGGTAGGTCGAAGTCCATAGAATCGAGGTTCATATCGTCGTCGGTGGCATCCGCTTCAGGCAGGTCTAAATCCATAGAATCGAGATTAATGGAGTCCAAATCGGGCACGGAAGGAGCTTCTTCATCGGGGAAATCAAAATCAAGGTTATCCAGGTCCAGATCGGCCGGTCCGTCCATTTCCAGATCTGTATTGGTAAAGCTTTCCTCTGTGGTTGGCGATGAAGATAGGTCTTCTGCTAAAGAAGGGTCCGGTGTAGGGGGCTCAAAAAAGTCGTCATTTTTCTCTACGCTTTTTCTTTTTTCCCGTCCCGTAAGTATGACTAGGAGGAGTAGGGTCAGGACAAAGAGTCCTGCGATAAGATAGAGGGCATTGAGAAGAAGTTCGTAAATTTTGACGGGAGAGAAAGTTTCATGGAGGTAGCTGATTTTCAGGTCTGTCTCTTTTATAGTCATCAGATCTGCCGCTTTGTGCTCTATTCCAAAGGGAGGAAGGTAGCTGTCTGCAATGATTTCTTCCATCAAATAACTGTCATTTTTCTTGAGGTTTTCCACGAGCCGTTTGTTATTGCTTTCCAGGCGGGTGTAAAAGAGTCTGTTGTCCATGGAATAGATGAGAAGACCTTTAATCTCGTTGTGGGAGTCGATGAATCCTTCCATGGCTGAGTTAAAATGGTCCGAACCGGGATCTTCCGTCTCTCGAAGGAGGGTGGAAATCTCTCCGTTAAGTGCGGGGAGGTTCTCTTCGAAACTGTTGTGGTTCTGGCTTGTGCCGGTGTAATAACTATAGCCAAGCCATCCGCACAGACCAAGGAGAGCAAGGATTACAAATAGTGAATATAAGGTAATTACAGACTTCTTCATACTAATAGTATCGAATAATTTGGAAGGGAAGTGTATGTTTTTTTTAAGAAATCGGTTAGTTAAGGAGGTCCAGGGTATATTGGGCGGCCTTTTTAAGGGCTTTTGACTTATCATCTTCCAGGAAGTGGTAGGCCAGGGGGAGAAGGGTGGAGCTTATGGGGGAGCTGGAATGGTTTCCTTTATCCACCATCATTTTCAGTTCTTTACGGTAAGAGGGTAAAATTGTCGGATCTCCCTGTTTTATCGTTTTGGCCGGTCCCGGCTCGGCGTTTGGGAGTATTCTCCAAAGGCCGTCCTTTTTTTGATGGTGGGCCCAACCTTTATTGTTGAGAAAGACTTCAAGGTTCTTTTTGTATGCTTTCATAAGGGGCGAATTGTAAACCGATTCCTTCTCATTTATGTCACGTTCTGCCCGGGCAAGGACAAATTGTGTCATATGGTTTTCCAGAGTCCCAAGTCGACTTACCCGTTGACTATACCAGCTATAGAAATAGCTTTCCCGGCAGTAGGGTTTACCTTCGGGATAGGAGAAATCCGCTCCCAGGAGGGTTATTTCTTTGAAGTTTCCCCTCCCCAGGAGGGAGAGGGCCGCCTGGGAGACATTTCCTCCCGAATCAAGCTGCATAAGCGAGCCTTTCCCTTCATGCAGAAGGTGGTGGCAGAGGGGATGTCCGGAGGTTGTGAAGAGAGCCCGTTCCTTTATTTTTTGTGGGAGGGGACTGCCCCAATCGGCTATGATAAGGCAAGAAGGGGGAAGTCTTCTCATGAAATGGAGGTAGGAGACGGGTTGGGGGTCTATGGTGATTATCCCGTCCGGGACAATTCCTTGAGCCAGTAGGGTGGGGAGAGCCGTATCAACGCTTAAGAGAAAGGTCCGGGCCGGTCGTTCTGCCATGAGGGTTAAATGTTTTTCCAGTCCCGGTCCGGCGGCGGCAATCATGGCCTTGTCGTAATGATTAAAATTGTCTGGAGAAAAGGGGGCAGCAAGTGCCCGGTCACAGTTGTTGATGATGTTTCTTTGCCACTGTTTACCAAATTTTTTCTGGGTAGAGCAGTCGGCGGATATCTCATTTATGCCTTCCTGAATCTCCCTTTGGATCTGTTTGATAAGGCCTTCCTGTCGATAAGATCTGAGAGGGAGAACATCTAAATTGCCATCTAACAGAGGAATATAATGGGAACCTAGCCATTGGGATATTTCTCTGTTGTCATTGCCGCAAAAAAGGTAAACCCGGGGTGATACAAGGATTTTGCTATAATCCATAAGGGTAAGGAGCTTTGTCAAAACGGCCGGGTCCGGCTCTATAATTAATATGGTGGAGCCTTCCAGAAAGGGGAGGATTTGATAGGCCCCTCCCAGTCCAATGAAGACCTTTACCCCTTCCCGGGAGTAGTTCCTAAGGAGTTTTTCTCCTTCCTTGACGGGGTCGAAGAGGGAATGGAGGGGATAGTCACGATCTTTTTCTTTTAAACAAGGGACGGGGAGGCCGCTTCGGGATTGCTTTATTGAAAGAGGAGCGGAAGGGCTTTTTTTATCCAGAAAAGGGAGAAGCCGGGGAAATCTCTTTTGGATAATCTCCCTATTTTGCTTGAGAAAGTCGGTCACAGAGTTCCTCTCCTTCCGTAATCATACGATTTAAGCCTTCCCGGGCGGCTTTTTGATTTTCCTCTATATTTTCTCTTAAGATAAGGGATTTTTGTAATTTTATGAATTCATCGGGTATAAGAGTGTAAAGGAAATCGCAGAACCTCTCTTCCGTAGGGAGGGGGGAGGCTTGTTGAATCATATTTAAAGCCTGCTGCTGCCAAATCTTAAGATGGTTATGAATGTTTTTGCGTCGTTCTTCCTGTACGGGGAGAGCAAGCGATTGCCAGTCAAAGGAAGTGGTTTTATGTTCCGGAAGGGAGTCTATCTCCTTTACTCCTTTGAGGGGAGGGGTTCCGGTCTTGAGTCGGTAGAGAGCTACCCGGTAAGAACGACTCTCTAACCACTCTTTATACTGGGAAAGGGCGTGACCGTAGCGTAGTGTACCTTCTTTTTTCAAAGTCATTGTATTGGCTCTTTCAAAGTAGATATGGTGGAGCGATTTAAACCGACCGGTCATGGTTATAAGGTAGTTATCAAAACTATGGGGAGAAGCATGACTTTTTATGTCCCTCATGGCCAAATCAAAACCGGCGAAGGTTATGGAAGACGCTCCGGACCGGGAGAGATATTCCAGAAGTGAGAGGGCGACAGAACCGGTAGACGGAAGTGAGGGAAGGTCCCAGTTTGCCATAAGGCTCTCTTCCGGAATATTGCCCTGCTTGAAGAGAGGAAAGGGGGATTTATTTAAACGGGCCATTCCATTCAGACTGATTCCTACAGGTATATCCTCCGGAAAGTGGCGAAAGTGCCGGGCAGCCCAGTATCCCGGGTCGGTGGAAACTATCATATGCGGTTTAATAGCCCAGGCTTTGAGGGCGGAAACTGCCGAAGGGAGGCTTATGATAAAGTACCCCTCTCTTTTGTGCTTAATTTCCTCCAGATTATCTTCCAGACTGGGGCCGGAGGCTACCACGATAACCGGTTTTCCCTTAAGTTTGGGAACTTTTACCTCTTCCAGGGTAAGGTAGTTAATCAGACTGTTGCGAAAGTTCTTACGGCTAAAACCTTTTACATGGTAGTGGTTGGCTTTAAGGCGATTCAACACTCGCTCTATTGTTTTCGCAGACCTTTCCCCTTCCTCCGGTAAAAGGCGGAGCGATGTGGGCCAGGGGAAATAGGCCAGCGAAAAGATATCGCTCTCGTGGATATTGTGCAAAAGAAAATCTTCCAGTCCCTCCGAAAGATTTCCTGTCCAGAGAGAAATCCGTGTATCCTGCGCCAATTCAGTTTTCACCAAGTTTAAAGGGGAAACTATGAGGAGTTTCAGGTGGGGATAGCTTTCAAGAATCAGCTCTGCTCCATAACCTAGGCCCGGTTCAAAAAGAATGAGCTTCGTTTTTTGGGAAAAATCTTCTCCTGCGAGAATCTTCCGGGCTTCTTTGATGGGGTTATAGGGGGAATGGAGATATTTCCCTTTGATTTTTACAAGAGGGAAGGGCGTTTCTTTCGCCATTATTCATCCAGGAACTGGTCGAGGCTCTTTTGGTCCGAGGGGGATTCCAGTATGTCAAACAGGATATCATGGGAGCTGACTTTTTGGCCCATAAGCTGTTGGAAGGCTAGGAATAATTGGTTATGAAGGAGTTCTTTTCCCGGAAAAAGCCGGACCGGCTGGAGAAGATAGATATTATCCTGTCCATCAAGAAAAATCTGAACCCTTTCATTAAAAAAGGAGCTAAAAAGGGAGAGAAGTTCGCTCTTCCGGTCATGTTCTTCCTTTAGAGGAGCCGTTTGGGCAGAAAGTTCAAGAAGTCGAGTAAGATTCATTTTTATAAGAACCTTCTCTTCTCCTTCTGTTAATATTTTTTGACCCAGTTCTTTTCTCTCATAGAGACGGGTTTCTTCTCTTGTTTCATTTTTACCGGGATTGAGTGATCTATAGAGTTTTTCCATAATGCCATCGTTTTCCAGAAGAGAGAGGGAATTTCGGGTCATATTCCGTTTGTCCTCTTCGGAGAGGAGAATGAGAACCAGAGCAAATATGCTTTCTTCCCGTCGGCAGGCCAGGCCTAAGAGGGCTCGGGAAAGTCCCGCTTCCCGGGCAGAAAAATAGGGCGCATAACTATCACTTTCATTTATCTGGAAGATACTGTTTCCCTGGAGCCAATGGCTCAGGGTATTTTGTTCAATAATTAGTTTTCTTTTGGTTGTTACGTCAAAGCCGATCGTTTCCCGGGGGATAAAGGAATCCAACTCTTCATCAAAAGACATAAGGGCTGCCTGTGAGACATCCCATGACTCAATTATCCCCTTGAGAAAGTGGGGAGCCCCTTCCAGAACTCCCATGGGGTTGTTAAAGGGAGTAGCGTCATCAGAAAGGGGTAGATCGGGAAAGGATTCTCCCGATACGGCCCGGTCCAACAATCCCATTATTTGGCAATTCCCAGTTCGGAAAAGATTTTCTTGTAAACTTCAAAGTGTTCTGAACGGGCAAATTCCTGGATTTTATCCTCCGGGAGAGCTTCCAGGAGCTGGTCCATATAGGTTAATACCTCTTTGATCTCTTCCTTAAGGTCGTAGGGAAGGGATTTGAGTTCGTTCGAATCTTTTAGAGCGGCAAGTTCGGCCAGGGGAGAGACTTCTTCGGCAGGGGTGTTGTCGATCTCTTCCGGTTCTTCCGGAGCTATGTCATCATCAAGGGATATATCGTCATCCAGAGAGAGTTCTTCGTCGGTAGAGAGTTCCTCATTCAAGGCTATCTCTTCTTCCTCTGGCAATTCTCCGAATTCACCCAGGCCATCGGAGAGGGAGAGGTCATCGAGTATCTCGTCTATGTTGCTGTCATCCAGGCTGGTATCTTCTACGGGAATGCTGGGAACTTCATCGGATGAGATGTCTATCTCATCCATGCTGTCCTCTTCAATCTCAATGGAAAAACTTTCACCTACTTCTGCTTCAAGTTCTTCCTCTTCCCGGGGAATATCTTCGCTTAGTTCATCAAGGGAGAACTCCTCGGAGCTGTCTAAATCCAGATCCAGGTCCAGATCCAGGTCAAGGAAGTCCTGGTCTTCATCTTCGCCGATGGTTAGGATATTCTCATCTATGTCGAAGCTATCTTCCTCTTGGGAAGCGCTGTCATCAACGAGGGTTTCATCCTCCGATGAGATAACTTTTTCTTCCAGAGCGATCTCTTCTGTTCCGGGGATTTCTTCTTCGATGACAATCTCATCAGCTTCGGGGACTTCCTCTTCTATGACAATCTCATCAGCCTCGGGGATTTCTTCTTCGATGACAATCTCATCGGCTTCGGGGATTTCTTCTTCGATGACAATCTCATCGGCTTCGGGGATTTCTTCTTCTATGACAATCTCATCGGCCTCGGGGATTTCTTCTTCGATGACAATCTCATCGGCTTCGGGGATTTCTTCTTCTATGACAATCTCATCGGCCTCGGGGACTTCCTCTTCGATGACAATCTCATCGTCCTCGGAGAAATCTTCTTCAATAACAAGTTCATCAACCTCGGGGAGTTCTTCATCGAGGGCATCCATATCTATCTGTGTGAAATCCTCATCGATTACCATCTCTTCTTCGTCGAGGGAGAAGTCATCTATAAGGGTATCATCGTCCAGGCTGATTTCTTCAGGTTCGGCAGAGTCACTATCGGGGAGGGGGAATTCGGCACTGACATCTTCGGGGAAGTCCAGCGGAACGTCCTTTTCTTCAACAATATCATCGCCAAGGAAGTCACCCAGATCGGCTTCTTCAAATTCAACGGCCGATTCGTCTTCCATCAGGTCGGAAAGGGGTTCTACCGAGTCGGAGATCTCTTCGTCGGAGATTTCCTCGTCTTTAATGCTGTCCAGAGATATTTCATCAAGTTCAATATCTTCGATTTCATCAATATCATCCACCAGGGAGTCATCGGTAAATTCAGAAAGGTCTACACTTTCAATTTCATCGGTTTCGCTAAAGGAGTTTTCATCCTCAAAAACGATGTCATCGTCCATGTCTTCAAAACTGATCTCTTCTCCTTCGTCAAAGATCGTCTCATCCAGGTCTTCTACGGCTTCCTGCTTTCCGGGAACAGCTGCAGTCGGTTCTGTATCAAGGGGGGAATCTTCTTCCTCATCCTCGTCGTCAAAGTCGCTAATATCTATTCCCAGATCGTCCAGATCCACCTCTTCAATCACAAGATCGTCGTCGGGGGAGGATTCCACTATATCGTCGATATCAATCTCTTCCACTTCGTCGGAGGGAGGAACATCGTCGGTGCTGACAATTTCTTCCTTATTTTCTGCGTTGGTCATTTCCAGAGGTTCATCGGACAGCTCTTCGTCTATATCGTCGAAGGAAACCTCTTCTATGGTGATTTCTTCGTCGTCCAGGAGGTTATCCAGATTGATTTCTTCCTCTTCCACAGAGCCCTCATCATCGATGGAGATCTCAAGGGTATCGCTCTCTTCGTCCTCGGGGATTTCGAAGGCGTCATCATCTTCCGTATTGGTCAGAACAGCCAGGGCCGGATCTTCATCGGGGGATTCAAGGACATCATCAAGAGTTTCTTCAAGAGGCGTATCGGTGAGAAGGTCCGTTTCGTCTTGGTATTCGTCTTCCGGGAGAGTCTCTTCCGGCTGGAGCTGAAGCTCTTCCTCTTCGTCCAGTGTTATGTCTGTGATTTCCGTCTCTTCCACTTCGTCTACGGCTTCTTCAATTACGGTGCCGTCGAGAATGTTATCCAGTTCGTCGCCGGTAAGGGCAATCGTTTCATCCAGATCACTGTCATCAAAGAAACCGGCGGTTTGTTCTTCGGTCGGTTCTTCCTGAACGTCTCCGGAGGGAGCCAGCTTAATGGTACTGATTTCATCTTTGAGATCTTTAATTTCGTCTCTGATAGTGGAGAGCTCGCTTTCTATCTTTTCGAGAATATCCAGCTGTTTGGACGATTCGGCCAGGAGTTCAGTCTGGGCTTCCAGTTTATCCACAGCATCTTCCAGAGGATGGGAGAAGTCATCACTGAGATCATCAAAATCGGGGAGGGAGTCTTCGATCGTTTCTTCAATGCTCGCCACATCGGAGAAATCGAGATTATCATCCAGGTCGTCGTCCAGATCAAAATCGTTCTCATCCAGATCATTCAAAGAAAGGGACACTTCCTCCTCTTCGCTGGAGTGAAGTTCGTTAAGGAGGTCCTCCTCCTCTTCTGTTATATAAAGCTGATCCGCTTCGGTATCGTCTTCAATTTCTATCGTTTCCGGTTCAAATTCTTCTATTCCCTCAGAACCAGTTTTTACCCACACCCCGTACTGTTCCAGGTTGTCATCTTCCCGTTCTAATTTGTTGTCATCCTTGGCCATGGATATCTCCTCAGTACAATCTCTCTTTTTTTATCGGTAGCTAGAGAGAAAAAATCAATAAAAAGTTGCTTCCGAAAGCGCATAGAGCGCGAAATGAGTACTTATAAGAATATAGTAAAACAATTTATCAAGTTTTGCTATCATAATCCGTTATAAAAAACATGGTAAGGAAAAGTCTGATCCTGGGATTATATGCGGCTCTGCTCATTCAATTGACTCTGAACCTGTTCTGGGGAGAACAGGGTTTGCGGGCTCTGACGGAACTCAGAAGGCAGAGAAGCTTCCTCGAGGGGAATATGGAAATACTCTCTTTAGAGAACAGGGATGTGCAGATTCGCCTGGCCCGATTAAAGAATGATCATGAGTCAATTAGCTATTTGGCCAGGAAAATGGGATATGTGCAGGAGGGAGAAGAGCTGGTTTATTCGGAGCTGACCTCCTCTTCGGAACGTAAAAATTACGGTCTCCCCGTTATCAGGACCGGAACCATTTCGGCCAGCCCTGTGAGAACCCGTTTCTTCCGTTGGCTTTCATTCCTGGGAGGAGCTTTTATCGCAGCCCTGGGAGTCATTCAGGAGTGGGGAAAAAAGGGTATTGGAAATGTGCACAATCAGAGATAATACTCTTCCGGTAATTGCCAGTTAATTTCCTTCTTTCCCTTTTCACTTAAGTATTCATTAGCCTTGATAAAGTGGTCGCATCCAAAAAAGCCCCTGTTTGCCGAGAGGGGAGAAGGGTGGGGCGCTTCCAGCACCAAGTGCCTGTTTCTATCAATTATGGCGCCCTTTTTCTGGGCGTAGGAACCCCAAAGAAGAAAAACCGTATTCTCCGTGTAGTCGTTGACCAGGGAAATGACTTTGTCCGTAAACTGTTCCCAGCCCTGCCCCCGGTGGGAGGCGGCTTTATGGCACTCTACGGTGAGAACGGCGTTAAGAAGGAGGACTCCCTGCTCTGCCCAGGGGACCAGGCAGCCGTGAGGGACGGGAGTAAAGTCCAGCTCCCGGGCCAACTCTTTGTACATGTTTCGCAGGGAAGGGGGAACGGGAACTCCGGGGCGGACGGAAAAACAGAGCCCGTGGGCCTGGCCCGGTCCGTGATAGGGGTCCTGGCCGATGATAACCAGCTTAACCTTGTTGAGGGGAGTCGTATTTAGGGCGTTAAAATATTCGTTCCCGGGAGGAAAAATCTCCTTGCCCTGATGTTTTTCGTTCACGAGAAAAGTGCGTAGTTTTTTCATGTAATCGGATTGAAATTCTGATTCAAGATGTTTGAGCCATGAATCGTCCAGTTTAATGGCCTTCTGTTCCTGTTCTTCCATGGGGCCATTATAGCCGGACCCGGTTCTTTTCACAATGGCCGGGCGATTGTGTTTCCCTCCCCGGCGTGTTACAATTTTGGGGATGGGCTGTAATTGTGAAGTAAAGAAACGCCTCTCCCAAATGGCACAGGATTTTGAGGGAAATCCGGTTTACCTGGATTATAACGCCACCACTCCCACCGATCCCCGTTTATTGCGCGATCTGGACAGGGTTGTCCGCCGGCAGTGGGGGAATCCGTCGAGCCTTCATATCATGGGGGGAGAAGCTTTCCTCTGGGAGGAGAGAACCCGCCGTATAGGGGCGAAAGTTTACGGTAAGAAAGAGGAGGAGTTCCAGTTCTGTTCCTCCGGCTGCGAGGGAATTTCCGGGCTCCTTTCCGGGACGGACGCAGTCCATCGTACCCTTATTACGAGCGCCGGAGAGCACTCCGTTCTTCTTCAGTCCGCCCGTTACCAATTCTCCCGTAACCACACTATTCTTCCTATTAACCGGGAGGGGAAGATTGATGAAGGAGAGTTGGAAAAAGCTTTGATACAAGCAGGCCGGTCCTGTCTTTTTTACTCCCCCGTGAATCATGAGAGCGGCGCCCGTCAGGATTGCGTCCGTCTTTTTCAGCTGGCCCGGCGCCATGATTGTCTTGTCTTTATTGATGCGGTCCAGGCCGCTTACCGTTTGAATCCCCGGGAGTGGGCCCCTTACTGCCACGGCTTTGTCCTAAGCGGCCATAAGTTCCACGTACCCAAGGGAATCGGCCTTGTCTGGTTGGACCCGGAGGTGAAGGTCACACCCTTTCGCTGGGGCGGGAGTGAGGAGGGGGCCCTTTTTCCGGGAACCGCCAATATTCCGGGCATTGCCCTTTTGGGAAGGGGACTGGAGCTCTTGGAGCAGGAACGGGAGGCCCAGGATAAGCTGATGTCAAGGCTGACTAAAGAGGCCGAAGAGATTTTGGGGCGCTGTAAAATCCCCTATGTCCGTGAGACTCCCTCCGATGGTGTACCGGGAATTTTGTGCCTTTCCCTGGAAAAGTTGCATGATTGGGAAAATTTCTTCCTCCATTTGGGTAAAAGGCGAATCTGTGTGAGCCGTTTTTCCGCCTGTACGGGAAAGGTGGAAGGAGAGTCGGCTGTTCTCAAGGCCATGGGTGTTCCCTCGGGCCGGGCCTCTCACTCCCTGCGTGTTTCCTTTGGACGGTTTAGCAAGCGGCAGGACTTTTTCGCCCTTAAGGAGGCCATCGACAGTTATGTATAATCTTTTAAAACGCCACTTTGGCTATGAGAAATTCCGTCCCAATCAGGAGGAGATCATCAACGCCGTTTTGTCCGGTCAGGATGTTTTCGCCTCTTTGCCCACGGGAGGAGGGAAGAGTCTCTGCTACCAGCTGCCCGCTTTGAAGTTTGAGGGCCTTACGGTCGTCATCAGCCCTCTCATCGCCCTTATGAAAGACCAGGTGGATGAAGTTCAGTCCAAGGGAATCCCCGCCGCCTTTTTGAATAGCAGTCTGGAAAGCGGGGAAGTGGCCGAAATCTACTCCCGCCTCTACCGGAAGGAGATTAAACTTCTCTATTTATCACCGGAGAGGCTGGCGGTGGAAGGCTATCTTGAGAGGCTGGGGGAGCTGAATGTCTCCTTTTTTGCTGTGGATGAGGCCCACTGTCTCTCCGAATGGGGCCATGATTTCCGGCCGGACTACCTAATTTTGTCGAAAATCCGTGAGACCTTTCCCGGTGTGCCCCTTGCCGCTTTTACCGCTACGGCCACCCACAAGGTCCAGGATGATATTGTCCGTATCCTCAACCTGAATAATCCCTTTTTGGTGCGCGCCTCCTTTGATCGGAAGGAACTTTACTACCAGGTAAGGCCCAAGAAGAGCGTTTTAACCCAGATTGAGGCCTATGTTAAGGCCCACCCGGGGGAGTCGGGGATTGTGTACCGTACCAGCCGGAAGGATGTGGAAAAAACCGCTTCCCATTTAAGGGATCAGGGGCTTAAGGCTCTTCCCTACCATGCGGGACTCACCAAGGAGAGGCGAACCGAATATCAGGAGCTTTTTAACCGGGATGAGGTGGATGTTATGGTGGCCACCACGGCTTTTGGTATGGGTATTAATAAGACAAATATCCGTTATGTCCTCCACGGGGACCTGCCCAAAAGCATGGAGGCCTACTATCAGGAGACGGGCCGGGCCGGGCGTGACGGGATGGATTCGGACTGTCTTCTTTTTTTCAGTTCCGGCGATATGGCCCGGCAGAAGTATTTTATTGACCAGTTGGAGAGCCCAGAAGAGCGGAAGAAGAGCCTGGATAATTTAAACTATCTGGTCCGTTTTGCCCAGGTGAATCAGTGCCGCCGCAAGCAGATTCTGGCCTTCTTTGGGGAGGAGCTTAAGGAGAACTGCGGGAATTGCGATGTTTGTAAAGACACCAGGGAGCGGGTTTCTGCCACGGTGGATGCCCAGAAGATACTTTCCGCCGTTATTCGGACCGGGGAAAGCTTTGGGGCGACCCATATTATCGACATCGTTCGCGGGGCTGACACGGAGAAAATCCGCAGCCGGAATCATCAGAATATCAAGACCTACGGAGTGGGAAAGGATAAGAGCAAGCTTTGGTGGCGGGGTATTGTGGATGAACTTATCGGACAGGAGAGGATTTTTCAGGATGGCGACCACTATAATGTACTTAAGCTGACAGAAGCGGGGCGGAAGGTCCTCTTTGGGGAGGAGGACTTTTTTATAAGTGATACGACTGCCGCCCGGGAGGAGAAGCCCCGTAAGAATACTCTCCTTCCCAACCTGGAGCCTGTCGATGAGGAACTGCTAAAGAAACTTAAGGAGAAGCGTACCGAACTGGCCCGGGAGAATAATGTTCCTCCTTATATCGTTTTTTCCGATAAAACCCTTAATGCCATGGCGGCGGTCAAACCGGAAACCAGTGGGGAGATGCTTGATGTTTCCGGAGTGGGGGAGAAGAAGCTGGAACTCTATGGTTCAGCCTTCCTGGCGGTGATCCGCGATTCTGTCTGAAAACTTGTGAGGAGAGAGAAATGACAAGAGAGAGAAAAGGGGTTGTGATTCTCATTATTTACTGCCTTCCCCTGTTGGCCCTGACGGCCTCACCTGTTCGATGGGGAGTTCGGAGCTTTTTCAGCGGGGGATATCCTTCGGGGAAAGGGCTTTGGGACTGGACCGATGCGGAGCAGGAAGGGGAACTTCACTGGAAAGGCGGCGGTGGGGGAGGGCTGATTCTGGAAATTCCCTTAAAGGAGAGTCTGTCTCTTACGGCTGATTCGGCCTATGTCTATGCCAGGGGAGGCCAGTCTCTCGATGATTGGGATATTGTGTATACCCAGCAATCTCTGGAACTCTTTTTACTTGTAAAAGGAAAGCTTCCTGTCGACTTCAAGGGAAGCTCGCTGGCCGTTGGTTTGGGGGGAATGGCTCCCTTTGATGCCCGGATGAACGGGGTTTCTGCCACTCCCCATCAGCCGGTTATGCTCTGCCTGAAAGCAGGTTTGGATTTTCCCTCCTTAAAGGGAAGCTGGGGAGAGGGGTACTTTTCCGCTTACTTTGTTCATCCCCTTACTTCTCCCGAATATGATTGGGTAGACGGAAGCAGCGGGAGCGTACGCATAAACAGGATTGATTTGGCAGTTACCTGGCTCTTACCGGGGAGGCGGGGAAAATGAAAAGATTGATTTTATTTATTATTACTATGCTTCCTCTAACGTCTCTTTGGGGAGAAGGTTTCCAATGGGGCCTGGGGGCCACTGTGGGAACGGCCATAGGTACGGGAAAGGGGAATTGGGACTGGACCGATCCCAGCGAAGGAATTCAAAGGGAAACACCTCTTAACGGCGGCTTGTCCCTCCTTTTCTTGCTGGACGGGAGGGGGCCGCTACAGCTGGAGAGCGGGATAGGTTACTACTGGAACCGCACGGAGATTAGAAACGGAGACATGCATCGTAGCTATGAACAGGATACGATTGAAGTTCCCCTGGCCCTGCGAATCTTTCTTAATCCGGAAAAACGGAAATTTTATATCAAAGGGGGCGGCTCATTGATGTATCTTTGCGGTCCCGGCCGATTTTTGGACGGTGAGACCGGAGAGAATTATTTTACCGACGATCTTCCGGATAATCAGTTTCACGGGGGACTTCAATTTGGTACAGGCCGCCTATTCTCTTTGGGAAAAAGGACAGGTCAGATTGAACTCTCCTATATTACCTTTTACAGTTCCCCCGACTATATGCAAACAGACGGAACTCTGAGTGATATGAGGTTCCACCGGATTGCTGTTGTTTTCGGGACATATTTTTAGTGTTTCTGATTACTCTTGGGAAAAGGTGAACATTTCATCCAGCTGGCTCTTACCCCAATTTTGTAGAACTTCGTCAATTTGGGGGATGAGGGAGCTGTGCTTTTTGTTTAACCAGAGGTGTACCGTTTCATTTATCAGGGGCTCTTCGATAAATGCTATATCCGAGTCATAGTTGGGGCGTTTTTGAAAATTCCGGTTGGCAATAGCCACATCTATCCTTCCACTCTCTAAAAGGGTGAAGAGTACTTCCGGGTTCTCCGTATAAATAACCTTATTTTTATGCTCTTTTAAGTAAAGTTCCACCGCTTTGACTCCCCGGACAATACCAAAGACCTTTCCCTCTAAATCATCAAGGTCGGCTAATTGGCCAAGTTCCGGTTTATAGTAGACCAAAAACTCAACCTTACGGAGAGGTGTGGGAACGGGGATGAGGTTTGTATACTCCCCTTTAATACTACTTACCCGCCAGATTTCCCCGTCTATATAACCGGAATTGGCGTCGAATAGAGAGCGGCCTGTGGGCAGAACGACAAGTTCCGTCTCCAGGCCTGCTTCCTTTAATAACTCTTCTATTACGGGGTAGTACATTCGGGTTGTTTCGTCTGCTCCCATCCTTAGCGTTTGGGCGCTTAGACTTCCCCAAAAAAGTATAAATAGGAACAGAACGTTTCTCACCATGATGCTAACCCTTTCGGTCGTCTTATTTTTTTGTTACAGCTTGTAATTCCCCTTCCATTTTCGCGCTTCCCCAGTTTTGGATAACCCCATCTATACTGGGAATGAGGGCGCTGTGCTTCTTGTTTAGCCAGATATGAACACCGGTGGAAACAAGGGGTGTCTCAAGGGTTCCAATGGCCTCAGGATTCTGGGAGCGACCTCTAAAGGCCACATCGGCAATAACCACATCCACCCGGTTGCTCTCAAGAAGCTTGAGGAGGTTTTCCGGATTGAGGGCGTAAATAACTTCGTTATCCACAGATGCCAGGTAACCTTCCGCCGCCTTATTGCCCCGCATGGTTCCTATCTTTTTTCCCTTCATATCGGCTTCACTGTTAATCACGCTGCCGTTAAGCATGTAATAGGCTTTGAAATCGAGGGTCTTCAAGGGCGTGGGAACAGGCATCAGGTTGGGAAATTTCCCCTGGATAGATTCAATTCGCCAAATCTCTCCGTCAAGTTCACCGCTGTTGGCACTGGATATGGACCGACCGCCGGGCTGTACATTCAGTTCGGAGGAATAGCCCGCTTCGGACAGAATTTTTGCCACCACGGGATAGTACATTTTTGTTGCATCATCGGCACCCATTGTCAGAGTTTGGGCACTGAGAATGAAAGCTACCGACATAATTAACAGGGTAAGAATAATCTTTTTCATTTATTTCTCCTTATCTACTTTGAAAAAAGCCATGAGTTTTGTGAGTTCTTCCGATTGGTTTTGCAGGGCTTCGGCGCTGGAAGAGAGCTCCTCGGCCATGGAGGCGTTGGTCAGTATTACTTCCGTAAGCTGATCCATCCCCTGAATAATCTGTTTTACCGCTCCGTAAGACTCGGAGGTGGAGGCGCTTATTTCCCCCACTAGATCACTGGTTTCTCCAATATCCGGTACCAACTCCTTAAGGGTTTCTCCCGCACGGGTTGTGCCATCCACCGTATCGGCGGAGAGTTGGGTGATCTCCTGGGCGGCCGTTTTGCTCCGTTCGGCCAGTTTACGGACTTCCGCTGCCACCACGGCAAAACCCTTGCCGCTATCCCCGGCTCGGGCCGCTTCTATCGCCGCATTGAGGGCGAGCATATTGGTTTGTCCCGCTATCTGTTCGACAAACTGAATATTCTCGGCAATCTTTGTTACCGAAAGCACCGCTTCTGCGGTCATTTCCGAGCTGACTACGGCTTTATCCGAAGCATTTTTGGCAATTCGCGTTGTTTCTTCGGAAGATTTAGTGTTGCTTTCCAGGTTTATGCCTATCTGGTCGATGGACGAACTGACCTCTTCGGCAATACTGGACTGCTCCGAAGAGCCGGTGGCAACTTTCATACTGGTTTGGGAAATCTCCGTACTACTTGAATTCAGGGTTTCCGCCGCTTCCCTTACTTTGAGGACTATATCTTCCAGGCTTTGTACCATTATTATAAGACTGGTGGCCAGTTTTCCCACTTCGTCCGTCCTTTGGGCAAATTCCCTGAGTCGGGAGTCGACCTTAAAATGGCCAGAGGAAATGTCTTCCAAAAGGGAGGAGTAAAGGACAATGGGGCTAAGAAGTACATGGCTTACCAGTATGGTCAGAGTCATAACAAGGATAAGTATTATTACTATTTCCATAAGGGCTCCGAGACTGCTTTCTTTTAGTTCTTCCTTAAGGGGACCATCGGTAAAGTAGAGATGAATCGTCCCCAGAATTTCCTCATCCAGGAGAATCTCACGCTCGGAATGGTAAAAGGATTTTTCAAGAAGAGCTTCGTTTTCAGAACGGGAATCGACCATGGAAATCTCCCCGCCCTCTTCGAGGTAGCCCGTTTCGCTGCCATCGGGAAAGACAAGAAAGGCGGAAATGGTTTCGCTGTCTTCCACTTCCACTTCCAGGAGCCCTTCTACTGTGGCATAGTCAAAGGAGTATAGAGGACCTGCCATTGCCTTTGTCATTTTATGGGTTTCAAACTCAATTTTACGGTCAAGAACGCCGTATAGTTCGCTTCTCTGACCAAGGAAGGAAATTAAACTGGAAATGAGGAGAAGAAGTGAAATGCCCAAGCCCATGGTTAAAGTCAGTTTCGCTTTTAAATTCATCATATCCTCTCTATTTTGATCTTATACATTCAGTCTAATTCAGCCCAAATAGGAATACAAATGATTTGGAGTAAAATGTGGCTAAATTGTGAAATCAAGGAGATGAAACGGTCCTAACAGAAAATTAACAATTATAAAACATTCTCCTAACCCTCGTCTCATATCTTGTGGCCAAGGAGTAGACAGTTGAACAAAATGCGATCACTGGGCGAAAGTGTGATGGAGAAATTTCTCCTTGTTTGTGCCCTGATATCAATTATTAGTGTTCTGTTTATGACCATATTTATCTTTAAAGAGGGAATGCCTCTATTTAAAAATGTGGGCGTAGGCGAATTTTTATTCGGAGCGAAATGGGATCCCCAGGGAGACAGTCCTCTCTATGGGATTTTTCCTTTTATTGTCGGTTCCCTCTTTGTTACGGTCCTTTCCATGGTGATTGCCGTTCCCATCGGTCTGGCCGTAGGGATATTTATGGCCGAATTTGCCAAGGGGCGTATAGCAGAGGTTCTGAGAAGCGTGATTGAACTTCTTGCCGGTATCCCATCCGTTATTTACGGGCTTTTCGGTTATATTGCCATAGCTCCCATCGTTCGCACCTTAACAAAGAGCAACACCGGTTTGGGGGTTCTTACGGGAGCCATTGTACTGGCCATTATGGTACTGCCCACCATTATCAATATCACCGAGGTTTCCCTTCGGGCCGTTCCGGCTCACTTGAAAGAGGGTTCCATGGGAGTGGGGGCTTCCCACTGGCAGACCATTGTGAAGATTCTTGTCCCCGCCGCCAGCTCCGGTATCACCGCCGGGATTATTTTGGCTATGGGCCGTTCTATTGGGGAAACCATGGCCGTATTGATGGTAGCCGGTAACAGTCCTACCATGCCCACCGGTATTCTTTCCAGTACAAGGACATTGACCATGAACATAGCCACCGGGATAAGTTACGCTTCCGGCGACCACTGGGTCAGCCTTTTTACCACCGGTATGGTCCTTTTTGTGTTTATCCTTGTCCTGAACATTGTGGTTCAGGTATTTCTAAAAAGATCGATTGAGAAGGACTCATAATGGAAATTTCTGCCAATACAAAAAAAATACATAGAAATGAAAATATAGCTCGCGGTGTTATCTGGGGTTTTGCAGGACTTACCATTCTTATTTTGGCCTGGATTTTGGGATTTATCCTGATACGCGGTTTCTATTCCAATAATATGGTGGGCTATAAGTTTGCCGATATAAGCGAAGAGGTCCTGACCCTGGAGGATGGAACGGAAGTTATTTTTATCGCCCATGATAAAATTCGTGTGGACGATATGACTCCCGACGGCCTCCAGGAGTTGTACACCAATGTTATTCGGGAGCTGAACAAGTGGTCCGAATACACCGGTCAAGCCGTTCTCTGCCAGCCCATTGCTTACAAGAGTGATGAAGGCTTTAATGAATCGGTTAAGCATTTTCTCCTGGAAGAGAAAGATCTAGACGACTGGAAAAGTTACACCAGGTACGTTTCCAGTTCGGAAGAGATGATAGATATGGTAGGGGCCACAAAAGGGGCTCTTGGGTTTATTCCCGCTTCCGACCGAGATCTCCTTAACAAAGATGTTGTGGTTATTCCCCTTCGTTCCGTACAGGTTCTCATGAATGCCCGAGCCCTGAAGGTGGAAAATAACAAGAGCTTTCAGGAGTATACGGAAAAGACACTTCGAGAGGTTTTTACCGGTAAAGTTGTTAGTATGACATCCATTGGGGGACTCTCTATCGCCCCTAAAGCTGCCCTGGCTCCCAATGTTAATGGGGAGCTGATTAAAGAGTGGTTTGGAGCTGATTTTTCGGCGGAAACCTTTGTTTCCATGGAGGATTTCTACACTTTTATGGAACGGAATCCCGGCGCTGTTGGTCTTGTCGACTACACCGGCCTTGTCCATTCCGATGACTTTGAAAGCGTTACAGTTCAGAGAAAAGAGACCGGGCTTAACCTGGATCTTTGGTTCCTCATTGAGAAACCGGCCGAAGGGGATGCGGGTGGTATTTCCTACTTCATCATCAATACTCTTCTCATGATTATCATGACCCTGCTCTTTTCCGCTCCCATTGGAATTCTGGCGGCTGTTTACCTGGTGGAGTACGCCAAACAGGGCCCCCTGGTTCAGATATTGCGAATGGGGACCGAAACATTGGCCGGTATTCCTTCCATTGTGTTCGGTTTGTTCGGGCGTATTTTCTTTGTAAATATTCTGGGAATGGGGATTGGCTTTATCTCCAGTACTCTTACGGTTACCCTCATGATTCTTCCCACCCTGGTAAGAACTTCGGAAGAGGCCCTCAAGTCGGTTCCGCCGATTCTTAGAGAGGGTTCCATGGGACTGGGGGCAACCAAGTGGCAGACTATTTTTAGGGTAGTTCTTCCCGCCGCCAGTCAGGGAATCCTGACCGGTGTTATTCTGGCTGTAGGCCGGGTAGCGGGAGAGACGGCCGTACTTCTTTATACCCTGGGATCAAGTTATGACCTGGTGCGGAACCTTCATTCTCCCGCCCGTGTTCTTTCCCTGCATCTTTACCTGCTCTTTTCGGAGGCTATCTCCTTCGACCGAGCATTTGCCACCGGTACGGTTCTGGTTCTTATCGTTCTCATTACGAACCTCTTAACCAGAAGACTCATTAAGAAAAACAAGCAGATGGGCGGACGTTAGGCCCCGACCAAGGAGATAATAATATGTCACTGATGATAGAAGTAAAAAATCTGGACCTCCACTACGGAGATTTCAAAGCCCTTCACGGCATTAATATGGAAATAGAGAAGAATGAGGTTACCGCCCTCATTGGCCCTTCCGGCTGCGGTAAGTCTACCTTTATTCGTTCCATTAACCGAATGAATGACCTGATCGATATCTGTCATATCGACGGGGAAGTTCTTTACGGCGGGGAGAACATCTACGATGAAAAGTACGATGTTATAGAGCTAAGGAAGAGAATAGGTATGGTTTTCCAGAAGCCCAACCCCTTTCCCATGTCCATCTACGACAACGTGGCTTACGGACCCCGTATTCACGGTAAGAAAAATAAGGCCGAACTGGACGTTTTGGTCGAAAAGAGTCTTCACCATGCGGCGATCTGGGATGAAGTAAAGGACCGGCTCCACTCTCCCGCCATGGGACTTTCCGGTGGTCAGCAGCAAAGACTCTGCCTGGCCCGTACTCTGGCTGTAGAGCCCGACGTGGTGCTTATGGATGAGCCTACGTCCGCCCTTGACCCGGTATCAACCTCAAAAATTGAAGATCTGGTTCATGATTTAAAAAAGGATTATACTATTGTTATTGTTACTCATAACATGCAGCAGGCCGGTCGTATTTCCGATAAAACCGCCTTCTTCCTGAATGGGTATATCGAAGAATTCGGCCCGACCGATCAGATATTCTTTAACCCGGAAAGCTCCAAGACGGAAGCTTATATTTCCGGTAAGTTCGGTTGATATTTAAAGTAATTTTCGCAGTATACCACGGAGGAATATAATTAGTATGAGACAGCATTTTGATGATGAAATAGGAGCACTTAACAAGGAGATGCTCAAAATGGGGCTTTTGGTAGAAGAAGCCGTAAAGAACGGTATCGACAGCTTTACCAGCCTGAATACCGATATGGCCCAGACCGTAATTAAGGGCGATGAAGTTATCAACCGGATGGAGCATGAACTTTGTGACCACTGCGCCATTCTTTTGGCCAAGGAGCAGCCCGTTGCATCCGATTTGCGACACATTGTGGCCGCTATAAAAATTGTCACCCAGTTGGAAAGAATTGGAGATCACGGGGTGCACCTGGCGCAGAAAGCCATTGCCCTGGAAGGTCAGACCTTTATTAAACCTCTAATAGATCTTCCCCGGATGGAAGAGATCGCCCGGAAAATGCTGGTAGACTCTCTTAATGCCTATGTGGAAAAAGATTCGGAAGCCGCCGAAGAGATCGCCTCCCGGGATAAGCAGATTGATGACCTTTACAATCAGGTCGTGCGGGAAATACTGACTCTTATCATGGGGGACAGCAGCAAGATCGAACAGGGCGTGGAACTGCTCTACGTCGCCCGATACCTGGAACGCTTCGGTGACCATGTTAAGAATATTTGTGAGTGGGTTATATTCTCCGAGAGGGGAGAACACGCGGACCTTTAGGGCCGTTGTGATTAGGAACATCAGGGAAGGAGAAATACGTGGATAAACCGGAAAAAAGAGAGAAACTGTTAGTTGTTGAGGATGAGGGGGATATCAGAGAGCTGATTGCCTTTAACCTTGAAATGTGCGGTTATGAAGTTATCCGGGCCTCCGACGGAATGGAAGGGTGGGAAAAGGCTCGCTCCGAAGAACCGGACCTGATTGTTCTGGATCTGATGCTTCCCGGGATTGACGGCTTTGAAGTTTGCAAGCGTCTTAGGGCGGAAAAGGCCACTCAGGCTATTCCTGTTATCATGCTCACCGCCCGTTCGGAAGAGGAAAGCATGGTTAAGGGACTTGAGCTGGGAGCGGACGATTATGTTACCAAGCCCTTTAGTCCCCGGGTTCTTGTGGCCCGCGTAAAAGCAGTATTACGCCGTAAGGGCGTCTTAAAGGAGACAACCAGTCATCGGGTGGTGTCTCTCCATGGAATTACCATCGATCCGGCCCGTCATGAGGTTCGTGCCGATGGCAGGAGCATTACCCTTTCCGCTACGGAATTCAGCATCCTCTACTTTCTGGCGGAAAATCCGGGTTGGGTATTTTCCCGGAGCCAGATTATCGATGCGGTGAAAGGGGAGGACTATCCCGTAACCAGCCGCTCCGTGGATGTTCAGATTCTGGGAATCCGAAAAAAACTGGGAGACAAGGGCAACTGTATTGAGACCGTAAGGGGTGTCGGTTACCGAATGGAAAGCGACGAATAGATGAAAAGTTTTTTTGCCCGATATTTTACGGCCCATTTAACCATTCTTCTCATTTCACTTTTTGCGGTGGGACTTTTTAGTATTATATCAATGGACCAGTTTCTCTTTGATGATAATCAGGAGAGACAGCTCCTTTATACGGAAACTCTGGCGGATATGTTTATTGCCGCCCGGGTCGAGGCAGGTATGGAGCAGGATTATCTTGATCAGCTTAAGGTGGTCGATCCTCTGCGAATTACTATTATAAAAAAAGACGGGACGGTGATTGCCGACAGCGAGGCCGATTGGCGCTATATGGACAATCACAGCAATCGTCCGGAGATTATGAATGCTGTGGTTTACGGGGAAGGTTCTTCCAAGCGGATTAGTAATACCGTCCATGACTCTCTCCTCTATACGGCCGTATATAAATCTGAGAGCGAACTGACTTTTAGAGTTTCCACTGTGGTGGGAAATATTGACCGTATGGTTACCCAGCTGACATTTCGTATTGCCATGATAACGATGCTTGTCCTTCTTGTCGCTCTTCTCATTAGTTTTCGCCAGACAAACTCCATAAACCGTATGCTCAAGGCCATCATTTCGGTCGTTTCCGACTACGCCCGGGGGGATTTCCATCAGAACCTCTATTTGGGCGGGTTCCGGGAAGCCATAGAAGTGGGGGATGCGGTAAACGCCATGGGCCGCCAGCTCAAGGAAAAAATCGAAACCGTAACGGTGCAGCGCAACAAGAGCGAAGCCATGTTGGATAATATGGTAGAGCCCGTTCTTTATCTGGACAATAACCTTGTTATTAACGATATCAATAAGGCTGCACTGGATATGACCGGGTGTACCTTTGCCCAGTGTCTGGGGAAGAATCTTCTTCAGATTATCAGGAATATGGATCTTTGCCGTTTGGCCGAAGAGTGTTTGGATAACAACGCTCCCATGGCCCAGGTCATAACTCTGGGAAATCATCACTATATGGTTCAGGGGACGACAATCCCCGCTCCGGAAGAAGGAGAATTCAGCATTCTTCTGGTAATGAATGATGTAAGCGAGATTAAACAGATGGAATTGCTTCGCAAGGATTTTGTGGCTAATGTTTCCCACGAATTGCGGACTCCCATTACCTCTATCATAGGCTTTGTGGAAACTTTAAGGATGATGCCCGGTAACCAGTCGGATCAGCAGAACAAGTTCCTGGAGATTATTCACAAACAGTCCCAGCGTTTGGGAGAGATCGTTAACGACCTTCTGGCCCTGGCCTCACTGGAAGACAAGCATTCTCTGGAAAAAGAGGCCCTTCCTCTGAAAGATATCATCAAGGAAGCCGAATCGGTCTGTCAAATGAAGGCAGAAGCGAGGGGCGTGAGTTTTGAGCATGATTTTGATGAGGATATTGTTCTTTGCTGTCATAAGAACCTCACCGAGCAGGCTCTTATCAACTATCTGGATAACGCCGTAAAGTACGGACGGGAAAATGAGAAGGTAACCATTTCTGCCCATCGTGAAGGAAATAGCACCATCGTTTGTGTTAAGGATAGGGGGAACGGGATTTCCGAAGAGCAGCAGGAACGTCTCTTTGAACGGTTCTATCGGGTAGACAAGGCCAGGAGCAGGGAAATAGGGGGAACCGGGCTGGGGCTCTCTATTGTAAAGCATATTGCCCTTAAACACGGGGGAAGAGCCTGGGTAGACAGCACTCCCGGTGTGGGTTCCAGCTTTTGTATCTCCTTTGCCGATTGTTCCCATAGATAAAAATTTGATTTATTCCCTCCGGTACCTTAAAATTTCTCTATGGTCCAAACAGAAGTCCCCCGCCTGGAAGAGAAGGAATTTCAAAAATTAAGTCAATTTATCGAGTCCGAGGTAGGTATCAAGATGCCTCCTGCGAAGAAGATCCTCATTGAATCACGCCTGCAGAAAAGGCTTAAAAAACTCAATATAAGCAGTTTTAAAGAGTATTGCGATCATGTCTTTAAGGAGAGTTCCCGGGAAGAGCTTATCGATATGATCGATGCGATTACCACGAACAAGACCGACTTTATGCGGGAACCGGCCCATTTTGATTTTCTTGTCCATCGGGCCCTTCCGGACATCAGCAATAATAAAAATCAGTTTAAGCTCTGGTCCGCCGCCAGCTCTACCGGGCAGGAACCGTATAATCTGGCCATGTTCATGGAGGAGTTCCGACGGGGGAAGAGCGGCCTTGATTACTCTATCACCGCAACGGATATTAGTAAGAGCTGCCTGGAAAAGGGCCGCAGCGCCCTCTATACCCTAAAGGATATTGATGATCTTACGCTGGATTTCAAAAAGAAATATTTCCTAAAGAGCAAAGATCCCGGTTCGGACCAGGTGAAAATAAAGAAGCATCTCCGTGACAAGGTTCACTTTCAGTCTATAAACCTCATGAAGGATGATTATGGACTTAGGGACAAGTACGATATTGTCTTTTGCCGAAACGTGCTTATCTATTTTGACAGGGACAATCAGATTAAGGTGATAAACCGTATTGTCAGTCATATGAATCGGGGGGGCTATCTATTTCTGGGCCATTCGGAAAGCATGGCCGGAATAAACAGCGGTTTGACCAGCCTAGCCTCATCCATTTTTAAAAAAGATTAATCCTTCCGTGAAAAAATAAGAGAAAAAGTTGCAGTTTATTCGAACTTTCATATACTTTTTAATAGAAGAAAACATTTTTAGGAGTTTTCCATGTCCGATGAAAAGACAATAAATCAGTATTTAACGTTCACCGTCAGCGATGAAGTATATGCTTTAAATGTATTGAATGTACGGGAAGTGCTGGAATTTTCTCAAATATCCAAGGTGCCCCGTATGCCCGATTTTATGAGGGGAATTATTAACTTGCGGGGAAGCATCGTCCCCGTTATCGATTTGAAGTTGAAATTTGATCAGGGCGCCACGGAAAAGACCATTGATACAAGTGTCATTGTTTGTGAAATGGTTATGGAAGAGGAAACTGTGATTATGGGTTTGTTGACCGATTCGGTAAAAGAGGTAATTGATCTTGATGCGAACGAGATTGAACCCACCCCCTATGTGGGGGCGAAGATCGACACCGCTTTTATCCAGGGAATGGGTAAGAAGGACGATGAATTTCTGATTGTTTTGAATATGGAAAAAATACTGACGGCCAATGAGCTTTCCATGGTCAGTGCCGCCGAAGAGAACGGCGAATAGGAGGTAATAATTGAAGCAGATTTTGATTGTAGACGATTCCAGAACTGTTCGGGACAGTTTGAAATTCTTCCTTAAGGAAGGGGGATATGATGTGCTGGAAGGGGCCGACGGGGTTGAGGCCCTGGAGGTCTTGAAGACCGCAAAGCCCCAGTTAATCATAACCGATGTGAACATGCCCAATATGGACGGTTTAACCCTTTTGGAGAATGTCCGGCAAAGTCCGGATCACAAGTTTACTCCCGTGCTGGTATTAACGACCGAGTCACAACAATCCATTATGGAGAAGGGCAAGGCTCTGGGGGCGACCGGTTGGATAGTTAAGCCTTTTGACAGTCAGAAGGTTTTGGCGGTAATCAAAAAAGTATTGGGAGGTTGATATGGCGCGCAAAAAGAATCCTGTAGTGGTGAATCTGCCCAGTGAGTTTCAAATCTCTCTGGTAAACGATAAGTATGATGAATTTGTAAAGGTCATTCATGAGGAACGGCCTGTTGTGATCGATATGGCCGAAGTTAACAGTGTTGACTATGCGGGATTACAGCTGTTGTACAGCCTTATGCGCTCCTGTGAAGAGAAGGAATTACCCTTCTCCTTGGCGAATCTTCCCTCTCCTATAGAAAAGAAGATCGATCTTTGCGGTTTGGATCAGTTAAAGGAAGGAGTTCATGGATCAGTTTAGGCAAGTCTTCATTGAAGAAGCGGAAGAACTGCTGGGGACTCTGGAAGAGCACCTTCTGAATCTGGAAGAATCTCCCGAGGAAAAAGAGATTATTGACGCCGTATTCCGGGTTATGCACACCATTAAGGGGTCGGCAGCTATGTTTGACTTCAAAGGGATTGTGGATTTTACCCATGTGGTTGAATCGGTGCTGGACAAGGTGAGAAACAGCGAGCTGGCCGTGAGTCATACCCTTATCGATCTTACCTTGAGAAGCCGGGACCATATTCAGGATATGATTTCCGCTCCCACCGATGTTACTCCCGAGTTCGAAGCGGTGTCATCGGAATTAATCTCCGAATTCCATACCCTTACCGGTGAAGATTCCCCTCAAGCCGAGCCCCCCGGGGAAGAGCAGGAGGAGGAAGAAAAGGAGAAGGGGGTAACTCTTTTTCGTATAATGTTTATTCCCGACAGGGAGATTTTCTTATCCGGTACCAAACTTATTGCCCTCTTGGAAGAATTGGAGGGAATGGGGGAATATAGCTGTGTTCCCTATACTCAAAAAATACCCGACCTGGAGAATTATAATCCGGAACATTGCTATATCCGCTGGGAAATTTTTCTTACCTCTTCTGTTACCATTAATGATGTTCGGGATGTCTTTATTTTCGTGGAGTCCTCCTGTGATTTGGAAGTTACGGTCATTGCGGAAAGTTCCGAATTGGCCGAAGGAGTGGAGGAAAAGCGATTAGGGGAAATCCTTATTGATAAGGGCCTCATTACTCACAATGATTTGTCCGGGGTTCTTGAAGAACAGAAACCGGTTGGTCAGATTATGCTGGAGAGCGGTCTTGTCTCGGAAACCGACATAGAATCTGCCCTGGAACAACAGCAGAAAGAGAGAAAACTGCGGGAAAAAGCGGCCGGTGAAAAGGAGACTACTATACGCGTCAAGAGCCAGAAGCTGGATAGTCTGGTGGACTCTGTAGGGGAACTTGTGACTGCCCAGGCCCGTTTGTCCCAAATTGCGGGGCAGCGGGATGATCCTTCCCTTAATGCTCTGGCCGAATTAATCGAACGTCTTTCCACCGATCTAAGAGATAACGCCATGGGACTCCGAATGGTTCCCATCGGAACCACCTTTTCCCGTTTCAAACGGCTTGTACGCGATCTTTCCCGTTCTCTGGGCAAGGAGATTAACCTTGTCACCAAAGGGGGAGAGACCGAACTGGACAAGAGCGTTATCGAGAAGCTTAACGATCCTCTGGTTCACTTGATTCGCAATGCGGTGGATCATGGTATCGAATCGCCGGAGAACAGAGCGGCAGCCGGTAAGAAGCAGGCGGGAACGGTAACTCTTACTGCGAGTTATTCCGGGGCCAACGTTATGATAGAAATCCGCGATGACGGGGCCGGCCTGAACCGGGAGAGAATTCTGTCCAAAGCCATAGAAAAGGGGCTCATAAGCGGAGAGGAAAATCTTTCGGATAACGAAGTTTTCAAACTGATTTTGCAGCCGGGATTTTCCACTGCCCAGGAGGTCACCGATGTCTCCGGACGGGGTGTCGGGATGGATGTGGTCTCCAAAGAGATCGAAAGCCTGGGGGGCAGTATCTTCATTTCCAGCGATGTGGGACGGGGGTCTTCCATCTCCCTGAGTCTGCCTCTAACCCTGGCTATTATTGAAGGGCTTCTTGTACGCATCGGAGAGGATAAGTTTGTGATTCCCCTCGCTTCCGTTCAAGCCTGTCTTGAGCTGGATGAGGAAGAAAGAATGCTCCATAGGGAAAAACGTCTATTTGAATTCCGTGAAAGCATGGTCCCCTATATTCGTTTGCGCGAATTGTTTATGGATAGAAGCGAACTCCCCCCCCGGGAGCACCTTGTGGTTACCCAGACGGAAAATGGTATTTTCGGTATTGTCGTGGACGAAGTGTTGGGCGATTATCAAACGGTTATCAAAAATCTGGGGCGGCTGTATAAGAATCTTCAACTGGTGACGGGCGCTACGATTCTGGGAGACGGGACTATGGCCCTGATTCTGGATCTGAACAAGGTAACCGCCCTGGCAAAGAGCGAAAGACGATCGGCCGTATAAGAGGGGAGTATGGGAAGTAACGATATTGGTGTACTGATAATTGATGATTCTGCAGTCGTTAGAGAGACTTTATCCACACTACTGAAGCAGGAGAAGGGCATTGAAGTCCTGGCTACCGCTCCCGATCCCATTATCGGGGAGAAGAAAATCGCTCAGTTTTCTCCGGATGTGCTTATCCTGGATATAGAAATGCCCCGAATGGACGGTCTGACCTTTCTCAAAAAACTTATGGCAAGCAAGCCAATTCCTACTATTATATGTTCCGGTAAAACCGATTCGGGAGGGCAGAGCGCTTTAAGAGCTATCGAATTGGGGGCTGTGGAGATTATCACCAAACCTAAAATGGGAACCCGGGATTTTCTCAATGAATCGATCATTGCTATTTCCAACGCTATACGGGCGGCCCATGCATCCCGTAAATCAACGACAAAGATTCGTCCCGCTGCACAGAGTCCCGGTAAAAAGGTGTCTCCCAAACTCACCGCCGATGTGATTATGCCCGCCCCTATCCGCTCCCTGGGAGGAGCCACGGAAAAGGTGCTGGCCGTGGGGGCCTCTACGGGGGGGACCGAGGCTTTAAGGGTTTTTCTTCAGGCCATGCCGGTGAACTGCCCCGGTATCGTCATTGTCCAACACATGCCGGAACATTTTACCCGCTCATTTGCGGACAGAATGAATGAAGTATGCGCTATAAACGTAAAAGAAGCGGAAAACGGAGATAAGGTATTGCCCGGGACGGCTTTGATTGCCAACGGGGGGTACCATCTTCTTTTAAAACGGGACAGCCGTGCCTATTCGGTTGAACTGAAAGAGGGGCCCCTGGTATGTCGCCATAAACCTTCTGTGGATGTCCTGTTTCGTTCCGCTGCCCGTTACGGTGGGAAAAATATTATAGGGGTTATTCTCACTGGTATGGGAGATGACGGAGCCCGGGGGATGGAAGAGATGAAAAAAGCCGGTTCCTATAATATTGCCCAGGATGAGAGCAGCTGCGTTGTGTTTGGTATGCCCAAGGAAGCCATTGCCCGGGGATCGGTGGATATGATCCTTCCCCTGGAGAAAATAGCCGGTGAAGCCTTGAAAAAAAGCCTGGAGGTACGCTAATGGCCGAAATGGTTGAACGGCTTAACCGGATTGTTAAAGAGCTGGGGGATGTCTATTTGGGCATGTCTCAAAGCTACCCCCGATTTTTTGAGCAGCTTGACGGGGAACTGCTTTGCCTTAAAGAAGGGGAAAGCGGAAATACTACCCTGGACAATGTTACGGCCCATGTAGAGGCCTTTAGGCAGGGAAAGAGTAATTTTTCGCGGGAAAACAGTCAACGGGAAGGGGAACTGATCGAAACCATTGACCGGGAACTAAAAAAGCTGTCCCACATAGAAGAGGGGATCGGTGGGATGGAAGAGTGCTCAAAGGATTTGGAACTCACCTCCCTTAATGCTATGGTCGCCGCCCTTAAAGCGGGAAATAACGGGGGAGCTTTCCCCTACATAACCCGGGAGTTGCAAAGGGTTTCCCGTCTTGCCATGGAGTCCAGTAATGAAATCCGTCAATTCGGTTTGAATCTTGATCGGGAGTATATGAGCCTGATTGACCAGGTTAAAAGCGGTCAGAAGGAAACGGGGAAGGATATTAGTCAAATTTACGAGACCCTTGAATCCTTGGTTTCCCGTTTAGTCTTTTACGAAAAAGCTTTTGCCGATCAATGCCGATTTCTTGAGGGGGGAGTAGATAAAATCCGTTCTCCCCTTCATATGATCCTCGAAGAGGTTCAAAAGCATGATATTGTTCGCCAGTCGGTGGACCATATCATCCTGTCTCTGGAAGAGGTTCATAACACTGAATCGGGGCAGACCGTGGAAGAGCAGCTGAATCACCTGAAATTCTCCGAGCAGGCCTATGAATTAAGCCAATTTATCATTAACGATATCCGCGAGAGCGTTCAGCGCTCTTTTGACCGGTTCAGTACAGAGAAGAAAGATGTGGAAGAGATTATCCAGACTCTGAATCGGGAAATGAATAAGAAAGCCCGGGAAATTGAAACGGATGATATGGGCAGTCAAATGGTCCATATCAGAAAATCTCTCACCCTTTACTTCTCCTCTCGGAATAGGGGAAATACCGTTAACCATATGAGTGCGGAACAGTTTGAAGAGTTGACAGAAGACCTGGAAGACGGGATTGCTCTTTTTACCAAGGTTTTGAATTCCATACGTAATATCCATGTGGCGTCCCGGATAGAGGTCGTCAAGCTGAGTAAGCTGGAGAATATGGAAAATATTATCAACAGCATTGATGACACCGTAGGGGAGATGGAAAGTCTTTTGGGAAACATAGGGGATTCGGTGGATGACTTTAAAAAAGCCAGTTCCCTTATTGTCACGGATTTTATAGATTATTTTAAACATGTAAAATCTCAAATGGAAGAAAGTTTTAACGAGCTCGACCCGATTTTGGCGGCTATTGAAGAGTTTCAGGGTGAATTGAATGAGCACTTTACTTCCTTTGCCCGGGTAAACAGGGATTTTGGAGATTTTTCCGGTCTTATAGAAGAACATCTTAAAAATATGAAGGCTCTTATCAAAGAGATGGACGGTATAAGCGGAGAGTTTGGGAAGGCGCAGGAAAGCTATGCGAATAAGCTTCAAAAAGAACTGTCCCGATCATCCTATGAAGAGTGGGCTCTGGAAGGGGAGCTGATTAATAAACTTATTGATAAATTTACTATTTTTATTCATAAGAAGGCTTTAAGTGAAGGAGGAGAATCGGACGGAGTTGTTCTTGATGATGAGCAGGCGGGCGCCAGTGAAATCACCCTTTTCTAGGTGTAATTAGGGAGTACGGAAAGCTAAGGTGCGAAGGGATTCCTCCGATAATATTAGCAGGTGATGACTCCCTGCCGGTGTTGTCGCCCATGGGAGATGGTCATGTTAAAACCCCTTAGCGAAGAAGAAAAAAGAGCTCTGAACAGTCTTGGTCTGTTTGACTGCACCGATGCGGTCCAATTGGTGCAAAAGGAAGACGTTCTTAAAAAACAGTTCCGTAAGAAAGCTCTTAAAACCCATCCGGACCGGGCCGCTCAGTGCGGTAGAGACCCGGAGCAGATGCGACGGGCTTTCCAGAATATCAACGATAATTATCAAATCCTCATGGACCGGATTATGGCACAAAAGGGTGTTTCCTTCAGGTCCTCCAAGGTACATGTCAGAAAAGAGAGCCCCAACGCGACAAAAGAGCAAAGTGTTTCCGTGGGATTCTATAAAGGGCGTTGCCCGGAAAAGAAGCTCCGCTTTGCGGAATATCTCTATTACTGTAAAAAGATAAGCTGGGAACAGCTTATTTCCGCCTTAAGCTGGCAGTATACCAATCGACCTAAATTGGGAGAACTGGCCCGCAAAAAGGGCTGGATGACCGATGAGCAGATCATAAGAATCCTTCGGGAGAAGAAAAGCTCTCAGCGATTCGGCCTGGCCTCGGTCAATCTTGGTTATCTTACCGTAGATAAGTGCCGCATCCTCCTGGGAGAACAGAAGCTCACCGGGCTCCCCATAGGCTCGTACTTCACAAAGAAATATATTTTGACCGAAGCTCAGTTAAAGGAACAGCTTCTTCTCTTTATTAGGCATAACAGAAAGTATCGGCCCTATGTATAGGTACTTCAATACGAAATTCAACCGAGAGCTTATCGATATTTCTCCGGGAGAATTTTATGCCACCGGGGATGATGTTGTTATCAGTACGGTTCTGGGTTCCTGTGTGGCTGTTTCCCTATACGATTCGGAAAGAAAAATGGCCGGTATGAACCATTTTATGCTTGTGGAAGGGAAGGATGTAACAAATACCGGAGAGCTTATGCGCCTGGAACGTTACGGCTCTTTTGCTATGGAATCACTTTTGAACGAATTTATTCGCGGCGGCAGTTTAAAGGCAAACCTGCAGGCCAAGGTTTTTGGGGGAAGCCGACTTTTGGGAAGTGAGCCCGCTTCTTCTACGGACATTGGGCACCAGAATGTCCTCTATGCTTTGAACTTTCTAAAGAACGAGGGAATTCCGGTCCTGGCGAAAGATACGGGAGGGAAGCGGTCGCGGCGGCTATATCTTTTCCCGCAAACCTTTAAAATCCTTATGAAGAAAGAGAAAAAAAGAGCCTTTTCCCTTGATGAACTCCCGGTTTCTCCTAAAAAGATCGAAAGTCCGGTGATTCTTTTTGACAAGGATGAGTAGGCATGCTAGGTTAGGGCTTATGATTAATTTCCGAACCACCCGTTTTTTAAAATCCTGTCCCTCAAACAAAACCCTACCCAAAGATCTTGCTGCGGAAGTGGCCTTTTCCGGCCGTTCCAATGTGGGGAAATCCAGTGTGATTAACTCCCTTGTGGGGCAGAAAAAGCTGGCTAAATCTTCCAGTGTTCCCGGGAAAACCCGTGAGATCAATCTTTTTGATATTAATGCCAAGTGCCGTCTTGTGGATCTTCCCGGCTATGGTTATGCCAAGGTTTCCAAAAAGGAGCAGGAACGCTGGGGCTGGGAGATGACCCGTTATATTATGGAGCGGGAAAACTTAAAGGGTGTGGTTATCATTATGGATATGCGCCATCCCCTTACCGCACTGGATAGGGACATGATCGAGCTGGTGCGTGATTCGGGCAGGGCATTTGCTTTTCTCTTGAATAAAGCGGATAAGCTGGGAAAAAATGACCGTATCAAAACGGTGAAAAAGGTGGAGAAGGAGCTTGAAAGCATGAATCTTCCCGCTATTCTCATCCCCTATTCGGCGGAGAAGAAGATAGGGGTGAGCGAGTTGGCGAAGCTCCTCTCCGGTTGGATGGAGTAGGAGAGAAACCCCGCCGGGAAGTTGGCCGTTTAATCCAGTTTCTTGTGGGTGAAACTCTTTTTACCGCTGCTGTAGTCTTCCACAATATGGCCGTCTCCGTAGAGACGCCATTTGTAAATCATGAGGCCTTCCATTCCTACGGGGCCTCTGGCATGGATTTTTCCTGTTGAGACACCCACTTCCGCCCCTAAACCAAAGCGGTAACCGTCGGCAAACCGGGTGGAACAGTTCCAAAAAACATCGGCCGTATCCACACGGTTCATAAACTCTTCGGCTAATTCGGCATTTTCCGTTACGATACCGTCGGTGTGGCCCGAACCGTAGCGATGAATGTGATCTATCGCGGCATCCATGGAATCGACAATCTTGATAGACAGGATGTAATCCAGGTATTCCGTGGCCCAGTCGGTCTCGTCGGCCTTAAGGGCATCAATTATCTCAAGGGTTTCTCCACAACCGCGAATCTCTACATTTTTTCCTTTTAAGGCTTTCTCTAACTTGGGAAGAAGCTCGGGAGCGGTGTTCTTATGGACCAGGAGGGTTTCCATGGCGTTGCAGACGGCCACATACTGGGTTTTGGAATCCACCGCTATGGGAACGGCCTTCTCTATGTCCGCCGCCTCATCAATATAGAGGTGGCAAATACCGTCGGCGTGGCCCATGACGGGGATGTTGGAGTTCTTCATTATGTACTGGACGAAGCTATTGGAGCCGCGGGGGATAATCAGGTCAATCAGGTGATCCAGGGCAAGCATCTCCTGAACCTCTTCCCGGCTTTCCACCAATTGCAACCAACCCTCGGGACATCCTGCTTTTACGCTGGCTTCGTGAATGATCCGGGCCAGGATGCGATTCGTTTCCTTGGCTTCGCTGCCCCCTTTGAGAAGCACCCCGTTGCCGCTCTTAAGGCAGAGGGTGGCAATCTGTACCAGCGCGTCCGGACGGGACTCGAAAATCATTCCGATAACCCCAATGGGGCAGGCGACTTTATAGAGATTCAATCCTTCGTCCAGCTCTGTGGCCTGGAGCTTTTTTCCTACCGGATCTTCAAGTCCGATAAGCGATTCGATCCCCCGGACAACCTCATTCAGTTTATCTTCCTTGAAGGTGAGTCTTTTAAGAAGCGGGGCGGCCAGATTCTCTTCTTTGGACCGTAGCAGGTCCTTATCGTTGGCGGCAAAAATATCCTTTGCCCGGGAATTCAGGGTTCCCGCAATTTCTTTGAGGGCCCGGTTTTTAATCTCTCCCTTGAGGGCCGCCAGGCGGCGGGAACCTTCTTTGGCCGACTGGGCCGCTTCACTTACCTTCACAGATTCGGTCTCCTAATCTTTTTTACTGATCCAGATATCCACCAGTCCGAAAATCAGCAGGTAGATAATCATCATTTGCTGCCCCTCGATCACGGTTTTATCAAAGCCGTAGTAGAGGACCAGTAATACAAGTGCTCCGCCTATAGCTATCCAGGCGAAGAAGTTGGTCAGCAGAATGAAGGCCAGTATAATCGCCGTGGCAATCAGCATCAAGGGGGAGAGGCTGATTCCGGCCAGAACAAAGCGTTCTTCCAGGCCGTAGTCTTTCAGGTAGTAAAAGCCCAATATGCCCGTCACCAGAATTATGATACCCAGAATTACCCGTATGATTCCTTTCATTTACCTTCTCCGTATAATAGTCTGAGGTAGGGAAGGGAGAAAAAGCGCTCCTCCAGCCCCTCCTGAATATTTCGTTCCTCTTTTATTTCTCGGCATCCTCTTTCCAGGGCTGAAATAATAGAACCCAGGGTGTCGGTGTAATTTTCTGATCCGAAGCTGGCGCCGATTTCCCGGTCACGGTCGGGCACTCGGGAAAGGCTGACTTTTGCCAGGGCCGAAAGATTTTCTTTGTTCAGGGCGATGGCCTCGTCACGGAACGCCCGGTCGTTGTCCAGTTTGCGGAGAACGTTGTACTGCTGTTCCGGCGTGAGGTAGGAGAAACAGAACTGGTCCTCTTGCAGGAGGCCTTCCAGTTTATCCATTAATGTCTCCTTCAGACCCATCGGCATATGGCCGGACAGGTTCTCTATCTTGCCGGTGTACTGGCGGGAGAGTTCCCTTCTCTCTTCCTTTGTCAGGGGGAGGGGGACTTGCTCGTAGAAGTGGGACGAATCGGGTTTAAAGAGGGATTTGAAGCCTTCCATTATGTCCAGATAACGGGTGTAGAGAGGCTTTCGCCAGTGAAGGGCGTTCAGATAGAGATAGCCAAAGCCTTCCTGTATGGAAGGGGAGATAATTAGGTCGCTGGCGGCCCAGAAGTTCCGGTAATTAAGGATAGGCGTCTCTTCATCGGCACCAATTCCCCAGAGACCGGGGATCAATCCCTCCTTAAAGGCTTTTTCTACCAGGTCCGAGTAGGGTTTTTCCGCTGGGGAGACCCCGGGAAGGCTCACCACAAAATTGACTTCTTCCTCAAGCATTTTCACAAGGAAAGCCGCTTCGAAGACATTTTTTCTACGAATGGACCGGACCGGGTAAAAGAAAAGTTTCCCCTTCTCTTTCATGGCGGGAAATTGGCCGGAGTATCTTTTATAGAGGGCGGATTTAACTTCATTTCCATCGGTTAGGGCTGTTTTTCCCAGGGGGACCGGGTTGTTGAGGAGCCAGATATTTTCTTCTTCTATTCCGGCGCTTATAAGATACTGACGGTCCCTGTCGTTAATGACGCAGTAGGCGATATTTGTCCTTTGGGGGTAGATTGAACGGTCGGTTCCCTCCTTCAGGGCGGCCAGGTTGGCATAGCGGGAACATTCGGGGAAATCGTGAATATAGAAGAGAAGGGGTCTTTTTGTGTTTTCCCCGGCCAGGAGGAGGGCCTGGGTAAAGGCGGGATTTTTGCCCAATTGATAGTTGTGGACCATCCAGAGATTGTCCTCTCCGGCGAATCGTTCCTCCAGAAGGGTTTTGAGAGCTTCCGGAGAGAGGGGTGTCTTCATTTTTTCTCTGTAGTCAATAGAGGGGAGGACCTCCAGGGAGAGTTTCTCCGTGGCAGATGGGGGCATATCGGCCAGAATCTTTTCCCGAACCTTGTCCATATTGTCCGCCCGGCCGGAAACAATTGTAATTCCTTTAATCCCTTCCATATAAGTCAGAATAGCCCGGACCGAGAGTACGATTACGTCCGTAACGCCCCCCGGGAGAAGATGGTAGTGAAAAATAGTCAAGCTGCGGATGCTTCCCCAATCGGTCATGATGCCCCCTTTTCGGTTAATAATAAAGGCCTCCGCGGGCTCCTGTCAATGGAGTATTTTTCGTGAGATAAAGGAATAATATTGGACAGAGAAGATTCAATATCTTACCATTTTAATATATCCCTCATAGGAGCTTTTTATGAGTTCGATCAGTAATAACCCGGAAGATCTAAAGCTTTTTTTTGAAGCCGCTCTGGAAGGCTCCCATGAGGGTATTTTCTATGCCTTTGACCGGGAGACCTTATTGGTTACGGATATCCTGGGGTAGAAACCGGCCCTTGAGCAAATCAGCCTAAAGAGATATCCTTTGTTATAATGAAAGAAGTGGACAGGCTCCTTCGGGGGGAGCAGGGCGAGTTCTGGTACTATGGCAAGAGCGCTCTGGATCGTTATGAAAAGAATAAGCCCCGGATTGTCAGCGTGGCCACTACCGCCGGGTTGGGGGAGTTAGCCCGCAGCTTCGATGATCTGTTTTTTCCCGGTTTGGAAGGGTACGATGGGGCCGCCGTTCTGGATGGGGTGACCTTCATTTTTAAATCGGTTGATTCTTTCTCTCAAATCCCTTCTTTTTCACTGTCCCCCTTTAATCTTATCTATTCCGTAGGGGAAGATCGTTTTATCGACCGGGAAGGGGAGTATGAAAGGCTCCGTTCCGGCGGTTTTGAGGGAGATCCCCGGACGGCCGCAGATTGGGAGGAACTGATTCGCCTGGCGGCCTGGAGCGATAAGGTTGACTTGACTTCCTATTTTCAGAATGAACTTCCTTCTCCTTTGTTTAGGGAAAGGAATCGCTTTTTTTTAGAAGATATTCTCACCGGTCCCCGGGCCGAAGGGGCCCTCGCTTTTCTCAAAGAAACCGGCTGGATTAAGGCCCAGTTTCCCGCCCTGGATGTTTTATCTACGGTGGTGCAGGATAAGGAGTTTCATCCGGAGGGAAATGTGTGGGAACACACCCTGGAAACCCTTAAATACCGCAAGGAGAGACCCATGAACCTTTCCCTGGGGCTGCTTTTTCATGATTTGGGAAAGGGAAGCGCTCAGGAAGTAGGGGGGAACCGATTTAACGGCCATGCCCAGATTGGGGCCCGCCAGTTAAGGAGTATCTTCGAGGATTGGAATCTCCCCGAAATCCTGTTGGGGGAAACCATTTATTTGGTGGAAAATCACATGATGCCCGCCGCCATAGACCGCCTTCCCTATCATAAAAAGAAGGATGTAATAGAGGATCCTCTTTTCCCCCTGCTCCTGGAGCTCTACCGCTGTGATCTCTCCTCCTCCTTTAACGGACTTGACGGTTATTACAACGCCTGCCGTCACTATAAATCTTTTAAGAAAAATGTGCAGAATCCCTACCGCCAGGCAGACGGTTCTCTCAAAAGAGGGGCCAGCTGATGGTGAGTGAAAGACGACTGACCGACAAGGTCAAAGAGCAAATGGCCGCCGATGTGGCCGACGCGGAGGGGAACGAAGTTCTTTGGTGGGGCAAGGTGGACGATGAGAAGCGGGTCTACCATGTCGAAGCCGCTGCCCGGGGGGATGAATCTTCCGTACCCGCCCTCTTTCCCCATATGACAAAGGGGGACGTGATTATCCATAATCACCCCTCCGGTTTTCTCACTCCCAGCCCGGCGGACTTGAACGTGGCTACCCAGCTGGGCAATCAGGGCATAGGCTGTTTCATCGTTGATAACGAGGTCCGCCGCATCTACATCGTGGCCGAACCTATTAAGGCAAAGGAGATCCAGCCCCTGGACAGGGAAGGGGTGGGGGCCTTTTTAGAGCCCGAAGGAGAACTCTCCCGCTTTCTTACGAACTACGAAGCCCGGGAACCGCAGATCCAGCTTCTCAAGCAGATTGTAGACGGTTTTAACGAAGACAAGGTGGTGGCCGCCGAAGCGGGCACAGGGGTAGGGAAGTCCTTTGCCTATCTTCTCCCCGCTATGCTTTGGGCCGATAAAAACAAGGAGCGCATTGTCGTCTCCACCGGAACTATTAACCTGCAGCAGCAGCTTATGGATAAGGATATTCCTTTGGTTCAGAAGCTCCTGGGAACTAATGTGAAGGCGGTTCTCGTAAAGGGGCGGCGGAACTATCTCTGCTGGAAGCGTTTTACCGAGGAGGTGGAGGACGGTTCTCTCTTCCGGGATGACAAGGACGAGATTAACCTGATTAAGGACTGGTCCGGGGCGACGAAGGACGGCTCTCTTTCCGACCTCTCTTTTAAGCCCCGAGGGGAACTTTGGAACCGGGTAAACAGCGAGGCGGACCTCTGTACCGGTGTGCGCTGCCGCCATTACGAGAAATGCTTTGTTATGCAGGCCCGTCGTGAGGCTTCTGCGGCGGGAATCCTGGTCGTTAACCACCACCTGCTCTTTGCGGACCTTTCCCTCCGTGTAGGAGGCTTCGGCTTTGACGGATTTGCCGTTCTTCCCCCCTTCCAGCGGGTCATTTTTGACGAGGCTCATAATATGGAAAAGAGCGCCACCAGTTTCTTCTCCCAGAGCTTCAACCGCTTCTCCTGCAACCGTTATCTTAACCGGCTCTACCGGAACGGCCGCAAGGGGGCCAACGGCCTCATCCTAAAGCTGGAACAGATAACCGGGACCGACGAGGACTATCTGGCCCTTCCCGGCCTCATAGAAGAGATTCAGTCTAAAGCAGTCCTGCTCGAAGAAACCACCATGGCCATGAATCCCTTCCGCGGTTCCCTTTGGGTACACGGGCCGGAGAGTCAGAGCGTAGGCTTTGGCATCCTCGAACCGATGCTGGCCCTGCAAAAAGCTATTTTGGACATGGTTTCCGCCATCACCCGGCAGCTCAAACGGGTCCCCGAGGACGAAGAGGAAGGGGAAATCCCCCTGGAAATCCGCAGCCTCATGACCCGTTTTGATAATATGGCCGCCTTTATGGAAGTATTCCGTCACTATCGTGAGCACGGGGAGAAAATTTTCTGGCTCAATAAGGGGCGCCTGCCGGACGGGAAGGAATTCATCACCTATTATGTGACGCCCCTGGATATTTCCCCCCTCATGTACGAGGCCGTTTTCGAGCCCTTCGCCACAGTTATCTGTACCTCGGCGACTCTGGCGGTGGACCGGAATTTCTCCTACTGGATGAACCGCTCCGGAGCTTCCCTTGTCCCGGAGGAAAGACTGATTCAGGGCATTTACGATTCTCCCTTTAACTATCGCGATCAGGTACTCCTCACGATTCCCGCAGAAGTTCCCCTTCCCAACGATCGGGACGGGTGGATACAGTACTCCCTTCCCCTCATAAAGGAAGCCATTCTCCTGGCGGAAGGGAAGACCCTGGTCCTCTTTACCAGCTACGAGATGCTCAAGCATGCCTATGAGTATTTGAAGTTTGATTTGGAGACGGCGGGAATTACGCTTTTTGCCCAGGGTGATGACGACCGGGCCCGCCTGCTGGACCGATTCAAAACAGAGATTTCCAGTGTCCTTCTTGCCACAGATTCTTTTTGGGAAGGGGTGGATGTGCCCGGCGAATCGCTCCGACAGCTCATTATTTGCCGTTTACCCTTCCGGGTTCCCACCGAACCGGTTCTCATGGCGCGGGTGGAAGCCCTGGAAGCCCGGGGGGGCAACGCCTTTATGCAGATTTCCCTGCCCGAGGCGATTATGCGTTTTAAACAGGGGTTCGGCCGACTCATGCGCAGCAAGTCGGACAGCGGGGTTGTCATGGTCCTGGACGGACGTATTATTAAGAAGAACTACGGCCGCTATTTTCTTTCCAGCCTGCCCGAAACACAGCGGGCCGTAAAACACAGTTCCGAACTCTTAATCGAAATGGAGAATTTCCTCTATAACTAAAAACCCTTCTTCTGCCGTTTCTTACGAAGAAAATCCATCTCTCTCATAAGTTCCCGTAGTCTGGTCTCATCAGTCATATTCCGATCCAGCTGGTTCTGAAGGTCCTCAATCAGTTTCTCTTCCATATTATAGAAATCCCCTTCCAATTCACCGGACCAGATATAGCGGGCCAGGAGGTCCGGCTCATGGTTGTAGGAGAGGAGCCGCTGGGCCATGTAGGTGGAGAGATACCAGCGGACATCGTCCACTTCCAGGTCAAATTCATTCAGAAGGTCGTTAACGTTCATGGCCCTGACTATACCCTATGAGAGTCGCTGTGAATAGATACTGCCTAGAATTCCTCAAAATCCTCTTCGTGGGAGAAGAACTCCTCGTTACTCTCCGTTTCCGTTCTGGAGACCGTTTTTTCTTTCACAGAAGCTTCTTCGGCCCGAATGACCGCCTCCCGTTGGGAATGGGTCGGGGGAAGATAAGTTTGATGGGAACTTTCCTCAACATCAAGCTTAAAGTAGGCTATGCTGCTCTGCATCATTTCCGACTGGCTGTTTAGTTCTTCCGACATGGAGGCCAACTCTTCCGAGGAGGAGGCGTTTTGCTGAATTACCGAATCGAGCTGCTGTAGGGCCTGGTTGATCTGCTCCGCCCCGCGGAACTGCTCTTCGCTTGCCATGGATATTTCCTGGATAAGGTCGGCTGTGTTTTGGATTTGGGGTACCAGTTCGCTAATAATGACTCCCGCCTTTTCCGCAGCCTTCACACTGTTTGTGGAAATCTCCGTAATTTCCGCTGCGGCTTTGCCGGAGTTTTCCGCCAGCTTTCTCACTTCCGAGGCTACCACGGCAAAACCCTTGCCCGCATCACCGGCCCGGGCTGCTTCAATGGCCGCGTTCAAAGCGAGCATATTCGTATTGCGGGCAATATCCTCGATAATGCCTATCTTTTCGGAAATAGCTTTCATGGCCAGAACAGTTTCATCTACCGATTCACCTCCCAGGGCGGCATTTTCCGATGTCACTTTAGAGATGGAATCGGCCTTTTGGGCATTTTCCGCATTCTGTTGAATATTGGCTGTTAACTCTTCCATCGAACTTGAAATCTCTTCCGTGCTGGATGCCTGTTCCGAGGCTCCCGAAGAGATCTGCTGGCTCGAAGCGGATATTTGAGAAGAGCCGGAAGAGACCTGCATCGAGGCTTTGTTAATATCCGTTATAGTTTGGTTCAGCGATTGGGCCATATGCTTCATTGACTTGTAGATCCCCATCTCCTTCCGGTTGTCAAAATCTATTATTAGATGACCGGAAGCGATTTTTTCGGCTATATTGGAAATCTCTCCCGGTTCACCGCCCAGAGTTTTCGTTAGCATTCCCGTAATGGATACGGCAATAATCAGCCCCAGGAGAACACCAATGCCGATGCCGCTCCATATAACCACTCCCTGGATCCGGCTTTTTCTGTCCGCCTTGGCCTCCAGGAGGGATTGTTCCTTTTCAATCTCCTCAATAGCGTGGTTTATTCCGATTATTACTTCATTTAAGAGGGGGAGCGTTTTGTTGCGAAAGATCTCTTTGGCCGAATACTGTCCCTCTTCTAAAGTTGTTTCCATATCAATAATCTTTAGAAAGGCTTCTTCCACAATATCCAGTTCCGGTTTGACCAGTTTTTCGTAAAGGGCGAATTTCGCACTTGTCGACCGGGCCTGGTTAATAGTCGGAACGGCTGAGTGGAGACGTTCGTGATGTTCCTTGATTTCGACCATCAATTTTCGGTAGACGGGCCAGGAGTTTTCCAGTTCAATGTTCCGGGAACTAAGCAAAAATTGGCCGAAACCGCAAAGTTCGTGGTCCGCTTCCACTTGGCTAGTCCGGTTATTGAGAATATCTTCCATTAATTGATTCGCCCAGCCGGTGTGGTCGCTCAACCGTAGATAGAGTTCTTCCCCGAGCCCTTCGTGGATCATGGTCCAATGATCGGCAATCTCTTCGGCGCTTTTATGGAGGGCCAGGTGGGAATCCTCAATAGCGCGAATCTCATTGGCGGCGGCGGGGCTGTACAGGGCAAGTTCGTCCAGGCCTCCCGAATAATACCATGTCCCGAAGCCGCATTTGTGTCCGTCCAGCTGCACGGAAAGATTCTCTTCATTATTGATAAAGGTCATCTCCAGGGCTGCCTTCCAGTCATTGTGAGCGGCCAGGGCCGTAATTAGCTCCGATTTGACTTCGGCCAGTTTAGCCACATCCCTGTTATCATTCAAGGTCGATTTGCTGATTGAAAATGCGGTTAATCCTACGGTGAAGGTGATTAGTGCCATGCCCATAAAACTGGTTAGTAGCAGTGTCTTAACTTTCATAATTATCCCTTTTAATTAAAATTCCTCAAACCCGTCATCCGAAGAAAAATGTTCTTCAGTAATTTCCGGGATAAAGGTAAGTTCCTTAAGTTCTCTTTCCGACGATGTTTCATCGGCCTGGATTACCGCCTCTTGCCGTGATTGTTTTGGGGGCAGGGAAGTTTGTATTTCCCTTTCCTCACCTTTCAGCTTAAAATAGGCAATGCTGCCCTGCATCATTTCAGATTGGCTGTTCAGCTCTTCCGACATGGAGGCCAATTCCTCCGATGAGGAAGCGTTTTGCTGAATAACCGAATCGAGCTGCTGGAGGGCCTGGTTTATCTGCTCCGCCCCACGGAACTGTTCTTCGCTTGCCATGGAGATTTCCTGTACTAGTTCGGCGGTATTGACGATCTGGGGGACCAGTTCGTTAATGATAACCCCCGCCTTTTCCGCCGCTTTTACGCTGCTAGAGGATATTTCCGTTATTTCCGCAGCGGCCTTACCGGAATTTTCCGCCAGCTTTCTCACTTCCGAGGCTACTACGGCAAAACCCTTGCCCGCATCTCCCGCTCTTGCCGCTTCAATGGCCGCATTCAGGGCCAGCATATTCGTATTGCGGGCAATATCTTCGATAATACCGATCTTTTCGGAAATCGCTTTCATTGCTGTAACCGTTTCGCCCACCGATTCTCCCCCCAGGGCGGCATTTTCCGATGTCACCTTGGAAATGGAGTCCGCCTTTTGGGCGTTTTCCGCATTCTGCTGAATGTTTGCGGTCAACTCTTCCATGGAGCTGGAGATTTCTTCCGTGCTGGAGGCCTGTTCCGAAGCGCCCGTGGAAATCTGCTGGCTCGACGCGGATATTTGGGTAGAACCGGAAGAAACCTGGCGGGAAGCGCTGTTGATATTTGTCATGGTGTTGTTCAGGGATTGGGCCATATGCTTCATAGATTTAAATACACCCCTTTCCTTCCTGTTATCGAATTCCAGAGCCAAATTCCCCGAGGCAATCTCTTCGGCAATTTGGGCTATCTCATCCGGTTCGCTCCCCAGGTTTTTAAGAATATCCGCCGTTAAAATCAGGCTGACGGATAATCCCAGAATCAAGGCGGCTCCCAATACAATAAACGTAAGAAGAGTTGCCCTGAATGTTGTCGCAGCTATGGCGTCATTCACTCCGTCCCGTACCAGGCGGCCCGCCTCCATTGTTTCACTGGCATACTGCCTCATTCTTTCCTGTTCAGCCCTTTGATCCCGGTTGATACGGCGGAAATCTTCCACCAGAAGTGTATAGGTTTCAAGAGCTCCTTCAACTTCTTGGAGATGCTTCTGTGTATTTTCGCCTTTGAAAAGAGACTGACACTCCTTTACCAATTCCCGGCTGATTTGAATTTCTTTAGTCCACTCAAGGGCAATTTCATCCTGTTCTGCCGCTTCAACGGCCAGATTGTATTTTTGAGCCCAAATACGGACTCGGTTGTAGCTGTTACGAAGCTCTTGGGCCACAGTTACCGCTTCATAGTACTTCGTATTCATCCCGTTTTGTTCCACATAGGGGTAGATATCATTTTCAAAAAGGGCTGTAATCCCCGCTTGTGTTCTTGCCGCAGCCTGAGTTCTTTCGGAATTTTTTCTGATTTTCTCCTGGGCTAGTTCATAAAAGGTCTCATTTGACCCCTCGTAGGCCTTCATAGCTTCTGTCAGTTTATCCGCATTAAGCCGGTTGCTCTCCTTGGTCATGAGTTCTTTAGCCTCGGCTGTGCCCGCATAAACGTTTGCTGTCTCATCTTCCATGACTTCATGGTAAGAATTGTCCCCGTAAACAATATAGCGGAGAGAAGCGGACTGCACGTCCTGGGCATCGGTGAGAGCCCGGTTTACAAGGGCGCCGATTTCATTTTGGTGATTGATACTGGAGATACTCCGGATACCTATAAAGCCTATGGTCATGGCCAGCAGAATGACCAAAGAGAAGCTCAGAATAAGCTTGCTTCTTAATTTTAAACTACCCAATTTCATTGTGAACCTCTTATTTTCTTTTAATAGAAATATTTATGATAAATTTTGGATTTTCCCTATTAATTGTAATTCATAATTTTTCAATTACAAGAAGAAATGCCTCTCTCTTGTTTGAATTAGTCTAATAGGATATAGTAAAGGGGCACTTCACAAGAGGAAAATCATGATAAAATCCTGGATCTTCGATATGGACGGAGTCCTCATAAATTCGGAGCCGCTCCACTACGAAGTGGACCAATTAATTCTGGAAGAACAGGGCTGTCCCGTTGAACCGTCCTACCTGGACCGCTTTGTGGGAATGACCAACGAAGCCATGTGGAAAACCATAAAGGCCGACCTGGGGCTAAGTGCTTCGGTGGAAGAGCTGACCGACCGCCAAGTCAGCCTCAAGATCGATTTGATTCGGCAGAGGGATTATCGTGCCATCGAAGGAGTCCCGGAGCTTATGGAGAGCCTTAAGAAACAGGGAATCTCTATGGGAGTCGCTTCATCCTCCCCCCGGGTTCTCATCCGTGTCATTCTGGAAAAGTTGGACCTGGAAAAGTACGTCTCCGCCTGGGAATCGGCGGAAGAGGTAGCCCAGAGCAAACCGGCCCCCGATGTATACCTTCATGTGGCGAATCTTTTGGGAAGTAAACCGGAGGAGTGTACCGCCGTGGAAGATTCGGGAAGCGGCGTGCGGGCGGCCAAGGCGGCCGGGATGACCTGCATAGGTTTTAAAAATCCCCATTCGGGAGATCAGGACCTTTCACCGGCGGATCGGATAGTAAACAGCATAAAGGAAATAAAATGTTAAAAGTAGGAAGCTACAACAATTTCAGAGTAATAAAAGCAACCAGCCGGGGCTGGCATATCGAAGCGGAGGGAGAACAGCTTTTCGTTCCCAAGCGGGAACTGCCCCCCGGTACCATCGTGGGACACAAGGTAAAACTTTTTGTCTTTAACAAGGGAAAAGGGGAAATCCGGGCGACTTCGGCTGTGCCCTACGCCAGCGTGAATCAGTTTGCCTACCTCAAAGTAAAGGACGTCACCTCCTTTGGTATGTTCATGGATTGGGGTATCGACAAGGACCTTTTTGTCCCCAATCGCTTTATCAAGGAAAAGCCCGATGCGGGCACTTCCCACATCGTCCGCCTCTTCCTCGATGAGCAGGACCGGAGCGTCATCGGCAGCTGCCTTCTGGACGATTTCCTCCAGGACAAACCGGGGAAGGAACTTAAGCGGAACCAGCAGGCCCGCCTTCTTATTTGCGGTATCAAGGATATCGGTTTCCGTGTTATTATAAATGACAAATACCGGGGGTTGCTCTACCGGGATGAAAAGGCCGATTCCATCCGCTACGGTGACAAAAAACAGGGCTATATCAAAAAAATCCGCCGGGACGGTTTAATAGACGTTTCTTTGGCGAGGGAATAGATTTTTATTAGGGGAGAATGCAATGGAAGCAATGGCAGAAACAAAGAGTAAATTGGCCCTTTTGGGAGATGGGGTAAAAGAAGCGGTTTCCCATCTGGACAGGGAGGACATCCATGAATTAATGAAGAAGCACCTCCAAACGCTCAAGCTTATCGATACACAGGGCGAGTGGGTTTCCGAGTCAATGGCGGAACTGTCTGAATCGCTCTTGCCAAGTCAGTTTGAAAAGGCCGATTGGGAAGATTTTATAGATCAAATCCTTAGCTCTTGCGGTAAAAATTCCTACCTGGGAGAATTTTTAGAGACCGTTAAGAATGTGGAATTCCCTTTTCTCCGTAACAAGTACGACAAAGAAGGTGACCGGGTGTTTTCCGATGTGCTCGCCTACGCCCTGGTTCTGGAGAATCTAACCAAAGCCTGCGCCTCCGACTGGCGTATAATGGAAGAAGTTTACCACCTTTTTGACAAAAAACGGAAGGAACTGGGATCGTTCAAGGAGCTACCCCTCTTCCATAAAATAAAACTTATGTCCGTCACCGCTCCCATCCGTTCCTATATTGAAAATCACAAAAGCGGGACCGTTTCCCCCACCTCGGGCGGAACTGCCGTAGCCATAAATATCATGGAAGCGGTATGGACCGATTTTAAATCGGGCAACCGAGGGAACGCCGCCGCCGGTCGAATCCTGGCGAAAAACAAGGCGGGCTCCAAGAAATACGATGAGAAAACCGGAGCGGGCCCTTCGGGATTTTCCGAGGACGGGAAGGACATCGAAAGAGTTTACCCCTTTCCCGCCGACTGGGCCGGGCTCTATCAGGCGTGGAACATGTGCTTTGTCACCCGCTTTCCCGACTTCCCCTACGTCATGGCCAAACTGCTTATCCCCCAAGTCTCGAACTACCACGAAAAACCCAAAAGCTACATCTACAACCGGGCCATCGCCCTGTTTATTTACCTCAATTTCGCCAGCTTCGACTATGTGGAAAAAAAGCATAAGGGCGAAGAGGTGATAGACTGGCACGACCGCAGCCTCAGCCTGGCCTTTGGTGAGGTGAACAGAAAAACCGCCCGGCTCTACCAGGAAAAGGTTGACGCAGCCAAAAAGTCTTAAGAGGTTTTTTAGGGGCGGAGGGGCTTCGCCCCCCGGGCTTTCCGCTCAAACTGCCTATTCCCGTCCTCTACTCCGGCTCAGCTCCGCCTCGCCGGCCGGACGGGGGCAGTAACCGCTTCAATCCCTTCCGCGTTTTGGGCGGTGATCTTTTTGAACTCTTTTCCCCCTGTGGCTTAGGAGAGCTCATTACTCTTCTTTTCCGCCTGATTCACCATAAAGAAGAGATTTTCTATTTCCAGACCAATGTTTACATTATGGATACGGCACTCCTCCCGGCTTTTTAGCTGGAGGGGAGAGAAATTCAGTATTCCCTTTATCCCGTAATTGACCATCATTTCCGCTGTTTGCATGGCCGCCGAGGCGGGTACGGAAATAATGCCTACCTGAATATGATGTTCCAGTACGTAAGGTTTGAGAATCTCAAGAGGGTAGAGGGGGATGTTATTCAGTTCGGGCTGGCTGGGATTGATGTCAAATCCGGCGGTTATGCGAAAACCTTCCCGTATATAGTCGTGGTTGAGCAGGGCTTTGCCCAGGTTACCGCAGCCCACAATTACGATTTCCTGGAGGCCCGAGTCTCCCAGGAGTCGATTCAGTCTTCCCAATACCTTATTGATACTGTAGCCGCCCCGCCGGTTTCCTTCGATTTTAAAGTGGGAAAAATCCTTTCTAACCAGAGCCGCCGAGATTTCCAGAGCATCGCCCAGATTGTTTGAGTAGACCCGGTCCAGACCAAGGGATTTAAACTGAAGGAGAACTCTTTTGTACTTCATAAGGCGAAGCATTAAATCTTTCTGTTCCATATACCCCACTCTTTGTTCTAGTTTGAAGTTTATTGTGAAATATATTACAATAAACTTCAATTTATGCCAATGATCTACAGAAAGTCATTCCTAACTTTGCTAGTGGTGAAATTACTTAATGGGAAAAATGACAATCTGTTGTTACGTTTGTCACAATAAATTGTATACAAGTCACAAAAATGATAAATATACCCACTTTTTTTCTTGCACACATCTTTTCTTCTCTATAAAATTACTGTAACTCAAATAAATTGGTTTATACACCAGCATAAAGTTAGGGAGGTCCTATGGCAGTTGCAGAAGCGGAAGAGAATCTGAAAATGTCCGACGAGCTATTGGCATTTATCGACGAATGGAAGGTTAAACCGGGAAATCTCATCATGGTGCTCCACAAGGTGCAGGAAGAGTTTGGTTACATCCCCCGTTCGATCGCTATCGAACTGAGTCGCATCCTCGATGTGTCTCTGGCAAAAATCTACGGAGTTGTTACCTTTTATCACTTCTTTAAGCTAACAAAGCCGGGTAAGTACAAACTGCAGGTTTGTATGGGTACGGCCTGTTACCTCAGAGGGGGCGGAGACCTTATTACCGAATTGGAAACACTGCTCGGCATTGGTGTTAACGAAACCACCGATGACGGACTTTTCTCACTGGAAGCGGTTCGCTGCGTGGGATGTTGCGGTCTGGCACCGGTTCTCGTTTGCGGTGCCGATGTCTACGGTAAGCTCGGCACGGACCAGCTGGCGGAAATTGTCGCCAAGTACAGGAACGCGGGCTAATGCACTTTGCCATCTGCGACTATATTCTGGATATGGTTCAGAACTCCCTTGAGGCCGGAGCGGATTTGGTTGAACTGAATCTGACCGAGCGTTACAACGGGCTTACTCTTATCCTTAAAGATAACGGTTGCGGAATGACCGAGGTGGAACTGGAAAGGGCCAAAGACCCCTTTTATACGGACGGTGTGAAACACGCCTCCCGTAAGGTGGGATTGGGAATCCCCTTTCTTATACAAATGGCCGAAACAAGTGAAGGGATGTTTGACATCAAGTCGGAAAAAGGGGTCGGTACGGAAGTGACCGTCTTCTTCAATACATCCAACATCGATACGCCCCCCGTGGGTGATCTGGTTTCCCTGTTTTTTCAGGCCATGACGTTCGACGGCTCCTATGAGCTCATCGTTAACAGACAATTCCCCTCCGGCGGCAAAGAGAACTACGACTTGGTAAGAAGTCAGCTTAAAGAGATTCTGGGAGATTTGAACCGGGCAGAAACAATGGGATTGCTCCGGGACTTCATCGCTTCCCAGGAAGAGAACTAATCAGGAATTACGAGGAGAATAATAATGGCAAAAATGACCCTTGAAGAACTCCGCAAGCTTCGCGCTGGTGAAAAGCAGGCCCTCAGTAACAGAGAGACTGAAGGCAAGGAGATACAGGTCATCATAGGTATGGGAACCTGCGGGATCGCCGCAGGAGCCAAGGATACCATGAATGCATTCGTGGACACTATCAATAGCAACGGCATTAAAAATGTTACGGTCCGACAGACTGGCTGTATGGGACTTTGTTATGCCGAGCCCACCGTTGAGATCAAAATGGCCGGTATGGCCGATACGGTTTACGGTAATGTGGATGCCGCAACGGCCAAGGAAATTGTGGAAAATCACATTATGCATAAACGGCTCGTAGATAATCATATCTTCGATAAACCCGCCGCCGATATCACACAGTAGGAGACCGAGTTATGGCAGTTAAAAGTTATGTAATGGTTTGCGGCGGAACCGGTTGTGTCTCCTCCAACGCCAATGAGATTTATGATCAGCTTCACAAGGAAGCGGAACTTCAGGGCATAGCCGACGATGTTCAGATTGTTAAAACCGGATGTTTCGGTTTTTGTGAGCAGGGACCCATCGTTAAAGTTCTACCCAATGACCACTTTTACGTGCAGGTTAAACCGGAAGATGCCAAAGAGATTATCGCAGAAGATATTCTTAAAGGTCGTGCCGTAGAGAGACTTGTCTATAAAGAAGACGACATGCAGGAAGTGACCCAGAATGACGGAGAGGAGATTAAGTTCTACCAGAAACAGCTCCGAATCGTTCTGAGAAACTGTGGTCTTATCAATCCGGAAAATATCAACGAATATATTGCCCGTGACGGTTACCACGCCCTGGAAAAGGCTCTTTTTGAAATGAGCGGCGATGAAATCATCGAAGAACTCAAGAAATCCGGTCTTCGTGGACGGGGGGGAGCCGGTTTCCCCACCTGGATGAAGTGGAACTTTACCAAGCAGACCGATAATGAAGTAAAATACATTGCCTGTAACGCCGATGAGGGTGACCCGGGTGCTTATATGGACCGTTCCGTACTGGAAGGGGACCCCCATTCTGTTATTGAGGCTATGACTATTGCCGGTAAGTGTATCGGTGCTGCACTGGGTATCGTTTATATCCGTGCCGAATATCCCCTGGCCATCGAAAGACTGGAAACCGCTTTGGGGCAGGCCCGCGATATGGGACTCCTTGGTAAAGACATCCTCGGTTCGGGCTACGACTTTGACATTGAACTCCGTTTGGGAGCCGGTGCCTTTGTTTGTGGGGAAGAGACCGCTCTTCTCCAGTCCGTAGAAGGTAACCGGGGTATGCCCATGCCCAAGCCTCCTTTTCCTGCTGTGGAAGGTCTCTTTGGCAAGCCGACCCTTATCAACAACGTAGAAACCTACGCTAATATTCCCGTTATCATCTCCAAGGGCGGCGAGTGGTTCGCTCAGTTCGGTACGGAGAAGTCCAAGGGTACCAAAGTATTCGCCCTTACCGGTAAGGTTAAGAACTCAGGTCTGGTGGAAGTTCCCATGGGATCCACCCTGCGTGATATTATTTTTGATATCGGCGGCGGTATCCGGAACGGCAAGAAGTTTAAGGCCGTTCAGACCGGTGGTCCTTCGGGCGGTGTTATCACAGAAGAGCATTTGGATATGCCCATCGACTTCGACAACCTTCTTTCCATCGGTTCCATGATGGGTTCCGGGGGGATGATCGTTATGGACGAGGATGACTGTATCGTTGACGTGGCTCGATTCTACCTGGAATTCAGTGTGGAAGAGTCCTGCGGTAAGTGTTCTCCCTGCCGAATCGGTACGAGAAAGCTCCTGGATTACCTGGATAAGATTGCCCAGGGTAAGGGGACTATGGAAGACCTGGAGCACATGGAGCGAATCGGTACCCACATGCACAAGGCCGCCCTCTGTATGCTCGGCGGTTCCGCGGCGAACCCCATTCTCTCAACTCTGAAGGCTTTTAGAGACGAGTATGTGGAGCATATCAAAGAAGGCAAGTGCCGGGCCGGTAAGTGTAAGGCTCTGGTTCGTTACGAAATCGTTCCGGACAAGTGTATCGGATGTACTCTCTGTGCGAGAAAGTGTCCCGTTAACTGTATCAGCGGCGAAAAGAAAGCGCCCCACGTGATTGATCAGGATGCCTGTATCAAGTGCGGCCAGTGTTACGAAAGCTGTAAGTTCGACGCTATCAAGATAGCCTAAAGGAGGATTAACGTGTCTACTGTAGAAGTTAAGATAAACGGACAGACCACCAAAGTCAGTCCGGACAGCACCATTCTGGATGCTGCGAAAACCCTGGGATGCAAAATCCCCACCCTTTGTCACCACGATGACCTTAAGCCCTCCGGAGCCTGCGGTATTTGTGTTGTTAAAGTGAAATCTGAACGGGGAATCTCCCCTAAATTGGTTAGAGCCTGTTGTACCAAGGTTGTGGAGGGAATGGATTACATTACCCATGATACGGATCTTCAGGAAACAAGAAAAACCATTCTTGAACTGATTCTTTCCAACCACCCGGACGACTGTCTTTCCTGTGGTAGAAACCAGACCTGTGAGCTTCAGCAGCTTACGGCCGATTTCGCTATTCGGGAAACGCCCTTTCACAAAAATCTGAAGGATTTTCCCCAGGATCACTCCACTCCTTCTCTGGTTTTTGACCCCAATAAATGTATCAATTGCGGTCGCTGTGCCCAGGTTTGTCAGCAGATGCAGAATGTATGGGCCCTTGAGTTCATCAACCGCGGGGAAGATACCATTATCAAGCCCGCCGGTGATATCATGCTTAACGAAAGCCCCTGTATCAAATGCGGTCAGTGTTCTGCTCACTGTCCTGTAGGTGCTATTTATGAAAAGGATGAAACTTCCGACTTCATGAATGCCATACGTGATGAGAGCAAGCATGTGGCGGTTCAGATCGCCCCCGCCGTTCGTGTTGCCATAGGGGAAGACTTTGGCTACGAGCCCGGAGAAATCTCCACCGGTAAGATCTACGCCGCTCTTAGGCAGCTGGGTGTGGACGCTGTGTTCGATACCAACTTCGCCGCCGACCTTACCATTATGGAAGAGGGAAGCGAACTGGTGGAAAGACTTACCAAGGGCGGCGAACTGCCCCAGCTTACCAGCTGTTGTCCCGCCTGGACCGACTACATGGAGAAATATGCCACCGATATGATTCCTCATTTCTCCACAGCCAAGTCTCCCATGATGATGCAGGGTGCTGTTACCAAAACTTACTATGCGGAAAAGGCCAAGGTTGACCCCGCTTCCGTTTATAGTGTTGCCATCATGCCCTGTACTGCCAAGAAGTACGAAATTAGCCGGGACGACAATATGCAGTCCTCCGGTTTTCAGGATGTGGACCTGGTTCTGACAACCAGAGAGCTTTCTCGTCTTATCAAACGGTCCGGTATATGCTTTGACTGTCTGGATAACGAAACCAAGGCGGACAGTCCCATTGGGGCTTACTCCGGTGCGGGTACCATCTTTGGTGTAACCGGTGGTGTAATGGAAGCGGCCGTTCGTACCGCCCACAAACTGGTTACCGGTGAAGAGATGGGTAATGTTGAGGTTAAGGACGTACGTGGTCTGGAAGGCGTAAAGGTCGGTGAAGTGGATTTTAACGGAACCAAGGTTAAGGTTGCCATTGCCCACGGTATGGCTAACATCGAGACCGTTCTGGATGAGATTCGTGAAGCCAAGGCCGCCGGTAAGGAACCGCCCTACCACTTCATTGAAGTAATGGCTTGCCGGGGCGGTTGTATCGCCGGGGGCGGTCAGCCCTACGGAACCACCGATGAGGTAAGACTCAAGAGAACTCAGGGAATCTATAGGGACGACGAAAAGTCCGTTACGAGATGTTCCCACCATAACCCGGAGATCGTTCAGATCTACGAGGAGTTCCTGGAAAAACCGATGAGCCACAAGTCTCATGATCTGCTTCATACGAAGTACTATGAGCGTCCGGTTTATCATAAATAGGAATAGACTATAGTATTATTCACCGTCTCCTTCGGGGGGCGGTTTTTTTTATAAATTATAGAAAATCAAATATTAGCTTGACAATATATAGGTGAATTGATATTGTGCATATGCTTATCAGCCATCAGGAGGAGAATATGCTAAAACTTATATCGGTATTACAGAAAAGATTGATTATTTTTATTCCCATAACAATGGTTTTGGGGTTCTTGTTCGGAATGAAGGGGGATGTACTGTATTTAAAGAAAGCTATTGTTCCTCTTACTTTTCTTATGGTTTATCCCATGATGATTACTCTGCAGCTCAAGAAAATTGTCGAAGGGGGAGACGGTAAGGTTCAGATTGCGGCTCAGTTGATTAATTTTCTTGTCGTACCCGTTGTTGCCTATGGTTTAGGTTGCATTTTCTTTCAGGATAATGTCTATTTGGCTCTTGGATTGCTCCTGACAGGTTTACTTCCCACTTCGGGAATGACTATTTCCTGGACCGGTATGGCAAAGGGGAATATGGCGGCGGCTGTGAAAATGACCGTGTTTGGGCTGCTTCTCGGTTCTTTATTGGCTCCCATTTATATTCAAACTCTTATGGGGGCTTCCATTTCCATTAAGATAATCAGTGTGTTTAAGCAGATTGCCATTATTATTGTGATTCCCCTTATCCTGGGAAACCTGACTCAGAGATTTCTTATACATAAATTCGGCCAGGTTCGCTATCAGGAGGAGATAAAGAAAAGGATTACCCCCTTTTCCACTATCGGCGTTTTGGGAATCGTTTTTGTTGCTATGGCATTAAAGGCCAAAAGCATTGTGAATAATCCGGGAGCTCTCCTTTGGATTTTTACCCCTCTTCTTATTTTGTATCTTGTTAATATTGCCGTAAGCGGTATTGTCGGGAAGCTCTGCTTTGATCGGGGCGATGGTATTGCTCTTTTGTATGGTACGGTTATGAGGAATTTGTCTATTGCTCTGGCAATAGCCATGACAGCCTTTGGGGACGAGGGGGCCGACATAGCCCTTGTTGTGGCTCTTGGCTATATTATCCAGGTTCAGTTAGCCGCCTGGGTAGTTCATTTTACCGATTCGATCTACGGTCCTGTTCAAGAGGTTGAGCAAGCGGTAAAGAAAAAAGCGATTTAGTCGTGCTAGGGTAAATGGTATCTTCAGAGGCTGTCCCTATTCTATATTGGGACAGCCTCTTTTGAATTTGAATGATTAATTAGAAGGCGTAGTTGTATGAGATGGAAAAATCATCCGAATCATCTTCAACATAGTCCCAGCAAACGGTAATGTTCTGGCTTTTTGTAATTTGGAAACCTACGGTAAGATCCATTGAGAGGGGATCAACCTGGAGACCGCCGTCCACAACATCATCGGTAAAGGATTTACCCCAGTAGCTGTTGGTGTAGGAGATGCTTCCCAAGGCCCAGAACTTTTCGGTAATTTTGGCATTTGCATAGAGCATGGCCGTTCCTACCATTGAGGCGATGTCGTAGCCGCCGCTGGAGTCATAGTCTTCCACGTAGGAGTAATATGTGGTGCCAACGGTTCGTTCAAAGAGGAATTCGGTAGTATTTTCTACGATTACCGGTCCCGTATAGAGAACGGGGAAGAACATAAACCTATCAGCGATAGGGATCGATGCGTTTATACCGGCTTGAATCACGCTCATTCTTCCGTAAAGATCTGAATGGTAAGCGTTGATAGCATCTACGGAAAAACCGATACCGTTAACAGTGCTAATCTGACCGACTCTGAGTCTGTAGTTAATGTCATCGGCGTCCAGGCTTGCCACGTCATTGACGTTAAAAATAATACCGGACTTACATGTTTGGCTTCGTCCGAAGACAACCATGCTGCTGATATTAAGACCGCCAGTTCCGTAACTAATTCCCAACTTTGTGTAAGGATCGACCGGATTGGACATGTCTACGTCATCGTCGCCGGCGAACAGGGGCAGTGAGGCCGTCAGAAGAACTGCCAGGGCAAATAGAATCTTTTGTTTCATAATCTCTCCATTTTTAATGTCTTTTTACATTAAGTTTATTATTGGAGCTTATTGTATATGTATTACACAAGTCGTGTAAAGTCTCTATTGTGTAAAAAAATTGTTAGAAAAATTTGCCTTTGGGGGACAAAGTTATTATATTCCCCTATAATAAATATTGAATATAGAACGGGAGTTTTAATTCCCCGATAACAAGGAGATTCCTATGGCACAGGGTGTTGTAAACGTAACAGATGAAAATTTTGACAAGCTGATTGAGAAAGGTATTGTTCTCGTAGACTTCTGGGCACCCTGGTGTGGTCCTTGCCGAATGCAGGGCCCCATTGTGGAGCGTCTTGCCGAGTCCATGGGAGACAAAGCGGTAATTTCCAAAATGAATGTGGACGAGCAGCAGCAGGCTGCTCAGAAATACGGTGTAAGCTCCATTCCTACCATTATGGTCTTTAAGGATGGGGAAATGGCCAAGCAGTACGTTGGCGTTCAGAGTGAAGATGTGCTTCAGGCAACTATTGAAGAGTTGATGTAGTCACTATTCAGTCTGGATAAAAGGTCTTCTCCCATAGCGGAGAAGGCCCTTTTTTATAAACGGGGCTAAGCTTGCCAAAATTGTGGCAAAGGGGTAGAGTAAAGTTATGGCTGATTATGAATATTCGGGCAGTGTGATTGAGGAGGAAGAGCTTAAAGAGCCCTCCATGTACCGGGTCATTCTGCTTAATGACGACTATACGCCCCAGGACTTTGTTGTGGAAGTCTTGAGCGGCATTTTCCATAAAGCTCCCCTTGAAGCGACTCAGATTATGCTTGATGTTCATAAGAAGGGGAAAGGGATCGTAGGTGTTTATACCTACGACATAGGTTCCACCAAGGTCCATCAGGTAACCCGGCTGGCCCGCGAGAGGGGCTTTCCCCTCAAATCGATACTGGAGAAGGTGTAATGATTGAGCTCCACGAAGAAGTCCAGGCCATTCTGAACCAGGGTTTTCTCTTTGCGAAAGAGAAAAATCACGAATACTTCACCCCGGAGCATATTCTTTACTGCTCTTTGGGGTTTGATACTCCCCGGGAAATTTTTGCCCGCTGCGAAGTGGATATGAAGACCTTGGGGCTTAATCTTACCTCCTATATGGATAAACATATTCCTACTATTGAAGACGGGGCCGAGCCGATTCAGACCACCGGCCTAATGGATGTTTTGGAGAGGATGGTGACCCATATTGCCGCTTCCGGAAGGGAAGTCGTTTATCCGGCGGACCTGATTGTCGCTCTTTTTGACGAGGCCGAATCCTACGGTGCCTACTATCTTAAAAAAGCCGGACTTGGTCGTCTTGACCTTCTGAATGTTGTCTCCCACGGTCTTGAGGAAGAAGAACTTGATGAGGATGAAGACGAACTGGATGAAGATAGCTATACGGATACCCTCTTTGAAGACGAGGAGATGTCCGAGCGGATCGGCCGGGCGAAAAACCGCAAGAAAAAGAAAGGTCTCGACCGTTTTACCGTAAACCTCACAGCTATGGCCGATGAGGGCAAGCTGGAACCTCTTATCGGAAGAAAGGAAATTTTGGAGAGGACCATACAGGTTCTCTGCCGCCGTTTAAAAAATAACCCCCTTCACGTGGGGGAACCGGGGGTGGGTAAAACGGCCATCTCCGAAGGTTTGGCCCAGCGCATCAGCACTGGAGACGTTCCTCATCAGCTTAAGGATTACACTATTTATTCTCTTGATATGGGAGCTCTTTTGGCGGGAACCAAGTATCGGGGTGATTTTGAAGAGCGGATGAAAATGGTCATGGCCGAACTGGCCGAAGAGGAGCGGGCCATCCTTTTTATTGATGAAATTCATACCATTGTAGGAGCCGGTGCCGTTTCGGGCGGTTCTATGGATGCTTCCAACCTTCTTAAGCCGGCTTTGGTGCGGGGGAATCTCAAATGTATCGGCTCCACCACCTACGTGGAGTATAAGAAGTATTTTGAGAAGGACCATGCCCTGGCCCGGCGCTTCCAAAAAATCGATGTACCCGAGCCGACCCATGAGGAAACTCTGGAAATACTACAGGGGCTTAAGCCCTCCTTTGAAGAGCATCATAATGTGACCTATACCGATGAAGCCCTTGAGGGGGCTGTCCGCCTTTCAGCCATCCATATTCAGGAGCGCTTTCTTCCGGACAAGGCCATTGATCTGATTGACGAGGCCGGTTCCTGGAAGGTTCTCTATGGTAACGCTGCACCTGCGACACCCAGTGAAGAGAGCGATGAAGACCGGGATTACGGGGGCGACCTTTTTTCCGAGGATGATTTGCCGGAGAGTCCTGAAGTCGGTCCCGATGAGCGTACGGTAACCCTGGAAGATGTGGAAAAGGTTGTAGCCCGCATCGCCCGGATACCGGAAAAAAGCGTCTCCTCCGATGAGAGGGAGCAGCTCAAGGATCTTAAAGACAGACTGACTTCCGTTCTCTTTGGGCAGGACGATGCGGTGGAGCGTGTGGTTCAGGCTATTAAGCGCTCCCGTGCCGGGTTTGGAAAGCAGGAAAAGCCGGTGGCATCCTTTCTTTTTGTCGGTCCCACCGGGGTAGGTAAGACCGAATTGGCCCGTCAGATAGCGGAGGAATTGGGAATTACTCTGCTCCGCTTTGATATGAGTGAGTACCAGGAAAAACATACCGTTTCCCGTCTAATCGGCTCTCCTCCGGGATACGTCGGCTTTGAAGAGGGGGGACTTCTCACGGAAGGGGTACGCAAGCATCCCCATGCGGTATTACTGCTCGATGAAATTGAAAAGGCCCACCAGGATATCTACAACATTTTGCTTCAAATAATGGATTACGCCACCGCTACGGACAATCAGGGGCGCAAGGCCGATTTCCGCCATGTTATTCTGATTATGACCTCCAATGCGGGGGCACGGAATATCGGAAAACCGGCCATTGGATTTGACAGTAAAACCAGTGATTGGGGCGTGGTGGATGATGCGGTTGAGAAAACTTTTTCGCCTGAATTCCGTAACCGCCTGGATAAGATTATTCCCTTTGCCCATCTTCCCCAGGAAGTGGTGGAAGATATCGTCCGTAAGGAGATAAAAGCTTTTAGGGCCGTATTGGAAGAGAAAAATGTTACTCTGGAAATAACCCGCCAGGCCGTGTCGTTCCTGGCCCAAGAGGGGTATTCCCAGGAATTCGGGGCTCGAAATGTCTCTCGTTTGATAGAGGACAAAATCAAGGAATTTTTTGTAGATGCCGTTCTCTTTGGAGACCTGTCCAAAGGGGGAACAGCCCGTGTTTCGGTGGAAAAGGACGATATTCGCATTGATGTGGTGAAGGCCCATGGATAGGGGCGATTTCCCCTGGCTGGGTGCGGAGGATTGGGTGGATTTTCCCGATCCTTCCACCGCCGACAGTGACGGTTTGATCGGGGTAGGGGGGAATCTTTCCCCCGGGATGCTTCTTTCCGCCTACGCCCAGGGTATTTTTCCCTGGTTCAATGAGGGAGAGCCCATCCTCTGGTGGAGTCTGGACCCCCGCTTTGTTCTCTATCCCCGGAATGTGCGTATTTCCCGTTCCATGAAAAAAATCCTTAAGAAGAGAGAGTATACCATGACCTTGGACCGGGATTTCCCCGCCGTCATTGGTCATTGTAAAAGCATCCGCCGTAAAGGCCAGGGGGGCACCTGGATTACGGACGAAATGGAAAGGGCTTATCTGCGGCTTCACGAAGAGGGGTATGCCCATTCTGTGGAAGTCTGGCGGGATGGTGAATTAAAGGGGGGCCTCTACGGAGTCTCTCTGGGGGCCGCTTTCTTTGGGGAATCCATGTTTGCTCTGGAAGCGAACTGCTCCAAAATAGCCCTTATTTATCTCTCCGCCGTTCTTCATGAGCTGGGCTTTGATATGATTGATTGTCAACAGCATACGGAACATCTGGGGTCTATGGGAGCGGTCGATGTTCCCCGTAAGACTTTTTTAAAGGAGTTGAGCCGCTCCCTTTCCAAGCAGAAAACCTGGAAAGGCAATTGGAGCGAGTATACCCACCTCATCAAGGCGGCCCGATGAGACTCCTCCTAACGGTCTTTTTCTTCTCTCTTTCCACACTGATTTTTGCTCAGATCTCCTCCCATCCTTCCGCTCAGCTTTTGGTGGATCAGGGATTGGAAGAGCTTCAGGAAGGGGAGTTTGAAGCGGCCTTGCAGCATTTTCTTCAAGCCCGGGAACTGGATGGAGAGAACGCGATAATCGAGAGTTATATTACTTCCCTTTCCCGCATGGTGACACTGGATGCTCTGGAAGCCGATCCCGAAGAGATTGATCGGTTTATCGAAGAGCAGGAAGTGTACCTCGACAGGGAAGAGGAACAGATTATTGTAGAGGATGAGGGAGAGAAAGATTTTATTACTCAGGAAATCATCAAGGAACAGGCCCGTCTTGATCGCTCCCGTGGTGAATTGTTTATTTCCTATCCTCTTTTGAATTCTTCTTCCGGAGACGGGGAATTGGATAGTAATCTTCGGACTGAGGGGAACTTTTTGGAGGGGATGAACTATAACCTTTCCTTTTATCCGGAAGTTTTTAATCGAACTATAGGAATAGAAGGCGGTTTTGGCAGTTTTTCCATGGAATATGATGATGTGGATATGCTCTATGATGAGCTCCATCTGGGAATTACCCTGAGGAATTATTTTAATGAGAAGCCCGGTTCCTACTCCCTTCTGGGTACCCATATGCAGTGGGGGGTAGTCTTTGAGGAAGATCTGTCCACCGATGACCGCTCCCTTCTTTCTCACTTTAGATTTGAAGCTTTTATTAATGATCCGACACTCTATCGTTTAATTCGAAATTCCGTGACACAGAGAGTTTCATTTACCGGTAAATTGCAGTTTTCCCTTTTTGACGAAACCTATATGTTAGCCTATGGGGGAGGGCTCCTGGTGAATGCCGGGAATAAACTGGATTTCTTTAGTGATTTTATCTACCGGAATTATTTGGTCGATGATGTCTATTATCCTTCATGGACAGCTTTTTTGGGGATGCAGTACCTTATCCGTTAGATACGGCTCTCTATAAAATCAAGCCAGATTTTTTTCCCCTCGCTATCGGAGAGGGAACTGTTTACGCTTTCCTCATCCAGGGCGGCTCTTATTAAATCATTATGACTCACATGGTCCGGATCTGATGCGGGAACGTAACCTCTTTGATCGGTTTTTACTATGAGGACGTACTTAAGAAGCCTGTCCAGGAGGGAAAGAACTTCCACTTCGGGGAGTCCTGTTTGAAAGGTAAGATCCTCCAGCTGGGGAGCTTTTTCTCCTTCCTGGAATTTCTCTTTTATTGTCAGAAATATTTCCATGGTCATTACCGCCTGTATAGAAGGAGCGTGACGGTTTTCTTCAATGAAAAGCAGGTAGTCCGGGTGCTGGTGGAGATAGGCGATCTCAAGGGAGGAAAGAATGATTATCCAGGCTAAATTCAGCCAGATAAAAAGTATGGGAATCATAAAAAGGGAGCCGTAGATGACGGAGTTCCTAATGGAATAGGTTGCCCAGAGGGAGAATATCTTTTTTGTTAGCTCCCACACTATGGCCCCGGTAACCGCTCCCACAAGGGCGCTTTTGGTTTTTAGACGGGCAGAAGAGACCAGTTTGATGAGAAGAAGAATGGTGAGTCCAATGAGCACCATTGATCCCAGGGAAGAAAAAATCGTTTGGAAAGTAGAGAAGGCGGCGGGGAGCTCCCAGGAGATTAATGAAATCAGATCGTTTGTCAGGGAAAAACTTCCCCCGATTGTCAGAGCACCGGCAATTATGGTTATGAAGTAAATAGCCAGCCGGGTAAGAATACTCCTGTTGGGGCGGGCTCTGAGCAGGGCGTTTACTTCAATTTCAATTTTATTAATGAGAAGAAATACGACGACTATGGTAATGGTCAGTCCCCAGGTTCCCAGTTTGCGGCTGTTTTCTGCAAAGGAGGTAAGATGGAGAAAAATCGTATCCTGACTGGTGGGGAGAATTATGGTGGTAATCAAGTCTTTTACAGGGCCTTCCACCAGCTCCCGTGATCCGAAGGAAATCAGCATAGTCATAAGGGGAACCATGGCCAGTATAGTTGTATAGGCGAGGCTGGTCGATTTGGCGGGGATGCGGTCCCGTACAATCAGTTTGAACAGTTTTTTTACATATTCCAAGGGGTAGAATTTGTCCAAAGGTTTCAAAATGGTCATGCCATTATCATAGCTAATGTGGACCACTCTGACAAGAAGAATTAATTTTTGTCCTGTCTGTCGAGTACATAAAACGCAGCTAGGGAGATGATAATGAGAAGGGTTCCCATGGCACAGGCTCCGGGATAGTTATAGCTGGCGATGAGGCGATAGATGGCTATGGGAATGGTAATGCGGTCGGCCGGGGCCAATATGAGAACCGCATTGACTTCTCCCATGGAGAGGGCAAAGGAGAAGAGAGCCCCTGTTATGAGCGGTTTAATTAGAAGGGGAAGTTCTATGTGGTAGAGAGATTGAATCTCCCGTGCCCCTTGAAGCAGAGCCGATTCTCTGAGTCCCCGGTCCATCTGTGCCAGAGCTCCCGCAATGCTGCGGTACACAAAGGGGAGGGCGATAAAGCTATGGGCCAGGATGACCGAAAGGTCGCTGAAGAGGGCCGTTCTTTCCATTCCGGTGGATATGAGCAGGTAGCCCAGGGCCATGACAATGGAGGATATTCCCATGGGAAGAAGAAGGAAGAGTTCCGTAAGGGGGGGGACTTTTTTTCGGTGGAGAAGAAAAGCAGACCCGGTCCCGACAATTGTGGCGGTGAAGGTTGTGCTTAAGGCAAAGAAAAGGCTGTTTTTTACGGCCTGAAAAGTAAGGGCCGCCCCGCTTCGGGAGGTGGCGGAAAAGAGCTGCCTGTACCATTCGAGAGAAAGCCGGGCTTCCGCCGATCGGGTAGGGGCGTAGCGAAAGGAGCGTAAAATAAGGGAGCCCATGGGACCGCCGAAGAAAATCAGGCCTGTAAGGAGGCAAAGTATCAGAAGGGGGAGATATTTGAGGGGAACTTTGCTTGTAGGGATGGTTTCTTCTGTGGAAATGTCTTCCTTGATTTGGGGGCCTTTGAAGTAGATGAGCAGGGCTAGCAGACAGATAAGTGTTTCCCCCGCAGCCAGGGCGCTACCCAAAGAAAAATCGAGATTAAATTTTATCTGGCGGTAGATCTCCACTTCCAGGGTACTGAAGCGCGGGCCTCCTCCCAGGACAAGTATGACCGCAAAGCTAAGAAAGCAGTAGAGGAAGATAATGAGAAAGGCCGAAGCCAGAGCCGGTGTGAGCCGAGGGAGGGTTACGGAGCGGAATATTTGTCTGTGGTTGGCGCCCAGGAGCCGGGCTGCCTCGTAATGGCTCCGGGGGGTGGTGGCCCACTGATTATAAGTGAAGCGGAGGGCCAGGGGGATGTTGTAGAACACATGGGCCAGGATGATGGCTTTGAAGGAGTAAAGTATTTCAAAAGGCCCTTTCTCCAGATGCAAAAGCTCCATGAAAAGGGTATTTACACTCCCCTTGTTCCCCCAGAATATGACAAATCCGAGTACCACAAGAATGGGGGGGAGTATGAAGGACAGGGTGGTAAAGGAGAGAAGAAGTTTTTTGCCGGGAAAATCGAAATGGACAAAAAGGGCTGCCGGAATCAGGGCAAAAATCAGGGAAAAGAGGGCGCTTAAGAAGGCCTGAAGAAAGGTGAATAAGAGAAGGCGCCCGTAGTAGGGATTGGTGAGGATAACCCGGAAATTCTCCAGGCTTATATTCCCCTCACGGAAGAAGGCCCGAAGAAAAATCAACAGAACCGGCAGGTAAAGGAGCCCTAGTATGGCTGCCAGAACCAGGCTGGGGATCTTCCGGGAGGAGGAGTTAAGGGACACCTTAGCGGGAAACCGTTTCCACCCACTCCTGAATCCATCTTTCCGAGTGGGATTCAATGAGGGCGCTGTCCAGCATGAGGGGATTGTCCGATTTTAGGGCATAGTCAAAGGAGGGGGGCAGTTCGGTGGTCTCCACAGCGGGAAACATGATGTTTGACATGGCCAGAGTCTTCTGGGACTCTTCGGTGAGCATAAACTCTATGAATTGTTTGGCCGCCTCTTCTCTTTTCGTCCCCTTGAGGATTCCCATTCCTTCGATCTGCCGGTAGTTTCCTTCTTCAAAAATCAGGGACTGGTATCGAGTGGTGTCTTCCCACTCCACATGATAGGCGGGGGAGCTTGAGTAACTAAGTACCAGAGGAGTTTCTCCGGCGGTAAAAAGGCCGTAGGCGGTGCTCCATCCGTCGCTTATGGTGAGGAGATTAGGCTTGAGCCGCTCCCAGTAGGCTTGCCAGCCCTCTTCTCCGTAGACGCTAATAGTCCAGAGGAGGAATCCCATGCCGGGAGAGGAGGTTCGAGGGTCGGTGAGGACCAGGCTCTTTTCGAAGCGGGGATCGGTTAACTCTTCCAGGGAGGAGGGAGGATCGGCCAGAACTTCCGTATCGTAGCAGATGGCAAAGTATCCCCAGTCAAAGGGAATCAGGTGGTAGGAGTCGTCAAAAATCAGATCTTCCGAAACCCCTTCCAGACCGGCCGGTTTATAGGCCATGAGGATATCCTCCGTTAAGGCCCGACTCAGTAAGTTGTTATCCGGCCCGATAATCACATCGCCCTTGGGATCGTCCTTTTCCATAATCGCCTTGGTCATAACCGTTACCGCATCGCCGGGGGCTTCGAAGACAACGGGAATCCCGTAGAGCTCCTCGAACTTTTCCGCAAGGGAGGGACCGGCGCCCCAGTCGGAAGCGAAGGAGTCGTAGCAGTATACGACAAGAGCCTCCTGTTCTGTGGTGGCTTCTTCCTGTGCCATAGAATAGAGAGGTAAAAGAAGTGATATCAAAAGTAATATGAGGCTGAATTTTTTCATGCTCATCTCCTAGAAAAATTTTCCCCGGCTAGTGAGCATTGTCCGCTTCCCAAGCAGCATTACCCGGCTTAGGTCCAATGGGTTTTATCTCAGGCCCGATTCGGACCACCCCAGGGATGGAGGAAGGTTAACCGAATCTTTATAAAAGATCAAGGCGAGGAGGGCCTCCTTTCCTTGACAGCCACAGGGGCCTGACCTATACTCCTAACCATGAATACGGCCACAAAAATTACCCTATCGCGCTTTGTCATAACCCCTCTTTTTTTCCTGGGGTTCTACTTCTTAGCTTATCTTCCCCAGGAACCTGTTTCCCTTATGGGGATTATTGTTCTCCTGACTCTTTTCATTGTGAGTGAAATCTCCGATGTGGCCGATGGTTTTGTCGCTCGAAGATATAATCAGGTGACCGATTTGGGAAAGCTGATGGATCCCTTTGCGGACGTTATCTTTAGGGTGACCTACTTTGTCTGCTTTGCGGCGGTCCGCTGGGTTCCCTGGTGGGCGGTAATGATTATTCTTTGGCGGGAGTACACAATTATGTTTATTCGTATGCTCCTTATAAAAGAGGGTACCGCCCTGGCCGCCAGTGTCTGGGGTAAGCTCAAGGCGGGATTCTATTTTCTCACCGGGCTGGCCGGTATGATTATGCTGATTCTTGAACAGGCGGCGCCCACTCTGGTTCCAACCGGACTGGTGGTGATTGGCTGGTTAGCCCGTCTCTCCGCTCTTATGGCCCTCTTTTCTCTCATTAGCTATCTTATACTTTTTGCCCGGAGAAATAGAACTAACTAGTCCCCGGACTTCGCCCTTGACTTAGTTTGGCTTCCTCTGTACCTTAGACGTGACTAATAAAAAAGAGGTGCGGACCTGTGAAGAACGTTCTTTTTACCGGATTACCGAACAGCGGGAAAACACATATTTTCAACGGCTTGACAGGCAGCTACGATATTGAGGCTAATTACGCCTATACCACTATGGACTTTAGGGAAGAAACCCTGAACTTTTCCGGTGAGGAGTGGCGTTTTACGGACAGTCCCGGTTTTCACGGGCTGTTCATCCATTCCGAGGAAGAGTTACTGCTTCGGGATTACATCTACCGGGAAAAGCCCGATGTCCTGGTTCACTGTGTCGATACGGGGCGGTTCCGCCAGGGAATGCTGCTGGCCCTGGATTTGGCTTCTTTGCAGATTCCCATGGTTCTCGTTCTTAACAACGTAGACAATACCTCGTCCCGGGGGGAGATCCTTTCCGGAGAGAAGCTTGCCGCCGAGACGGGAGTTCCGGTGGTGGAGTTTGACTCCTTTACAAGAAAGGAAGCGTCGAAAATCCGGCGGGCCGTGGTAAATCCCGCTCTTTTGAAGGCTCCCTCCCTTTGCAAAGAGGGAGAGGGGCTCTGCTCCGACTTTCGTAAAATTCTCGCCCCCCATTCCGTTCCCTACGAAGAGGCCACGGCCCTTTTGATTCTTCAGAATGACGAAACCCTTCGGGGCTCCCTTCTTTCCCTTGAGGAAGAGGGGCTAAACCGATTGAGGGAGACCGGGCAGAAGCTGATTTTTGGAAAGATTAAGGGCGACTTTAATGCTTTTATTCTCCGTGAAAGACAGACGCGAGTGGAAGAGCTCGCCGCAGCGGTGATTAAGAAAAGGGGAGCCTGGCGAAAAGAATTGCCAGAAAGACTGGCTGCCCTGAGCCGCCACCCCCTGTACGGTCTCCCCCTTCTTATGGTTACTCTGATTACCGGATATCTTCTTGTGGTGAATCTGGCCGGATTTATTGAAGGGGTTCTTTCCGGTTATATTTTTGATCCTCTGGTGGAGTGGCTCGCTCTTCATATAGGTTCCCCCTTTCTGCGGGACATGCTTGTGGGGGATTACGGGATAATTACCCTGGGGCTGATAGCGGCCATTGCCACGGTTCTTCCCGTTTTAACGGTGTTTTTCTTCTTTTTTGCCATTATCGAAGATACGGGTTATCTTCCGAACCTTATGGTTCTGCTCCGCCGGACGGGGGAGAAGCTGGGCCTTTCCGGTAAGTCCCTCATGCCATTGCTCCTTGGTTTCGGCTGTAAAACCATGGCAACCCTTTCAACCAAGACTATCTCAAATCGCAAGGAAAAGCTGATTGCGATTTTTCTCATAGGTTTCGCCATACCCTGTTCCGCTCAGATGGGGCTGAACATGGCGATTTTGGGGCAGGCGGGAATCGCCGCTTTTTTGGTGGCTCTCTTTTTTCTCGTACTGGCGGAGATGGGGGCGGGAATGATACTCAACCGCATCCTACCGGAGCAGAATAGCATGCCTTTTATCCAGGAGCTTCCTCCCTTTCGTTTTCCCCGGATATCGGCACTTTTTAGAAAAACGGGATTCCGGATTATGAGTTTTCTCAAAGAGTCCCTGGCGGTCTTTATGATAGCCGCCGTCTGTCTCTATCTGCTTGATGTGACCGGTCTGCTACTGGCTCTCAAGAATTTCGTCTCTCCCGTTGTGGTTCACTGGCTGGGGCTTCCCATTGATATGGTAGAGGGGTTGTTGCTGATTCTTGCCCGGAACGAAGCGGGGGCCGGTTATATTTTGCGTTTGGCCGACAGCGGGGCTCTTACGGTACGGCAGACGATTTTAGCGGTGGTTCTTACCACTATGTTCGTACCCTGTTTTGCCAATATGGTGGCCATGGTTAAGGAGAGCGGCCGCAAGACGGGAATACTGATGATTCTGGCAATAAACATATCCTCCCTTCTTTTGGCGGGGGGACTGAATTTTCTTATCCAGCTGGTCTGGAAAGGGGCAAACTGATGGAAGAAATATCACGACTGGAAGATGAACACCTGGAAGGGATCTGGCTGCTTGAAGAGAAAGGCCTTTCCAGCAGGACCGCCCTGGCCGAAAGAATGGGGGAGCAGTTTTTCCCGGAAGTTCTAACCGGTTTGGAAGGGAAGGGCTACATCGAAAAGCTGCACCTGACAGAGAAAGGGCGGGAGTATACCAGCCGGCTTATTCGGGCCCATCGTCTGGCTGAGAGACTTCTCAATGACGTTTTGGGAATCAGGGATTATGAAGTGGGCGCCTGTGAGTTTGAGCACATTATGAACCGGGAAATACTGGACGGTCTCTGTACACTTCTGGGCCATCCTACCCAATGTCCCCACGGTCTGCCCATTCCTCCGGGGGAGTGCTGTCTTAAGAAGGAGAAACAGGTCAGCCAGGCTGTCCATGACCTTCTCTCCCTGAGCCCGGGGGAGACTTTGAAAGTCCTCTATATACAGACGCAGAACGACCGGGAGCTCCATATTCTTGAGGGAATGCAGATTAGTCCGGGAAAGACCGTAAAGGTACATCAGACACAACCGGCTCTGGTTATTGAAGTTGAGGGAACCCATATCGCGCTGGATGAATCGATAGGGGAGAAAATATTCGGTCTTTCCGAACAGAATGACGGGGAAGGTGAGCCTCTCCCGGGCCCTCCCTTTTACTCCGGTCGGAGACAGGGCCTGGGCCGGGGAATGGGTCGCGGACCGGGGCGGGGGATAGGACGCCGCCGCCCTGTGGCCGGCCGTGGGATAGGACGGCGCAAGGGCGGTTCGGAGCTTTAGTTCCTAAACCCCCGAGTAGGCGGCGAATCCGCCGTCCACCGGTATGACCGTGCCGTTAACAAAGGAACTGGCACTTTCATCAATCAAGAAAAGAAGGGTACCCAACAGCTCCTCCGGCTCGCCGAAGCGCTGCATGGGGGTCTGTCCCAGGATTTTTTCCGCTCTTTCCGTGAAGCTTCCGTCTTCCTTTGTGAGGAGGGAACGGTTCTGATCGGTGAGGAAGAAGCCCGGGGCAATGGCGTTAACCCGAATGCCCACGCGGGAAAAATGTACCGCCAGCCACTGGGTAAAGTTGCTTATGGCAGCTTTTGCCCCGGAGTAGGCGGGAATCTTCGTAAGGGGAGTAAAGGCGTTCATGGAAGACACGTTAATGATGGTTCCCGCGCCTTTTTTCGCCATTTCCTTTGTAAAGAACTGGGTGGGAAGCAGGGTCCCGATAAAGTTCAGGTTAAAGACGAAGCCGATTCCTTCCGGATCCAGATCGTAGAAGGTGGTAAGCTCCTGGGCTGTGTTTTCCAGGTCTTCCGGGAAGAGATACTCCTTGCTGGTGGTACCCTTGGGGTGGTTTCCCCCGGCTCCGTTAACCAGAATATCGCAGGGACCAAAGGCGCTTTCCACCTCTTTTACCGCCCCTTCCAGGCTTTCCGTCTGGAGGACGTTTGCCGCCACACCAATGGCCTTTCCTCCGGCGGCTTTTATCTCATCGGCCACCTTGTCGGCCGCTTCTTTTCTTAAGTCCAGTACGGCCACATTGGCGCCGCATGAGGCAATAGCTTTGGCAAAGGCGCCGCACAAGACACCGCCCCCTCCGGTTACTACCGCCGTTTTTCCTGTTAAATCTACCTTAGACATTTTATCTCCTCGAGGATTTAATATAGAACTGATTCTACTTATTAATTGTCGATTATGGGAGATAAAATTGCAACATGGTGTTATTCTCCATATGGGAGGAGTAAAATCCCTACTCTTTCACCGTCCAGAGTCCCAGTGCGGGGTGGGAGACAAAGAAAATTTCTTCTCCCCCTACGTTATTCCAGCCCTCTTTTAGGCGGGAGCGGTCATAGCGGGATTCCATAGCTCCCAAATCACCATAGCCATAGCCGGCTTTCTCAATTTCCTCACGGCTGAGCTGACCGGGGCAGTAGGTGACCTTGAAGCGTCCCTCGGTGGAGCCGTGGATGAGGTGGGCTGCCGCGCTCAGGCTTTGGGCCAGGTCTTTCTCCGATTCTACCAGTTTGAGGGTGTGTTCCGTTCCGTGGTAGCCGTATTTCCGAATCAGTTTGTCGATGGTTTTGTCCTCTCCAAAGTCCTTAAGACCCGGAGCGAGGACAATCAGTTCCGCCCCGTCGGCCAGGGCCATGCGGGTGCGGTAGATGGCTTTGTTCCCCAGCCAGGTAGAATGAAATTCGGCGGGGTCCAGGTAAACGACACACTTTTTGATAGGTTTTTCCACTACCCTAAGGTTTGCACGGGCCGAAAGTGCGGCGGCCTGCAGGTAGCACTCCTCATCATCACCGATAAAAAGTCCCCGCAGGGCCAGGCTGCCGTCTTCCCGGGGACTGACCACGGTAAGAACATAAACGATGGGAAGGTCCCCGGCAAAATGGTCCGCCCCGTAGTTCAGAACCCGGCGGACCGGCGTATCGGCCTTGCCCATGATTCGCTCCATCCCGTAAACCGCCCCGAGGAAGTGGCTCTTGTGTATGGCTTCTTCCCCGCCGGTGCCCACAAAGATGTTTTTCGTGTAATTGGCCATGCCCACGATCTCATGGGGAACGACCTGTCCCAGGGAAAGAATCAGGTCGTGTCCCCCGTCGGTGAGGAGGCGGTTTACCTGGGCGGGCCAGGAGAAATTCAGCTTCCCCTCGGAAACCTCTTTTATGAAGGAGGCGGGCACTTCGCCCAGGGTCACCAGATCTTCTTTCCAGTGGTGCTCCCGGAAAAGGGAGAGGGGCGTTTCACCGTACATGGTGCGTATTTGCTCGGGAGACATGGGGGCGTGTGTTCCCAGGGCGGGGAGAATGTCGGTCATAGTGTCGCCGTAGAACTGCCAGGCCATTTCGGTCAATTCCCCCGTGCGGGAGTGGAAGCGGGTGAAGTCGGGAGGGATGGCCAGGACTTTGTGGCGATTGCCCAGTTTTTCCAAGGCCGAATAGAGGGCTTCCCGGAGATCTTGGGAGCTAAAATCGTGGGCGGGAGAGCCCTGGGCGTAGTAAATCATTCGTTTTCGCCTCCTTGAGGAATAAATACTTCCAGATTTTTGTAGCGCGAGGAAAGGTGAGAGATATCTGTTGGGACGAGCTGATTTTCTCCCAGGGCGGCTTCTACGATGAGCCGGTTGAAGGGGCGCGTATCTTCCCGGTTCAGGTACTCCTCCACGGCCATCCAGCGGGCTTCGTGGATCTCACGGGGATCGGCTGTGATTTCCGACGAGTGCGCTGTAAGGCGGCAAACAAAGTAGATGTCCGATTTTCCGAACTGATAGCTGTGGCTGTGGCGGAGGCAGATAAGTGATTCAAACTTCGTTTTGATGCCCGTCTCTTCGAACACTTCCCGCACCACCCCCTGGGCGATATCCTCCCCGCCGTCGAGAAGGCCGCCGGGCAGTTTGAAGTGCTTGACCGAATGGGCCTTTTCGGAGATGACCAGAAGCTGATTTTTTTCGTTGATGACTACGCCCCCCGCGCCTATGTAGTGGGTGGCGAAGGAGGGGACGAAGGCGCCCGCTTTGATTCGTTTGACCAGGGTCAGTTCCGCCGCGTTACAGTTGTGGTAGACGAAGCCCAGGTTCATCACGGCGGGAACAAGGGCGTTACGTTCTGCCGGAAGGGTGAGCCAGGTCAGGGCGGCGTCCTCTTTTTCCCAACGGGCCAGGGATTCCTGCAGCTCGGAGAGGAGCAAATCGTCCTCTTGGGGTAAGGCGTTTTTATCAATGATCATGCCGTGGTAGATATTTCTGGTCGCTTGAAGCATTTTTGTTCCTTTAGCCTATGCGGCAGGGATTGGAGGGGCCGCAGAGCGGGTCCCGGGCGGCCGGGGCTGGTCACAAACCGTTTCGGTTTGCTGCTCGCCCATGCGGCCGGGGCCGGACGGGACGGACACCCCCGCAAAGCCCGACCGGGCCGGGGGAGTCAGCCTGTTCCGACCGGGTCTTATTTCCGGCCCGGAGCTGCCCTGAATTCCTAGAAATCGATGTTTTTTACGGTCCGGGGGAAGGGGATGACGTCTCGGATGTTCTGCAACCCCGTTACGTACTGAATGAGCCGTTCGAAGCCCAGACCAAAGCCGGAGTGGGGCACGGTGCCGAAGCGGCGCAGTTCCAGGTACCACCAGTATTCCGATTCGTCCAGGTCCATTTGGGCCATGCGGGCCTGGAGTTTTTCCAGGTTTTCCTCTCGCTGGCTGCCGCCGATGATTTCACCCAGCCGGGGGACGAGAACGTCCATGGCGCGGACCGTTTTGCCGTCGTCGTTAAGTTTCATGTAGAAGGCTTTGATGTCCTTGGGGTAGTCGGTGACGATGACCGGGCCTTGGCAGACCTCTTCGGTGAGGTAGCGCTCGTGTTCCGTTTGCAGGTCGCAGCCCCAGCTGGCTTTGAAGTCAAAGCGGTCATTTGCTTTTGTCAGTTCGGCGATGGCGTCGGTGTAGGTCATGTGCTGGAAGGGTTTGTCGATTACTTCCTGCAGGGTGTCTTTGACGCCTTTGAGGACCCACTGGTTAAAGAAATCCATATCTTCGGCGCAGTGTTCCAAAACATATTTGAGAATGTATTTGATGAAGTCTTCCGCCAGTTCCATGTTTCCTTCCAGTTCGCAGAAGGCCATTTCCGGCTCGATCATCCAGAACTCCGCCAGGTGGCGGGTGGTGTTGGAGTTCTCCGCGCGGAAGGTGGGACCGAAGGTGTAGACGTCGCCCAGGGCGCAGCAGTAGTTTTCCACCTGGAGTTGGCCGGAGACGGTCATATGGGTCTTGCTGCCGAAAAAGTCCTTGCCGTAGTCGGTTCGGCCTTCTTCGTTCCGGGGGAGGTTTTCCATGTCCAGGGTGGTGACCTGGAACATCTGGCCCGCCCCTTCCGTGTCGCTTCCGGTGATGATGGGGGTGTGGACGTAGAGGAAGCCCCGCTCCTGGAAGAAGCTGTGTATGGCGAAGCTCATGGCGTTTCGCACCCGGGCTACGGCGCCGAAGGTGTTGGTCCGGGGGCGCAGGTGGGCGATGTCCCTAAGGAATTCGAAGGAGTGGCGCTTTTTCTGGAGGGGGTAGTCCTCGGTGGGGACGGTTCCCACTATCTCCAGGCTTGAGGCCTGCATTTCCACTTTCTGCCCTTTGGCGGGAGATTCGCTAAGGAGCCCTATGCAGGAGACGGAGGCCCCCGTGGCGGCCCGGTGGAGGGTTTCTTCCGGGACGGCTCCCGATTTGTCTATGATGACCTGGAGGCCTTTCATGGTGGAGCCGTCGGTTACTTCCAGGAAGCAGACGTTCTTGGAGTCCCGTTTGGTTTTGACCCAGCCTTTGGCCGTAATAGGTGTTTCGCAGGGGTCGCTTTGCAGGATTTCTTTGATTCTCATGGCAACAGTTTACGCTATAGCCGGGGGATTGGCAATATTCCCGAACCCCCTTAGAATTCCTCGAAATTCTGCTCGTTTTCCAGATTGGTCACTTCTTCTCTGGCGGAAACAAGTTCTTTCCGGGGGAGGGACCGGGTAAGGGACGGGCCGCTTAGAGTAAAGAAGGAAACCTGTTCCGACATCATTTGGGCCTGACTGCTCAGTTCTTCCGACATGGAGGCCATCTCTTCGGCGGCCGAGGCATTTTGCTGGATTACGCCGTCCAGCTGCTGAATGGCATTGTTTATCTGTTCCGCCCCTTTGTTCTGTTCTTCGCTGGAGACGGAAATTTCCTGTATTACTTCGCCGGACTCCTGAATCTGCGGGATAAGGTTCATAATTATGTTTCCCGCTTCTTCGGCGGTTTTAACGCTGTTCAGGGATATCTCGGTTATCTCTCCGGCTGCTTCTCCCGAGTGTTCAGCCAGTTTTTTTACTTCCGCCGCCACTACGGCAAAACCTTTGCCCACATCCCCGGCTCTTGCCGCTTCTATGGCCGCATTGAGAGCCAGCATATTGGTGTTTCTGGCAATTTCTTCAATGACGGAGATTTTCTCCGCTATGGTTTTCATGGCTGTAACGGTTTGTTGTACCGATTTTTCTCCTACTTCCGCTTCGCTGGTAATCTTTTTTGATATTTGAGCGGCTTTCCGGGCATTTTCCGTATTCTGTAAAATATTGGAAACCAGTTCTTCCATGGAGCTGGCCACCTCTTCCGTGCTGGAGGCCTGTTGGGAGGCTCCTGTGGAAATCTGTTGGCTCGTAGAAGATATCTGGGCGGCTCCCCCGGAGACTTCCGAGGAGGAGGTACTTATGTTACCCAGGGTCTTGTTCAGGTTTTCGGTCATCACATCCATGGATTGGTATACTCCCTTCTTACGGCCTGCGGCGAAATCTATATTCAAATCGCCCCGGGCTATTTTTTCTGCCACAGAATTAATTTCCGCCGGGTCTTCGCCCAGTTGGCTCAAAATGCTTCTAATGAGCCAGAGGGCTATGAAAAAGGAGATGATAAAGGCGGCTCCTATTATCATAAAGGAGGCGATGATGGTTCTCTTTTTCTCCTTTTGTGCATTGTCATGGAAGGATACGGCCTTGTTGGAGGCAAAGTCTTCCAGGGCTCTGATCTCCTTGTTTATGAGATTGATCTGGTCAACTCCGGTTGTTTTCGTAATCTCTCCGGCAAGGGCCGTGTTGCCCGCTTTCATGTTGTCCACTACGGTTTGACGGATCTCCCGCCACTCTATGATATCCTGCCGGGCGCTTATCCACAGCTGGGGGTCTCCCAGGAAGCGTTCTTCCAGAATTGTGAAATTGTAGAGGATGTCTTCTTCGTACTCATTCGCCGTGGCGTAGGCTGCGTCAATTTCAGAGGGGGTTTTCGCTAAGGCCACATCCTTCATAGCGCGGTGTATGGCAATGATATCCCTCTCTATTTCCACTACGGCAACGCTGACCGCATAGGGGTGGCGGTAGAGTTTTTCCGTAAGTCCGGCCAGGTAATTCAGTCTGTTAACGGCAAATAACCCCAGGAAAGTCATGATGATTAATACGATGGAAAAGCTTCCTATTAAATTTCCTTTTAACTTCATGTTTTGTTGTCTCCCTTAGTATGAAGTTTATAGATAAAAAGGGGAATTGCAAAAAAATATAGAATTACTCTCCTTGGGTCGATAATGAGAGAATGGGGTAAACAAAGGAAGGTAACTATGAGACAGATCAAGGTATTTTTGCTATTATTGATTTTTCCGGCAGCCCTTGTGTGGGCTCAGGACGGAGAGGACAGTTCCGCTCGACTCCTGATGATAAAAGGATTTGCCGAAAGCAATGATCCGGAAATCAAGGAAACCGCATTAATCGAGTTGGAAAACCTTCTTTCCCAATCTCCGACGCCGGAGGAGAAAGACGGAGCGGTGGATATTCTTCAGTTTTTGGCCTCCGAAGGGATTACGACTATTACCTATGAAGGAATGGCTCTTTCCAAGGAGTCTTCTGCCATAGGGGCTGGTGCCGCCGAGCTTTTGGGGTTTTACGGTGATGAGGGCTCGGTCAGGACACTGGTGAATGTGATGAATTACGGCAACGATATTCTACCTGTCGGTGCTGCCGTGACGGCTTCTTCCCAAATCACTACGGAAAACAGGGGCTCTATACTCCAGGCCTATGGTCGGATCCTCAATGTGAGAAGAACCGTGTATGATCATGAGGCTCTTATATTGATAACCCTGGAAGCGGTGGCCCGCCTTTCCGAATCTAACGAAGACGTTTTTGAAAATTCCGAAATAATGGACGGGCTTAGCCGGGTCTCCCGGGGCTCCTCCGGTTACAGGAGAAAAACCCGTAATATGGCACTGGAGTTGATCCGGGAGGCCAAGATGCGTAAGGAAGCTAATTAGACGTCAAGAAATTCGTCGATCAGTCCCATCAGGTCGCCGTACTCGTCAAAGGCGGGGAGCTGGGGGAATTCGGCCTGAATGGAAGCGGGGGACTTGAAGAGGGCCCCCTTATCGGCTTCTTTGAGCATGGTCACGTCGTTGTAGGAGTCTCCCGCTGCGAAAATCTGTGTTCCCGTAGATCTAAAGGCAACGACCGCTTTCTTCTTACCGTCCTGCTGTCTTAATTTAAAATCGCTAATGGTTCCGTCTTCTTCCACAACCAGGCTGTTGCAGAAAAGGGTAGGCCAGCCGAGTTTTTCCATTAGAGGCTTGGCGAACTGCTCGAAGGTGTCCGACAGGATGATTACCTGGGTTTTGCTTCTGAGTTCATTCAGGAATTCCTGGGCGCCGGGGAGGGGGTCCATCCCACCGATGACTTTCTGGATGTCCTCCAGCTTGAGTCCTTCCCGTTCCAGGATCGCCAGTCTCTTGCTCATGAGCACATTGTAGTCGGGCTCATCGCGAGTGGTCATTTTTAACTCATCGATGCCGGTGGCTTCGGCAAAATTGATCCAGATTTCCGGTATAAGTACACCTTCCAGGTCCAGGCAGACTAAATTCATTGTTTTCTCTCCTCAATAAGTACTTTTATCAGCCGGGCGTTATCTTCCCTTGTGCGGGTTCCCAGCCTCATAATATTCTTTAATCCGAAGGAAGCGCAGTCCCTCACGGTTATATACTCTTTCCAAAAGGCCTCTTTAAGCTGGTCCAGGTCCCCTACTTTTACCAGGAAGAAATTGCTTCCCGTAGGGTAGGTTTGGTATCCCGCTTCTTCCACGGCCAGACGAAAGTCTTCGGTCATCCGGGAGACGGTGTTCCAGGTTTTCCTAAAGTAATCCAGCTGCTGGAGAGCCGCCTGTCCCGCCTCCTGGGCCGGGGCGGATACACTCCATTCGGGCTGGCGGAGGGCCAGTTGTTCAATTACATCTTCCGATGCCCGAACATAGCCGAGGCGCAGGCCGGGAATGGAGAAATCCTTGGTCATGGACCTAAGGTTCACCACACCGGGGTATTCTGTTTTGTACTGTTTTTCTTCCGCCATGAAGCAGCGGTAGGCTTCGTCCAGAATAAAGAGGGTGTTCGTTTCCAGGGCCGCTTCCCTAATTCTATGGAAATCCTCTTCGGCCAGGACATGGCCGGTGGGATTATTGGGGCTGCAGAGCCACAGGAGGGCGGGGCGCTCTTTACGCAGGGTCTCGATCAGTTTTTCCGGGGAGGGACGAAAATTGGCCTCCTCGGCGCTGTCTATGCGCAGCTCTCTTTTGGAATAGAGGCGGCAGGCGTCGGCATATTCCGAGTAGGTCGGCCCGGCCAGCAGCCAGGGGGTGTCTTCTTTTAGGAAGGTTCCCGCCAGAAGGAAAACCGCCTGGGAGGTGCCGTTAACCACGAGCAGCTCCTCATAGGGGAGGCTGTAGGCCCGGGCGATTTCCTCTTTTAAGAGGTGGGAGGAGGAGTCGGGATAGCGTTCTATAGGGGCGTTCCGGAAGGCTTCGTAGACTTCGCCGGGTAGGGGCTCGGGATTAATGCTGACGCTAAAGTCAAGGACTTTGTCCGGACTGATGCCCGCATCATTCAGTGCCTTGTAGTTGAGTCCCCCGTGGTTGGGTGCCATTCTTTCCTCCTCTCTATTTCCGGCTATATTACACTTCTTGTGTGGCAGGGACAAGAGGAAGACCCCTTACAACCCTTTTAAAAAAAGGTCCCCTTGGCTATAATGGGATTCACCCGAAAAAGGAGCGCCTTCGGCCCATGAAAAAAAACATATTGAATATACTCCTGGAATTGGGACTTCTCGTCCTCTCGTCTTTCCTCTACTCCCTGGCTTTTCCCAGTTTTCTTGACGATTGGGGCTGGTCCTTCCTGGCCTGGTTTTCCCTTATTCCCCTTTTTGTGGTAATTCATAGGGCTAATTGGCTAAAAACGGTGCTTTACGGGATTTTTTATGGTTTTGTGACCTATCGTATTCTGAATTTCTGGCTGGAAGTGTTCAATCCGGTAGCCTATATTGTGGTGCCCATTATTTACGCCGGCTTTTTTCTGGCTTTCTTTCCCCTTTTCAAATGGGCCGACACCCGCATGCCCCGCCGCTCCTGGCTGTTTCAGAGCCTTTTTTGGGTGCTCTACGAAGTGGTCCGAGCCAAGGGATTTGTCGGTTATACCTATGGCATTCTGGGCTATACCCAATTCCGCTTCCTCTCCCTTATAGGCATTGCGGACATCACCGGCGTTTTGGGCGTTTCCCTTCTCGTCGTCATTCCTTCCGCCTACATCGCCTGGGTAATAAACTATGTGCCTTTAAAGGAGGTTCTCTCCTGGAAGACTTTCAAGCCCGCTGTTGTTTACGGCTCGGTTTTGGCGGCTGTGCTGATGTACGGCAGGTTGGCCATGGTGGACTACTCGGAAAGCCCCACCTGGCGTACCACTCTGATCCAGCATAACGAGGACGCCTGGCGCAGCAGCGTTGAGCAGTATAAAAAAGCCTACCGCAACTTAAGCGACCTTTCCGCCCGGGCCATTGAGGCTGACAAGCCGGATGTGGTTATTTGGCCGGAAACGGCCTTTGTTCCGGCTATCGAGTGGCACGAAAAGTACCGTCAGGAATCGGAAAAACTGGTCCTCGTTAAGCAGCTTCGCAGCTTCTTTAAAGAGTCGGGGATCGATTTTATCATTGGTAACAACGATTCGGTAATGGACGGGAACGAAAAGAAAAGCTGGAATGCGGCCCTCCTCTTTGAAGATGGGGAAATTACCGACCGCTACCATAAGCTCCACCTGGTCCCCTTTGGAGAGTATTTTCCCTATGAGAGGCTCATGCCCCGTCTTCACCAGTACATACTGGACCAGGGGGCGGCCATGTACGAACACGGCGAGGAGTGGACCGTTTTGGAGCAGGGGGGCGTGAAGTTCTCCTGTACCATCTGCTATGAGGATGTTTTTCCCTATCTGGCCCGGGGCTTTGTAAAAGAGGGGGCGGAAGTTATTGTTAATATAACCAACGACGCTTGGTCTCCTGCGGCCGCCGCCTGCATGCAGCATGGGGCCATGGCTGTTTTTCGCAGTGTGGAGAACCGCCGTTCCATGGTACGGTCCACCTGTTCCGGTTTTACGGCGGTTATTTCCCCCAACGGGGAGCTTCTGGCCTATCTCCAGCCCTTTACGGACGACTATCTGACCTACGACACCCCGGTTTATACGGGAAGGACAACCGTTTATACCCGTCTGGGCGACTGGTTCGAGCTTTTAATCGTGCTTGCTTCCCTGGGGGCGGCTGTTTACTTTGTCCTCACCACCCTCAAGGAGAGAAAAAATGACCGATAGAACAGAACAGATCCTGGACATATTCACAGAACTCTCCGTCATACCCCGCCAGTCGGGAAATCGGGGGCCCGTAAAAGGCTGGATAACTTCCTGGGCCGAAGAGCATGGATTTGAGTGGAAGAGCGATAAAATCGACAACATCCTTATAAAGGTCCCCGCCTCAGAAGGTCTGGAGGATCGGCCCACCCTTATTCTTCAGGGCCATTCCGATATGGTTTGCGAAAAGACTCCCGATTCGGATCACGATTTCTCCCGCGATCCTCTGGATCTTTACCGCGACGGGGAGTGGCTCCGGGCCCGCAATACAACCCTGGGGGCGGACAACGGCATCGCTTTGGCCATGGCCTTTGATCTGGCCCTTAATCCCGAAGTATCCCACGGCCCACTGGAAATCCTTATTACCAGCGACGAGGAGATCGGACTGCTGGGAGCAAACGGGCTGGAATCGGATTTTCTTTCCGGCCGCACCCTAATTAACATCGATTCGGAGGATGAAGGGGTGCTTACTGTGGGGTGTGCCGGCGGTTCGGACTGTCACTTTGACTTTGAAGGGGAGTGGGAAAAGGCTGAAGGTGAGATTTGTGAAATCCTTATCGACGGCCTGACCGGCGGCCATTCGGGAGTGGATATTAATAAAGGAAGGGCTTCGGCGATTCAGTTGGCCGGACGACTTCTGGCGGGTCTCCTTGATGAAAACCTGTCTCTTGTGGATTTCCAAAGTGGGTCCGGCGCGACAAATGCCCTGGCCCGGCGAGCCGAACTGGTTCTGCTTGTGAAAAAGGGCGGGGTAGACCGAAATCAGGCTGAGTTAAGCCGCTGGGAAGAGATTTTCAAAGCTGAATTGGGCCAGGCTGACTCCAACCTGACTATCTCCCTTGATTGTAAAGGACCCGCACGGACCGAATGTCTTGGGGCGGCTTCTTTCTTACAATTTATAGACCTGATTCTTTCTCTCCCCCACGGGGTTGTATCCCTCTCCCGGGAGATCGATAATCTGGTGGAAACATCGGCCAACCTGGCAGCCGTTAAGAAGACGGGGAAGACCTTCCATTTTTCCACCAGTCAGCGCAGCTCCGTCATGAGCCGCTTAAAGGAAATCAACCTACGGACCGTGGCCTCCGCCCGTTTGGCCGGATGTACGAATATCGTAAGCAATAACCGATATCCCTCTTGGCAGCCCGATTGGGACAGTTCACTTCTTGCGAAAACCAAAGAAATCTATGGAAATCTTTACGATAGGGAAGCTGTTGTGGAAGTGATTCACGCCGGCCTTGAGACGGGAATTATCGGAAGTAAATACAAAGGTATGGATATGATCTCCCTGGGACCGACCATAGAAAACCCCCATTCCCCCGATGAACGGCTGCTTATTCCCTCGATTCAAATGGTATACAATCTGATATTCGAAATAATACGGTCAATTTAATCGATATTCGTTAAAAAATCCCCCTTTATGGCAACTCTTTGCCATAATAATTGACTTTTTCCAGATTTCGTAATAGGGTTGTAATCACTGAAGATAAGGAAAAGGAGAAAGTCTATGAAGAAAATTTCAGTAGTGCTTCTGACTCTCGTAGTGGCTTTGGCCCTGGGTCTGACCGGATGTCAGCAGGGAGCTAAAACCATCAAAATCGGTGTAGGCGGTGCCCATACGGGTGACTTGGCCTCCTACGGTCTTCCCACAGTTAACGCAGCTCAGCTCGTTGCCGAAGAAATCAACGCTGCAGGCGGTATTGACGGCAAGATGATTGAACTCGTTGTAGAAGACGATCAGTGTAAGCCGGAAATCGCTACCAACACAGCCTCTAAACTGGCCGGTGAAGGTGTTGTTGCCGTTCTGGGACATATCTGTTCCGGTGCTACCAAAGCGGCCCTGGGGATTTATCAGGATTCCGATCTTGTTACCATCTCTCCCTCTGCTACCAACCCGGATCTGACCAAAGATTATACCAATTTTTACAGAACCATCGCTTCCGACAACGCTCAGGCCGTTACGGAAGTTGAGTTTATCCAGTCCATGGGACTCACTAAGATTGCCGTTCTCCACGACAAGGGTGACTACGGTAAGGGTTTTGCCGAGCTCGTACAGTCCGGTGCTACTGCTGCCGGTATTGAAGTAGTGCTTTTCGAAGGTGTAACTCCCGGTGGTGTTGACTACAGCGCCATCCTTAACAAGGTTGACAACTCCGGTGCGGAAGCCCTCGTATGGGGTGGTTACCATCCGGAAGCTTCCAAGCTGGTTACCCAGATGAAGAACAAAGGTATGGATATGCCCTTCCTTTCCGACGACGGTGTTAAGGACCAGACTTTTATCGACGTAGCCGGTGAATTCGCCGAAGGCGTTTACGCTACCGGTCCCATCGATACCAGTTCTACTCCTCTTTACCAGAAAGCCGGTGCCGATCACCTGGCAAAATACGGTGAAGAGCCCGGTGCCTTCTTCTATAACGCTTACGCAGCCATGCTGGCTATCTGTAACGCCATTGATGTAGCAGACAGCACCGAGTATGCCGCTATTACCGAAGCGCTTACCTCCAACTACGTGGACACTCCCCTGGGAAGCATCAGCTTCGACAAGGGCGGAGAAGCCATTGGTGTAGGATTCGTTGTATACCAGGTACAGGGTGGTGTGTTTGTTGAAGCTGAATAGTTTTAACAACTAAGACCTGTTAATAAGGGCTGCCGGTTCAAAAGAATCGGCAAGCCCTTTTTAGTGAAAGGTAGAGAGGGGTTTCCTTGAGGGAGATCGCTCTGTGCTTTAGACTGTTTTGCGGTCAGGCTCAAAAATATTTAAGAAAGGGGCGGCGGTACTGGAGAGAGGCTGACGTTCCGAATGGATCGCTTATGGAATATTTTATTCAACTTTTCATGAGTGGGACGGTTAAAGGGAGTATTTACGCTCTCATTGCGCTGGGATATACCATGGTTTACGGTATTATTCAGCTTATTAACTTTGCCCACGGTGAAATCTATATGATCGGTGCCTTTACGGCCCTTATCATCGGAGCAACCATGGCTTCCGCCGGTGTCCCCACCGGGCTGGTTTTGGTTGTCGCCCTGTTTGCCGCCATGGTGTGGGCCGCCGCCTACGGTGTGACTCTGGAGAAGATTGCTTACAAGCCCCTCCGGAATTCCCCCCGTCTTTCCGCACTCATTAGTGCGATTGGTATGTCCATCTTCCTGCAGAACTACGTTTTGCTGGCCCAGACATCCAACTTCATTCCCTTTCCCAACTGGGTTCCCCAGTTCGCCTTCCTGGAAAACATAAAGGGAATCCTCAATTCCAATCAGTTTTTTATTCTTCTAACCACCGCAGTGGTTATGATACTTTTTACCCTTATGATCCGCTATACCAAGATGGGTAAGGCCATGAGAGCCACCGCTCAGGATAAGTCCATGGCTCAGCTTGTGGGGATTAATGTTAATCAGGTTATTTCCATAACCTTTATATTAGGTTCCATTACCGCTGCTCTTGGCGGGGTTCTTATTTGTTCCTATATGGGGCAGATTAACTACTATATTGGTTTTATTGCCGGTATTAAAGCTTTCGTAGCCGCCGTATTGGGCGGTATCGGTTCCATTCCCGGAGCCGTATTGGGAAGTTTTGTACTGGGGTGGACCGAGAGCCTTGGCGCGGGATACCTTTCCAGTGATTATGAAGACGCCTTTGCCTTTATCATTCTCATCATCATTCTTCTTGTCAGACCCTCCGGTCTTTTGGGCAAGAAAGAGATTAAAAAGGTTTAAGGGGGTAGGACATGCAAAATATCGACTGGAAAAAAGAGTTAAAACAATCCACCATTGCCGCCTTTTGGTTCATCTTCCTTACCTTTCCCTTGATGGTTATGAAGGTAGCCATTATTCAGGGGGAAGCCACCATTACCTGGCGCTGGTATAACGTACCTGTTATCGGCATCACCTTTTTTGTCCTCTCTTTTGTATGGCGCTATATGCTGGAAAGAAGAAAGTATTCGGACAAGAAAGAATCAAACGAATTTATTGGTAAGCTGCTTGCTCAGAAAAAGATTTCCCGACCCGCCATGACCGGTTTGGCTCTTTTTCTCCTGGCCTTTCCCTTTCTCTTCTCCATGTACCAGACCAATGTTATGATCTCCGTGCTCATCTACATCATTCTGGGATTGGGGCTTAACATCGTTGTTGGTTACGGCGGACTTCTTAATCTGGGTTACGCCGCTTTTTACGCCGTTGGCGCCTATACCTACGGGCTTTTCTTTACCTTTGTGGGACCCAAGTTTGTGGAACTGGGAATAAATACGGGACTCATGTTCTGGATATCCATTCCCGCCGCCGTACTGGCTTCTTTACTTTTTGGATTTCTTATCTGTCTTCCCGTTATTCGTTTGCGCGGGGACTATCTGGCCATTGTTACTTTGGCCTTTGGGGAGATTACAAGAATGTTCCTCCAGAATGAGGGACAGATTACTCAGGGCCCGAGCGGTATCAGTCTGATTCCCCGTCCCTGGCTCCTGGGAATGAAAGTCACCCCCATGCTGGCGGCCAAATATGTTTACTTTATTGCCCTCATCGTGGTGCTTATTACCATTAAGGTGGTGAAGAACCTGGAAGATTCCAAAATCGGACGGGCCTGGGAAGCCATGCGTGAAGACGATATCGCCGCCCAGTCCATGGGTATCGATTTGACACGGGCCAAGCTGGCCTCCTTTGCGGTAGGCGCCCTGTGGGCCGGTTTCGCAGGAGTTCTTCTTGCTGCGAAAACCACCTTTATCAACCCGGAAAGTTTTACCCTCTGGGAATCGATTATCATCCTCTGTGTTGTTGTACTTGGGGGTATGGGATCTATTCCGGGCGTCGTATTCGGTTCGGTTCTTATGATTATGCTTCCCGAATACTTCCGCTTTTTCGCCGAGTACCGCATGCTCATCTTTGGTATTGCTCTGGTTCTCATGATGATTTTCCGTCAGGGGGGAATTATTCCCCGCAAGAGAAAAACCTACACCTTTAATCTGGAAGGAGCTGCCGAATGAAACCGATTCTCGACGTAAAAGACATGAGTATGGTCTTCGGCGGTCTTCGCGCCGTGGACAAGGTAAACCTCCATATTAACGAGGGTGAAATTGTGGCCCTCATCGGCCCCAACGGAGCGGGTAAGACGACCTTCTTTAACTGTATTACCGGTGTGTATACTCCCACAGAAGGGGATATCCTCGTTCAGAGACCGGGAACGGAAGGGGAGCCCAAGCGAATCAACGGCCTCAAGCCCAATGTTATTAACAACAACGGTTTAGCCCGAACCTTCCAGAATATCCGTCTCTTTAGCTCCATGACCGTATTGGAAAACGTTATGATAGGCCGTCATCACGCCTTGAAGTCTTCCATTCTGGGCTCCATGTTCAGAGTTAAGTCGACCAAGGAAGAGGAAGAGAAGCTGATTCATGACAGCTATGAGCTTCTTAAGAAGATCGGTCTGGAGAAGTTTGTCAACGACCAGGCACAGAACCTTCCCTACGGCGCCCAGCGTCGTTTGGAAATTGCCCGGGCCATGGCTACGGACCCTTTCCTTCTGCTTCTCGATGAGCCTGCCGCCGGTATGAATCCCCAGGAAACAAACGAATTGGTGGATACGATTAATTTCATCCGTGAGGAAGAGGGAATTACGGTTCTCCTTATCGAACACGATATGCACCTGGTTATGACCCTGTCCGAAAGAATTTACGTGGTAGATTACGGTCGCCGTATCGCCGTGGGTTCACCGGAGGAAATCAAAGCCAATCCGGAAGTTATCAAGGCCTATTTGGGAGAGTAGCATGTTAAAATTGGAAAATATCAACACCTTTTACGGTAATATACAGGCCCTCAAAGACCTCTCCCTGGAAGTTCAGGAGGGGGAAATCATCACCCTTATTGGTGCCAACGGAGCGGGTAAGACCACAACTCTTATGTCTATCTGCGGTATTGAGCAGCCCCGTTCGGGCCGGGTTATTTTTGAAGGGCAGGATATTACGGAAACTGCCCCGGACAAGATCGTATCCATGGGGATTTCCCAGGTGCCCGAGGGAAGGCGAATCTTCCCCAAGCTTACCGTAGCGGAAAACCTGGATATGGGAGCCTTTCTGAGGAATGACAAGGAAGAGATTGCCCGTGATCTGGAATACATCTTTGAACTCTTTCCCCGTTTGGCGGAGAGACGGCACCAGCAGGGGGGAACCCTTTCCGGCGGTGAGCAGCAGATGCTTGCCATTTCCCGGGCTTTGATGGGAAAACCCCGTCTCCTCCTTCTGGACGAGCCCTCTTTGGGACTGGCGCCGCTTATCGTTAAGCAGATTTTTGAAATCATTGTCAAAATCAACAAGGAAAACAACACCACCGTCTTCCTGGTTGAGCAGAACGCCAACATGGCCCTTAAAATCGCCCACCGGGGATACGTACTCCAGAACGGAGCGGTAACCATGACCGATGACGCCGATAAACTTATGGCCAATGAAGAGGTTAAAGCGGCCTATTTAGGCTTGTAAGTCTGCTTTTGGTTAAAAACAGTACCGGTCCTCAAGGGGGCCGGTTTTTTTATGGACTTTCCCCTTTCCCGAGCTTATATTTGAACCATGAATAAAAAGTCCTACACCGAACTCCTTGAAGATCTCCTGGAAAAAATCTCCCTTTTTGAAAAGTCCGACGAGGTGGATGAGCTTCTGCGGGAAGCCCTGTCTCTGATTATGGGGAAAAGCCGTTCCTCTCTGGGAACTGCCTATGTATACGATGATATTCAGGGGGAGTTGGTATTCCGTGTAGGATTTGATCACGGCGACTATTGGGATCGTTGCCGTTGCGGCGGTTGTACCCCGCCGGAACGATTAGCCCTGGATAACAACGAAGTGGGGCTGGCCTTTCAAACGGGTCTGATTAAAATGGTGAATTACGATGAGCCCCCTCATGGGTTTTCTCTCTATTCAAAAATTATTATTCCCATTACCCGGGGAGTAGAAAAAGAGGGCGTGGTTATCATGATGCATCAGGAACAGGATGCTTACAGCAATGTGGATCTTGCCGACCTTAAAAGTGCCGTATCCCTTCTGGGAGATATGCTGGCAGAGGCATCTATTCTCTTGGAGCAGAGGGCTAAAATCGGCCATGAAAAGAAAATCACTCTCCCCCGGGTTATCAAAGGGATTCGGACCTCTCGGGGAGTGGTGGAAGCGAAAGCCCTTCCCATCTGGACCGATATGGAAGATGCTGTGGAAAATTTTCCTCAGGCGGGATCGAAGAATGAAGAGTTAATGCTCTTTACTCTGGCCCGGGAACGCTCTCTGGAACAGCTGGAGAAGCTTACCGAATCTCTCTCCTCCGACGAAGAGGATATGGTTTCCCTTATTTTTACGGCCCAGTTACTCATGCTTAAGGATATGAATTTTACCGGAAAAATCCGTAAACTTATAGAAGAGGGGAAGGGAGCCCCCCGGGCCGTTCAAATAGTGGTGGGCGAATATGCCGATATTTTTTCTGCCATGAGCGAGGTCCGTCTGGCGGAAAAAGCCCAGGATGTACGGGATTTGGGCTTCCGGCTCCTAAATAACATGAGTGAATCCCGGGAAGAAGGGTTCAGCTATAAGAACCGCATTGTTCTTTCCCGGCATATCTATCCCTCAGATCTCTATCGTCTTTCCGTGGAAGGAGTGGCCGGGCTTGTCCTGCGGGGGGCGGCCGTAACGGCTCACATATCCATACTGGCCAAGTCCCTCAATCTTCCTGTTCTTATTACCGATGACAAGGCCCTCATGCTTATTGAAGAGGGGACTCCCCTTATTTTGGATGGGGACAAGGGGGAACTTCACATTAATCCCGATGAGCTGTTGCGGAAAAAGCTTGGGCTGGAGAAGCGGGCCCGGACGCAGAGAGGGGTCTATACCCTTAGAGGAAGCACATCGGACGGGACGGCGGTGAATGTGATGGCCAATGTTAACATTCTTAAAGACGCCCGGGAAGCGGTGAAACAGGGGGCTGAAGGAATCGGTCTTTACCGGAGCGAGTTTCCCTTTATCATTAAAAACGACTTCCTCTCCGAGGATCAGCAGTATAAAATATACCGTTCCATTGTGGCCACCCAGAAAGGCAAGCCCGTGGTTCTGCGAACGGCCGATATCGGGGGGGATAAGCTGATGCAGGGGCGTCAGGAGGCGGAGGCCAATCCCTTCCTGGGGGTACGGGGGATACGATTCTCCCTGGCCAACCGGCCCATGTTTCGCGAACAGATACGGGCTATGCTCCGGGCCGGTCACGGGGCGGATCTGCGTATTCTTCTTCCTATGGTGAGCGATGTGGAGGAAGTGGTACAGGCCAAAGAGGAGATTGGTCAATGTATGGAACAACTTGAGTTCCGCGGGGTGGAGTTTAACCGGAACCCCAAGGTAGGCGCTATGGTGGAACTGCCTTCCGCCGCCCTGTCTGTGGCCGATTTGGCGGAGGAAACCGACTTTCTTTCCATCGGGACCAATGACTTGACCATGTATCTTCTGGCGGTGGACAGGACCAACGATAATTTGAGCCATCTCTATCGCAGTCACCACCCCACGGTACTGCGTGTTTTAAATGACATAGCCCGGGAAGCGGAAAAATGCGGAACCGACCTTTCCGTTTGCGGAGATGTGGCCGGAGACCCTCTTATGGTTCCCTTTTTTGTAGGATTGGGTATTCGTAAACTAAGTGTCCCCCCTCTTTCCGTAGAAGCAGTGAAAACCCGTTTGGGACAATTTACCTTGGAAGAGGCGGAAAGAACCGCCCGGGAAATGTTGGCCATTCGCAAGCCGAGTGAGCTGGAAGCGTATCGCCTCCGTTTTAATGAAAGCTTTGAGGCTGTCGGTTAAGTAAAAGGACAAAAAAATAAAATCATTTGCGATTCTCAAATTGAAGTATTAAGATTGTATATAGGAATCCCTATGCAAGAAGATACAATGATATTCGCCTCTGAAGAGGATGATGTAAGAACAGTTACGGATGATTATTGGGAAATTCTTATTGTTGACGACGATAAGGATGTTCACGATACGACTCTTTTTGCCTTGAACGGCTGTGAAGTCCTGGGAAAGGGGCTGAAGTTTTTCCACGCCTATAGCGCAGAGGAGGCGATTGCCTTTCTTAAGAAGGATCAAAACATCGCCCTTATTCTACTTGACGCAGTAATGGAGACGGATCACGCCGGTCTGGACGCGGTTAGAATCATACGGGAAGAGCTCAAGCGGGAAGACGTGCGGATCGTCCTGCGTACGGGACAGCCCGGCCAGGTTCCCGAACTGGATACGATTACCGACTACGATATTAACGACTATAAACCTAAAAGCGAACTGACCCGTTCCCGCCTTCTTACCACAGTTATTGCCGCTCTTCGTTCGTGGACGCAGATTAAACGGCTTGAAGCCAGTCGGCAGGGATTGGAGAAAATTGTTGATGCGAGTAATCAGTTTATCGCGGAGAAGGGACTTCAGCGTTTTGCGGAAGGGGTTATCTTGCAAATGGCCGGTTTGTTTAACCTCAAACCGGAAGGTATTGTCTGTGCGACAAATCTGAGTTCCGGTGATGATAAGGATTATCAGGTTATTGCTACGGCCGGCGAATTTGCCTCCTTTATTAACCGATTTGTGCCGGAGATAGAAAATCTCAAGGTTCGTGAGTCAATCATCGAATCCATGGAAGGGCAGAAAACGGTACTCCGGGACGATAGTATTACGGTCTTTTTTAAGGAGAGTTCCGGTCGCGCCTATGCTATTTATATTGACTCCCCCAAGCCTCTAAATAAAGTCGATAATCATCTTTTGGAAGTTTTTTGTACCAATCTTTCTCTCAGCGCCAGCAATATTGAACTTGTAACCCGCCTTAAAAGACAGGCCTGGGAAGATCAGGTTCTCCATATTCCCAATATGGCCGCTCTTATGGAGGAGGTGCAGAAGTGGCACAAGACCGGGGAAGATTTCATTCTTCTTCTCCTTGATATCAACTCCTTTAGTCAGGTTAACGATCTTCTGGGCCATGAATATGGCGATGAGCTTCTTCAGGCTTTGGTGGATGAGCTTCATCATCAGCTGCCCCATTCTCCCTTTATCGCCCGTATCTCGGCGGATATCTTTGGGGTTTTTGGGCCGGAAAGCGACTTGAATGAGAATATCATCAACCGGCTCACCTCCCTGGAAGTGGCCGTGCGGGGGGATTTGAGGGAATTGTCCCTATCGGTGGGAGTCGCCCATATTTCCGGGATAGATAACAACGCCTCCGAACTGCTTCACAACGCTTTTTTTGCCTTGAAACAGTCCAAGGAGCGGAGTGAGCCTGTTTACTACAACGATGATATTGGAAAGAGAACCCGTGAACGGATTACTCTTCTAAACGATCTCAAGGCCGATTTTGCAGAGAAGAAACTCTTTCTCGTGTATCAGCCCCAGATTCGGGTACAGGGAGAGGACGTCTATTGCTTCGAATCCCTTCTGCGTTGGAAAAGGGAGGACGGGACCTTTGTTTCTCCGGAAAAATTCATCCCCCTTGCGGAGCAGTCGGGCCTGATTATAGCCATGGGGGAATGGATACTGCGCCGGGCTATGGAGGATTTGAAGATAATCCATAAAGAGGGTTTTGCTACGATGAAAATGGCCGTTAATGTTTCGGCTATTCAGTTTTGTCATCCCCGTTTTATGGATATGCTTGATCAGGTGCTTGAGGATACCGGGCTCGATCCCGCTTTTCTGGAACTGGAAATTACCGAGTCCATCTCCATCATGTCGGTCAAGGATATTCTCAAGCTTCTCGAAGCACTTCAGAAACGCAAAATCAGCTTGGCCGTGGATGACTTTGGTACGGGATATTCTTCTCTCTCCTCTATTGATCGATGGCCGGTAAACCGAATCAAGATTGACAAATCCTTTGTTCAGCAGCTAGATGATTATGAAGAGGGGTCGAGTATTGTGGACTTGGTTATTCCTTTGGGTAAGAGTCTTTCCATGAATATTTTGGCCGAAGGGGTAGAGACCAGGGAGCAGTTTGACCGGCTGGCCAAATTGGACTGTTCCGAAATCCAGGGGTATTTGATTAGTAAACCCAAAACGCTGCCCGAACTGCTTGAGTGGCTTAAGGAAAGGGAAAGTAAATCATGAAAATTGTTATGAAGAAAATAGTTCTTGCGGGAGTTATCCTGGGCGTTCTGTCCTGTTCTGGAGGAAAGAAAACCGTTGATTTGGGGTTTATCGGAGGCCTGTCCGGAGGAAATGCCGATTTGGGCGAAGCCGGACGTAACGGGGCTATCATGGCCGTGGAAGAGGTCAATGAGGCCGGAGGAATTAAGGGCCGTCAGGTTAAACTCATCGTGAAAGACGATAATAATCGGCCCGAAAAGGCCCGGGAAGTAGCGGAAGAGCTGGTGGGACTGGAGGTTGAGGCAATTATCGGTCCCCTTACGAGTACGACAACAAAGGCGGCCATAGAAGTGACAAATGAGGCGCAAATGGTTGTTGCCAGTCCTACCGCATCGGCGATTCAGCTGGCCGGAATAGACGATTATTTGATTCGTGTTTGTCCCAGTTCCCGGGATAATGCCTTCTCCTATGGGGTTTTTATGTATGATAAGCTGGGCTTTCGAAAAGTCTCTATCGTTGCCGACGGTCAGAATCGGGTCTTCTCCGAGAGCTGGTACGGTGAATTTAAGTCCAAATGGGAAGAGAAGGGCGGTGAAATCCTGATTGTGGAATTTGTGAATACCAAGGAATTCTCCGAATATCATGTCCTGACTGAAAAGCTCCTTGCCGGAGGGCCCGATGGAATCCTTTTTATTGCCAATTCGGTGGATTCCGCCCGTCTGGCTCAACAGATTCGGAAAGAAGATAAGGATATTACCTTTGTTGCGGCGGAATGGGCGGCTACGCAGAATCTCATAAGTCTGGGAGGAGCCGCTGTGGACGGTCTTGTTTCCATGCAGATCGTTAACTTTTTTGATACCAGTCCCCGTTTTTTAAACTTTGTGGCAGCCTATGAGGAACGGTTTGGGAATTACCCCAGTTTCTCCAGTATTATCTCTTATGATGCGGCCATGATGGTTATGAAGGCTCTGGAGCTGCAGGGGAAGGAGTCCCTTAAAGAGTCTATTCTTATGAATCAGCCCTTTGAAGGACTTCAAATGGAACTGGGAATTGACGAGTATGGCGATCTTCTGGGACAATCTACTTTTGTAGTGGTAGAGAACCGGGAGTACGCTCTTTACAGGTAGTGCTATGAAAACACTCCGTTACAGGGGATTCTTCTTCCTCAATGTCATAATCATCTCTCTCGCATCCCTCCTTATTGCGGGAAGTATGATATTCCTTATACGTAACGGGACAATTACCAAGTCTACCATTCAGTCGGCAGAGGTGAATATCGCCAAGCTGGCCCGAGAGACCGAAAGCAACCTGGGTGTTATTGAGAACTCAATCCTGCTTCTCAATCGAACGGCCGAGGTTCTTGATCTGGAGCAGTTTTCGGAGATTATGGATGAAACCATTTGGGATCAGGAACTGATTCGGGCCATCTATGTTTTGGACAACAGGGGTATGAGCCTTGCCGTGGGAACCCGGGAAAATCGTACCGCCTTACACAGCGACTATGTGGGAATCGATTTTTCTCAAACCCCCCTTTTCAAGTCAATCGAGCATAGGAAGGGCTTTGTCGTTTGGAGTGATATTTTTGTCTCCGTCCTATCCGGTGATACTTCTGTGGGGCTGGGGATTATGATGGATGAGTATACTCTCATAGCCGAGTTGTCCCTGCAGGCCTTGCTTGATGCTCTCATCTTAATTAACGATGGGGAAGGGCGGCTTTGGGTTATTGACGGGCGGGGGGAACTCATTGCCGACACGGATAATGACAATGAAGCGGGTATTTTAAATGTTCGGTCCGTTCCTTTTATGACCGCCGCAGTCAAAGGGGAGTCCCTTGATTCGGTTGTTCGCTTTGATAACCGCCCCTACCATGTGACCTCCGCCGCTTCGGACAAGCTGGGATGGCTGTTTCTCTGGGGAACTCCATCGGGAATATATAACTCCCGAATACGGACAACTATTTATGAAATTCTCCTTATTGCTTTCTCCTTTTTGGCCTTAACTTTTGTCATCTCTCCTTTCTGGATTCGAAGAATCTCTTCGGATGTGATGGCCTTGAAAGCCCAGGCCGAATCTATTGCGGAAAACCGGGAATTGGCCGATGTCATAAAAACCAACATCTTCGAATTTCAGGAATTGAGTAGCTATATGTATGAAATGCACGGGGAAATCCGTGTTAGAGAAGATGAGCTAATAGAACTGAATAAAGCTCTGGAAGCTCGGGTTGAAGAGAGAACCCTGGAACTGGAAATCCGCTATGAAGAGCTCTACAACAGTTTGGAAGATTTGCAGAATATGCAGGAAAACCTGGTGGAATCGGAGAAACTGGCTGCCCTGGGGCGGTTGGTGGCAGGTGTAGCCCACGAACTCAACACGCCTATAGGTAATTCGGTTATGGCCCTTTCCAGTTTGAAGGATGAATTCAGTCAGCTCCACAAACTGATGGAAAAGGGAATAAAAAAGACCGAGTTTGAACGTTTTCTGGAGTTTTCAGAAAAGGGCGTGGATATCTCCTATCGAAACGTTCAGCGTGCGGCGGAACTTGTTACCAGCTTTAAACATGTGGCCAATGACCAAACCAGTTCCATACGGCGGGAGTTTGACCTGCAGGATATCGTACATGATGTTCTCCTGACTCTCCATCCTATGATCAAGAAAACCAGGCACCAGGTTAAGATGGAAGTGGGGGACAACATTATACTCAACAGTTACCCCGGTGTGGTGGGGCAGATTTTGACCAACCTTATAAATAACGCCTTCTATCACGCCTTTGAGGGGATTGAGGAAGGCATCCTGGTAATCGGAAGCCGTGAAGTCGAACCGTTGGGAAAAGAGCAAGAGGGCCGGTGGATGGAAATCTTTGTTCGCGATGACGGTGTTGGGATTAATGCCGATTCGGGGAAGAAAATCTTTGATCCCTTTTATACCTCAAAAGCGGGCCTGGGGGGGACTGGGCTTGGGCTGAATATAGCCTTGAACGGGGCTCGGAAGATTCTGGGGGGCGAACTGGATTATGTGAGCCGACCCGGGGAGGGGACTACCTTCAGGTTGACCGTGCCTTTGGTGGCGCCCGATTATACGAAGGTTTGATACGTTAGGTTTTAAGAGCGCTTAAGCGGAGTCGAAAATTTAAGGATTTCACTTCCATCCAGATCCTGGTGTCCATATAACTGGTTCTGTTGTATGGTCTTTCCAAAAAACTTCACTGAATCTTGATATTTCATGAATTACCTTTGAAAGATCAAGATTTGAATTTTCATTGCGAAGCTTCTTTACAAATGCAGCCCATTGTTTCTGTTTTATTGGATCATGTAATATCTTCTCTGTAAATACAACAGGCATGCTTGTTGGGATTAATGTATTCCGGCGATCAAAAGTTCTTTTGATCGCGGAGGAAAGGAGAGCATATTTTAGACTCATAGACTGAGTTATGACATAGATATCATAGAAATCCTTCATTCGACTTGTAAGAAGACTAATTGTTACAGAAGCTTCTATTTTCTCAGCAATAACGGTTTCAATTGGGTAGGATTCAACGCAAGCATTTTCAAATTCCAATAGGGATGGGATCTGACGAGAGTTCGAACATGGGAAGACTGAATCACCTATGCCTATATCAATTTGTATGATGACTCTTGCTTTGCCAATATTAGCTTGTATCTTGGCCCGTTGCCCATGATAGTTATTCTGCTCACGAATGTCCTGTAGTGAAATAGTATCGGTATTGAATATAACAGCATCTTTTGGATATTCAATGGAACAGATTTGCTTTAATGATTCCTTAATCTCTTTTTTATCAGTAGCGCCGGTTTTGAGGAAATCAATATCCTTTGTGGTCCGATAGGTTTGATTCTCCAGTGTAATAGTTAGTAGATAGGCTCCTTTTAGAACATAACAATCATAGAAGGGAGACTTTCCAAGTCTATAAAGAAATCTTTCGGCTACATACCTGATGAGCAGTGATTGGTATTCCTCCTTATGTTTTCGGCTGTGATTTAACAATCTAGTTAGAACAGAGGCGGAATAATCTTTCATGTGACACTCTCCATATAGGGTCGCATGATATTGGCAACTCTGCAAACTTCTGCGTAATGGATCAATTCATTAATAGAGCTACGTTTATTGAGAATAGTATCTTTAAGGGCTTCTACTGCTACATCAAGACCAATCTTATTTCTAAATTTGAAGCAGTCGGCAATAGTTTTGGGAATGGAATAAATCATGATATCATTATTCTCTATTTTGTGAGTTTCGATTCCTTCTGAATAAGGTGCCCCGGAGAAGGTCATAATACTTACCGGTATTTCATCCGTTTTTGGTAAGCGACTCCCTCTGGGGATAGCCATCCATACTTCAGAAGGGTTCTGGGTTCCAATGTTATGGAAGGAGAGTGCGCTTTGTAGACATACAACTCCTTTCTTTACAATTTTCTGTGCAATGATAAGGGAGTAGTGTTCGCCAGGAATATATTGAGGTGAGGAGTAGAGACCTCTTGTGATACTTATTATGTCTCCAGATTGAATAAGTCGTCGGATTGTTTCTTTATGAATACCGGCGGTAGTCATTTCCTTTGTTGAGACGATAGAGTTATTAGAAATGATTTCATGGGCAATATCTCTCTGAGTTCTCATGTGTCTAATTGTAGTCATATATGGAGAGATGTCAACATTTAGTCACTTTCAGATGCATCTTGGAGAATGATACACTCCAGCCTCGTTATTCTTCTTCGTTTAAGAAAAGAACAATAATTCCACTGACTGTTTACCGGCTTATAATCACAAAAGGCCAAAGAGCAACTTATTTATAACTCTTTGGCCTTTAACAAATTAAATAGTAGAGCGTCTGATCGGAGTCGAACCGACGTCATCAGCTTGGAAGGCTGAGGTAATAGCCATTATACGACAGACGCTTATATTGCTCACCGGATGTAGTACCCGATTGCGAGGAGTAATTTAGCAAATGGTTGAAATATTGTCAACACATAAGCAGGAAAAAATCTCCCTTTTTCTTATTGATCGTTTTTGTCATTAAAATTATCATGGGAGAATGGGTAAATTCGATAAAGCCCGGGAGTGGGAAGACCCCCGGATATTCGCGATAAATAAGGAAAGGGCCCACGCCGAGCCCGATGAATATAGATGGAAAAAGGATCTGAACGGGGAGTGGGCTTTTTACTACTCTCCCTGCCCGGACCAGCGGCCTCAGAACTTTTACGAAAAGGGTTTTTCCACGGAGAAGTGGGATAAAATCACCGTTCCTCTCAATTGGGAAATGGCAGGTTATGGCACGCCCCAGTATCTCGCCTTTGCCTACCCCGAGGCTCTTTCTACCTCCCCGGGGCGTATTCCCCGCATAAATCCCAAGGACAACCCGGTGGGCTCCTATAAAAGGCAATTTACCCTCTCCCCTGATTGGCTGGACCGGAGGGTTTTTATTCACCTGGGCGGGGTAAAGTCTGCTTTTTACCTTTGGATAAACGGCAAAAAAGTGGGCTATTCCCAGGGTTCCATGACCCCCGCCGAGTTCGACATAAGCGACTACCTGGAACGGGGTGAAAACAGCCTTGCCGTGGAAGTGTACAAATATTCCGACGGAACCTACCTGGAAGATCAGGATATGTGGTTCCTGGGGGGCATTTTTCGGGATGTCTATCTCTATGGAGAACCCCGAACCTACTTGCGGGATTTTTATGGCCATTGCCATTTTGATGCTGATTATAAGGATTGTGAGCTGATTATCGAGGCCGACGCCGTCAACGGAGCTGATCTGGACCTGGTTGATCTTCAGATAAGCCTGATTAACCGACAGAACCCTCTGGACAGGCAGACTCTTTTTGAGGATGAGGCTGACTTGAACCGGGAGGGAATCTCCCATTTGGTCGTAAAGCGAATGGTGGAGTCGCCGGAAAAGTGGACCGCCGAAACTCCCTCTCTTTATACCATCGAAATTGCCCTGTACGACCTTCGTCCCGACCGTAACGGCGCCCTTCTGGATAGAAAAAGCTTCACCTTCGGCTTTCGCCAAATCGATATAATCGAGGGGCGTTTCCTGATTAACGGTCAACCTATCCTTTTCAAAGGGGTGAATCGTCATGACTTTGACCCGGAACGGGGATGGGCTGTGAGCGAGGAGCTTCGGGAGAAGGATATTCTCATTATGAAGCAGCACAACATCAATGCGGTTCGGACAAGTCACTATCCCAATCCTTCCCACCTCTATCAGCTGGCCGACGAGTACGGGCTCTATGTGATTGACGAGGCCGACGTAGAAACCCATGGAATTCGGAATAAGGGCGTTCCCGGAAGCAATCCTCTCTGGACCGACGCCGTTGTGGATCGGGTGGAGCGGATGGTCCTTCGCGACCGGAATCACCCCTCCATCGTTATGTGGTCCCTGGGGAACGAAGCGGGATTCGGGAAGAACTTTACCATAATGAAGTCGGCCGTACTGGACCTGGATGGTACCCGTCCCGTTCACTATGAAGGCGATAGGGATTTGAGCGTGAGCGATGTGTACAGCCTCATGTACCCCACGCCGGAGCGGGAAGCTCTTATAGGAGAGAAACAGGATCTTAAACTGACTTTTAGGGAAAATCTTACTAACCGACTTGCCGCAGATAACAAGGCTTTCAAAGCTTCACGTTATGGGGATAAACCTGTTATGAGCTGCGAATTCGCCCATGCCATGGAGAATAGCTTGGGGAATTTCAAGGAACATGTGGATAACTGGGAAAAATACTCCAACTGGTGCGGCGGTTTTATTTGGGACTTCGTAGATCAGGCCATCCTAAAGGAGGGGCAGTGGCTTTACGGAGGTGACTTTGGGAAACAGCGCCATCACGGTGTATTTTGTGCCAACGGGATTATCGGGGCCGACCGATCCCTGCAGCCTTCGATTCAGGAAGTCAAAAAGGTCTACCAGAATATTCTCTTTGAAGAGGTAGACCGAAAAAAAAGACTTTACCGTATTTCCAATAAAAATACCTTTCTTAGCAGCGAATCGTACCACTTTTTTGCGGAGATGCGTATTGAGGGACGTCCTGCCGATAAACGGCGCCTCGAACTGCCCGTTCTAAAAGCGGGGGAGTCCCGTCAGTTCTCCCTTCCCAAAGAGCTTTATGCCAACGATAGGCCGGGCGAGCGTGTTCTGATTTTTTCCTGCCGAACAGCCGGGGAAACAAGCTGGTGCCCCGCTGACTTTGAACTGGCCTGGGAACAGTTTGAACTGAATAGTAAAGCCCGTCCCGCCCGGATAGGCAAAGGGGGGAGTGATGTGGAACTTATTGAAAATTTCCGCACCACCATACTGCGAACCCAGAAGGTGACCGTGGAGATAAACCGCTCCACCGGACTTATTACCAAGTTGGATCATGGAAAAGGTAATGTGCTCCTAGCGCCCCTTAAACCGGACTTCACCCGGGCCGCTACAGACAACGACCGGGGAGCGGGGAATCTGGTTCCCTTTCTCAATCGTTTCCTGGATACGGAAAAGTGGCATCGCCGGGGTAAAAAACTTAGGGCGCGCCGCCGTTTTAGCCGGGACTTCCAGGAAGGGCGAACCAAACTAACCTACCGTATGAAAATGCCCGGTGTTCGTCGCTTTACCATCTCCTATACGCTTTTTAGAAACGGAGAGCTTCTTGTGGAAAATTCCCTGGAAGCCAAAAAGGAGATGATCCGCTTTGGGATGGAGGCGGCCCTGTCTCGGGACCTTACTCGAATCAAGTGGTACGGCCGGGGTAAAGAGGAAACTTACTGCGACAGAAAGTCGGGCGGCAAGATCGGTATTTACGACTCTACGGTGGATGATTTTGGGCATAACTACCTCCGTCCCCAGGAGAACGGCAATCGGACCGATGTGCGATGGATTCGACTGGCCGACATGAAGGGGAGGGGGCTCTCCTTTGAATCGGTGGGTAAGAGACTTATGGAGACCTCCTGCCGACCCTATGGCCGGGAAGAGCTGAACCGGGCTGAACATATTCATGACCTTGAGAAGGGAGATTCTTTAAGTCTGAACCTTGACTGGGGACAGCGCGGTGTGGGCGGTGACCTCCCCGGTGAATTATACCTCCTGGATAAGTATAAAATGCTTCCCGGGGAGAAATATTCCTACGCCTTCCTCATCCGTCAAATGGGAGACTAAAAGGTCTATTCAGTCTATAAAGGAATTGGCCTTTCCCATCGTCTACCTCAATTGAAGTCAGTCTCTCCTGCCCCAAGAGGGCGGGGCGGTAATGGAAAAGGTAGGTGCGAATGGGAGTGATTCTATAGAAAAGGATCAGTTTTTCGAGCCGTTTCCCTTCTTTTTGGGTAAGAATCAGGCGGAAGTCGCCCCGGGTGAGTTCTTTTCGTTCCCCCTTTAGCCTTTCCTCTGACCTAAGGTAGCAGCCGGGACCGACCAATTCATCACGACAACCGGGTTGGATGATCAGGCACAGCTCTTCTCCCCGGTCGGGATCGGCTTCCCAGAGAGGAAGGACCAAATCGGCCCTGGCCCAAAAGAGAAATATCAGGTTAATCAGCATTTTTTCACTCCTCCTAATGAGTAAGGGAGGGTAAATCTGTGAAAAACTGTTAGAAATTCAGCTTATCTTTATTTTTTTTCCCCCCTAAACATGGTACATTCTTGGTCATGACCGACAAGCTGAGCGGCGAAATCGCCCAAACATTGAATCTTGATAAAAGAAGAGTCCTGGCCGTCCTGGAACTCATGGACGAGGGGGCCACGGTTCCTTTTATCGCCCGGTACCGAAAAGAGCGGACCGGCGGTATGACCGACGAGCAGATTGTGGCTCTTAGGGACCTCCACGGCAAATTGGTGGAACGGGAAAAGCGCAGGGCCTTTATTCTGGAGTCGATTGAATCCCAGGGGAAGCTGACTGAAGAGCTGAAGAAGGCGATTGAGGGAGCCGGGAGCGCTTCCGAGCTGGAGGACCTCTATCTTCCCTACAAATCCAAGAGAAAAACCCGTGCCGACAAAGCCCGCGAACTGGGCCTGGAGGGGTTGAAAAAAGAGATATACAACCGGGATAACCCCCGTATTAACGATAGTGCCGACGACTACGCCCGCAAAGCGGGAATCAGCCGGGAAGAGGCACTCAAGGGCGCCCTGGATATTCTGGCTCAGGAAATCAGCGAAAACAGCACCACCCGGCAGAAGCTGCGGGACCTTTTTGCCCGCCGTTCGGTTATTACCTCCAAGGTAAAGGACAAGGAGAAGGACGAGCAGGGCAAATACGCCGACTACTACAAGTGGTCCGCCCAGGCCTCCCGTGCTGCGTCACATACCCTTTTGGCTCTCAATAGGGGGGAAAAAGAGGGAATCCTCTCCGTTTCGGTTCATCCCGACCGGGAAGAGGGGCTCGATAAAATCAGCTATTACTATCTAAACCGGATTCATAACAACAAGGAACTGGTGGAAAGCGCTCTCAAGGACAGCTACAAACGACTCCTCGAACCGTCCCTGGAGACGGAATACCGCCGGGGGCTTAAGGAAGAGAGCGATACCAAGTCCATTGAGATCTTCGCCGCCAACCTGCGGGAGATGCTCATGGCCTCTCCTTTGGGGGAGAAGCGGCTTATCGCTCTGGATCCGGGATTCCGGACGGGCTGTAAGCTGGTCGTTCTGGACCGGGACGGGGCTCTTTTGCACGATAGCGTGATTTACCCCGTCCCGCCCCATAATAAACTGCAGGAAGCGGCGGACACCCTTAAAAAACTGGCCGATAAATACAAGATTGAAGGGATTGCCGTGGGAAACGGAACGGCGGGCCGGGAAACGGAAGCTTTTCTGCGGGACCAGCCTTTTCTGGGGGACATGCCCATTATCTCCGTAAACGAGAGCGGCGCCTCCATTTACTCGGCCAGTGAAGAGGGTCGCCGTGAATTCCCCAACAAAGACGTTACCGTGAGAGGGGCCGTATCCATCGGACGCCGCCTCATGGACCCCCTTTCGGAGCTGATTAAAATAGACCCCCGATCCATTGGGGTGGGCCAGTACCAGCACGATGTGGACCAGAAAGCCCTTAAAGTGTCCCTCGACGATATGGTGGAAGAGTGTGTGAACCGGGTAGGTGTGAATCTGAACACCGCCGGGGAGGCTCTCCTGACTCACATTTCCGGACTGAATAAGACTTTGGCCGCCCGTATTGTGGAGGAGCGCCATAATCGGGGCGGTCGCTTTGAGAGTCGCAAGGAGCTTCTCAAGGTTAAGGGTATGGGCAAGAAGGCCTTTGAACAGAGCGCCGGATTCTTGCGCATTAGCGACGGGGTGCAAGCTCTGGACCAGGGTGGCGTTCACCCGGAAAGCTACGACATTGTGGAGAAGATGGCCCGTAACCTCAAGGTTGATGTGAAAGAGCTGATTGGACGGGAAGATCTTCTGAAAAGCCTGAATCCCCGGGACTACACTGACGAAACCCGCGGACTCCCCACAGTCAATGATATTATAGCTGAACTCAAGAAGCCCGGACTGGACCCGAGGGACCCCTTTGACCTATTCAGCTTTGACGAATCGGTCCACACCATGGAAGATTTGACGGAGGGGATGATTCTTCCCGGACTGGTGACCAATGTGACTGCCTTTGGGGCCTTCGTGGACATTGGGGTTCATCAGGACGGGCTGGTCCATGTGAGCGAAATGGCCGACCGTTTTGTGCGGGATCCGGCGGAAGTGGTTAGGGTGAATCAGCGGGTAACGGCCCGGGTGGTTCAGGTAGATTTAAAAAGAAAAAGAATCGGTTTATCCCTCAAGGGCATAGATCAATAGGAGTTTATATGTTTGGTTTTTTGATTAAGAAATCCTTTTGGGACTTTTGGGATAAAATGGGATTGATGATTCTTATGAATCTGACCTTGATGCTTATTGGGGCCGGAGCGGTTTACCTCTTTGTAGCCCTGTATGAGCTAGGGATGGTCGTACCGGCCTTTGCTGTGTTTGTCCTTTTTGGGGCCCTCTTTTTTCTTATTCTGGGAGCTCATACACGGGCCTGTACGGAAGTCATTAATAACCGCAGCTTTTCCCCAAAAGCCTGGTACGGTTTTCTAAAGGAGAAGGCGAAAAAATCTCTCCTCTTTTATGTTCTTGTACTGGGATTTTCCGTGGTTATCTACACGGCCATGAACTTCTACGGAAGTGTGGGAGGGCACGCCATCTTTTTGGGGGCTTTCTTCTTTATGTTCTGGGTGACCCTTTTTCTCCTTTTTGCGGCGGGATACTTTTTTCCCCTTTCCAATATTATGGACGACCCCTTTGGGAAAAATATAAAAAAGTGCTTTGTTCTTTTCTTCGACAATTCGGGTGTTTCTATCGGGGCTTCTCTGTTGGGAACCCTGCTCTTTTCTCTCTCCTTCCTTACGGCCTTTCTGGTTCCGGGAGTCTCTGCGGCGGTAATTCTGTGGGAAAACCTGATGAAACTGCTTATGCTCAAGTACGACTATCTGGAAGAAAACCCCGAGGCGGACAAGAAAAAAATCCCCTGGGTTATTCTTCTTCGCGACGAACGGGAAAACCTGGGCGAGCGGGGTTTTAGGGATATGATTCGGCCCTGGAAGTAGGAAAGCGGAAAGCGGAAAGCGGAAAGCGGAAAGCGGATGGATGATGGCGGATGGATGATGGCGGATGGATGATGGCGGATGGATGATGGCGGACGTTATTATTTGACTGGGATTTTGGGGATTTATGGGATTTGAATTTTACGGGTAAAAGTGGGATGAAGATGCTCAGCTCTATTACTTCAATGCAAGGTGGTATGATCCGGAGACGGCGCGGTTTATGACTGAGGACCCGATTAAGGACGGCTTATTGTGGGAATAATCCGACGGGGGTTACCGATCCCAATGGGCTTGAAACTGATGCAGAGCATGATGATCCTTATGCTATGGGAGAATCCAATATTGATGATACCGATGATCCGACGACACATACTATAGAATCTGGTGAAACTCTTAATGGAATAGCCGATGATTATGAAGGGGATGATGGCGAGGATTTAACGGCGGATGATATTGCAGAGGCAAATCCTGTAATAATTATCGATAATGATTATATCTATGCCGGGGATGTCATAACCATTCCGGGGTATCCCAAAGGGGGTAAGGAAAATGAGGGGACCATACCTCCTGAGGAGAGTAAACCTGAGGCTGTTGAACCGGAAGTTGTTGATCCTATAGGGGGATTTGAGTCTGATTCGCAAAGCTTGAAAGAGGTAGGAGACGAAGGGGATGGGAATGATGATGGAATTAGTAATACGTCATATTCCGATAAGGATATATACACAGATAAAGGACGTAAATACACATTTGAAGTAGAAAGAGAGTTTTTAATAGGACATAATTTATTCTTTGATACAAAACTGGTACAATCAGTGGCTTCCTCTTACGGTACTGGTAATGTTAACCTCACAACTACAAACGGAGGAAAGCCAATGGTTTCATTTGAAATTGGAGGTGAAAACAGTGGAGCTGTTTTTACTCCTAGATCAATGACTACCGAAGTTTATGTGAACCGTAATAATGCATACTCCTTCATTGCAATTTCAATATTAGATGGAATATCTTATGGGGTTAGGAAGAGCCATAACACTGGTGTAACTTCAAGTACATATACTGTACATACCCCAAATTATAGTAACATAATTGTCGGAGGTACTGTTGTCACTGGAGTTGGTATCATGGCATTTGATATCATCACAGTGCCTTCGGGAGAAGGCTTGGTAGGTTTAGCTATGTTTAATTCTGGGTTAAATGCTTTAGGAGTCTCATTTTGAATAATATAATTATACGTAGATTATTAGCGCTTCTTTCTGATTGTGTAATATTTCTTGTTATTTTCTATTTAGGCATTCCACACAGGGTTGCTTCGATATATGCAACATTGAAGAATATTGAAATTTTTGATGTACCACCACAAATTTATACACATACTTTAACTCTTTTATTTCTTTTTTATTTTGTTGTCTTCGAAATTATTTTTCTTAGCTCCATTGGAAAAAAAATCTTTAAACTTAAGCTAGTTAGGCCGAATTTCGAGTTTATACCAATAAGAGCTTCTCTTTAAAAAGAGATTTAAAGCACCATGCTGAGATTGAGTAAATGTAATGCCTGAAGAAGCCAGTAATGCTTCTCGGGAGATTGGTTTCTAAAAGGAATCGTTC
>JAQQAP010000040.1 GCA_028533045.1 Spirochaetales bacterium | reverse complement strand
TGCTGTCGTACTTCCGCAAGGGATGGAAGCGGTACCCCGCAGGGAACGGTGAGGCGGAGGGCGGCGGCGACAGAGCCCGTGAGACGAACGAAGCCGGAGGCCGTTCTTGAGGAGTTTAGCGGACAGCCCGGACCGGAGCGCAAAGCGCGGAGGGGGCGGCCTGGCTTAAAATATTTTAAGAGACTTTTATAACGAATAGGGGTATAATGGGATTTCTTATGAATAATGGCGATTCAAATCAGACAGATTTAACAAGGTTGCGTTCAAAACTCAAAGAGGCTCTTGGGAAAATGGAGGTGATACTTCATAATAATAAGGGACTTGAGATTTCCCATGATCTTTTGGAGATTGAAAAAGATTTGCAACGGGCCAGCCAATTGAGTGACGCCCTTGGAAGGAATCAAAGGAATCGGTCTTCTGAGGCGAATGAAAAGCATCGCGGTTCTACGACGATTCTGGTTGTGGACGATGAGGAGATGGTTTTGCAGGTTACCTGTATTATCATTTCCAAGATGGGATTCAGGCCTTTGGCTTTTTCCAGCAGTTTGAAGGCTCTGGAGTATTATAGAGAGAACTACTCTTCCGTTTCGCTGGTCCTTCTGGATATGATTATGCCCGAGATGAACGGGAAGGAACTTTTTCTGGCGATGAAGAAGATTCATCCTCCTATTAAGGCGATGCTTCTTTCCGGCTGGATTGATAAGGAAGAAACGGCCAATATTAATGATATAGGGCTGTTGGAATTCCTTCATAAACCCATCGAAAAATCCATTTTGGAAGAAAATATCCTCAAGGCTTTGAAGGGGTAATCAGGAGAGGGCGTTCTTCTGATCCTCCGTATCGGTGAATTCCAGGGCGGATACACGGATTTCTTCTTTTATTTTATTAAAACAGGATACAACGAGCGGATCGAATTGTGTTCCCGATCCTTCATTAATGATCTCCACCGCTTTGGCGTGGGGAAAGGCTTTTTTGTAACAGCGGGTGCTGATGAGGGCGTCGTACACATCGGCGACGGCCATGATGCGGGCGGAAAGGGGTATGCTCTTTTTTGACAAACCGCCGGGATAGCCTTTGCCGTCCCACCGTTCGTGATGATTCAAGGCTATTTCCGTTGCATAACGCAGGAAAGAGTTGGAACCCAGTTTTCGTTCCGCCTTAAGAAGGGCTTCCGCTCCGTAGATGGTATGCTGTTTCATTTCTGTAAATTCTTCATCGGTCAGCTTTCCCGGTTTGAGAAGAATGCTGTCAGGGATGCCGATTTTCCCTACGTCATGAAGGGGGGCCGATTTTCCCAGAATACTGATAAGTTCTTCCGAAAGGAATTCCTTATAGAGGGGATTTTTCGCCAGTTCTCTTGCGATAAGTACTACATTGTTTTTAGTACGTCGAATATGGTTGCCCGTTTCATTATCCCTCGTTTCGGCAAGGGAGGCGATGCATTGAATGGTGATATCCTGGGTCTGGTTCAATTCTTCCGATCTCTCCAAGATAAGTTGCTCCAGATGATTCCTGTCATCCTTAAGAAGGGAACGGGCTTCCTGCAGCTTGAGTTGATGGTCTATTCTGATTCGACAAATTTCCGGATTGACCGGTTTTCGCAGATAATCGTTGGCGCCCAGTTCCAATCCGTACTGTTCGTCGGCCACTTCATTCATACTGGTTATGAAAATAATGGGAATATCCTTTGTTTCTTCCCGATTTTTTAGCTGACGGCAAACATCATATCCGTCCATACCGGACATGATCACATCGAGAAGAATAACGTGGGGTTTATATTCGGAAAAACAGAGGTTGAGCGCTTTCTCCCCACTCGTGGCCATCATAACGACATACTGATCTTTGAGAAACTCATTAAGAGTAAGAATATTGCTTCTAACGTCGTCGACTACGAGGACCCGTTTTTTATCGTCCAGTCTGTTCATGATTATACTTTCAAGATTAAGAGATTTTTCTGACCGATGCAAGAAAGTTTTTAATCCGTATCACCGGCCTTAATGTCCCAGTCATCGTCTGAGTCCTTGTCTATATCGATATTAAGGGAGGGTACCGGATCCCACTCAAGGTAAAAGGAGAGGGTCGATTCCCACTCATAGCGGTCATCGTTCAGTTCGGGAGAACCGGAATAATCAAGAGTGAAGTTCCAGTTTCCCAGATCGTGCTCCAGATCCAGAGTGAAAGCGCTGAGATTGAAAAAAGAGTCATACCTGTCCTGGGTGTTAAAGAAGTTGAATGAACGCAAGAGATCCTCAAAGAAGTTGTAGGACTCATCTATTCCCAGCTCTTCCCGGTAAGCCGGAACATAGAGATACATATTTTCATTCTCCGATTCCATACCGATGGAGAGTTCGATGAACTTATAGATGGACAAATCCAGGGAGAGGGAGAAATCCATAACGGAATCGTTAACTTTTATGAGATTTTGCTCCCAACCGGTCGAAGCATCTATGGTGGCATTGACCCGGTTTTTCCAGAGGGGAGGCATATCCCAGTCGGTGGAATAGTCTATTTCCGCGCTGGAGAGTTGGAAGTTGTCATCCCCCGACACCCATTCGAGCTCATCCTTGTCCCAATCGTAGTCGGTGGTGTAATCCGCATCGAGTGAAGCGGAAAATCCGTAACCGCTCAGGGTTGTGGTATTGGAATCCACCCGTGAATGTTCCAGATCGTATTTATAGGTATTGGAGAGGCTAAGGTCCAAAGGGGAAAGATCCAATGTTCCCTTATACGACAGAAGGTCCGATGACCATTCGTCCCCGTCCCGGTCCAATCCGTGACTGACAGAGCTGGTAAGGGGACCGGTTGTCAGACTCAGGCTATTGTCGATGGATGAGGTTTCGTCACTTCCGTCGGTATACAGGGCCGTGGACAGGGTACTGGTTGCGGTGAAATTACTGACCGGATTAAATTTCAGATACAGCTTGGCCTCACTTTCGGTAACCGTATCGGCGTCGGTCATGAGCCACTCTTCTTCAAAAACGGGATTGCTCTCATCGTCCAGGTCATCGAAGGACTTCTTGTACATCTGTAGCCCCAGGGAGTATTGGAGATAACTCGATTCCATGGGCTCCCAACGTATGGGACTGAGCTTCAGGTCGCTGCTGTTGGTCCATTTGACCGAATCGTAGGAGTATTGATCTTCCAGCTCGTCATCGGTCAGATCCAGGTCCTCTCCGGTCAGGGAGAGATATTTTCTGTGAGAAAGAGTAAAGCTTTCGCTGTGATCGAAGCTGAGAATGCTGTCAAAAAAGTCCAGATCCAGAGAAAGGCCTTCCTTATTGGTAAGGGAGAGTTTCCCCTGATCCAGTTCAAAGGTTATGTTCTCCGGGGTGACATCGTTGGTTTCATCGTCATCCTCGAGAAAATTATCAAAATCACTAACCAAGAGAGTCGTAGAACTGCTGCTCCAACTGAGAGAACCGGAGAAATTATCTCCCGTACTTAAGGTCTTTTTGCTTTGCATCTCCGGGAGGTCATAAGTCCCCCCCTCTCCCTCGGAATAGGTATAGCTCCCCTCCGTTCCATCGGGAAACCGCCACTCCTCCGGATTTCCTGTACTTTCACTTTCGCTGCTGCTATCAGAGCTGGACCAAAAAGTACCGGACAGGGAAAAAGCGGCATCGGGGAAAGTAATGCTCTCGGGGTAAAAGAATTCCGCCACCGGTGAATCATCCAGATCGACAGCGTCATCGATACTGTCATCATCACTGTCATAATTCTCATCGTCTTCGCTACTCCAGTCCATGGTCAAATCAAAAGTAGTTAATTTAAGACTCTCCACATAGGGCGAAAGTCGTTCGGTGCTGAATGTTTTATCCCAGCTGAGTTCCCAGTCGAAGGAGCTGATATCGCTATCCGAATCGGTCGAGTCCTCCCCCAGGTCGGAAAGAACAAAGTTGAGGGGATCGAAATTTTCCACCCGGTCGGAGGTAAAGTCATCCATAAAGGAGGGATCAGAGTAGTACATGAGATCAATATTTAAATCCCCTATGGAATAGGAAAACTCCGCTCCCCATCGAAAGGGTAGTTCCAAAGAGCCTATATAGCTGGAATTCCAGTAGTCCTTGTATTCTCCGTCATCTGCATAATAGACCGAATAGCTGTTGCTCTCATCGATGCTCCGGGAGACTCCCAAGCCCCAGAAGATCTCCATAGCCTCGGATGACTCACCCGGTTCAATCTCTCCTTCCAAACCGACAAAGCCTCCCAGACGGGAGTAATAATCTACCATTAGTTTAAGGTATTCATCATTTGAATCGGTGGTCTTCTCTCCTTTGTAGAGATAGAGACCATTTCTCTCCAGTTCATAAAGGGAATCGCTGTTGAGGCCAGCGGAGAAAAAGGAGGTGTTTTCCGGGTCTTTCCTGCCTATGAGGTAGGTGGTTGTTTGAATAGTTGTCCCCTCCCGGGTCCGGAAACCTATGGAAGGATTAAAAAAGAGTTCGTTCCCCGGTTTGTAATAGAAGGGAAGATAGAGAAGCGGGATACGCCCCAAATAGAGCACACCGTTGGCCAGGCCCCACTCTTCCGGTCCCAAAAGCCAGATTTTGCTGGCCTGAATTCGATACTCCGGATCTTCCCACTTCCCACTGGTAATGGCTCCCTTGTCCATAATGGCCAGATCGAAGCCGGAGGAGGTGATCTCCTTACCGGTAAAATAGAACTCGATATCTTCCCCGTCCACACTGTCGGTACGGCTGGAAACGCCGTCATATATAACACCCTGCCACCCTTCGATGTGGAAGGTCATACTTTCGCCCAGGAACTTCTCCGCCGACTCACCCTCTTCCTGACGGCTGTATTCCACATTCCCCAGTGCAGTAAGAGAGTCATCCAGCCGGGAAAATACGATTTTATCGGCGGAAATAACGTATTCCCGGTCCTCTTTCAAGTCATTAACGGTGAGTTGTACTCCCCCTGTCAGGTGGATTTCCTCTCCCTTATCTTCAATTTGATAATATTCGGTACTGTCCGCCGACTCGATGGAGATTTCCAGGGCATTCTCCCCGCTCCCCTCCTCTTTAAGAGTCACCGATTCGTAAGCGTAATACTCCCGAAGGAATTTTTTCATTTCGCTGTCGCTTCCTTCGTCATCCAGCCCCAGGGAGCGGCACCAGATACGCAACTCATCGGTGGTGGATAGTTCCAGATCCCGTTCGAAATAGAGCTCTTCAAGGGTAAGGTCTTCCAGGGAGATTTCCTCGTTGATAATTTCCCCTTCCGATAGATCATCCCCATCGGAGGAGCTCTCTTCTGCGAGAACTTCCGTTTCTATAGGGTCTTCCTGTGAAAAGAGGGGGGATGTGAGGAAAAGAAAAAGAATGGGCAGGTAGAGAAAAGGGAATAGTCCTTTTCCGGCGGCTATCTTAATCGAGAAGCTCCTTAAGGAAGTGTCCCGTATAGGATTCGGCGCATTGGGCCACCTCTTCCGGGGTGCCCTCCACCACGATGGTACCGCCCCGGTCTCCTCCGTCGGGCCCCAGGTCAATGATGTGGTCCGCCTGTTTGATAACGTCCAGGTTGTGCTCAATCATACAGATGGTGTTTCCCTTGTCCACCAGCTCCTGAAGAACTTCCATAAGCTGCTTAACATCGGCGAAATGGAGCCCCGTGGTAGGTTCATCAATCACATAAAAGGTATTCCCCGTCCCCCGCTTGGAGAGTTCCAGGGCCAGCTTAACCCGCTGGGCTTCCCCGCCGGAGAGGGTCAGGGCTGATTGCCCCAGGGTTACGTATCCCAGTCCCACCGACTTGAGGGTGTCCATTTTCCCTTTGATACGGGGCTGGGCGGAGAAAAATTCCGCAGCCTCTTCCACGGGCATTTCCAGCACTTCGTGAATATTTTTACCCTTGTAGCGAATATCCAGGGTTTCCCGGTTGAACCGCTTTCCCTTACACACATCGCAGGTAACATAGACGTCGGGGAGGAAGTGCATCTCAATTTTCTGGGTTCCCGCTCCCTGACAGGCCTCGCAGCGCCCGCCTTTTACGTTAAAGGAGAAGCGCCCCGGCTTGTAACCCCGGGCTTTCGCTTCCGGGAGGGAGGCAAAAAGTTCCCGAATAGGGGTGAATACCCCCACGTAAGTGGCCGGGTTGGAACGGGGAGTCCGGCCGATGGGGCTCTGATCTATGGCGATTATTTTGTCGATATTTTCCTGGCCTGTGAGCTCGTCGAAGGCCCCGGTATCCTTTTGGGACTTGTTGATACTATTGGCCAGGGCGGGGTAGATGATGGTGGTGAGCAGAGTCGACTTTCCCGAGCCGGACACACCGGTAATCACATTCATCTTTCCCAGGGGAATTTCTACGGACACATTCTTGAGGTTATTCTCCCGGGCTCCGGTAAGCTTGAGGAATTTGCCGTTCCCCTTGCGCCGTTCCTCCGGTACATGAACCCCGTCGCGGCCGCTCAAAAAGCGGCCGGTAGGACTGTCCGGGTGCTTGAGAATATAGTCCAGTTCACCGGCAGCCACAACCTGCCCGCCGTGGACTCCCGCTCCGGGTCCCATATCTACGATATAGTCGGCCGTTTTAATAGTCTGCTCGTCGTGCTCTACCACAATAAGGGTGTTTCCCAAGTCGCGCAGGTGCTTTAAGGTCTCAATCAGTCTGTCATTATCCCGCTGATGAAGACCGATTGTGGGCTCATCGAGGATATAAAGAACCCCCACCAGAGAGGAACCGATCTGGGTCGCCAGCCTAATCCGTTGCGCCTCGCCCCCGGAAATGGTACCCGCTTCCCGGTGGAGGGTCAGGTATTCCAGCCCGACGCTCTGCATAAAGTTCAGACGGTCGCGGATTTCCTTAAGAATCTGCTCGGAGATTTGGGCTTCGTTCTCATCCAGGACAATATCGTTAAAAAAGGGTAAAAGCTCTTTGACAGGCTTGGTGGTCAGGTCCCAGATATTGATACCCTTAATGGTAACTCCCAAAGCTTCCGGTTTAAGTCGTTTTCCCTGGCAGGTGGAGCAGGGATTTTTTACCATTAAGGCTTCCAGCCAGTCCTTAACCCCGTTGGAGCCGGTTTCGCTGTGCCGTCTTTTTAGATCCTGAACCAGCCCGATATAGGGTTTCTCAAAATCAAAACTTCCGGTCTTACTCTTATTTTCATAGTGGAAGGAGATTTTTTCCTTCGTGCCGTAAAGCAGGGCCTTCCGCGCCTTGGCACTCAAGTCCTTGAGGGGCGTATCCAGGGTAAAGCCAAAGTGAACGGCCAGACTTTCCATCTGACTCCGGCCCCAGTTGGCGTCGGGATTGATACTGGCGATACCCCCCTCATTAATCGACTTGGACCAGTCGGGGATGATCTTGTTCTCGTCAAACTCCAGGGTCATACCCAGACCACTGCAGTCGGGACAGGCCCCGAAGGGGTTGTTAAAGGAGAAGAGCCGGGGCTGCAGTTCGGGCATACTAAAACCGCAGTTGGGACAGGAGTTCTTTTCGGAGAAAAACTCCTCCCTATCCTCGGATATATTACAGGCGATAACCTTTCCTTCGGAGATCTCCAAAGCCGTTTCTATGGAGTCGGCCAGGCGCTTTCTCGTTTCCTTGGAGAGTTTGAGCCGGTCCACCACCACTTCAATGGTGTGTTTCTTGTTCTTTTCCAGACTGATTTCGTCTTCCAGCAGAAGGATATCCCCATCCACCCTCACACGGAGGAATCCCGCATTCCGGGCATCCTCAAAAACCTTGTTATGTTCCCCTTTCCGCCCTCGGATAATGGGAGCCAAAATCATCATCCGGCTCCCCTCTTCGGCCTGAAGAATGGTCTCGATAATCTGATCCACCGACTGTTCCCGGATTTCGGTCCCGCAGACAGGACAGTGGGGAATACCTATGCGAGCGTAAAGAAGACGGAGGTAGTCGTAAATCTCCGTTACGGTCCCCACGGTGGAGCGGGGATTCTTGTGGGTTGTTTTCTGCTCAATGGAGATGGCCGGAGACAGCCCTTCCAGATAGTCCACGTCGGGCTTGTCCATTCGGCCTAAAAACTGACGAGCGTAGGCGGAAAGGGATTCCACATAGCGTCTCTGCCCTTCGGCAAACACCGTATCGAAGGCGAGGGAGGACTTCCCGCTCCCGGAAAGACCGGAAATCACGATCATTTTATCCCGGGGAAGTTCCAAATCTATATTTTTCAAGTTGTGCTCTCGGGCACCTTTGATGACAATCTTATCCATGTAATCCTCTTAGTGGTTCGACTCTAAAACAGGAGGGTATTTTTGTCCAGACGGGGCTCTTCCAGCTGATTCGCCGCCAGTCGGGACCAGGCCTTACCGTATTCGTCCTTCTCCAAAACACTCCAGATCTCCCGGGCCCGCTCTTCAAAACCTTCCCCATAGAGGGAACAGGCCAGGTAGTAGAGGGACTGGTAAACATTATTCTCGTCCATAAAAGGCAAAAGGGCCCGGCTCTCCTTAAAAAGTTCCAGGGCATAGCCGATTCCGCTGTAGTAGTAGGCCGCGTCGGATTCTTCAAGCCGATTCAAGGCTGACTGGACTTGCTGATCCGCATTAATCAGCCGACGGCTCCCCTCTTCCCGGACAAAGCTGAATTCTTCGTCTACTTGGCGCAGTTCCTTCTCGATATCGTTGTAGTAGCGCTCCCGGTCCTGTTCCAGAAGCATTTCCCTGTTTCGGGGGAACTGGAACTCCGGATTCTCCCGGATAAGCTGCTCGATTCCCAGGGAGTAGAAGGTCATGACCGCGTAGAGATTGTAGAGAATCCCGCTGCGGTACTCCCCTTTTTTGTAGTAGTAGGCTCCCAGCTCCCGAAAGGCGCGAAGAGAGCGGTTGTAGTCCAGACGATAGAGGTAGAGAAGCTCATCGAGGCCCTTTTCCTTGAGGGTGGAAGCGTAGAGATGTTCCCGTTCCACCACAACCCGGCTTCGTTCCACCTCTTCGTTCACCAGGCGAAGAAGAAGGGATTCGTACTTTGCCGGTTCCTGCGACTTGAGGTAGGCCTGGGCCAGACGGTAGAAGATCTCTGTCTTCTCGTCACTTATATAGAGATAGCGGGCCTGATCCAGGGCTTTTTCGTACTGAAAGACCGCCAGAGTCAGCTCCCCCTCCTCTTCATAGACACGGCCCATCCAATATTCCGCCTCGGGAAGGACCGCTCCCTTATTGCGGGAGTAGGTAAAATAGGTCAGGGCCGTGGCAAAATCGCCCTCCCGAAAGGAGGCCTTGCCCTTTTCCATGAGAACCCAGACGGGCATATCCTTCTCGTCCTCGCTCAAATCTTCCGCAAAAAGAAATACCTGACAGAGGAGCAGAATAAAAAATATTAGCGCAGTTTTTCCAGTTCTTCCCAAAAGACTTCGTTTGCCTGACAAAGGGGAGCCCTCCTTATGATTTCACCTTTATGGAACAGGGCGATCTGATCTCCCATACCTGTTATTCCCAGGTCCGCATGCTGCGCTTCCCCGGGACCGTTCACCACACAGCCCATAACGGCAATGGTGAGATTCTTATCAATACTATAGAGAGAGGTTTCTATCTCTTCGGCGAATTTGTGGGTATCAAAGGTGGTGCGTCCGCATTTGGGGCAGGACACCAGATTCACATGGGGAACCGTCCCCAGTCCCAGGTTGGCCAGCAGTTCCCGGCAAGCCATAATCTCCTTGTAGGGCGAATCGGAGATGGAAATACGGATCGTATCGCCAATACCCTCCCGCAGGAGGTCGCCCAGAGCCAGAGTGCTTTTTACGAGGGACGGGATGAGAGGACCCGCTTCGGTAACCCCCAGATGGAGAGGATAGTCATATTTTTCCGCAAAGAGCCGGTTGGCGGTGCGGCAGATTTCTACATTGGAAGACTTAAGGGAGACCACGGCTTGATCGAAATTCAGCTTTTCCAGAATGTCCAGCTGCTCTTCCGCCGCCTGAACCATGGCTGCCGCCCGATTCTCCGCTCCCCGGAGTTCCTTGGGCAAAGAGCCCTCATTGGCCCCCACCCGCAGGGGGATTCCCTTGTCGGCGGCCTTGCGAATGACCTCTTCCGTCTTCCAGGCCTCCCCGATATTACCGGGATTAATCCGGATTTTGGCAATGGGAAAGTCCATACAGCGCAGGGCGATACGGTAATCGAAATGGATATCCGCCACCAGGGGAATGTCGGTTTCCTGAGCCAGGCGTCCCAGATGTTCGGCGCTCTTCTGATTGGGCGCGGCAAAACGGACCAGGGAACAGCCCATGGCAGCCATCCGGCTCAGGGCTTTCTTCTCTTCTTCCAGATCGGGAGTCAGGGCTTTATCCCACATGGTTTGTATCACTACGGGATTATCGCCCCCCATGGTCAGGGACCCGACTTTGACGGGACGGCTTTTTCTTCTCATAGGCTCCGAGTATAGCACTTAAACAGGGAATAAACAAGAATTACTCCCCTTCCCTGTTGCAATCGGGAGGATAAGGTTTACAATTAATATTAGGAAGCGCAGAGCATGAAGGAGGCGTAGATGAACAATCCGGCAGCAGCTTTTATAACCATACTGGAAATCGAATTAAAAGACCTGGAAGAGGACATTCAGCTGATAATGGCCAATGATGAGGTAAGACGGAATCATGAGGAAATCAGCAACTATGTCTACCTGGAAAATGTCGCCCTTCTAAAAAAAGAGCTCTTTGACGTGGACGGAGTCATTCAGAAAGTCCAAAAAATGAATCCCGCCGACTACAGCAGCCAAAAAGAAGTGGCCGATACGCTCCTGGCCGACTTACGAGACAAGGTGGAACGGAAAATTTTCCCCCCCGTACTCCTTACCATGCTGGAAAGAAAATTCGACAAAGTCACCCGCTACATTGGCGAGAACAGAGCAGGGAATTGATCAAGACCGATGGGCCGCGTAAAATGGCCCCATGAATCTGATTCTTTTAGACAGTGAAGAAGCCGGATCGCCTCTCAAACGGGGTGACATCCGCTATGACCATATCCGCAGCATACTAAAATCCCAAGTGGGCGATCTTCTGGAAGGGGGCATCGTTAACGGCGCCCGGGGCCACCTGCGTCTCGATGCCATAGAAAAGGACCGCATAGAGTACAGCTTCCTTCCCGGCGACAAAGAGGAAACACCCCTCCTCCCTCTTACCATGATAATCGGCTGCCCCCGCCCGCCCACAGCACGAAGACTCGTCAAAGACCTTGTCTCCCTGGGAGTGGGACGCCTTGTCTTTACCGACACAGACCTGAATGAAAAATCCTATCTCCAGGCCAAGTTCTGGCGGGACGGACTCTACGAAAAGGCCGCCCGAGAAGGAGCCATGCAGGGCAAAAGCACCCTCCTTCCTCCCATTGACCGCTATTTTTCCCTCAAAAAAGCCCTGGAATCCCTGCCGGGCGGGGAACTACGCTGCGTCCCGGACCTGACCGACGGGACTAAACTGACCGAAGCCCTTCCCACGCCCTGGCCTGCCGAACGGGGTGCCTGCGCCGCCATCGGACCGGAGCGGGGCTGGACCGACCGGGAGCGGGAGATGCTCGCCGAAGCGGGGTTTACTGCGGTGAGCCTGGGAAACAGGGTTATGCGGACCGAATCGGCGGCGATTATGGCAGCGGGGGTTATGCTGCTGGAGATGGGGTAGAAGGTCTTTTGGGGAGTGTCCCGCCGGGAGTGCCGGGGTTATTCCCAATTAAACACGCGGCGGGTCGCGCTATCCAGGGCTCCGCTATTCGCTCCGGCCTCCTCGTCGCTTTGCTCCTGCGGGGTCTGGCTAATAGCACGGCTTGCCTTTGGCAAACGCGCAAACGCCACCCTTCCTATCGCTCACTTGTTTAAGAGGGAACACGGCCTATTGGGTAGAGCCTCTGAGGATTCAGCATATTAGGATTGTCTCTGGGGTTTGTGTGGGTTGAGCGTTGTAGCCTCCAACGCTTTAATTGCTTCTCCTGTTCTTTTTATTGTACCATTCACTTTTCTTTTGTAAAGGACCACTTACGTTTTTCATCCTTGACAAAAGAAAAGGTGAAGCATGGTTGGAGGGAAAGAAAAAGGAGGCAGCTTATGTTGCAGTATCAAGAACTTTCGGATCGTATCGTTCCGGCGTTGTGCCGGGTTCACCGTTTGCAGGGTCCCGGCCTTTTGGAAAATGTTTACGAACAGGCTTTGTCCGTGGAGCTTTCCCACTTAGGGATTCCCCATGTTTGCCAGCAGGCTTATCCGGTGTATTATCGGAAGAAAAAGGTCGGGGAATATTTCGCCGACTTGGTTGTGGATAATAAGATTATTTTGGAACTTAAGTCGGTTACAAAGCTTAATTATTCAATGGAGGCTCAGCTGTTAAATTACCTTGGGATTTCCGGGTTGCGTGTGGGTTACCTGGTTAACTTTCGCAATGTATCTCTTCAAAGGAAGCGTTTTTTTGTTTAGTTTTCTTGTATCGCCTCGCCTGCGGGGCGGTTTTCCTTCTTTGGGTTATGTAAAAGATTAGGGGACCTAATTTATGAGGTGAAGCTGACCGAGCCAACCGGCCCGGCAGCTTACCTCGTCATTATGTGCCATTGACCGTCCTGGCCAACGGTAAACTCATGCCGTACCGGACCACTAGCAAAGATCCCCCAGACAGGAAGGAAACGCCGCCGGGGGAAAGTAACCGGAATGAAGGTGAACCTGTCGGCCCCGTTCCGGGGACCGCTGGTTACCTGGTTGGCTTGTGCGGAATTGGTAACGTCAGTTACCAAAGTAACAAGTAACAACCCCGTTAACCGGCGGCGTAAGGCGTCCGGTTCAATGAGGTCGTTACTTTCCCATACTCAGTCTTATTTCTCTCTTATGTCAAAATCTAAGATTTTGTCATACCAAGTAGTTTTAAACATAAGATAAAATGCAAAAGTAAAAATTGCACCTAAACCAGATATACATGTCATAAACTTAAGAGTTGCCCTTACAAAAACTTTAATTCTTAAAGGTTTAGAACCATTATTAGTAACTAGGCCGAAATTCGAGTTTTAATGGACTATTATAAAACTTCCTCTCATTGTATAATTTGTTTATGGACAAAAACATACGATGGGAGGAAGTATGAATATAGTAGGATTATACACGATTATTGATGATTTTTTCAAATCCAT
>JAQQAP010000039.1 GCA_028533045.1 Spirochaetales bacterium | reverse complement strand
ATACAAACGAAGTGCTAAGCAGTTATCCCCTCCTAAATACATCCCTCTTATTGGGGTTGGATCTGTAAGTTCATTACCATCAATTTCAAAATCCATAAAACGGATATCATCGGATGTTGCAAATACGGCAAAATATCCAGTAAATGACTCGTTTAAACTAATAATTGGATTATCACCTGAACCAAAAGATCCTATTAAGACTGGGCTATCCACATCAACTGTAGTTTGGCTACTAAAATCAAAAGTCTGCCCTGATTTAAATAAGATTCGTCTTCCTCCATCAGCCAATGCCTCGGATAAGGCCGTATCAAATTCAGTATAAACATATTTATCGAACTTATCCCAATCTTCTTCATCCCATTCTTCATGGAATTCCTTATAGTCATTCCAATCAAAATCACTTTCATTATTCGCAACTAATACAGTATTTTCAAAACTTTGATCTGGGTCATATAAAGGATCATTTTCATCATCACAATCAGGATCATAAACAGTAATCTGAACCTCTTCCGTATAAGAATCTGTACCATCAAATATTTCGACTTCAACTGTATATTCTCCGGCTTCTTCAAAAACATGAGCCGCAACAGGTCCTGTTGCTTCATTTTTAGATATCTCACCAGGTCTTGTCCCATAATCCCAGGTAGCATCTTCATCATCCCCAAAGGTCCAACGATACTCCAAGTCATGAAAAGGTTCATCTACTGATTCAAAATAATTAGCCCCATAATCTTCTGCATCAAAAAAAACCGTCAGAGGTGCCACACCAGTACTTCTGTTAAGAACTAACTCAAAATCCCCACTAGAGGTAGAACTACTGATATCATCATTAAAATCTACCATGTTGGCACAACCGTAACTTAAGATAGTATAAATTATTAGTAATAGTGTTATTCTTAATTTCATTTTTATTTCTCCCATATTTCAAAAAAAATAAGATATGCCAAGCTTAATTCTTTTATTTCTGTTTTTCATCTATTTTTATCAAACTACAAGATAATACTATATTGTATGCTAAACCTTCAAGAAAGCTTCATATCGGAAGGATTCTTAATATTATATCCTTCATGAAAGCTTCTATGAGTACTCAATGATTTTCATATCTCGGCTTCTCAGCTTTCTATAATAATAAAGAGCCAAACCCACCATCTGGGGAAAAACAGCTAGAGAAACAAACCAACTGTTTATAAAGGTATTACGCCCTTTTCCATATTTTTTTGACAAATTATGATATATCCGAAACAACCTTACTGGATAGAGCATTAAAGCAACAACGAATAAAAAGTGAATAAAAGCAGTCCCCAAAAGGACAACGAAGGGTAATACCACACTCCACTGCATAATTCGTATTACCTCTTTTTTATTGTACCCTTCCTTATCAGCCTTATGAAGATCATACCCCTGTGTATATGCGTGTCCCGACCGTTTAGTACGTTTCCACCATTGAGAAAACTTTGTCATGGCCGCATCATGGTAGGTCATGATATGGTCAATCCTTCTTATCCGCCATCCCTTTTGGCGAAGACGATAACAGAGGTCCGGTTCCTCCCCGGCCACAACCTTAGGGTTAAAACCATTGACCTCACTAAAGGCCTCGGTTCTTATGATAAAATCCCCGCCGCTAGCTTTAGCGTCCCCTATGGGAGTATTCCATTCATAGTCACACATCATATTATAAACCGAAGAATCTGGAAACAACTCTTTTCTTTGACCCGCCACAATAACATAATCGGGATTTTCATTTAGGTAAGCTAGCCCCGCATCCATCCAATTCGATTCAATCATACAGTCTCCGTCAACAAACTGGACATACTCCAGATCATTGTACTGTTCTGTTAAATATCGGAAACCCTCATTTCTAGCACGTCCGGCGCTAAAGGGTATATCCGTGTTAAGGTGGACAATATGCGCCCCCTGATTTTCAGCGATTTCCAGACTGTTATCGGTTGATCCGGAATCTACATAAACAAAACGGTCTACCCGATTATCTTTAATGCTCTGTAAACACTTCCTTAGCCTTTCACCTTCATTACGGCCTATGACAACAACCCCTATTGTATTACTCACATACTTTTCCTTTTCTTATAGATTAGCATCCAGAAGCGCCCGATATTTTGGCGCATCCTCATAGCTTCCCCCGACTTGGGATAGAGACTCAAGGTGCCCCCAGGAGCCATACCTGTACCTTCTAGGAGAAATATAGCTATATGCCATAAATAGTTCACAGTCTATATTTTCTTCCATATGTAAATTGAAATTATGTATATAAAGGTCATACATTCTTTCATTTTTTTGAAAATCAAAGAAAATATCACTATAATTCCAATCAACCTTTGCCTGGAATGGATTCATATGCTGCCCACCTTCGTACACCATGTAATCCACCCCATATTCATGGGCTATACCGGCACTCCCCATCGTCCAATGATAGGACTGGTTTAGAAAAGTGTAATAAACATCACGGTAGATATCCTCATTAGTAAGAGTCTCTCCCTTCCTTAACCAAGCCTGATGATTCTCTGTGGTATAACCAAAATAGCCACCCACAGCCAAAGTATCACAGCCTACGGCACCGAACGGATTATCTTCATTAAAGAGATACCCTAAAATCCGTCGGGATTTATCAGGAACAGCATGTTGACTCGTAGCGACTCTAACGACCCGGTTTTCCATTTCATCGCCAAATACCTGCTCCCAAAGAGTAAAAAGACGGGCCATCATATAGGCACTCTTCTCGGTTAACATATCATCCCCAGAATGGATTTCTGCTAAGTCTTCACTCACATAACTGTCAACAGCAGGTGGATATGAGGCATTGTTCTGAATCCAAAGGGCCTGTTCAAACATCCCATTCCAGACCTCATTAGAATATTCGAGGTAGATTTTTAAGTGGGGATTAAGATTATCCTTAAAAAGTTGAGCCTGTTGAATTATATAATCATCAGAAGCCATATGGGGCACACAAACCCAAGCATCAGCTTGCAATTCGTTACAGAGGTCAATAGCATAATCAAAGGAAGCACCAAGATATCCCCCTTGAGTATAGTACTCTTTGGTAACACGATCTTCCCAATATACTTGTTTAGAATTATTAGTTCCACTCCAATCCATAAATCGAAGTGCATGAAAACCTTTCAGGCCTTCCATATAGGATCCTATAAAAATACTTAAAGAACCGTTTACAAGATCAGCGGGAGTAAAACCATCGGGAATAATTCTAATGTTTCTCAAATGGTTCCCCTTTTGACTTGTGGTTATATTAATCCAGCAATTTTCACCGTCTCCGGTAAAGTCAATGTAATAACCTTCATTATCTGATTGAAGATGAGATCCGGAAAGAGTCCCTATTCCTTCATAAAAAACTCTGTAACGCCCATAATAATAATTATTAACTAGAAATCGGGCCTTGCTATTCTCACCATCTGAGGTAGGTTGAGGTAAATACATAGGGTAACCGTTTTCATCAATCTCCATTTCCTGAAAAAGTTTGGTATCCCAATAATCTCCATGATAGGTAATCATAGGGCTTGCCGTAGTCATAACATCGTTAAAAACCAAACTAGTCCGATAATACTTTAAATCAGGTATATTCATTCCAATAGGAAGCTTTGCTGTTAACTCAGCATCGGGAACAGGTCTCTGAACTTGCTCCTCTACTCCCTCGGAAAAAACCGATAGAGTTAGAACAAAAAGAATCAGAAGAAAATAATAAAGAGACTTAGCAGTTTTCATCTTAGCCTTTACCCCTTTCGCCTGGGCTCTTTAAGAAATAAAGGTAAAATAGCTAAACCATCAACCAAATATCGTTTTGCTAATCGTCTAGGGGACTGACAAAGGCGAAACAACCATTCCAAAGATAGCTTTTGGAAAATTTGAGGAGCTCTTCTCTCTTCTCCACTAAGAAAAAGAAGACTGGCCCCTATAGAAAGAAAAACCCCTTCCATTCCCCTTTCTTTAGCTTTCTTAGCTATAATTTCCTGGCGAGGTGAACCGATCGCTAAAAAAAAGATTTCCCCTTTGCTGTTTTTCATAAAATCAAGACATTTGCCAACTTCAGTCTCATCCTTAATAAACCCCATAGGGGGGTTATAGTGTGACACACGAGATAGGTTATATGTATCTTTTACAACCGTGACAGTCTCATCACTAGCACCTATAATCGTAATAGGAACAGAGCTGCCGGCCAGTCTTTCAAATATTGCTTTGGTTAAATCCGAACCGGGTATAACATCACCCAAATCAATATTTTTCTTTCGGGAAAGAAGGTTAAGAATCCGACTGTCATTAATACTTATATCAGCATCTAAATATAGCTTAAGAATATCCTCATCCCGATTCGCTCTTATTACATGATCTACATTCGGAGTGACAACAGAACAATAACCGTCCACACTTAACAGATGGTCAATAAGACGATTCTGAGTATATTTATCAAACCTAACCCGGGCAAAATACTCGGATGGGACTCCTTTCATTTAATTCTCCTACGTTTTTTAGTTATTTTCTTTTGCTTCTCCACCCTAGAAGCAATCTTCTTACTACCATTATCCTCTATACCTTCAGATAAAAACAAAGCAAGATCACTTAAGACGGTATGCTTAAAAAGAGCGGTGATAGCAATTGATTTATCCAAATGACTACTAAGTTTTTGCTGCATTTCCATAAGCTGAAGAGAACTCCCTCCCAATTCAAAAAATGCATTATCTTTTCCCACAGGACAGCCAAGGAGTTCTTCCCATATTTGAGCCAGTGCTTTCTCCATCTCCGTTTCAGGCATAACAATATCAGTTTTAACATCACCCATAAGTGTTCGGGGATCGGGTAACTTTTTTCTATCCAGTTTTCCGTTTTTACTCAATTCAAAATTATCAAGGTAAAAAAAGAAAGAAGGAATCATATATTTGGGTAAGGATTTACCAATATGAGCAGCCAATTCCTGTCGAGTCACCTCATTCTTAACCACAATAAAGGCGGCCAATCTTTGACCGGAACCGAAATCTTCCGAAACCGTTAAAGCTGAGCCTTCGACTGCAGGATGATTATTCAGAATATTTTCTATTTCACCCAACTCAATACGTTGCCCATGAAGCTGTACTTGAGTATCGCTCCTGCCAAAAAAGTTCAATTCCCCTTCCGGCGTCCATTCAGCTACATCTCCTGACTTGTACATTATCTTTGAACTGTTCCAGGGTTGAGGAATAAACATCTGCGAAGTCAATTCCTCCCGATTCATATACCCTCTTGCAATACCGGAACCCGCCAAGTATAGATCGCCCTTGATCCCAGGAGGCAGAAGGTTAAGCTGCTCATCAACAATAAAAACCTGTGTATTGGAAACGGGCAATCCTATTGGCACAACGGATATATTATTCTCACACTTCCAGTAAGTAATAAAAATGGTAGCTTCCGTCGGTCCATAGAGATTATGGAGCTTAACATTTGGGAAAATTCGATAAAATTCGTTAACTACATCTGCAGGCAGAGCTTCTCCACAACAAAAAACATCCTCAAGGGAAGCGCACTCCTCAACCATTTCCAGTTTAAGAAACGTTTTTAGCAGTGATGGGACAAAATGAACTATTGAAATATTCTCTTTAATAATAACATCTTTAAGATAGCTGTTATCAAGGTGACCACCCGGTTCTGATATAACCAAAGGAGCCCCGGTCATTAGAGGAAGCCAGAATTCCATACCGGAAACATCAAAATTATAGGGAGTTTTAAGAAGAGTTTTTCGTTCTTTGCCAAAGTTAAAAGTACGATCCATCCAGAGAATCCGATCTACCACACCTTCATGGAGTACATCAACTCCTTTGGGTTTACCTGTGGAACCGGAAGTATAAAATACATAACAACGATTATCCAAAGAAACATTTACAGAGGGATTATTAAAATTTTCGTTGGGCAAATCTTCCAGACTAAAGACCTTAAGTCCCGTTTTAAGTGATTGGAGCGAATCTACATACTCATGACTTGTTAATATAATATCTAAACCGGCATCTTGTATAAGATAAGATTTATATTCATCCGGGTGGGTCGGTTCCATAGGACAATAGGCCCCACCCGCTTTTAAGATTCCTAGCAGCCCCACAACCATCTCAAAAGACCGCTCAAGTGAAAGACCAACAATGCTTTCTTGCTTTACTCCATTGTTAATCAAAACCTGGGCTAATGAATTGGCCCTTCGATTTAGTTCCCCAAAAGAAAGAGACTTACCCCGATAAATTAAAGCCTCTGCGTCCGGGTAAAGTCTAGCTTGTTCTTCAAAATAGTGGAACAAACATCGCCTATCTTCCAAAGGGAATTCCGTACCATTCCATTTTTGAATAATACGCTCTCTCATATTTTCATGCAAAACAGAAAGGGATTCTATTGAAATATCCTTACCGGAAAGAATCAATTTAAGAGTAGCTTTATATGACTCAATAAAAGACTCAATACGGGTGTTATTAAAAAGGTCGCTATTATATTCTATCTCCCAATGAAATACACCATTTCTTTCCCAAAAGTAGAGAAATAGGTCTAGCTGTGAACCGTGCCCCGGGACTGGTAGTGGCTCGGCCGTAAGATTATCAAAGGATAACTCCATGGGATATTCATTGGTAAATCCTACTTGGAATAGAGGATTGTATTTTCTATCCCCGTACCCCGGACTCAAAGTAATAATATCCGTATATGGCATATACTGATTTCTGTGAATAAGAAGCATTTTTTTACGTACGGCCCAAATGAGTTGGCTAATAGTCATCTCCGGATCAATATCCACAACCATGGGTAAGTTATTGACAAAACAACCTAATGTCTCGTTGAAATGCTCCACAGTCCTATTGGTACGAGGAACTCCTACAGATATACGTTTCTGTCCGGTATATTTGTGTAACAGAATATAGTAGGCACTAAGTAGAATTATATAAGGATCACGTCCTTTTTTATGACAATACCTATGCAATTCACTATAAATGGAAGCAGACATAGCCCCCGCACACCGTGTTCCGTTTGTCGTTTGAGAACTGGGTCTTTCCTTATCATAGGAAAACAATAAAGGTTTATTCCCTTCAATCTCCCCTTTCCAGAAGGCCTTCATCTTTTCCCATTTTTCCGTTTGTTTAAGTTCCAGAAGCCACTCCCCATACTTTTCATATTGAGGAGATTGGGGCAAGAGAGGAATATCTTTAGCCCCGCTATCATATAAACGGCAAAACTCTCTGCTAAAAATATCTTTGGAACGTAAATCAATTACGATATGATGAAAAACAAAGAGAAGATAGCACCCTTTCTTACGGGGATAGTAATAAGCACGAAAAAGGGGGCCCTTTTCTAAATCAAAGGGAATGCTAATATCCTTAAGTAAAGATTCCTCGCTAAATTCATTGACGATAAAAGAGACAGGACAATCATCCTGAACTACAGAATAAAAACCATCAGGCCCACTTTTATATACAGTTCGGAAAATCCTGTGCCTCTGAATCATCGCACAAAGAATAAGGTTCCCCCTGTCTATATCAAAAGGACCGGTTATTTCGAATAAAGAAGCCATATTATAGGCAGAGCCTTCTGAGTCTGCTTGACTTTGAAGCCAGAATTGCTTTTGAATAGGAGATAACTCAGCTCGTGTTTCAGCAATCATTTGAAATTCCTTTTAGTAATTATTAAACAAATTTTTCTACATCATAACGCCCCACAAAAATAGGAATCTTCCCCGGACCATAGCCGGATTTTTCCATAATATTTTTGTGAAATGTTTTATCACTAATACCTTTATTATGACATAGTCCTAATATCCCCATATTCTCCCGGCTCCCCACCTGGGCCCGGAGTTTAACTTTGGGAATATAATCAAGGATTACCTTATCCACCTGAAAAGAATTTAGAAGCTTTTTGGGATCCTCTGTCTCAAGAAGAGACTCAGGCAAATCAGCATACAAATCATATAGAGCTGCAAATGGCTGAACACATTTAATGCCAAAAGCCGCAAAAGGAGAGATCTCTCGATCCGAAGTATCAAGACCACTAATTAAATAATTCTGTAAGCCTTTTTTACCAATACGTGGGAGTTTATAGTACTCTACCCCATCAATAACTTCACCAGCATAATCACAAGTATACTCATTCATAAGGTCACCAGTTAATACAATTACCTTATCCGGGTCAATTTTTTTGTTTGATCTAACGTAGTTCTGAATATTGCGGGCCAAAAGAATATTTAAAGCAGCGCAATGAACATTAAAATCCCTAAAATCCTGACACAAAACCGGAGCTTCTTTCAAAGCATTTAAAATTTCACCTTCTTCTGTCGGAAAGACCAAATGTGTTAAGCCCAAATGGGTGGCGATTTTCTGCGACTTCTCTGAATCTTCCGATTTACCAAGGTCTAACGTACAGGCAATAGGGCTCTTTAAGTATTGAGACGCATTTGAGGCAATAATAGTACTATCCAAGCCCCCGGAAAGAGCTATAAAGAAAGTCCATCCTCTCTCTTCACAATCCCGAAACAAAGAATATAAAGATTCCATTCTAGAAGAAAATCTTTCGCGAAATCTTAAGACAGAAGAAGAACTCCCTTCATAAAAAGCTTCACCGCTCTGAGTTTCATCTATATTTTGGGGGACTTTTATAGAACGAACCAGCTCTCTTCTCCCGTTAGTTCCAATATTTACTATAGCACCTGCTGGAAGAGAAAAAATTTTACTATTAAAAGGAAATAGTTTTACATAAGATTCGGAAAAGTGCAGTTTCCCATCAGGCGTCTCTGTATAAAACATTTTACCAATCCCCAATGGGTCTCTCACTGCCGTGAAGAGACCTTCATCAATCTCTTTTACGAAAGCAAACTGACCAAAGTGATATCCCTTGGAGAAAGTAGCCAATTCATTTTCAAGGCTATAAGGAAACCCCATGTGATAATAAGAATCCCTTCCTAACTTAACTTGTAAATTTTCTTCTGACTTTTTCATTTAACACTAATATAGCCGTAACTTAGCGAAAAACCAAGCCTAAAAAACCGTTAGTTATAATAACTTACAAAGATTGAACGAATAACCAATCTAAAACAGAAGAATCCATAAATACGGGAACATAATCATGCCCCATCCCTATATAATAACTAATCCTTTTCTTTTCCGAAATAATCCGTGTCTCTCGAGAAAAATGACCAATTACATCCTCGTTGATGACTTCTTCCGTAGTCTCATCTCTATTACTATTGTAATACCCCAATGCAGTGGTCAATACTCTTTCTGAATCTGCGGTTCCTACATTATACCAAATGGATGTTTTCTCATTGAGTGGAGAAATAAGACTTGTACGACTCATTCCAGCACATCGAACAATCGCAGCAGGTATAATCCCACAATCCTTAAAAAGTGATTCAGCAAAAGGAAAGGAGCCGGAGCCGCCCCAAGAAAAACCTATAATATATATCCTATTTATATCAATTGGATATAAATCCAACATTGTCAGAATTAAGTCTCTAATCCAATCGGTATTGTTTTCCCAACCCTTATTAGAGTTATTAGGAGCAAAATAAAAACAGGGAAATTGTTTTTGCTGTTTCTCATTATCGATAATGGCAGGGGTGAAAAATACTTTCTTTGAATCGGTATAGCCATGTAAAGCTATGACAAGAGGATATTTCTCACTCCTCTCAATATGACTAGGAGGTTGAATAATAAAACGCTCCCGTCGAAAACCATTGTAATAATACCGTGTCTGTGAAGAGGTAAGATCCGTATTAAACTTATAACTAAACGGTTCATTTCTCTTTTTTGTGAACTCAAATATAAAAATGAAAATAGATAGAAATAGAAATATAATTAATAAAAAGAATATAGATACTTTGTTAAGTAATACCTCATACATTACGTGAAAATCTCTCTTAAGAATAATTTGTATATAAAAATCTTCTTATAATACATCATATTTCGATACTTTTGGTTACTTTTATATATTAGTTCTCAATAAAGCCGAACCTATGTAAAAGTTAGTTCCGTCTAATTTTAAATCAGAATATTCATAGAATCTTTTTTATTGACATATCCAAACAATACAACTTATAATTATAATGACTTTAGCGGGAGATATTTTGGAAGGTTTATCACCATTAAAATTACTACTAATTTTAATATTTATCATTACTATATTAATTTTATGTTATGTTTTTTTTATTTTTCATGAAAATGAATTTATAAATTCTAGTTATTATGAAATGATAAACCTTGATGCAAAAGATAACGTTGCTTCAGCACTTTCATCATTTATGTTTTTCTTATCTGGAATTCAATTGATGGTAATTGCAAATATTAAAAAAAACACTAACAGATATTCCCTTCCTTGGGCCTTTATGGCTCTTATTCTCTTAACTATTGCTATAGATGAAAAGTACAGTCTTCACAAAACAATCAATTCTTACTATTGGATTATAC
>JAQQAP010000038.1 GCA_028533045.1 Spirochaetales bacterium | reverse complement strand
ATACAAACGAAGTGCTAAGCAGTTATCCCCTCCTAAATACATCCCTCTTATTGGGGTTGGATCTGTAAGTTCATTACCATCAATTTCAAAATCCATAAAACGGATATCATCGGATGTTGCAAATACGGCAAAATATCCAGTGTAAGATTCATCTAAGGACAATATAGGATCAGCACCTTCACCAAAAGAACCTATTAAGACCGGGCTATCTACATCAACTGTAGTTTGACTAGAAAAAGTGAACGTTTCACCAGCTTTAAAAAGAATCCGTCTTGCTCCAGCGGTGAGTGCGGCATCTAAAGCCGTATCAAAAACACTGGATGTAACTTGCGTAGCCCCACTGGGAGCATCAGTAAAGTCCCCAGTACCTGAAATAACGTAAGTTGTATCTGCAAATACCGTGTCTGGATCTGTAACCTCTATTTCAACCGTCTGTTGTATGGCGTAGGAAGATTCACCATCCCACACCGTAACGGTGGCGGTGAAATTTCCCGCACCCTCATAAACATGAGCAGAAACAGGACCAGTTGCTTCATTTTTAAGATTTACCCCCGGCCTAATACCATAATCCCACGTTGCGGTTGGATTCACGGTGTCTCCGAAGTCCCAACGGTATTCCACATCGTGGAAGGTATCAACTGAGAGGCTTTCGGCAATAGGCTCAGCATCAAAGTGTATGGCTAAAGGAGCCACACCGGAAACACGATTGACCGTAATAGGTATATCGGTTGTATGAATCTCATTATATATACTCTGTTGTATGCCAAACCAGGGCATTATTTGACCTCCTCGGAGTTTACCACAACATCTTTTACAGTATCGTGGTTTTTTTCGTTCAAAGATGTAAACAAAAACGTCAACAGACACCCAAGAACCAAAATCCCTATCTGTTGCCAGGTACTAAAACGTCTTTCGCCCTTCCCTTTTTTGCTTTCGTCTATATCTTCGTGTCGTTTATTTATATTTTCTATACAAATACCGTGTTCATGGACCGTCTCTTTTAAATCAAGTATTTCATCGCCATATTCATCAATCTTCCGGTTTTGTTCTTTAACTGCGTGTTGATAAGTCTCGTCCAATTGCCTGATCAGTTTGTGGATTGTTTTAAAACCTTCCTTGTTGTCTTCCTTGATTGCACAAAGACCTTCTTTTAAGTCCTTTTGAAGAGCTTTAAACTGCTCTTCCGTATCACTGATATGGCCTTTGTCACCGCCATGGTCAAAGAGACGGGCTTCTATATTGGTCATCCTTTCGCTTAATTCATCGATTTTTACCGAGTTATTCTTGGCGGTCAAGCTACATTCTTCATTCAATTCCCCGTCTCCTAATTCCTCTACCGATTCCCCATCGGTAGCTTCTCTCACTTCGTCAGTAAGTTCTTCCCCGGATTCTGCCGGGATAACAGCTATTTTCTTGTTCCAGCTTGAAGCATCGGTGTTAGCGATTTCTAAATTAAGCTTCCGTTCTGCTTCGTGGTCCAAGTTTCTCACCCATTTTTAACGCCTGGTTTCCACTAATTACAAAAAATGAGCAGACCCCGGCCATAATAAACAATTCGTCAAAAGGTATGTCTTGCAAGGGACTTAACCCTTTCACTATAACCGCTTCGACTATCAGGATATATAAAGCAACCAATATGGTCCTATATCTTTGCATTATTTCAGGAGACACCCCTTCCCCAGACGGAAGTTCTTTAGAGGTAGTGTAAATTCCAACACTTTTCATGCCGACATAACCAGAGACAGAACAACCTAAAAAATAAATAGCCCCCGTATAAGGAACCGCCACATCAATAAAAAGTGGCAGTATTAAAACGATAGCGAAGACCAACACAGGGGTCCAAACAAATACACTATCTTTCATTAGGAAGCCTCAAATACGGCAACGATTTCCGTGCCATCGGTAGTTATCCCGATTTCCTGTATAAGGTCCGTACCAGCATCAACGCCATTTTTAGTCCATTTTGTAAATGTATACCCATCGGGAACAACGGCCTCAAATATAACAGTAGTTGAAGCAATAACAGAAGTACCAGAAGGAAGGGCAATCGCCCCGGCAGTTTCTGCGGCTTCCGGGCTTATTGTGGTTACAAAACTCACATAAGCGGAAGTATCAACAACAAGAGCGTCAAGCTCACTGAGAGACATTTCATAAGGCTCTGCGCCTTTATTGGCGGTAATATATCTTACGGCTTCTTCCATGGATTCAGCAGTAACACTATAAGGCGTTGAAACCAGTGTATCGCTATCATCACTTGCGGGAAGGTTATATGAAGCTTGGTATCTATTCATTGTTTCCTCCGGTCGTTTATTATATTAGCAAATTATATATATCTTTGTCCATATATGCTATTTTTTGCGTATGATGTAATGCGTGATAGATGTCTTGATTACATAACGCATATATGACCCCACTTATTTTCTCCCGGCTTAACTATTTTCTCAAAATCTTCCCGGTTCATTCTAACGCCATATCCCTTAGTCCCACGGACTCCCAGATATTCCACCTGATAATTTCCCCACGGATCGGCGATTATCAATTCCCCAGCCTCATATCCACAAATAAGGAACGCATGACCATCGATTCCAGGGAATCTACCGGAAGTCATAACCGGCCTTCCCCGTTTGATTTCAGAGACAAAATCATCCCATGTTAAATCCATGCGGAAATCAGTTAATCTTTTCCCGAATAGTTTTTCATCTAAGTAACTTCCATACATTCCGTGAAGCTCATGAGTAGGATAACCCTTCAAAGAGGGATATTTGTTATCCCGGAATTCCATAGCTTCAATTGTGTTTAGCGTATGATAGATATAATCATCAAAAGAAAGGTCTGTTTCTGGTTTGTTATACCCTAATGCAGAATAAAGCATTGCCCTTGTTGTAGGCATACAGGCATTAAAGGGATCATACTTATTGTTTCTTTGTGTATAATAGTCTTCTGGTTTTAATATCATACAGCCCCTCTGAATTCAATTCCCAACCCGCAGGAATTAGCTTCTGACGCTGTAATTACCAGTCTGTATATTTTTGTTTCATCTAAAACCACCGGATTAGAAGTCGCACCAGGGCCACCGCCAGAGCTTTGGTTAGTACTTTCAGTGCCGTATATTTTATCGAAGCTTAATTTGGTTCCATTTGTTGTTATTGTGGGGTCTGATCGCAGTTCTGCACGGCAAGGCTTAGCATCTACCTTCTTTCGGTTTCGACTGTCGGGAGAAATCAGAGTACCCGTTCCTGATGTGTATACGGCATCTTCGTATATTTCTAGGGTTACGTATCCGGCAGTGGGATGTATATCAACCGGGACAACAATAACACCACTGTCCGAAAAACAATCCTGATATTCTTCCGGGACTTCTGCTGTTATTTCTAAGGTTAAGGCTTCTGCTGTAAACTTATGTATCGTATTTAATGAAAATATCGTCCCAAGAATAATATTATTATCCAAGTAGGTAGTGCCCACTTGACCATCTCCCGATGCTGAATTCATCGGCCAATATGTTCTATTTTTTCCATATTCTTCTACTAATTCAGAATTACTCATAATACACCCCCGTTAACCTTGTAATACTTCGTTTTCCCGTCCACTTTTTTGCTAATTATTCTGGATTTTATCAAAATGGGAGACTGATAAAGAGCCTCCCCGTATTTTTCTTTAAGTGATTCTTTAAAATCTTTTATTGTCATTTCCGACACTTCGCCCAAATAATCCGGGCGGTCATACTGGGACAAATACGCTTCTATAGCCGACTCTTTACTTGGGAACCCACACATACACTTATCTTCGTCATATCTCCCCGTAAACGGGTCGTTTTGGTGAACGATATAAACATACTCGGCGGCGTCATCGGGGCCAATATACACGTCAACAGCTTCATTATCGCTTGCCTTTGATCCCACAATACGCCCGTAGTCATAATTCATGTAGGTTTCCCACGGTTTACCATACGGGTCCACTCCTCTACGGTAGGAACCTTTCTTGTTTTCTATGGCGATATTCAGGCCGTGCCAGCTAATGCGCCCCTGTAGGTTGTAGTTTCTATCGTATTCAGCCTGTCCGTTGGCAAGGTTGAGAAGTTCTTTTCTGGTTATGATTCTTCCAGATTTAACTTCTCCTTTGGATTTACGGAAAACATACTTTACTTTTTCTATGATAGATTTCTTTGTCTTCAATTCTTCTTCCATTTCTTCCAACTTAGAATAATATTCCGCACTTTCCGAAAGGTGGTCCATGGCTATTTCCCTGGCTATGGACCTTTTATCGGTATGCTCCATTTCTACCTTGATTCCTTCTTCCAGTCTGGACCGTATTTCTTCAAGAGGAATATCGTACTTTTCGGCAAGATCGGCAGGAGTAAGGTTATCAGCTTTTCCACCTTTAATTGACTTTCGGATTACATATCTCATTTACTTTCTCCATTCTGATTCTTCAAGGGTTTTATTCATTCCAAGATCACAAACAGGGCATATCATTTCACCACCTACGTTTTTCATGGGCGTTCCGCAGTCAGGACAAGTCATTTCTTAACCTCGTTTTTTTGGGGATATAACACAGGAGCCGGTCCTGTAGACTGATTTTTATTTAGCTTGTCGATAGTTTTCTTTAAACCAATCACACGGGAAGAAACAAATACACTTTTCACATCGTATCTCCTTCTAAAATATTGAGAAGTATGTTAAATGACTTTGTGTTCATGCGTGGACTGATCTTATCTTTGTTTTTTGAGAACCAATCAATAAGGTCATTTTTCCCTGTAATAGCCATACCTGCGCCGGTCCAATCTGCAATCATTTCCAGAATATATTTCTTTGGCATTTCTAAGCACTGATTATCACCATTATCTTTGTTGAGAATCCAATATTGATAATGATGTGGATTTCTTTTGAGATGCAATAACCATGCTTTATCAAAGTCTGCTTTAACTTTTGTTACTTCGGGAACTGTCCACTTTGCCGGACAATTATTTTTTACCCCATAATCGCCATAGAAATATTTCATATAGGGGATAAACTCTGATGGTCTAAACTTTGACATATCATGCAGGATTCCTCGCAACGGAACGCCAAGCTTACAAGCTTCAAGAAATACATACCATTTATGCCTTAACACATAATTTAAATACTTAAAAAACATTCTCTTTCTCCTATAATTCTATATCGCCAAATTCAGGATAAAACCTATCCCATGACCCCCTACAATGGGGGTGATTTGAGCCAGCGCACCACCACCAGTCTTTACGGCTTCGGCCAGCGTTCGTTTTCCCATCCCATATAGCTATCGAGGCCACTGGGTCTTTGATTTTATCGTTAGATAACGGTATATCACTCCATCGAGCTATTACTTTGTCATCGTTTGCTTGTTGGCAGAAAGAACAAGTTCGGTCATCATTAAACTCTCTACGTATAAAGTAAAGAGGCTCCCCCGGTTCTGCGGTTTTCTTTTGTTCATCAATATATTCAGCATTAAAAATGTTAGTTGCTTCCGTGTCAATTATTCTGTCCCAGTCTTTATTTAATGATCCAAACTTATAGAAAAGTTCTTGCGAGATTTCCCCTTTTGTCTTACCGGCCAAAAATCCTTCATCCAAAATATCACGTATTCCGTCACGGGTTTTATCAGTTACGCCGGTTATGTAGTTACCCACAACTCTTTCCCGAAACTTCAACCGGTCATAATTTCCAGGAAAAACATCTTCCAGCTTTCCATATGAATTAAAATAATCAACAGGCTTTGCTTTGTATTTCAACTCTTCCAGTCGTTTTTTTCTTAACTCTTCTGCGGTACTTATTTTCCGTAAATTAGCCAATATCCTAGCTACGGCAGATTCAGAAATAGTAAACTCTTTTTTGAGGTTCCCAACATTTCGATTCATGAACTTATCGATTTCTTTGAGTAGTCTATCAATGTCTTTTTGAGAAATAGGCTGTCCCGTTTCGGGGTTCCACAGGATTTCCCCTTTACCTAACTTGGGGGCGTTCGGATCAATCGCTTTTTTGAATGTATTGGCGGGCCGCATACCCAAAGTGGAGCAGACTCGTGAATATAAATCATCCATCATGAGGCCAAGTTTTGCGATAAACTGATTATACAGGTCTTCTTGAGCCTGATAGGGAAAATCTTCTTTATGCGATTCTTTCGGTTCGATAGTAGCGGGGATTCCAAGTTTTTCGGATATGGCCTTAATAGCCTTCTGGAATTTCTCGTTGCGATTCTTTGGCGTTATATCTTTGATTTCAACCGAAACATTCATTCCTATATAATATATTATTTATATAGAGAAAATCAATACAACAGAAAGCGGGGGAATAATTGGCTTTGCAACCAATCTCGGCACCCTAATTGTACTCTTCCCCCTCGTTGGTTCCGTGCCTCATAAGCACTTCCACAACTTCTTTCTGATTATCAAGTCACAATGTCACCTCGGCCAAGGGGATTAAGCATAATTGAGAGTACCATATAAAACAAAAACCCCGCAAGGGTCTTCAATCCTGCGGGGCAAAACACTTATTATAGTTGTTATGAGATTTATATAAGCTTCTTCATAGCACCTCCTGGTTGTCTTCACCATAACAGCCTCTTTATTGTTATGGTTTCACACATCGGCTCTTTGCCAGTCAACCGATTGAGTTAGGCAGATCGGTACTCTGCGTCCACCGGTACAAAATACCAAAATGATCCGGCTTTAGCCCCTGGCGGGAATCGAACCCGCATAAACAGATTGGAAATCTGTTGTCCTAGCCGTTAGACGACAAGGGCGTGGTGGGGTGGACCGCCGTATGGTCCGGCCTTAAGCAGTTTTTTAATCTCCCGGCCCGCTATTTACAAGAAAATGCATTCTCTTGCTTTTCACTGTCCAGTCTGGATTACCATAACCACCCCATGACGAAGGTTTTTGCTCTTAAAACGCAGAAACCAACAAAACTGCTCTGGGGGCAGATGGACTTGAACCACCGACCTTGGCATTATGAGTGCCCTGCTCTAACCAACTGAGCTATACCCCCGTACTCACCATGTGTAACAGTTAAACACAGTTCTTTGCTCCGTCGAGCAACTCTACGCCTAACATCCCGCCAGCATGGCTCTGGTTATCGGGTTAACTGACCTTAAACAACAAGAAGATTCACAAGGTCTTTCACTCTTCTTTGTGTTGTGTTTTTTGTCTTAACTATACCCTAAAAGGTGCAATCTGGCCTTAATACGTAGCGACTACACCCCATCGGGTATGAATGTTTCACCAATAACATACAAGGAATTCAGATACCCGCTGATCTCAACCGGAGCAGTTCTGTTCTCTGCCGTCAGAAATTTTTAAACTGACCAGCTTTCACCGGCTGGACGGTTTAGTTTGTTTGGCTACAACGTAGCCGTGAATCAATCAATAACCTAATTGCGTACATGTACGCCATTAAGTTTATATTATCCTACAACGTAGGATCAATCCTATAATATTCTTCCATTGCTTTTATGTCCTTTTCAATCGAATCAATGATAGTATCAAAATACTCTCTTATTTCTGGTGAGTCAAGGTAAATATTACCACACAATGGGGAAATAACATTTTCCTTGTACTGCTTAAACCATATCATGAAATCCGGGTGATAAACACGCAACGCTCCATCCAAGGAAGTTTCCAACTCTACTTCCTTAAAACGATATATCTTAATATAGTTCCGGCTTTTCGCACAAACCCCAGGTGACTTCTTTCCCCAAAGTCTTGCAAAGCCAACGACATATCCAGAAGATAGCCGCGTCTATTCTTCCACATTACAACTGCTATAACAGTGGCAACGGCAGAAAGGGAAAACCACCAGAATGACTCAAGCATATCTCAGCCTCCTTTGCAGTTCTCTTTTGAAGACAGTGTGAACCCGCTTATCGCCGTTCTCTCTTTGCAATACGGGGCATACATCCATAGGGTCGGCGTTCTTACACTGAAAGGGGCAACCTTCACAACTGCCAATTGCCATGCAAGGTATAGTTTCACCGCCATACTCAATATAGGTATTTACGGATAACTGTAAATCGTCAGTAGGAATTTTCCTCAGCTTTCTTCTTTTCATTTCTTTATCCCCACTCCGGTGAAAAATTTCTTGTAATTTTCCGGTTTCATCAGGGATTCGGCTGTTTTTTCTACAGACACGGGGTTTACAACTGAATCAATCATTTCCGGGGTAATTTCTTCCTTGCCTAATGCGTTTTTAATCGCTCCCTTTACGTAATCCATACCTTCTCCTTTTTGTTGGTATAATTATATTATCGGTTGTTTATTTCAATAGTTTAGTTTTTTTCCATATAAGCACTAAGTTTATTTTTGATCTCGTCTTGAATTTTAGATGTTTCTCCAATCAGATATACACAAGGAGACTTTATACCATCACGCGTGATGATGTCCATGATAGTGGTGCCTCTCCCTGTTGTGCTGATTTGTATAGTTACAACATTCTCCATATTTATACAAACATTATTCGGTTCATCTAAAAAAATCACTGCAATTCTCCTTTTACTAGACCACCGGGGCTTGAACCCGGAACCTACACATTCAAAGTGTGCCACTCTACCTATTGAGCTATGGCCTAACGTGCCGTTTAAGGTCCGGCATGACCGGTTTAATTATCCATCCCTTTTTAGGTCATTGTGATTTCGCCCGACCTATAGGCTAAGATTATGAGAAAAGCAGGAGTCGAACCCACATTTGTTATACAAGCTGTTTGCATTTCCTATCTCCTCTTTACGCTTCTCATATTACAGGAGATTTAAACGCCTGTCAAGTAAAATGGAAATTATTTTTATATTTTTTCATAACAGGTGTTTTAAGCCCTAAATATCAACTGTTGTTCTATCCCACTATCTCTACTGTAAAGTAACCCGTGGGCTTCCCTGGATTTCAACCCAAAGGCATCCTTAGAATATCTTTGTTGCCCGGTAAGTGATCCTAAAATACGTTGGGTGATCATTTGATTTGTTGTAGCAGATGGATAATCTCTCTGACTTGCTACGTGAAAGTGTCCCCCGTGGGCTTCGTAATATTTGATTTCATCGGTTATGATTCCCAAATCTAACATTTCTTGGAACATTATTACTGAGAGCCTATCCTGTCGCTTCATTATCTTGTGTGCAAAAACAAAAGCGGTACATCCAAAAGAATAATATTTCCTTTCGTCTATACCGCTATCTATTATGATGTTTTCATCATCAGAGAATTTACACGTCAACGCCAAACTGAGCCAGCACACATTATGAAAATCATGATTTCCTGGAACTGACATCACGTGCAACTTCCTACAACGCTGTTTTAACATATAAACCACATCGATACACATTTTAAGAATTTCCCGGTTTACTTCATGGGGGATTCCTATTGTTTCCTGCGGCGTTCCTTTTCGGGTTTCCGGTTTATCGGCGTTGATATGAAAAAGATCATTTCCTAAAACATATACGATTTCATCCAATAAAATATGCTCTGTTTTTTGAAGCATATACACTACGGACGCTACATATCTATCTATTTGATCCTGTAGGGTTTCGGAGTTATCATGAACCATTCCCCCTATATGAGCGTCCACCGGATCAATAATTAAGCAGTAGTTACCGCCTGGAACTCTTTTAATTTCTACACCTTCCGGCTTGTAATCCTCTATTATGTCTTGCATATTTTTTAAGAGAAGACAGGGGTCTATTTCAGTTCTTCTCTTAAAATGACAGTGAGTAATAAACCAAGGATTTTTAGCGTTATTTGACGCTCTGACTTCCTTCTTGTAGCACTCCCAGTCGTCTTCCGGGATATTAGAATGTTCCCTTACGGCCTCTTCTCCGTAAATATTATAGGTTTTAAGCTGTATTTCTATCTCATTGGCTTTTTCAACATGGCTAAGAACTTTTGCCGCTCTTTCTGGGTCATCGTCTAACATTCTTCTGGATGTTTCCAGAACTCTTCTGATTTCCCCTATTCTGTTAATGATAGTTTTTCAGACCGGCATCCGTTTTCTATACCATCTAAAACCATACTCTGCATGATCTGTTTGTTGTTGAACCCTTCGTTGATCTTGTTAATTGTATACTCTATCACACCATCCCCCATACGTTCACTATACAAAAAACTATATATAAAAAAACCCCCCGGCGAAAAGGAGTAAAACCGGGGGCGGGATAGAAAGAGAAGGGAAACTATCCTCTTTAATAGGTAGGGCATTGCGCCCCTGTAGGTCTATATATTAACTTTCTAATGTTTCTTCTGTCAATAGCTTTTCGTGGACTATCAATCGTGACACTACATCTCTTCCTTTCGTCGTATAAAGAACACCGGCCAAAAACTCACGCTTTGTTATCTTTATAGGATTTCCCGATATATGATTTTTCTGATATAGTCCTCTTCTTCTGAAAGCCATGTAACAGGAATTCTCCGGTATTCCGTATTTCCTGGCCCAGTATACTATAGGAAATTTCTTGTTATAGGTTCTTTTAAGGTGCCTTAAAGGATCATCTTTACCGTATTCGTTTACTTCTCCACAGTGGGGGCATTTATATGTTACGTCTTTTTTGACAAAAACATTCATCTTTACAAGATCAAAACATTTCCCGCAAAAAAGATCACGTTTAAGCGTGTAGTGTTCATGGTAGCTTACTACTTCTTGGATTCCTTTCATATCAACCCCTCACTGAGAATAACGAATGCGAGCGCCGCCACTGCTGGAACTTGCCCATTTCCAATGGCTTTAAGGCGGTCCATCCCCTCAGCCAACCTTGGATCGTTTCTGTATGAGAAATCGCCGTTGATAGGCTTATTTGGTTTGTTAGGAAAAGGTGGGGGAGGTGTAACTGCCGACCGTTTGTATAATTTTTCCAGGCTGACATTGCTCTGAATTCTTTTACAACTTTCTGATCGTGCGCCTGCGGAGTAGGCCAGTATCCACATCCTTTTTCTTGTGTGCCACATTCCGGCGTCATCAGCTCCCAGCACGCACCATCTCGCATAGTACCCCATTTCGGCCAAGTCTCCGAGAACTCGATGTAATCCTCTAGAAGTGAGCATTGGGGAGTTTTCCACAAAGACAAATCGGGGAGATACTTCGCGAACCACCCTGGCCATCTCTCCCCAGAGTCCCGACCGCTCCCCTTCGATTCCAGCGCCCTTTCCTGCTGCTGAAATGTCTTGACACGGGAATCCCCCGGAAACAATATCAACTCGCCCTTTCCAAGGTCTTCCGTCAAACGTTGTAATATCATCCCATATCGGGAACCATGGGAGGATTCCGTCCCGCTGTCTGTGGAGCAATACCTTTCTGGGGTATTCTTCAATTTCGACTGCGCAAACTGTTCTATGTCCGAGAAGTTCTCCGCCCAGGATTCCTCCCCCTGCTCCTGCAAATAAATGTAGCTCATTCATCATTTCTCCTTTTACATGAAAATACACTGCATTTTAATTGTAGTCAATTGCTTTTCCAACTAACGTCTATGTATAGTGGGAATGTCATGTTTATATAGTTGCGTCTAAATTAACACCGTTATGTAAAGAAGAAAAGGCAACACCTGGCAACTCACCCAAACACAAACCATTCTGTATTACTGTTTTACAATCTCCGGTTAATCCCGTGCAAAAGTCTACAGGGGAAACAACTACATTATCAGTCCTATTGTTAGTATAATCGATGCTATAATAGGGAGATTCCCACGGCCTCCATTCCCACGTTCCGGGATTCTGGTTCAAATCAGGATTACCTAAATCAACGGAAAAGGATTTTTTCAACTCCTCATACTCTTCTTGTGAAAGAATCACTTCTTTTCCTGTTGATAGTTTTAATTTAATTTCTACGTCCACATTGTTCTCCTTCAACAAATATTGGGAATTATTCGAGGTACAATACTTCTTTGTTCTTTAAGTGCATCTTTTGCTTCTTGACGCGATAGAATCCCGGTTTTCAAATACCCCTTTCCATTTGTTTGTTTCTTTTTTGCACAAATAATGTCCCTTGTTTTTTTCATATCACAATCCTAATAACATCATCTTCCTCAAGGGATTTCCCCCAATCGTCACTATTCCAATCATCTTCTTGGTCCTCTTCCGGCTCGCCGCCCTCTTCTTCTCCTCCAAGAGTGGCATTGTACGCCTGTAGGATTTGAGGGTTTTGAAGTCCGGGAATATCAGCAAAGGGAAATTTCTTAGGATCAAGCGGGTCCATGTCTTTTTCTTTACGAACCTCATTTAAGGACTTGAATGTTTTTAATTCAAATTCCAACCCTTCCCTGGATTCCTTCGCATCATCTTGCTCAAAACCATGGAAGATAAACTCAAACTTAGGATCGATATGGTCAAGAATACTTTGAAAATGTCTTTCCAGAAAGGTTAAAATATTCCCTACTCCCTTGTCGTCTGAATATTTCCTACCTTCTGCCGATCCGCTTTCCATGATCTTTGCGCTTTTATCTGATTTAAAGCCCATAGACTCCATATCGACACCGTAGAGCGCACAAGTACCCATATTAAGATAATCTTGCCATTGAGAGTATTCCATATCCCTGTTGGATGATCCTAGAGGTTGCCACTTGATCGTAGACTTGTCCCCTCCTTTGCCGGTGGGAATGATGGGGATTCCCCATTTATTCATTGCCCCGCCTACTCCGTTGGGGGCCATCATATCGACTATGTAATCTTCTATTTCTTCCAGTTCCTCAAAACCTATATCCCCTTCCATGAGGATCATACCACGAGGTAATTTATCATCGGTAAAGTTTCCGGCGTTATGTACAAAGGAATGAATCAAAGCAACAATCAGATTTACCGCCTGTTCCACTTTGGAATAGCCATAGCCGAAATGGTTTACATCGGTTCGTGGGTTCTGGAACTGGAATATCATTTGATCACCGGTGTATTGAGAAACTACCTGATTATCCATCATTTGTACGAACCGGATTTTATCGTCTCCCTCATAACCCTCTTCGTTGCATCGTAAGATAGTTGCCGCATCCACAGCCTCAAAGGAAAGCAGATCGCCACCCCTGGACCACAGCTTTTCAGCGGCCACCTGATCCAGGGTGAGAAGATCACGGACAATCTTTTTCGTGTAGTGGATTAAATCATCTTCATGCTGTAATGAATTATCCCACCCGGTCTTCATGAAAAATTCCTGAATCTCTTTAGCTCTCTTCCGGTCCTTTGCTGACATTTTAGCATCCGGGTCTTTTAGTTCAATGGAAAAATATCTTTGTGCTTTTGTTTTCTGAGGACGCATATAGGGAGTCACTTTATCAATCAAGTGTCCTATAATCGTGTTTACGAGCCAAGCTTTTTCCGAAATAGCCCTAAACATTTCCATAGAGTATCGGACTTGTGGGTTTAATATCCCGTTGTTATACCCATCATACCGGGGGCTTATGAGTTTAGACTGAAATCTCTCTTTCTTTTTGCTTTTCTCGATGGATTTCTTTATGTTCGCAAATTCAGCGGCGTTCACGGGCATTCCTCCTACGCATCCTATTTAACATTCTATCTAATTCGGGATTCCCGGTAGATGCTTTTTTTATCTTTTCGGTTGTACTCTTTGTTTTGGTATACTGAGAGTAAAACCTTGACTTATCTGTAATAGTATCATTTATTCCTAGTTCAGCCAAGGCAAGGGACCAGAACCGGTCTGCATGAGAGTCTTTCGTGCTTCCATCATATCGGGAATGCTTTGTTGCTGTCATGGTTTTTCTAATACAATGTATATCTGCATGAAGCTTACGGTTCATAGGAAAAGAGTATTGTTTTCTCTCACAAGCTAAATAAACCTTATTAGCCATATCCTCTTTCGTTTCGTTGGTGAAATGTACGCCTGTGGCCCTGGTTGGGAATTGTTTCTCGGCCCACTCCCCGAACTCCATACCTAAACCGGTGGAGTCAATCAGTAACCTCCGAATAGGCAATGAGCCCATAGCCATTCTTACAAACTCTCGCTGTTCGTCAAAGCTGGTGTTTTTTAGCTCATAGCACATCCATTCATATCGTTTACCGTCCTTCAACCCAAGGAGGGTAAATATAGAACTATCTTTCGTCCGTCCCATATCCATTCCGGCGTATAACGTGCCATGAATTTCTGGGTCATATGCTGGCGCACGAACTGATTCAAAGATAGGATTTCCCTCTTTATCCATTCCGGTACAAACACCGTCTAGGTCTATTCCATTGATAAACTCTGAAATATTCTGATACTCGTACTGCTCCGGCTCCTGCGGCGTACAGGACATTATCATTTCCAGGGATATAAAGGCTTCGCTTTCATCGGTGAATTCACATTCAAACTCTTGCTTGAATGATTTTAACCCATTGGAGTTAAAAATCAGTTTAAGTGTTTCAGTTCCAAAACGTTCCACCCTTTCCCATGTTGTCATTCCGGGAGCCTCTGTAATAGCAGTTTTCACATCCGTACACATTGGAGAAGACCACCACCATGGAATGGTTACCCGCTTAAATACAGGATATTTATCTATATTACTTAATATTTCATAAAATGTCCCAGACTTCGCAAGAGGAGTCGAACCAATAGCTAACAGGCCTCCACGTATCAAAGTTGGTAAAACCGATTCATATATTTGACAGTCCTCACGGTGGAAGGCAAATTCGTCAAGACTAATACCTCCGTATGGGTTAGACGTACCAAAACCACGGACGGTGCGGTTTGGTAAAGATATTAACTGTGATTTACTTTTTTTCCCTTTGTCCCAAAATTCCAAAGATGTTTTTGAGTCAGACGCAACAGGCTTACGCCACTGCTCCGGGAGGTTCATCAAAGCATTGCGAGCATCTGAAATCTTCCCCATGGCATCCTGCATTCCATAAGACACAAATAATTGTTGATACTTAGTAACACTTGGGCAGTTTGCCTCTATAATCGCCTTCATAGACGTAATATATGACCACCCAATACGCCGCGATTTATTAACAATTAAAAACTTCTCATTTGAGCGCATGTACCAATCTTGCCAGAAATCGAGCTTGTAACTGGGGTCCATACTTACCAGTGCAGTTGTCGCTATCGTAACCTTTTCGTCTCCTGTCCACATCAGTCAGCCCACCGTCTTCCAGACAAAACATCAGCCACATGACTATATTTTATATTCAACTTTTCACTTATCTCTCTATATTTAAAACCTTGTTCTCTTAATGAACGCATATTTTCCACATCTTCTTGAGATATTACATTAGTACTTTTGTTGCGACAATTTTCTTTTATAGTAACCCATCTACAATTATCCGGCTCATAATAGCTATAATTGTATGTATTTGGCATATAGCATCTTCGTTTTAAATCCCGCCACACTTTCTTTTCTTCCGTCATCGGTTTCGCCATTTATTCCATCCCGGTTAAACACTTAATAGTTTATTATATATGATTTTATCTGTTTAGTGAAGGCTACTTATACTTCGCTTATCACAACTCCATACCGGGCCTCAATCAACTTCTTTTTCAATCGATACACCGGGAGCTTTGCCGTCTTGGCACTCTTAACGTCTTCAATAATCATATTCCCCTCTTTGTCTTTATACGTGAAATCGGCCAGATACTTAAATATATGCTTACCCCCCTCATCATATGCAAAGGGAACTTGCATTTTTAAGTCTGATATTTCACCGGACTGTTGCAATACTTTCAAATCAAGGTATCGCTGGCCCTCTTTCTTGCTGTCGAAGATCATGCCGTCAATTTCTGTTTTTACGTTGCGATATTTGTTAGTCTTTTTAGCTTTGTAGGTATTTTCTTTGCTTCCAGGGACAATCGCTCCCTCAATTAACAGGATAGTAAACGCTCTATCTACGGCCCCCTTTTCTGACGGGGGAAATTTCCACAGCAGTTCTTTTCTGGTTAATTCTTCTTCTTGGAGAATGTTAATGATTCGCTCTTTCACGGAACTTCCTTTCTATTCTTGAAACCATCCATACAGGAAGGCCGATTTCACCCAATATCTCGACTATTTCATCTATCGTAAACGTTTTCACACTCCCCTCCACTCGCTTAATTGATCGTCACAACTAAAACACGGAGATTGATCAATAGGGGCGTCCTTCCCTTTGCAGTTCATACAGTGCCGCTTTCCGTCTCCGCTGACTTTACATGCTTTCCCGTTAGCACAATACCTCCTATCGGTGTGTGACCGATAGGAACAATGAGCATTGGGAACGGTACATAAGATTTTATTCATCTATACTTCCTCCTTTCCATTATCATCCCTTACGTCAATTCTTAGTAATCCATCCTGCGGCAACACATAAACTTTTTCTCCATCATCTACAATTACTTGTTTATTGGTGTTAGACACTGACAAGGTAAGATTACCACGGAATTCCATAGTCTTCTTCTTCGGATAGCGAAACAGAATCATTTTTCTCCCCTATTGCTTCAGTTAGCTCTTTGGTCCACTTTTCAATATCAACCTCAATGACACTTTCTGCTTTCAGGTCGTTCACCCATAGCGGATTGTTCATGCTGATATTATCTCTCATTCCTGTTTCTTTTTCTATCCATTCTTTAATCTGTTCATCGGTGGCTTCCGGGATATTTACGGAAATTATGAAGTGCTTCATGCTGAATCACGCTCTTTTATCTTCTTTCTGTACTCCATTCTATCACGAAGAAGAGAAACAAAAGAGAGAACAAACGGATCTCTTACGCGTGACAATTCCGTATTCTTATATTCTTTAACGACTCTTTTTAGTTCGATTATTTTATTATTCAAAGAGTTAATCTCGACACTTTCATTATCAGCTAACATAGTGTCTATGGTACAAGTCACGATAACATTATTTCTCACGACCCCTTGAATGGCGGCACCAAACAGGTTTACTTCTCTGACCTCCATGTTATCTTTTCGCTGAATCAACCTATACTGTCCAATTTGGTTGATAGCATTACCAAATTCTCCTATCTGGTCCTGGCTCAATCCAAATCTTTCACGCAACCTCTCTTTTGCGTGTGTACTAATTCTCGCCATACTTCAAGCTCTCCATAGCAAAGACAATTCCTGTCCCAAACAATTCCCCGTCTTCCATAATGCGGAATTCCTCACAGGGCATTGTTCCGGTAACCCTACATGACACGCCAGGTTCAGGCTCCCATTCTGCCCGTACTTCATGTTTTGCGTTTTTAAGTTCAAGGTGATAATAAGGGCAATCATCATCACTACAGATATTTTTCACAAACCCATTCTGACCCAATTTGATTGTAACACCGTCACAAGCCCCGAACTCAGCACACATAGCACCTTCAAATTCCAGAAGATCGGAAGCGCCATAACAAATTACTATCCCCAGTTCTTCCGCTTTACGAATTACCTCTTTATTGATATTAGCCGGATATTCAATCCCATCTATCATAGATACTATACCAGTGATAGGGGATTCTATCCCTGGGCTATCCTCATACTCCGTACACATTACTTTGCTCCTCTCTTTTTTGTTTGGTATTATCTTTCGCAAGGTTTCTTTCCCATTTTTTAATTCGTAGATTCTTATTGCTGTTTTGTTTCCGCTATTGCGAGCCATAAAATATCCTTTACATCCTGACCATAATTCAACAGTATCCCCGGTTTTCCACTTATATAAGCTGGCCCATCAGACCCATACCGCAGTACATAGGTTTCATGATCCCCTGAATGATGGTAAACGTCAAAATGCGAAACATAAAGCCCGTCAACCTTCGCGCCAAGGATTGAAAACAGATAGTTACATTTACTGCAATCATGAGTAAACATTTTTATATCGAGTTTAACCTTTAACATACATTCTCCTTTTCATTCAGATTAACACGGGCGTTTAATTATGTCAAATATTATTTTAATATCATGGTAAATGATGTGGCCAGAAGCCAAAACAACACCAGGCAAACGGCAAACGAAAGGGTTATGTGAACTATATCGCATATTATTCGCTTTAACTTTTTGATTTTTTCTGTCATTTAACAGCCTCCATAATAACTTTATACTGTTCCGGGTGTCGGCACTTTATTGCTTTGCGCACGCCATCTCTTTGAGACAAAGATTTAGTCCAAAACGAAGCGATTCTATCAACAGAGATAGAGTTCGATATGATTTGAGAAATCGGCTCATTTAAAACTGATGACAGGACACATAAAAGCTCCCATGTTTCTTCTGATTCTACTTTGATTTCTACGTTTATTTTATGCACTTTTCTTCTCCTTGTGATAAATATAAGTCAATGCGCTTTGCCGCGCCGATACGACATTATGCAGTTCATAGGATAACCCATCCCCAGTGTCTTGCTCGATTGCAATACGATCCCAATAGGATGTAATAACCCAATCTGTATTGCAGTTAATTCCATCTATAGCTTCACTGAGCAACAAAGGATAATAAATATTTTTCCAATGATCATAAGAAGATTTATCGCCTTGTCCCTGGATAGCTCCGTACCCGATGGACACTGTTTCGGCTATATCTATTGATCTTGTATAACCGATAATATCGTTACCCATTTCAATTACTTTAAAGCTCTTTGAATAAGAGCATAGCCATTCTATAAAATCCATTTCACACCTCCGTTAAAAACCCATTGTATTCATCGATATCAAACATTTCCTGTAGATGTTCGATATACTGGTAATACCTGATATTCCTATCTAACCACCATTCCTCACGGTTCATTTTCATGAATATAACTTCAATCATTGACATAAACACCAACCAAAGCAACGAAACCAGTAGGCCCCATCCTGGGATAATCAAGGGATATAAAACGAGGTACGCTATGTCGCGCCAATCTTTTTTTAACCTATGCACTTTTCTTTTTCCCTCCATACCTCTTCAAAAGATTTTCTTTGTAATTCCATTTGAAGTTCTCGACGGCCTTTCGCATTTCACACCGGTTAATACCGCCCAACCCCATCCTATCGGCCTTTTCTCTCAACGGACAACAGGAATACTTTTCTAGCGGACAATCCAAACAATCATTTTTCAGCTTTGCCATTACACATCCACTCACAGACCCAATTAAACAAGTCCTGACGGTATCCCGTATAAGGAAAACAAATACCTTTTTCTTTACGGAAGGCTGTATGTTGATCTTTCAGCCACACATCATACCGATTTTTTATCAAGCGGGTATCACGGGGTATTCGGTCCATAAAGAACGAGTACAATATCCACATATCATCGTAAGGGAGTTCCTTTCTAGTTCTCCTGGTTCCTCTGTATTTGTGTAGGTACACATCCAGTTTCTTTCTTACTTCTCCTGAGTACGTAATTTCGGCTTCATCTTCCATCCAGTCTAATTCTCCTTTCATCTATTCCACCTTTAGTTTTATTTGTGGTATTTTTAGATTCTATGTAATATCCCATTACTTCTTTGTAGCCCATTCGACTTAGGGCTTCTTTGAAGGGGATTTTATAGGTTTTAGATATTGTTTCGGCACAATGTTTAATGTGTGCTTGATAGTCTATTTCCATTGGCTCATGTTAGGCTTTCCGGTGGTTTAGGTATAGGTCGCCAGTGGGTAGGAACTTCCGGGTCAAGCCAATAATCATCGCCAGAGTGGTCATCCCAACACTTATGATAGTCATTCCAGACCGCTTTATATGTTTCCCGTCTATAGACAATCAAACAAGCCATATCTTTATCCGGTAGCCTTTCCGCTGTACTTATCCACCTATCGTGAGTTGTGCGGGTGTTCCACATAGCAATGGCCGCACTATGACTTCCTTCATAGTCCATTCTAGCCGGACACAATGTACAGGTAATAATCTCATTGTCGTATGTAGATTCTATCTCTACTGGTGAACCACAAAACGGGCAGGGTAATAAGTCTTCTTTCATTTCCTATACTCCTTGACATCTTCTAAGAGTTTCAAGAAATCTATAATATACCCTTTCAATAAAATTACCTTCTGTTCGTTTATATGTCTCCCAATTAGGGTAAAAACGATTGTTGATAAGTTCTATTCCCGCCAAGTTTTTAATAATAGTAACATCGCCAATTAAAATTGAGTCGATTATCTTAATACAAGAACCAATAGCTCTAATCTTACCTATAATTGTAATATTTTTAGCCACTGAACCTTCTGCTAGAACTAAAACACTTCTTTTAGTTTTCTTCACTTCTCTTCCTCCTCATTGTTTAGGGATAAAAAGTTAATATCGATTATCTCAGCCATTTTAATGCAGCTTTCACTCACTTCAATTTTTACAAGCAAATCCCTGCATTGGCGAAGAACATCTACACTTTTAGCGTAGTCATTCACAGCCCTGTCCCTCTCAGCCTTTACCTTTTCAAGTTCGGATTCAATCTCTTCATATTTTACTAAATATCCGTTATAGCTTTGCTCTAGCATATAGTATGGGATAGGCCCTTCAAATGTTTGATCAAGACCCATAATTATGTCATACCGCTTTATCTTCTCACTCATGAATTTGTCTCCTCGCAATTTGGACACAAACACTTTGTGATTACCCGTCCATTATGTTCTACTTCCCAGCCATTATACTCCCCTTCTTCAATAGCAAGCATATAGTCATCTGACGCTTCAGATTCTTCTCCACATTCATCACAGATGAGGTAAAACATCTCTGTCATGTAGCTATCAATTCGTTTCATACTATTCCTCCATTTCTTCCAGTTCTTTTCTTATCTCTTCCCATGGGCGGGATAAGGCTTGTTCGAGGTTCTCAATGGTGGCCTCAAACATGAGCCTATTCCTTTGATATTTTTCGTTCCCTACACCGTGTTTCTTTCTGTGTTCTTTGGCGTAGAACTCAAAGGTAAAGGCGCAGTCGAATAACATCACAAGCATATCACGGGAGGCGACTAGAACGTTCATATTTGCTTCACCAGATTCTTTTTCCCATGGGTCATCCATGTCGCCACATAATGCAATGTCGTAGTCTTTATTGACTACCCCATAATGCCTTTTCCCGTATTGCATCGCTATCCCTTTCAGCCAAGGCCCCGGCGAAATTCCGATTTTGTCAAGATACTTTTCTATGGTTTCTATTTTCATCCAATACTCCCTATAGAATCAAACACTATATCCATACCATCCATTCTTCCCGACATATACCACATACCTGTCCATGTTATAAATACGATAAACCCTATGATAATTTTCATTTCTTTTTTCAAAGCAACCCTCTCGCTATTCTGTTCCACCGCTTAACGGCTCCTCTATATGTAAGAGCATCGACCTGTAAATCTCCGCAGAATATGTGCCACCCACAAAATTGTTGTACTGTTGGTTGTCTACCACAAGCAGGGCATCTTAAAATTGTCTCGTTTTTCATCTTTCATTCTCCATTACCCACATAAGGGCTATTCTTTTTTTGGTCATGCTTCATCCCCGGTTAACCCTATAACCGCTTCCATGAAAGGGCTAACATTATCTACCTCCGGCGTATTGCCTAACAACCTCAATGCAGGAGCCAATAGAATAGCTACTATCTGGATAACTAACAACATAATGATCATAATTCTCCTTTTTATGAATCTTACCATGTGTTTAATTATTGTGCAAGGGATTTTTTTAATTTAATTCTGGAAGACCCGCCAAGGCAGAAAGCTCTTCTGTATTTGATTCTTTTACGGCTAGAGTGACTTTTTCAGTTATCACGGCAACTTGTTTTTCAAATGATACTTCCACGTTGTCTGACTGCTGTAATTTTTCCATGGCCGCTTTCTTGTGTTCCCACTCTATCGCCTTACGGGTAGATTCGTCGAGCAGTTTAATACTGTTCTCTAACTTTGTTGCGGTTTTTAAAAGCATATCTCCGTGATCCGGTTTACTATGGGTTATTCCCTGGATAATAAACCGGCCATCGGTATAAATGGTATCAAGTAACTGTTGAAAGTTGGCCTTTTTTGTTATTTGTGATTGCTTACCGGTTTCTTTATCGAAATCCCGATATATAATGTCTATCTCGTTAGCACGGGGTGAAACATCATATTGATCTGGATTATCCGGGTCTTGTAATTGACGATCATAAGCATCAAACAACTTGCGAACTCTTGTCAAAAGTTCTTCCATGTCGTTCTTCAAACCGGTGGCTTGCATGGCATCCCTAGCGGCATCATCTTTGGCGAGAATATCGGTCAAACAGTTATCGCGGTGCTTCATTATGGTATTTCTTGATATTCCATATAAAGCACACAACCTGCTAATTGGTTCTCCGTTGCGTATCTTGCTATTGATCTCTGCAACCATCTTGTGTTCACACACCTTACATCTTTTTCTTTTTGCCGCCACTTTTCAATAATCCTTCCATATAAATTTCACCACTTTTCACGTTAATTTCACATTGCACAAAACGCAATCACAAAATATAATCATTCCGATCTATGCAATTTCAATCAAAGTTATCCTCTTTTTTTGACACTTTTTCAACATTTTGATCATTTTTTGACACTTCCGTCACTTTTTCGTCAATATTCCCGGCGTCTTCATTCTCGTTACTCTTTACAATATAACGTTTTGGAGCCTTGTTGACGTGTGCATTAAAAGTGTCAGCATTGTAGGATATTTGATCATTAACCTGCTCAATCCTCCCGTCCTTCACAAATATCTGGACCGACCCATAGCTTCCTCGTTGACACTTTCTCTCTAGGAACTTCTTGATTGTTTCCGGGGTTACATTTGTGTTCAAGATAGACCTCCACTATTCTCCCTGATTCTTGTATGCCGGTTACGGATGGGATATCACAGCAGACTTCCTTCTCTTTCTTCCGGCTGTAGATGTATTTTACTTCTTTACCACATTTATTGCAAAGGGTCATGGGTTCTCCTTGATAGCCGCAGGGAATAACGTTTCCAGCTCTTCTTTTTTTCCTATGCCGCCGTACAGTAGTTTGTAGGACTCTTCCCGTTCTGTTCTGCCGTTCTGTTCTGCTAAGTCAACTACAAGCTGTCGTGCTTTCTTAATGGGAAACAGAATAAAGGTTCTTCCCTGTAATGACGAATTAAGAAACACAGGTACATCATGAGACACCTTCTTTACTAACGACATATCTCTGTTGTAGATACTTTTGTAATCTCCCCTTATTCCGAACAGCCTCCAATCAAGCTCTACAGTAAGCCTTTCTTGTGTAGTTCTTGACATTTCTATTCTAACGGGGAAATGTCCTGTCTCGTTTCGGTATTCATTTATAGCCTGTTCAACAGCTTCCGTACAGGAGTTACTTTTTATTTCACTGATTTCTTTCTGTCTCTGCTCTATCTCTTTTTCTATGTCCTGTACTGTTCTCATATTCCCTCCGGTGGTTTAGGTACTGGCACCCAATGCGAAACCTTATCGTATAGATCAATCCACATCCTTGCATAGGTATCGTATGCTTCATAAAAAGCTCTGTCCTCATAATGCGCTATCGAAATTCCGTATGGTCCATAACAATTACTTTGTCACCATTCCCAGGTAACCGCTCTTCTACACTAATCCGGTCCATGCTTATCCTCCTAATAATCCAAGATAGCGGCTACAAATTCCCTGTATGCTCTTGTTATCCGTTCTCTTTTTCGTTGCTCAATTCTATTATTTGCCTGTCTTCTCTCCTCGCGGCCTTTTTCTGTTGCCATACTTAATCCTTCTGAGAGTGCTCTATTGATATCGAAAGTCAATAAATCAAATAGTTTTTCTCTGAACGGTTTTGGCTTTTTTTGCCCTGGGGGCAACTTGTAGTGCATTTCTACAATTCTTCTCAGTGTTTCTCCGAATTCATCAACATCTTTTTGACTCCTCATTTTCCATTTATTCGCAGAATAGTTTAGATATTCAATGTATTCCATAACTAAATTACCCCTATCCCCGTGAATAAAAACTCGCTCAAACTCCCCGTTTTGTCCAGGGAATGCGTATTGTTTGACATCTTCATGTATGATGGATTCACCACACATAATCGGCTCTGGGTTGTATTCTGCAACAGGTGGCAAACTAGCCAATTCTAAATAATTCATAACCTTCGGCGGGGCATCCATATTCTGTGATGTTATTCTAATTACTTCTGGCATTATCATCCTCCTTTAAACTTTGATCGCACTCCATGCAAAGTACGTTCCCATCTACATACACCAGCCAGTCGTCTTCTGTGAAAAGATACTTACCACAGTTTTCACATCTTTCCTCTACATCCTTTCCGTCGATAGAGTGTATTACAGCATCTTCCGGGACGCTTTCGATAGTTTCGGATTCCCATCTTTCTATTCTGGACCATTCAATCATTTACTTCCTCCCCATTCTTTGGTGACATTTTACACATTGCTGAATAATTTGCCCCATGAACTCGTCTTCGCTATCTTCAAACTCAGTAGACCCGCATATACAGGTCTTTACCTCCGGGACATCATAATACTTTTGTATTAACTCGATCATCGGCGCGGGGTCTTCCTCCCCTACTCTTGCTCGGGATAAAGCTACCACGTCACACCCGATTTTTTTGGATAACGTCCTTAGTGTTAATTCATGTTTAAACATACAATAGGAAATTCTTTTCCCCGTCTCTCTCCATTCTGCCCATATATCCGGTACTTCCCCGATTCCTTTACAGGTCGGACAGGTTATCCATTCCCATGATCCAGGCTTGTCCGGTCCGAAATTTAAGTGAGCGAACACCTTTCCATCTTTACATCCACATTTCATCTTGTAACTCCTGCTAACAGCAATCCTATGGCTATTCCTACCAGCACCCCACCAAAAGAACCGTCCCATACGGCGTTCCGCTGTATTTTCTTAATTTCCTGCTCTATATCTTCCGGTATGTTATTACACTCGCAAACCATCTTTCTTTCCAAATCTCTTCTTAATCGATTAAAGTTTGGCATTGTCCATCCCCCTTTCAATCTACCTGATCCGAAAAATCTTCCCATCCCCGGTCTTTACATAGCAATATCAGGTAGCCAAGAATATCAGATATATCATTCTTCCGTATCTCTTCTGAGTTTTTTACTCTTGAGAGCTTATCGTCCAGCCTTACGAGTATTCCGTTTAATCCTGCTTCTCCTGGTGTTATGTGTTTTGTAAATAAAACCAGGGGGCTTAATGCTGAATCGCCATATCTCTTGTTTTTTTCCATAAGCATTTCTTCATGAGAAGAGTATATCCCGTGGAATTTATCTGACTGGCGCGTGTATTGTTCGGTTTTATCCCCGGAATCTTCTTGTATAGGGTTTTCACCCGGAACCAGTATGGCCTCTTCGTAAGTTATTATTGTTATTCCAGTTTGGTAATGATTAGTCCCGCAACACGTACCATTAAAAATCAAATAAAGCGTGTCCCCCCCATGACGACGCCACAAAGTGTTATTGAGATATGATTCACCATCATACCAAGTTCCTCCGTTCATATCAGCCCATTCTAGTAATGCGTTCGCTTTCTCTTCCGTATCACAATGTACTGCGATCTTCTCGGTTAATATTTCCGGTTTAAATTCAATCATAATCCTATGCTCCTTTCAAATAATCTATCAATCCTTTGTGATAGAATGAATCCAGATTGCACCTCACTCACACTTAACACATCGGACTCGTCAAGCTTACAACAACATTCTTCACATAACTCAAACCACACATCATACGGCATGATCTTTTTCCCGCAACAATGGCACCTATCTCCCCACATACCGTAATGAATACCGTACCATTCTGCGTCATCGTCAGGTTCGATCAGTGAGCTATTAGGTTTTTCCGGCATTTCCAGTGGGTCTTTCGATGCGCCGTAAACAATATTATCACGTACAATAATATTATTGCCATAAAAACGCTCACCCCATATAACAACACCTTGATCCTTATTGTCTTGGAGTATCCGATCTTTAGTGAAGTCAATATCATCCACGGCTAAACAACCTACCTATAACACTCTTTTTAGTTTTAGTGGACGCCGAACCAATTACAAATGTATTATCTACAGCTTCTAATTTTCTAATTTGATCTTTTAACTCTTCCAAATCTTCCGGGGTCTTGATTGTGTGTTCAATCTCTTTACCTTTTTTCTGCATGAAGTTTACCATTTTTTCCAGGGTAAGATCACAATATTCATCTTCCCAATCCCCGATAAAATAACAGCGTTCAACTATGGTACTGGATTTATTATCCTTGAAAATACCAAAAAGAATAGGATCACGCTCTTTCTTGGCTTTTTCTTCATGAACTTTCGTGTAGTCAGTAAACACAACAAAGAATTCGTCAAAAAGCTCCTTAACCTTTGCCAACTCGTCAACTATTTCATCGGGTATTTCTCTTTCAAACCGGGAAAGTTCGATACATTTAACCGATCTATCGGAAACTGCCGCGATATACTTCTTGATATCTGAAAGATATACAAACGTATCAATACCGGCTTTGACAATCTCCCGTTCTTTTTCCAGTGATTCAAGATGAAAAATCAGTTTTTTCATTCCGTCCACTTGTCCTGTTATCTTGTATTTGTTTATCAATGTCATGCAGTTATCATAGACTTTCTCTAAATCCGCATCATTGATCGTCTGTTTCTTCGCTTTCAACTCTTCAAAATACTCTCTAGCTGTTTTTTCGTCGCTCATTCCTCTTCTCCATTAAGTTTATCAATCATCTTCTGACTGACTGCTACAAGTTCGTGATAATCACCCGCCGTTGCTTCTCCACGGTACTTACAACAATCTTCTTCGGTTAATCCCTCTTTCTTCATGCACCTTGTTACGTATCCGATTATCGAAAACGCATTAGATTTAGATTCCAGTAAAGAATACTTCATCATTTATCCTCCAAAATAAACCCGCCCTTAACAAGCCAAGAAACACCAAAGGCCCACAGAATGATACTTTCCAACCAAAAGAACAGACGTATACTATCCGTCTGTTCTCGGATTCCAAACAAACCAATAAGCCCTATACCAGCCATGGCTCCAAAAATAACCCATCCACAAATGCGATAGATTTTGTTCCGGGTTAATTTTCGGAAAGTTGTTCTTGAACCTCTCTGAGTAAACTGAAACATCGACACACAGCCCAACATACCGAATGTTATAGTTGCGGAAACTCCGTGGATGATATTAGTAACACCCTGGGGTATCAGCATAAAGAGATACCAGTGATCCCCCAAACAGGGGAAAGCGGCAATTACCATCATCCCTACACCGGCTACAGTAGTCATCCAGTTGTCCCGTGTGTCGTATCCATCGTAAAAAACCAGGAAACTTCCACAGACCACCAGCATACTGACAAACAGCACTGAATCATTGTTCCAATAGTAACTTGAAATACTTTTCCCCATGGGCCATTGCCCGAAAACAATAAGCGCAAAGGGGAAGACAAAAGCCAACCATCCGATAATTTTTCTTAATTTCTCCAAAATACAGCCTCCTACAGCTTGTTTTATGTTTTATTGATACATTAGGCGTTTTTTACCTAAAGATTGATTTATGGTGCTATTTTTTAGCAAATAGCCCTATTTTCTACTCTGGTTTTCTCTTGCGATAGCTGGACCAGTTCATAATTGATATTTTCCCGGATTGTCCTTTGAGCCTATCAACGCATCGCTCTCCCAGATATTTTTCCATTTCCTTGAATGTCAAATTGGAGATCAAAACAGTTGGTTTCATCTCTTCATAGCGTCCATTGATAACTTCAAAAAGAAGAATCAACTCACCTTCCGTACCGAATTGTACACCGACTTCATCCAGAATCAATAGGGGAGATTTAACATAACAGTCAATTTTCTGTTGTTCGCTGATATCTCTGCTTCCGTAAGAACTTCTTATGTCCCGGATCATTCGCATTGTGGTCGTGTATAACCCAAGTTTGCCGGTTTCTTGAAAGTGGCGCTTCAAAATAGATATAGCCAAGTGAGTTTTTCCAGTACCGTATGAACCACACATAAACAGAGCAGAACCGTCCTGATTGGATGAAAGATTATCGCAGTAGCCCTTCGCAATATCGTAAGACTCTTGTTGTTCATTGGTTTCTCTTTGGTAATTCTGAAAAGCACACTTCAAAAAGCGAGAAGGTACACCGGCATCTTCTATCGATTTCACTTTTTCTATCTTGGCTTTCTTCTGCGCGTCCTGCTTTTCCTGCGCTTCACACATAGGGCATTGAGTTTCAACATGAACGCCGAATACTTCCATAACCTCGCTTTCGTATTCTCCGTGGATGGGGCAAGTTTTAGTCATCCCATCCATCCTTGTAGTTTTTATCTTCTTGGCTTATTACCTGTGTTGGCAAAGCATCTTCCCACCTTTCTTGATTTATCCACGTTGCCGGATGAGGTATGTATCTCCCATCGTCTTTTTTCCAGTCTTCCGTGTTTTTCCATTTTTCGATAATCTCCAACAATTCATTGATTTCCGGTAAACGCTTCTTCTTGTGCATCAAGAAATATTTCTGCCGTGCTGTTTTTTTCTGTACTTTCTTAGGCCATACATGCCAAAAACGACTAAATTCCTCTTCTACAACATTTGGTGCAATTTTGGTGCAATTTTGACCGTCTTTTATAATATCAAATTCAAATTCAAATTCTATATCTAAATAGCTCGGGTCATACCCATACGGCAACAAAATCTCTTCAAGGGGATACTGATAAGGTATTTTTCTCGAAACTATATCACACCAAACTCTTTTGGGTACAGTATTTAAGTGTTTTTCTATACCCCGCTTTATTGTCTCTTTTTCCTCCCATTTCTGATGTTTCGGCCATGACGGAATTACAACAAAACCACAACAATAGTACAACTTTTTGTCGTTTTCGAACCTCTTAATGATGCGTTTTGTTGTATCTTCGTTGTAACCAGTGTCGAAACATACCCGCCTCATTGTTACTTCATATATGCCGGAAATACTCGATAATGGGCTGGTCATAAAATACAGATACAAAAGCTTTTCAGAAGGGTCTAACGTCTGTATCCATGGGTCATTCCAGAAAGATGTAGAAATATATCTCTGTGTTGCCATGTTTAACCCTTTTCAGACACAATCTGCAACTTAGGGCTACACATACCACCACCTTTTCCTTTTGGCTCAATCCCGGCCTGTTTTACGTATTTCACAAGGGTCACTTTCGTAATCCCCAAAATACGACACACTTCATCGTTTGTATTTTCATAATACAACTTCTCTAATTCTTGCTTTGTTAACTCTTTCATAACCCCTTTCCTTATCTTTACTATACTATATCGGTTAAACTATCTTGTCAATCAATGGAGGGGTGTATAAAACCTCACCCCCTTTATCTTATTTCCAATAACTTCCGTCTAAAATCTTCCGGCCCTCTTCTGATATAGTGGCGGGATTAAGATTTAACGCTTTCAGAACATTATGATAATATTCATCGTATTCTTCTCGGAGGAAGAGAAATAGCCCTGTTGCCAGCATTTCATCGGTATACTCGGATTGTTCCGTAAGGCCATCGGCCCACACCGGGAGCGGCTGTTCCGGGTCCAAAGCAAAGCCGTTGATGTTCTGGTCTTTTTTAGGGATAAGCGGCCTAATATCGTGCTTTTTTGCTTTCTGGTAGGCGATATTAGCCTGGGACTTCCATTTTCTCTTAATAGCAAACGCCACGGAAGGATTAGATATATCCTTTGCGGTTTCAATGGTACAGTCTACCGATAATTTTACCGGCCCGGTTTTAAGCTGTTCCTGGGTTTCTTTTTCCAACGCTTCCCTGCTTTCTTTCTGAAAGTCTTTTAGTGTTTTCATTCTGTCTCCTTATACACGTTAAAATTATGGATAAGATAATTCAAGTCGCATTTTTCTGGATTATGACCCGGCGTCAAGACTATCATTTCCCCCTCTTCTATAATCACCTTTCCTTTGAGGGGTTTAGGCGGTATACCGTAAGAGGTGACTATATTATCACCCTCTTTAATTTCCTCACCCCAATCATCGTAGTATTTCATTAGTACCTCTTCCCGTGTTTAGGTGGTCTTGTGCGGTTATAGGCCATTTTAGCTTCGACGAATTTAGCAATATCAATTTTCTGCGAAGCGGCAAAACTACTCAGCTCGGCCAATGCTCTGCCAATAGAACCGGCGGGTATATAATTTTTATCTTCATAAAAATCAATGTCACTCAAGAAAAAGCGAATATAGTGAAACATCCATTCCCCCACGTTAATATCCGTGGGTATAAGTCTTTTGGTATTAAGAAAGTTCTGAACAACAATGTCGTGATTTTCTCTTTCGACTAAATAGCCGCAAAGATCGGCAAGGCGAATAAAAACATCGCCCAATTCATCCTCAACGGTATCTTTTATGTCTCTCTGGAAAAGACCTATCCATTCATGGTTGATATTTTCAATATTTATCGTACAGATGTTTAGTGATTTTATATCAGCATAACGATCACACCTATGCGCTTCTAATGCCTCTCCCAGTTCGCTTACGCAAAGCATTAAAAGCTCACCTATGTTTTTTCCTTCATCTACCGGGTAAAACCCTTTATCCACTGCGTTATCATGAGCATCTTTGATAACCTTTAACAACCACTCTTTATTCACCAATAGCCTCCGCATAATTGATATAGAATATCTCACATCCGGCCTCAGTAAGACAGCCAGAATCATCAAATACAGACTTAGGAAGCCACAGTTCTATTTCTTCACCAACAATCTGAACTTTATAGGCTTTATCGCTTTCATCTATCTGACAGAACTCAATGTCATTCCCTAGTCCTTCAAATCCGATATAATCATCCATTATCTTTCCCCCTGGCTGTTTTTACATATACACAGAAATTATCCTTTATCATCTTCTCGGTTTCGTTGATCGTATCAATCACTTTCTGAATAGAAGCAATAAAAGGGGTACTCTCCATATCTGTTTCTATCTTCCAGTTAAGATAACCCTGTAGTGCTTGATAGACCGCACCGTAATGACGTCTTTCCTCTTTTTCTTTGGGGTTTCCTTCTTTGTCAGACCCCATTACTAACCGCACAAGATCAACTCCATGAGGCGTTTCAACAATACTAAATGTTTCGTCTAACTTCATACCTTCTCCTATATAAACGATAATTCAAGCTCTTTCGCAAGATAATATTCAACACACGCTCCACGAGAATTTTCCCATCCTGGGATCATAACAATATGGGAACATCCACGGAGAACATAAACACAGTGATTCATAAATTCTTTCCAGCTATGCTCTCCGTCTCTTAACCCGGCTTCGGCGCATGATCTTACGGGGTTAATTATATCCGATTTAGGGAAAATCTTTCTCATTTCCTTTTCCTTATCAGCGAATCGCTCATAATAATCATCAGTACCGGTTATGGGGCCGCTTATGTAGATTTTCACTTTATTTCCTCCAATGTGTCGCAGGGCATCTCAAAAAAAGGTCCATCATCCGGCTTATGACTAACAGCCATTCCATTGTGTGAAATACACCCATATGTACAACCTTTAAAAAGATATACGATGTTCCCCGGTTGCACTTTATCGTCGGCTCCAGCTCTCTCTTCCTTTGTTAATTGTCGAACGACTCTAAACTTTTTCACTTTCCACCTCCAAATAAAAAATTATTCATCATATGATTATACGCCCAATCTTGCGCACTTTGTCCCGACTGATTCATTTCAAATAGAGCTTTAAGTTCAAATATCTGCTTTTTCAACTCAGCGTTTTCTTTTTCCAGCTTTTCAACTTTTTTGACATTTACAGTGACGGTTTCCCCGCAGTGCGGACATTTGGGTTTAATTATCATTTTTCCCTTCCAGTGCTAATTCGATCTCAGCAAGACGGGATTCAGCCTTAGAAATTGTTTTTACCAACTTCTTTTTCTCCGCTTCCAGATAAGCATATTCATCCATTTCTTTCTTGGATGGCGTATTTGTCGGGACTTCACCGGACTTAATCGCCTCTTCCCTTTCGGCAGGATTTTTAATCTGGGCTACTTTCTTTGCCATATCCGGGCCGATCTCTTCGGAAATATCCAGGCCAAAGACTTTCATAGCCTTTAATACTTCCCCCTTTTTCATTTTAAGGACTCGCAAGTAAATATCTTCAAAGGGGTAATCTCTTGTCATGCAGTGATCCATTAGCTGAATACAGACTTTTCCAAATTCTTTAAGATATTTTGTCTGCATATTGTTAGCCCGGACCGCATTAGACACTTTTTCAGGGTCGATAGGGATAAAGTCTTGGTTTTCAATCGCCTTTTCTATCAACTCATGGAGGATTGTAGGCCACTGTCCACCGTGGGCGTTTCTCTGTACTATTCCGTTTTCCATGTTGTCGATATGATGGGCCAACTCATGAAGTGCCGTGTAAATAAGGGAATTTTCATTCTGGAAGTTTTTATTATGAATGATAATTTCTTTGGTATCCGGGTGATAAAGTCCGTCTACCTTTTTGCTTGCTTTACCGGAGAATATCACAGTATATTCTTTATGGTCAGTGTATTTATCAAGGATACTCTTTACTTCGTCTTGGTTCATTTACTACCTCCAAACAGGCATTTCAAGGCTCCCTTAAGACCAACATAGGAGGCCAGTTCTTCTTTGAGTTCTTCCTTTGCCGCAACATTCCTGAAATCGTTTTCTTTCCAGTATACCCTTTCTTCTATTTCTACCTTAAGACGATTTTTCAAATGATCATTATCAATTGCCAGTGATGTAGCTCTTTTTGTTGTTTCTTTTACCATTTCACAAGCCATATCTTTAGCTTTGTCTTTTATAGCTTTATCTACATGGGCTGTAAAATTCTCACTGTATTTTTCACTCCACGTCACAACGTTGATTTCATAAATATTGTCTATATTGCTGATAGATTCGACCTTATGAATACCGGCAACTTCACCTTGATTTAACGCAATATAAATGTCATATCCCGCTTTAAGCTTGTCATACTCTTCTTTATCAAGTGTAACTTGACCCATTCCTACGCTCCTTTTCTATTTTCATCAATTCTCTTTCCGCAAACTCTTCATACTGCGGATAAATAAATACATTACACAGATACGCCCTATCTGTAAGTTTTTTTACTATCCTTCTTACTTCCCCGACTTGGATTATATCGTCTCCCAACTGGAAAGGTAACGGCGCAACCTTTAATCTTTCCACCTGAAACGGGGGGAGATAAAGATAAACATTTTTCTCCACTTACTCCCTCTCTAAAATGTAATCAATTACCAACTTGATTAGGTTTTTGGTAAATTTCCTGTAATCGACCGCTTCCGTACCGTTGGTTTCGACTTCTGAAATCAACTGCTTTACTGCCAGATACAAAATCATTTTAACATCTCCCTATCTGTTTCTCTTAATTTTTCCAGTACACTTTCCGGTAAGCAATAATGAGGTTTCAAATCCGGCATATTAAAGAAAAGTATTTCCTGTTGAGTTTCCTTCCTAAGAATATTGGATTTCATTATCCCTTTTTTTGTGTTTCTTATCTGAACCGGCTTGCTGGGATCAAAGTCTACATTGTGAAATATATCCATTGGAAGTGAAACGATAGACGTAATATCCCCCCAATTATCCCGGATTTTATCGTACCGGTTGCCCTGAGATTCTTTCTGTTTTCTGATATTAAGCCGCAGACCCATAGGGGTAAACATGATCATCTTTACTTTTGTCCCGAATAGCTTAAAACACTTATCAGCGAATAGTTCCGGGAGTAGTGTTGATCTTCCGTAAGTTTTCGCTGATTCCTTTGTATGGTTATAGGGCGGGTTCATAACAACAATATCAATTCCATAATCCCCGGCTTTCCATGTTAAGAAATCATCTTTCACAAAGTGATCCAGTTCTGCTCCGTAATCTTCTATATCACATCCTATTGTTGTATAGGTGTCCTCAAATGGATCAAGAAGATTCCCACCGCCACAGGCCGGGTCTAAGATAGTTCCCCCTCTGGGAATTTCCGGCTCAAGTATTTTGGCTAACCATTCACATACGGGTGGAGGGGTAAATATAGCGTGATCTTTCCGGTTGTAATTGTACTGATTTTTTTTGGTAGAATGTGCGTTCACACCCACCGCCGTATAATAGTACAAGCAAACCACGCTTCTCCGTCTTTGGCAAAGGATGTTTGACTATCAAAATCGAGGTCTGGCTTCCATCCTGGTTTTTGTTCTTTTACAATCTGCCGACATTTATCAGCGATTGCATCCTTACTTCCCCACCGTTCATTATCGGTGATAGGGAAACGAAAACTTTCACACTCATGTTTTTTACCAACAACATCAAGGCCCATGACCTTGCTATCGGTAAAATCCGTATATCCACAACGAGACAAAACTAAACAAGTTTGCGCTTGATCCATGGACCCCTCAAAGAACATTCTACCTGATGCCTTATCGTGTAACTCCAACACCAAACCATCACTATTCAATAAAAGCGTCATTTGTGCGTCTATTTTCATAAAACAACTCCTTTTTTACGTGTGTTTATTTGAACTTTAGTTTATATTAACTAATTCGTTATGTCAACTAATATTCTATACTCTCAAATTCAGACTGGAATTTAGACACTAATTCACGGTAATCTGATTCGTACATCTTAATGATCTTATGCCTCATAGATTCCAGCCTTTCCACTTCTTTCTCTCCGTACTTTCTTATCATTTTTTCGTGATAGATTTCCAGGTTTCCACCCTTTGTGCAATTACATTCAGGGCATTGAATATGAGCGTTCGTAGGTTCAAAAAATAGTGCGCTGGTGCGGCCAGAAACAAAATGACCGCACTGCAACACTTCAAACGGGAAAACACGCCCACAAGTAAAGCATTTGCCGAATTCGGCTGTTCCTGTTGTGTTTAAGCATCCCTTTACTCTTACAAGTTTAGAATAAAGGGATCTGGCTTTCTTTTCGTTGGGTTTCATTAGAATGCCATCTCCAACTGCAAAAGGTTATCAGTATATCTCTGTATCCTTTCGATGATATGGGGCGTATAGTTCTTTGTTACACAAAAACAGTCTTTTTCTTGAAACTCATTACATCCTGCATACCATATACATTTAGGAACCATCATGAACCCAATTGCTTGAATAATAGGATCTTCATGATTCATCATTTCTTTCTTTATGGATTCAACAAGCTTTCTTGTGTCCACTTCTGTCTGACAACAAAGCCGGTCCAGAAACATTTTAATCATCCCTTCTATATTAAACACCAAAAGGTATTTAGAAAGAGAGTTTAAATCCCTGGGTTTCCCCGTCCGGTCTGGCCTGGATGTCTCAACATACTTTTCAACAAACCCATGAGTACATCGCAGAAGCTGATCCCGAACCGGCCTTGTCGTTTCAAATTCAAACTCGACTTGTATACATCGAATATGAGAATGCCGGGATAAAATGGATTTTTTTACCCATGTCTCATTGAACGTGTCGCCTTTTTTAGGTTTTTTACCTATGGTATAAAGTCCTTGACGCTTCATGTCATAGTAAGCGTCACCGTTTAAAACTCTTATTCTCTTTATCATCCTTACCCCTTTATGATATAAGTAATTTACTTTGACCTACCTCAATTCGATAATTTGACTTGTATATTTCATCTATTTTTTCTTTTGGTATATTCATTTCTTCTGATGCTTGTGATTTATTGTTAATCCATCCCTTTATCCTACCGAATTCAACATTGAATTTTCTTAGAAAATCCTGATTAAATTTAAAATGGATGTTTCCGTTTTTAAAAGCTCTTACTTTCATAAAAACCTTGTTGGTATCATATAAAAACACCCGCTCATTTCCAGCTTGCCAGTCAAAATTTAATGGAATCATGTTTACATCATACCCTAGATTTTTTGCAATGGTACATAAGTCTTGAATATATTCATAGGCGTGTAAGGAAAGATTATATCTTTGGTCATACGTTCTCCATGAATCCCCACTAAAATACCCGCCAACCCTATGTGTTACAATACGATAATCAAGTTTATCATTTAAATAATAATGACTATTCTCTGTAGCAAATCGCCAAGTATCATCAACAAAGTGACTGTTTGACTTATAGAGCAAGCAGGATTCTTTATTCACAAGACGTTCATAACACTCTATTAGCTGATCATCATAATACTCATTAGCGTTCTTAATAGCCCACAGAACTATTGCATAAGCGTTAGCCGCAGAAAAATCAACTTCAACATTGTTCTGTAGCGTCTTGAGAAGGTTATCACGTGACTTTTGCGTTAGTCTGTCGGTTATCTTAGTGAGATTGTCAAAAAGCTCTTTCCAGTACTTATGTTTTAACCCGGAGAATTTTTCTTTAATTCCAGATTTTATAGTATCGATAGAGATGTTAAATTCATTCGCCAGTTCAGGGTCTATAGAGCATACCTTATCATAGGTATCTCTGATTTTGGATAACTCTTTTGAATACAGCAACTCCATACGTTCTATAAGATTCTGACCTGGAACTAACCCTAACCTTTCCTTAAATGGGATTTCTTTTTTTTCTGATTCTTCCTTAACCTTGTCAAAAGTACCAAAGGAATCTTGGAACCATATATCAAAAGCCCCTTTCCCTTTTGTTCTTCGCCAATCGCTATAAGCTTCTTGAAAATCAATTTTAATTATATCAACTTTGGCTCTGGCAGACCGTGGGGCATCTAAGAAATCATCTGAATAAATAACCTTGGCTTCTACACCTCTTCTCTGTAGAGATAAGTTAATCACATGAGAGTCTTTCCATCTCTGAGGTATAACAAGATACATTATGTGTGTGTTTGCTTCTAATATGGCCTTCTCGGCCCATTCTTGGTATTCTGAATAAGGTGGATTGCAAAATATGACATCCATATCCTTATCGATCAAAGTATTGGTAGAAAGTCTGTACCTATTGTAATTACCTCTTTTGGAAGATATTCAAGCAATATAGTGGATTTTTCAATGGCATAATATTGTGTCACAACGTCCATCATGATTGGACGGTATCCGTACTCGTTACGGGGAAATCTTTCATCTATCAGTTTATTCCAGATATGAAACAAATTGCCATCACCGGCACCAATGTCTAAAAGCTTTTTATATCCATTCCTTTTATGAATCTGTAGATCATTGAAAACAGCCCTTACCATGTCTTCCGTTGTGGGGTAGAATTCATAATCTTGATCGTTTTCTTTTATTCTTTGAACCTTGTTTGCTATATTCAAAATACATCTCCTTTTACTGTATCTTAACATATGTTTTGTTTTGTGGCAATGATTATTTACTCTTCAAATCCTATTTCTTTTAGTATTGAATCGAACTTCTTCCCCATCTTACTATGAATAACATTATTGTAAATCATTTCCCGAATCATGCTGTCTGTCATGGAGAAAAACTGATTACTGCTATAAGTTGTTGTTGACCGAAGTATTCCCTTTAATCGGTATTTGTTGCCACCTTGAAAGTCTAAAAGGACTTTTTCGGGTATAGACTCTTTCCAGTTCTTAAAAGGTATAGTGACTATCTGGTAGTTTTCATCTACATATTCAAGGTGAGAATAACCTAAACCAAGTCTTTTCTTTATATCATCCCGTAAATCTTCCCACGTTTTCACTTCATGGGGATAACAGAATGAATTAAAATATAGCCTACAAAGCGGTTCAAAGAGTTTCCGTTGTTTGTCGGAAGCTTCGTCGATTTCTACCAGTTCATAGACCTTTCCCGGTTCAGGTAGATCATCCAGGGCAATAGCGGCAAATCTGTTTTGCCACTCGCCCTTTACTTTTTCAAAGTTTACAGTTATTTTTGCTCGCAATTTTGAATCTTCCTTTTTTCAAAAAAGGGGGATACGGTATCCTTGATTTCACTATACTCCATATCCATATCAAGAAAAGCTTTTATCATGTTTTCAGCTTGTTGAACACGCTTTAACTCTTCACTTGTCAATGTATCGCGAAACCCGTCTTTTGCGCCGTACGATTTTTTTCTTTCGTTCAGACCGGTTAACACATAAACAAGCTTTGTATAATTCCCGTAACCGTGGCCGTGCATTCGTTCGTTTTCACCGGAATCTTTGACAACATCCGTAAGTTCACGTCTTACGTGTTTAGATGCAATCCTAACAATCTTATGAGACTGCAAATCCTTTTCAGCTTGTATGAAATAACGCCGTGCCTTCTTCCCAACGTCCGTATTTTCAATCATACAAAGCTCTTTAGCCATATCTAATGTTAATAAATAGTCTTTTTTGAGCTTCCCTCCTGTTTTAATCCCATTACTCATTTTTGAGTATTGGGAAAGGAAGTAATCGTTTCCCTCTTCAAACCCATAATTTTCTATGCGCCGCCTGATCCAATCTGCATGATATGACCTCACGCCTAATGCCTTGTGCAACAATCGTGAATCCACAACCTCAACGCCACTATTTTCTATTATATCAATGTCAAACATGTTGACCTCCTATATACAGGATACCAAATACAGAATTATACGTCAACATGTTACGTGTTACACTAAAAAGGAATATCATCCTCGTATTGATCTTGCGCCGGTCTACTGGGCGGCTGGTAGCTCTCAAAACTTTGTTGACTGTTGGTTGACTGGTTAGTACCTCTATTCTGCTGTCCCTGCTGTTGATAGCCGTTAGACGGGTTCCCCCCGCTGTTATTTGATTGATCGTTGTTTGATTTACCGCCTAATAGCTGGATATTTACCGCTTCTACAGAAACCTTACTTCGCTTCTGACCGTCCTGTTCCCATCGTTCTTGTTTAAGCTGGCCCTCACACGCTATTTGTACCCCTTTGGTAAGGTACTGGTTAAGGCTTTCGGCCCTTTTCCCCCACAAGGTCAATTCAAAGAAGTTCGCTTCATCTATCCAGTTATCGCCCTGCTTTTTTCTTCTGTTTACCGCTATGCTGAATTTACATAAAGCATACCCCGAATTTGTATAGGAAAGTTCCGCATCTCTTGTTAATCGTCCGACCAAAAGGACTTTGTTAATATCTTCTGCCATTACTTAACTCCTTTGTGTATAATACACTATTTAATAAGATTATCCCACCCTTGTAGATAATTGTCTATCGTTACCCCTCCAAAAAAGGTAAAGGATTTACCGCTTGCCACCTCTCTCCGGTCCACACCTGGATTTCAAAGTGCAAATGTTTACCTTTAGAATATCCTGTGTCTCCCATGTACATAATAGCCGTGTTGTCGTCCACTATATGCCCCGTGGTTCCTCGGTTGTAAATAGTTTCCCCGTGTGCTGAAAAAGTCCTTACTCTGTCAGAGTGACGAACATATACATATTTACCATAAACAGCATCATACCCGTAGGATTCGACTGCCCCGGAGTCTATAGGTGTTATTATCCATTCATCAGATACGGGAATAATATCTACACCAGTATGCGTGCGGATATTCACCCCGTGATCTAATGTTCTTTCTCCGAATTTGCTTGTTACAATAAAATCACACCGGAACGGGTTTCCGTGGGGAATTTCCTTGATTAACTCGTTAATTTCATCCTCGGAAACAAGCCCTTTCAACGGTGATAACGCCGTCAAATACTCCATATTTTTCTTGGTAGATTCCAACTCTTTTTCAAGAGAGTCTTTTGCTTCTTCGACAATCTTTAGGTTGGCCTCAAGACTATCGGCTTTTTCTTTATACCGATCCGCAGTTGCTTTCTCATTTTGTACGGAAAGTTTTAGTGACTCTGTTACTCTGATAGAATGAAGGGATACTAACCCCATCACACTAAATAGAATAATTCCTAAAGCTCTTAGTATTTTTCTCATATCCTCCCCTTTTAATAGGGGGCTGTTAAACCCCCACAGATTATCTATTCTTCTTCTTTCTTGTTTTCGGCGTAATGTTCCTCAATCGTTTCACAGCTTTTCATCTTTTCTTCGTGTCCGTTTATGTACCCGCTATATTCTCCATTGTCAATTTTAATGGGGGTTAATACCGATTCCCTTGTAATCCTGTTTTTGAATACCTGGGAAAACATTTCTTTGTGATCATTAACTCGAAGATCGGCGGTTTCTTCCCGGACCGCCAGAACAGCTTCTTTAATGGCAAGTTCTTGCTCTTTGGACTGAATGACCGATTCCCGTTCAACAAGATCGCCGTATGTTTTGACGGTTTTCTTTAATGCGGAAAGTTCGGATTCCTGTTTTTTCATGGATGATTCTAGGGAATCGATAATATCGTTCTTTTCCCTAAGTTCAACCTTTTTCGCTTCATATTCCTTGATAAGGTCTTGCAGTTCCTTACCAACCATTTCAGGCATATTCTTCTTGATTGCTTCCTGAATGTCTTTCATTGTTTCCATATTATTTCTCCTTTTACACCAAACTAAATAACACTTCCGGGTCACACTGTGACAACTTAGAAATGATTCCACCATTTTCCTGTAGGGTCTTTTCCAACAGCATAGTAAACTCTAATGGTCTTTCTGCCGCACAATCAAACGTCAATTCTGCACCATCAATACAAGCTTCAAACAATTCAAGCTTGTTTTTGAACCGATGATAGGGAGCCGCCGGGGAAAGCCCTGTTTCCTTTGCTAAATCACGATAATTCATACCGTGATATCCTCTTTCAATAAACATTTTTTTTGCTTCTGAAATGATAAGTGCTTTTACTCTTTCTGATTTTGTTTGACTCATTTATGACTCCACCTTATCGTCTAGACCTAATTGCTTCTTAGTTCCATCGGGGTAGGTTATTTCAACAGCACCCCCGTTTTTTATAGTGTTTGTTATGTGGCTAAAAATTGCAATTGCTGACGTTAAAACCTTCATCCGGTCGTGATAATCAAGAGCATCAGAAATATTATCTATAAGTTTTGTCATTTTTTTATTAACCCGAATATCCACATTACACCTCTCTTATATCAATTTGTGACCCTGATCTGGTCTTGATCTCGTTGGAATGGGCTATACATATCCCCTTCTTCCCGGCAGTTGTTTCTTCGACCATATCCCAAAAAGCATGAATGAAATCACTGGAAACATGAGCGTCCGGCTCGTCTTCGTATGATACGGTCCACTCTTCCAAGGAATTCTGCTTGTTGATTTTTCCGAACGCATTACGAAGGGCAAGAACAACAAAATTTCTTTCTTCCCCAGATATACAGTTCAGCGGTTTAATCCGTCCCGTTTCCTGGTTGACCACATTGATGCTGAATACTTCCAATTCTTTTTTCCCGTCCGCTGACGGTCGGGTAGTTTCGGAATGAACCTTGTAAACCGGGTAGTATTTAGCCAATAGCTCATTAGCCAGGGCATCCACGTAAGGCCCGGTATGTTCCAGTATTCTTGCCGGTACTCCGTTAGGCCCCCATTTCTTTTTCATATCCGACCAGAACTCTTCTCTTTCCCGGTATTCTTCAATCCTTTTATCGTATTCTGACAGGGATTCAAGCATTTTGTCAATATCATTAACACGCGTTTTGTTTACCGATATATCATGCTTTATCGATGTTATTCTTTCCTCCTGTTTTCTGATTTCATCTCTTACGTCCGATAATTCTTCCCGGCACGTATTATCTACAGCCTGTTTAGATAAAGCCTTTACGCTTATCTGTTCCTTGATAGTAGCAATCCGTTTAGATGATTCTGTAATTTTTGTCCTTATCTCTGTTGCCTTATCTTCGGAATATCCGGCAATATGTTCTTTGTATCTATTGTAGGACTCCAAATCAAAGGAAGGAATTGTTTCATCTTCCAACGTATCCATGACAGGAGCGGCGGGTTCTTCCTTTCGTTCGGGTATCTGAACGTTGATTTTTGCGTCAACTTCGACAATCTCTTTGTCTATTTCGGATAGGTCCGGCTCGATTGTTACAGGTTCGGGGGCCTTGAGGTTAGAAAGAGTGTTTTCGGCAGTTTCTTTTTCTGCTTTGAGTCGTTCAACACCTTTCTCATACTTTTCTTTTTCCGCTATGGCAGATTCATCCATATAGCCACACTTAGGACAGGGTTTTACAGAATCGATATACTTTTTACCATCTTCAATTCTGTTCGTGAGAGTTTCTATCTCGGTTTTAAGCCTTTCCTGTTCGGATGTGAAATTCCGGGCGTTTTCATCATTCTTCTTTACAGTGTCGCTTTCTGCTTGACGGATGATCGAATCCCGGCGATTCAAGATGCTGGATTTCATGGATGTTGCGTGGTTTACTTCTCCGGTTATCCTGTCCACTTCGGCGTTATGGGTTCTTATACTGGACATGGCGGCGTTATACTCAGTTACAGAAGTCTCGTAATTATCACGCTTTTCTTTGTTTCTCTCCTGTATCGCGGGGAGTTCCGTAAGTCTCTTGTCATATATTGCTTTCTCCGTATCCATAACAGAGAGTCGGCGGTTAATATCCTCAATATCCACGTTCCCAAGTTCGGATAGTTCTTTTTCAAATACTTCTTTATTCTCCTCCTCTGCTGTCACTTGAGATTCCAGAGTTACAATAGCAGATTCAATAAGAGCATTTTCTTTCTCTACAGCCTCCATACGAGCCACAGCATCGACCATAAGGGCTTCTCGGCTCTTATAGCTGTCCATTGTTGATTCTTCCCGATATAGCGTATTTTCAAGCTCTTTGGTCGCTATCATTGTTAGCGTTTTATCGGGAATGTTTTCAGCAACACCGGCCTTTTTGATTTCTTCTTCTTCTGCTTTTTCTCGGTACGTGTCCATCTCCTTCTTACATTTCATTTCCAAGTGCTTCATGTCTGTACCGGCCAATTCATGGAAAAGGGCTTTTAGCTCTACATTGGTAGCCTGAATTAAGGAAGGATTGATAGACTGTCCCATGAATTTTGACTGGTTATCATCAAACTGAGTGTTGAGAACCGATGAAGCATATTTCCGGGGAGAACCGAAAACAGAAAGACACCATTCATCGTAAGGCTGTTTGTTGCCGGTCAAACCGGGGATAGCTTTTCTCTGGCCGTCTACAATTTCCCATGCGAAATATTCCGCTTTGGGATTTTTCAGAGTAGGCTTGAAAAGCTTCTCGATTTCATAAACGGTATCATTCACCTTGAAAGACTGCCGGATATAAGAATCGCCCAACTCAAAGGTGGAAATCAGGGAGTTACTTTGAAGAAACAACACCGAAAAGGGAGACAGGTAATCGAAAAGAGAACTTTTCCCATATCCTCCGGGTCCGGAAAGCATTGTAGTGCAATAATCCAGATTTTCCACAGAGAAGGACACTGTTTCTTTTCCAAGTCTTTCAAGAAACGCCTTTGATCCGTGAACCTCTACCGACATGGGAGATATAACTTTCTTTTCAGGGATTTTCCCGTCTGCTTTGTCTTCGTTCCAAAACTGTTCGCAGATAGTTAATTGTTCATCCGTAGCATCGGGGTAAACCGCTTTGAATTTATCCTGATAGGTAACAGCTTCGATAACTTCCGTTGATCGTATCTTGTTTTCTACTTCTATTTCAGAAGTAACCTTGACGAAATCGGCTCCCATCTTTTTGCAGTCTTCTGCGGTGAAATCAGTCCCGTTGTTCACCAACCATACATCCTGTTTCATCATTACAGGAAGAATATCACCGGGGTTCATGACGTATTTTTTCCTTTCGTTAATATCGAAAGGATGGCGGGTTACTTCCATGGTATCCCAATCAATTATTGTCATAGCCGGTTTATAGCCGGTTTCGTTAAAATCCCATGCGAAAGACCCTAAATATCCACCCCGAATGATTTCAAAGTCTACAGGGTTATGATAATGACCCCATGCGTAGAAATCTGCCCCTATTGCGGATAGTTCGGCTTCTGTTGAGTAAATAGAGCTTTCCGAAAGTGCTTTTAGCTCTCTGGTGTTTTTTCCTTTTACTACGCCGTGACCAACAGCCAGGGAAGGAACATCGGGATGTTGGGCACTCATAGCCCCGTACTGTTGGCAGAGTTTAGCCATGGCCTTGTTTACATGGGCGTTGGCCTCTTCCCCTGTCATGCCTTTTTTAAGTAAGTTAGCTTTGTGGGCGTGGGGTACGGGGAACATTGCGAGTCTAGGCAGTACAGCAGAATAATTATTGTCTTCAATTACAATCCTTCCACTTTTAGAAAGCATATACTGATTCCCCGGCTTCATTACCACTACCCCGGACCTGGAAAGAAGCTCTACCATTCCTTCTTTTTCGTGTTTTCCTTGAGTGGCGTTAATTGTTGCTACCGGGCCGATTGTTGTTATCTCTTCCCATTTAGACAGAAGTGAATTAAGCGCACTCTGGATATTATAGGGGTTGTGGAAGTTTTCACCGGAGTTTGTTAGCAAGTCTAAATCCGGCATTACTTCTTTTACCTGATCAAGAATCCGCATACACTTATTGTGGCGTTCCGGGGAGTGGTGAAAATCTGCTATGTGTCCTGTTTTCATTTTCTAGCCTCCCACTCTCTCTCAAGTTCATATAGATCCCCGAAATAGGCATACCCCCCGATAGAGGCAAGCTGTCCCAGATCGGTTATGGAGGAATTACGGAAATCGGCATACCCCCCGATAGAGGCAAGCTGTCCCAGATCGGTTATGGAGGAACCTTCGAAATAGGCATACCCTTTAAATAGGCATATCTTATCTCCTCGGTATGCTATAGCCTCTAAAAGATCGTCAAATATAACCACATCTTCATTGTAGGTTACCTCCTCTTCTTTGCGAATATATCTTTCTCGGTAAAGGTTACCTCCGATAATATATTCTGCAAATGATACAACCTCATACCCAAGGTTCTTCATTTCAGAATCACGTACTTTCATGCCAGACCATTCCAAAAATCTAACTACATAATCAATATATTTAGGGCTAATATCTCCGTTTCCCTTACCTTTGATCTGTTGATCTTTTTCAATAGTGCAATGAGGGTTGTTATTTCGATCACGCAAAGAAAATATTTCAACGTCACGCCCGTAGTACGATGCCACGCAATGACGCATAAGGCTTCCTTCTCTCTTGTATGATTCTTCGCTAATAAGCTTAACAAATCGAAACCCATCACCGAAATCCAAAACGGTTTCCACCCCATTTTCTCCTTCGTTAATTTTAGAGCCTTTTTTAGATAGGGACTTTACCCATTTTGCGGCATTGGATTTCATTTGGTCATAAGTCGCTCGTTCAAGTCTTTTCGGTCTACGGCTTGACGCCAGATAATCCAAAATATGTTCTACCTCAGATAGATCATATTTTTCCGGTACTCGCTTTTCTATCCAATCGAAAACATCTGCGGAACAATTCATCCCCTTGGCGTAATTACTCAACTCTTCCTTTTTCATTTCCCCACCTTTGCCAACTGTTCATCAAGGCTATCTTTTACCTCGTTAGTCTTTTCATTAAGAGTTTTTCTGGACTTTTCTTCTTCGTATTTCTTCATCCAGACGGTTTCTTTTCCCTTCTTTACTACCCGTCTATAAACGGTAGTACCGATAACTAAGCTGGTCACTTCTTTGTCAAAACAAATTATTCGATTCTTCTTTTTCATTGGTTTTCTCCTTTTAGGAAATATTTTTCACTATCACAAGTAAGCCAGTTAACAGCTTCCGGGCTTGGTATTTTTAACAGGTCATGTTCCTGTTTATCCAACCAGAGAGAAACTTGACCATCATACGTAACAAATACACGACCAATTCCATGCTTACGACTTCTGGGATACTCATTATTGGTATAATCATAGTAGACATAATCCCATCCGAAAATGAGGTTTAGTATTTTGTAAATCATTCTCCCTCCGGTACATGGGGAATGGTCCCTGTATTATCAGCAATACCAAACACCTCTTGAGCAGATTTATCATCATTAAGCAGTTTGTGTCTCATTTCCATGTTATCTAAGTTGGGAACACACTTAAAGCAAAACACAGTCATACCTATAAACTCTTCTCTTGGATTGGGAAGTTTAAGCATTTTGATTATTCCCCTCTTATGCGCCCCAGAGTCGGCACGTTGTCTACCGAATTTCGCCATTTCCACAACAGCAAGCCTTTTGTCGGCTTCGGTTTTGTACTTCTGGTAGACTTCATAACGCGGCTTTTTCCCTTCTGCTACCTTCTGCTGATAATCCTGGAACTTGATCTCGTTCTTCAAAATGGTTTCTTCTGCCCGGATTTCGGCGTCAAATTCATATTCTGCGGATACCGATTCTTTGTTCATAGAAGGAAGTAACCGCCATAGTCTCGCATGGGACAGATAGGCATACTTTCCGGTCTTCTCACTTACAAAAGGATCGGACTCTATACCACAAAGCCCCCCTAACATGAAGATAAACCCCTTCTTCCAATCAACAATTTCCTTCTTTTTTACCCATTGGCCGTTTTCGTTTACACTCCTTTCGATCATATGGATATGGCTTTCTTTGATGACTTCCTCAAAGACTTCTATTTTCAAGAAATCAACCGGGAGCTGTCCGTTAAACCCAAAGTGCATAGATCGTATTCCCTGCTCTTTAAGTTCGGCATATCTCTTTTCGTATTGTTCTAACGTCATAGAACCTCCTCTTTCGGATAAACAATAGTATGGATTTGAACCAATGTCAAGTTTTTTGTTGACTTTATTTTAGTTTACGTTTAATGTTTTATTGAGAAACATATTTACCCATGGTAAATGTTGATGATGGGCCGGTTAATACCCGGTTCCATTTTTAAAAAGGAGAAAATCTATGAATTGGAACTTTCATGACGGTAAAGTTATGGTTCCTGCTCAAAACGGCTGGTATGAAATGAGACATGAATTTATGAGAAATGAGCGGGTAGAGTGGAGAGATGGGAAGTGGTACTGGGAGAATGGGGAAAAGATACCAGATGGGATTTGTAGGTGGTGGAGATGAAGTTAACAGTTAACAATCCCAACTTGTCTCTTATTATGCCTGTAGGATGTAATGCGAAGTGTTCTTTCTGTTACTGGGAATCGGGGCATGGGTTAACATTAGAAAGATTTTCATTTATTTGTAATACATTACCTCCCGTATTTAAGCAAATTAGCATAACGGGTGGCGAACCTACTTTATCACCCGACCTATTCAATTATCTTAAAACAGCCAGGAATAGGTTTGATAAAGTTGTGTTAAACACTAACGGGCATCACGTTAAGAAAGAATACATTGATTTGGTAGATTATATAAACATAAGCCGCCACCACTATTATGACAAAGAAAATTATGATGTCTTTAATACGGAATCAGTACCCGACTATGAGGAATTAAAAGAAATCTGTAAATCTGGCAAAGTAACATTGAACTGCTTTCTACCATCGGATTTTACGGACTACAGTTTCATAGAACGATATATAATGATCGCAAAATTACTAGGGTCTAGGGTGGCTTTTCGGAAGTATTATTCTGACTTAGATATCCTACCTGTTGATCATGACGATACACTGATAGATTACCACTCTTGTGGAGCCTGTTTACACCGTAGACACTTAATCCATGGTGTTCATACGACTTTTAAATATCAGGTACAGGAAACGTGCGAACAAATGGATGGGATTTATGAGTTGATTATTCAGCCAAATGGAGATTTAACATTTGATTGGGCTGGAAAAAATAAATTAGAATATAAGGAGGTGTAACCATGTGGACGTTTGAAAATGAAGAAGTTCTTGTGATTGATAATGCAAATATGTCTGGTTGCGGTAGTTCTGGTTGCGGTTGATATCCGTCTGGCCGTGATATTCACGGCCTTGACGAACATACAAAAAAAGGAGAAGAAATGCAGTTCTTCATAATACACGAAGACCCGAAAACTAACGCCGCCATGCTACCGGATTACGCCTTAAAGCAAGTGAATATTCGGGAAGGATGGCAAATACTGAGTGATATAGGTCATAACCTTGGAATTACATGGGAATGTCAAAACAAAGCCTATTCAATCTGGCACGCAGAGACAAGAAGGTTTATGGTCAATAGAATATCTTTCTATAAGTTTATTTTCCACTATTCCGCTTGTCTTAATGAGTATGAAAAACGGTTCAAGAAAACTACAGTCTTTCATCTCCGATTCGATATGATAGATGGATTCGGTGGGGCCATTAAAGAAATAGGGGACAAACTACCTATGGAACGATCCCATGAAGAGTTTATGAGGGATTATATGTTAAAGGGCAAGATAGATAAACTTAGACCGGAAGAGATTGAGAGATTGGAGGGTATGTATGATTGATTTGATCATCAACAGGAACCATGATAAAAGCTTTGGCTTTGGGATAACCACTTATATTCATTCACACTTTTATGACGGTGATAAATTTACTACTCCATGGCATTTTCATATCTTGTTAAACTTTGCCTTTTGGTTTCTGGAAATACAGATAGGGCGGGATGTGCCTAAAGGAGAATAACAATGAGAACTAAAATCATATCAGCATTTCCCGGAATGGGAAAAAGCACATACCACAAGATGCACCCCGAAACTACACTAGATTCGGATAGTTCCTCTTTTGGCTGGATCGTAGAAGATGGTGAAAAGAAACGAAACCCTGACTTTCCTCAGAATTATATGAATCACATTAAAGAAAATATAGGAAAATATGAGTATATATTTGTGTCTTCTCACAAGGTGGTCCGAGACGCATTGAAAGATAATTGTTTGTTTTTCTACTTGGTTTATCCGAATTACAATAGGAAAGAGGAGTTTAGGACGCTCTATATACATCGTGGTTCTAGTATATCATTCTGCAAAATGATTATGGATAATTGGGATAACTGGATTGATGAGTGTGTGTTTGAAGAAATAGGCTGTGAGAAAATCATGGCATATCGAAAATGTAAATATTTAGCAAGTGTAATTACTGGAATATCTTGCAGAGAAGGTGGAGACAGAATTGAGTAAACGATACGGAAGAAACCAAAAGAGAAAGGCCAAAGAGCGAATAAACACATTAGAGTTAGAAAACCGCAGACTGAATATGCTTATCGAGCCTATTGAAAATCGTCGTCCTGAGATAATATCAGTTGAATCATCTTTGGAGCACCATACTACTGAAATAATGATAAACCCTACCCCGATAATTTGTGCAATACGGCATAATCCTATGGAGATTATGCAAATTAGAGATAAAGACTTATATGCTAGAACTGTTTCAGTACGTGTTGCCGCAAATCTACAGCATGAAATCATCGAAGTACTGGTTCCAACAATTAAAATGATTGTAGATGCAATGGAGGTTGTATGAAAAATAAATACTTACAGGAACCGTGGCACGACAAGAACCTTAAAATAACAAAATACGGATTAAATGGAATGAGGTTTTTGTTTATTACAGGTGTCATTCTTGGTTTTTCATTGGGAGTGTTAGTTAGTGGCACTTAGAAAACACCAAGAATCCGTAGTGAAGATATGCCATGAAATTATCTCCGGCGAACCTATCAATATGGTTTACCTTGATTGTCACCCTGGGTCAGGCAAAAGCGGAGATTCCGTACTTTTTGCAAAACACCTACTGGGGAATGGATTTGATAAAATATGCCACGTAGCTCCCCGGAAGAGCCTGGTGGGACAGATCGAAGAAGACATGCTTGACCCATTCTTTAACGCCGGAAAAACAATTAGGGTAGCAGACAACGGCCCCAACCCATCCCGTGGATTAGATGGATTCGGGATTACATTTCAAGCGATTGCCAGTAATTCGGAAAACATTATAGCTGACTTCAAAAAATACAGATATATTCTTGTTGTGGACGAGCATCATCATTGTTCCGATGATGGTAGTTGGGAAGAACCGTTAAAGGAGTTAGTACGGTTGGCTGGCTTAACTGTATTTATGACGGGTACGGCTTTCCGTGGTGACGGTGGACCAATATCATTCTTCCCGTACAAAGATAACAAACTAGATAAAACAGAATCAAAGAATGTCAGGTGGGTTACCTATACTAGAACAGACGCTTTAGAGGAACACGCTATTTTACCTGTTAAATTTAATCTGATAGATGGGTCCGGTTCATATCTGAAAAAAGGACAGCGGGTAGATTATGAGACGATTACAAGGGAACACCTAAAATATGCTATAAATAGTGATTATTCATATCAAGTTATCGATGCTGATATGGGAGAATTTCTGGAATACAAAAAAACTCACCCTAAAGCACAAATGATACTTGTCGGAATGAGCATAGAAGTATCCAGGAATTTTGCAGACTACATTTCCAAAAAATGGTGTAAATGTATTTCGGTGGATTCTGAAATGGTAAATTCTTCGGATATAATTAAACGATTTCGCCATGGGGAATTTGATGTGTTAAGCTCATGCGGACAAGCATATGAAGGATTAGACGCTCCGCATACTAGCCATATGATTATATTAACGAATATACGGTCAGAGCCATGGTTAATCCAGTGTGTAAATCGTGCAACCAGAGCGAAAGATTGGAAAGATTTCGCTTATATTACCGCTCCGGCAGACCCCGATTTTCAAAAGTTCTTTAAAAACTGGATATGGGAACAAGAAAAGGTATTAGAAGAGCAAGAAGATAAACCAGAAAAAAAGAAAAAGAAAGGAAACAATCAACCCAAACCAGACGTAACAATATTGAGCGGAGAAGCACATCTTCCCCCATCAGCCAAAGAAAAAATAATCCGGGAAGAACTAAATACCTTGATAAATTCCTACGTAGGAAAACAGTCTATGAAAAACATCGGCGGTATAAACAAAGCGGTCCACACGGAATCTATGCGGCGTAGGAAAATACTCTGGATGAAAGTCTACCTTGCTATAGGACGGAAATGCCAGTTAAAAGAAATGACCTATGAAGAAATGGAGAAAGCACTTGAGACGGTTAAGAAGATAATAGAGTTTTCTTGAAATGTACTTTTGTGAGTGCATAAAACAATATATATCCAATTGACTATATGTGCCTTACCGTTTATACTGCTTATATGAGTAATATAGTAAAGATGAAAGGACAAGATTTACTTGTGGACAGTAGGGTACTTGCTCAAGAGTTTGGACAGGCACATAGATTTACATACGAGCTTATTTCTAATCACAAAGAGCAATTAGAAAGATTTGGAGTTTTGCGGTTTGAAACCGTAAAACCAAAAACCGGTAGACCTATGAAGATTTTCCTCTTAACAGAACAACAATCCTTAATGCTTCTTACGTACACAAGAAGTAGAAAGGAAACCGATGATCTAAGAGAAAAACTAATTAGGGAATTTTCCACCATGAGAATGGCCCTAATGGAAGTCTCTCTAAACAAACAAAATCAAGCATGGTTAGAAAATAGAGAAAGAGGGAAGCTAACAAGGAAAGACGCAACTGGGGTAATGAAGACATTTATAGAATATGCAAAATCTCAAGGAAGCAAAAACGCAGACACATACTATATGAGTTTTTCTAAAATGGAAAATGCGGCATTGTTCTTTGTTATGCAGAAATTCCCCAACCTTCGGGACGTTATGGATAATAGACAGCTTTCTTTTATCCAAGGAGCGGACACAATAGTTAGAGAGGCTATTAGGGAGGGGATGGAGAAAGAAATGTTTTACAAAGATATTTACCAGTTGGCGAAGAAGAGGGTTTTAACATACTCTGAGTTGATTCCAAAGACAAGTATACCTATGGCAATCCCAGAGAATAAATAAGGGTAAAGTCGAGTTTTCAGAGCCAATGATTATTTTCATTTTTTTTCTTGACACCTCAGTTAAACGCTTGTATAATTCCTGTAGATAAACAAAAGGAGTTACCCTATGAAAGGTACAAAAGGTTATGAAAGAAAGGTTGTCGGACAGAAAAAAGAAGCAAAGAAAAGCGTTAATCGTGGGCGTAAAGAGTCTCGCTGGAATTAAGTAACGGCCCCTACGGGGGCTTGAAGGGGGTAAAGTATGAAGAGATTAGTTTTGTTGGTTTTGGTTATTTTTGTTGGTTGTGAAATGTATGATCATGATACCATGCAAGATGATTACAATAGTGATATTTATTCAGGGAAGGCCCTTTATAACCCAGGTTTAGAATTTTCTTCCTTAGAAGAAATCGGAGAGTGGATAGGGGACAATATTTCATACTGTACAGTAAGTGGGTATGTGCAAAATCCACAAGAAACCATTGAAAGCGGGAAAGGTGACTGCAAAGCTTGTGCTGTCCTTTTTATGAATCTGGCCTATTTCTCATTTGGCGTTGAACCCGATTTAATATGTGTTGATACGAACGATGTATATAAATCGGTTGTAGATGGCGGATGTACGGACCACGCAATGGTGTTAGTTAATGGAGATATGTATGAGCCGCAGAATGGAGATATATACTACGGCTCAATAGGGTATTCATATTCTTTTAGTCATGTGTTTTAATTCATTAAGAGAAAACAGGCGCAGGAGGTCCAGCGGTAAAGTCAAGCTTATATGTTGATAAGGTATCTTCAGAACTGCTTGCAACGGCAAAGGTTGTCCCCGTTAGAGCCGCTATCGAAGAGGCTACCACGGATTCAGACAACACCGCTCCAAGTTCAAACACAGATCCATAGGACTGGTATATGCGAAGTTGTGAGTTTATAGGATAATACTCCAATATAGAGTTTGGACTTATCGCACCAGCGAAAACAGCAGAAAAAGAATCGGTGGTAGTATAATTTCCCAATAGATCCCACGTAGAACCATCAAAATAATAGGTTCTTATGCGCTCGTTTGATGTATCAAACAGCACTATTTTATTTGTTGACAATGCACATAGGCCGGATGCAGAAAAACCAGTAGACAGGCTTGTTCCTGTTAGCGACCAATCGCTACCATCAAAAGAATAAGCTCTAAGTGCGTCAATACCTGTTGATCCATTGTCTGTTATCGCCACTCTCGTAGAAGTTAACGCCGCAATATACGGAAAATCTAAATTTGATATTGTGAGTGCGTTTCCTGTTTGACTCCATGTTGATCCGTTAAAATCATAAGTCGCCAGCGTTGAAGCTCCAACGATCGCTATTCTCGTAGATGACAATGCTGATATTTGCATTAGATCGATCGACATAGACAAGCTAGACCCAACGAGTGACCAGGTGGAGCCATTCCAATCATATGCTCTAAGGAAGTTATTGTCATCAACCATAGCTATTCTAGTAGATGACATCGCTGTGATCGATACATCTGACGTAGCAACACTCAAAGATGACCCTACAAGACTAACGCCACTTGGAAAACCAATTACCGGTTTTTCAGCAATCAAAGATTCTTCAAATGTTTGCTTTTCTGTAAATGTATTTTCTTCGTTTGCCTTGACCGCTTCGCTGTTCAAAGTCGATATGGCATCTGAGTTACTTGATATATTTGATGTATTGTCCGATATGGCTGATGAATTGCTAGATATATTGTCGGTGTTTGTTGATATGTTTGATGTGTTGGTAGATATATCATTGCTGTTTGTCGATATATCACTGGCATTTGTGGATATATTATCAGTGTTCGCAGTTATATTGTTAGCGTTCGTGGCTATATTGTCGGAATTTTCCTGGATCGCCGTTCTCATATCAAGGACTGTTCCGTTTCGATATACTGTAGCCTGATCGTTCGTCCATGAGGTGTTATTTACGCCTGATCTATCCGCATCTACGTTATATATATTTTCATCATAGATAGCGGTTACAGAAGCACCCACAAATACTTCGGCAATCTTTAACCATCCTGAATCTACAGAAGGAGCTACAGAAGAACCCGCAACTCCGGTTACAACGGCTATTTCTGTTTGATATTCTACTTCTGTGTATATTGTCGTACTGGTAACATCCCCAGTTGTAGCGTCTTTAACCTGTCGAGTTTCCGGGGTAATATCTTCTGTTGTTCGTCGTATTTCAATTATATCTATTCGGTCACTGGTAGAATCGGCATCGGCAATAGCAAGGCTGGAAAGAGCATCAGTCAAAAGAAAACCTTCTGAATATTTTGCAATACCTTCCGATACTTGAACACTCATAGCCGGTGTTCCTAACTCTGAGGCTTCCAGCCCGGTGACTACCATGGAATCACCGAGTATTTCCATAATATAATCATAGTTCTCTATAAGGTTTGTTGTATTGTTATTAAAATCGTCGGTTAGGGCTATCTCATTTCCGTCCCATCGTCCACCTTTCACTGTCATGTTCTTGTCTCCTTAGTAAATATTCCTTTAACACCAGCCGGGCTAACTGTGTCTAATAAATCTTGATAATAACTATCACTATAACTGGCAATTGAAGAAGAGAACATGAAGTCTTGATCTAAAAAAGATGCATTTTCATATTCTGTGCTATCACCAAATAATGACATAAACTCACTTGTAGCTCCAGAACTAATTGCTAAAAGTTCAAAACAAGGGTATTCTTTGGCTCCGAATTCCACTCTATCAATGCTACAATTATTTATTCTATCAAACGTTATTGTAATATTATAGCTTCCATCTACAACAACAAATGCTTCATAAAGTGACCAGTTGTCAGTTGTCACTGTATGAGTGTTACTTGGTTGAGAATCAGTCCACTCCATGTTTTCCATATCCCAATAATAACTATCTGAGTCACGTTGGATAATAATGTCAAACAACTCATATTCATCAGAGGTAGGTTGCACAAAAGCATGAACGATGTATGTCCCTGAGTCTACTGCCACAGTTTGAGCTATAGAGTTTATATCATACAGAGAATAATCTAACTTCCCAACATAGTAGTCTGTTACTATATTGATATACTTTGATTGTTCCCCATATTCTTGAATAAACAACATTCGATTCAAAAGAAATGTACGATCTCCATATTCGCTCCAATCAGTCCCGTCAAAAGAATATATACTTATATACGACTCAAGGCTGGACACGTCTTGATAGTATGTATGTTCAAATACTATCTTTGTTTCTTCAAGAAACCCAATATTTATGAAAAGTTGACCGTTAGCCTCCACGAGAAGTGTGTTTCCTACCTGTGTCCAATCGGTTCCGTCAAAATCATATGTTGTTAAATAAGCACCAGAAACATATTCTTTTTCCATAACCACTATTCTTGACGTATTAAGAACAGCAAAAGAGGCATAAAAATACCCATCAGAATATGACGATGTTATAGGGTTTCCTACCTGTGTCCAATCGGTTCCATCCCAATCATATGCATAAACAGTATCTCTGTTTTTATCAAGCACAACGTATCGTAAATCATCCATTTTCTGTATCACAGGAAGCATGTAGTCGGAATCACTTAAATCAAGTACATTTCCTACCTGTGTCCAATCGGTTCCGTCAAAACTCAGAGCCAACATCTTACTACCACCTCTACTGGCATAAGCTATTGTAGAATCATCCATTTTTACAATAGGAAGATTGTTTTTGGTTTTAAACTCATTAGAGACATTATATCCATTACCTGTAGCGGTCCAGCCAATTGTATCAGAATATGTATAAGCATAAATACACCCTAAATCATAATCAATTCCCACAGCTAATGTATCTGTCAAAAATGTCATAATTCTTATGTCGTTGCCTAAATCTCCGTAATACGAATCAGACAAAACAACTCTCGGCTCACGAAGAGGCAAAACATAACTACCGGTAAACGCTCCAAAGCCAATTCTATCGCCAGTAGGCGTCAATGTCCACTCCGTACCTATTTCTGATTCAAAATCTCCATTCACAATTTCATCGGTCAATATAGAGTTTGGTATATAATACAAATCATCCCTATCCACATAATAACTAAAAACATTCTTGATATCCCAAGGCGTACCCCAACGCTCTGATTGAAAATCACCCTTCCTTACCAATAATGATTTCATTCTGTTTAGAAGCCATTCGTTACTCTCATTTGGGTACCTTTTTAATTCAGTAAAAAAATACACAACAACATCTAAGTAAGGGGCGTCCAGTTCATCCAAATCATAACTTGTCAACTGTCTAACATACTCATAAATATATTCCAAAGCGTTACAAAACGCCCCACATTTATAGTCGTTAGGAGTTGTTATCTCGCTGGAAGCTGTAAAGTCTTCCTTACCCCACAATGCTTCATAAAATGAATCAGTTTTGAGAATCTTACTTAATATTACTTCGTTTACTTCTTCTATCTGGCTCATGTTTCAATAGTTCCTGTAATGGTTGAAGTCCTTGCCACCTGAGAATCACCTGTTTCTATGTTTGCTGTCGTGCTATTTAGTGTCAAAGCCGATAAATCTGTAACCCCAGTTACACTCATGATATATCGGTAAAGCTCTGCCCTTATTACGTCTTCACCAATCCATAGATTATCAATGTAGTTCTGTATAGCCTCTTCTATATCCGATTCGGCTGTTGAACTGTCTGTTTCTATAGGATCAATGGTTGCTGTATAATCAACCTCAATAGCGTACTGACTGGCAGATAAGACTCTAAAGTTTATTCCGGCACAAACATATCCAGGGTAATCAGAAGTATCATCACCTCTTAGCTCTAAATCAACTTCTTCCAGTACAGAATCCGGCACACTTCCTGATCCATCATCCACGTAGACAGTAAAGTTGTAAAGATCATCTTCCGGGGGGAAATGGTTCTCTACGTTTGCCGACTGGATTGTATCAACCTGAGACGCCGCTGTTAATATGCTATAGGAATTCCCACCTTGTAGTCCTAGAATATAATTCTTGAACCGTTGAAACCATGTCGTATTGGTTTCTTCGTCTGTACCCCCGGTGATAGCGGAATTGTTCGTTACCGAATTGACCCCTGTTAAAGAGGACTTTATGACTGTAACCGTCCCTACTAATTGGTTATAGTCGGAACCGGCCTCATTTGCAGTAATGTTAGCCGCCCCGGAATCCGTTGCCCCGGATAGAATATACACTTCATCTTGAGTGGTATATAAAAGCCCGGATTCGGTACTCACTATTGTTCCGGCTGATATGGTAATATCTTCATCGGGAGCAGTCTGTGCGCTAAAGACAACAGTTCCAGAAGCATAGGTTTCACTTTCACGCTCAAAATCAAACACTTTATAGGGTATCTGTTCAAATTGAGTCTTAAACCCACCGGAACACTTAACCATAACCTGATTGAGTTGCCGGGCAAATGCCATGAACTGAGTATAAATCCCAGACCCTACGTTAAGGTCGGTAATCTTATCTTGGTTCGCTACAAAATATTCTTTCATGTAATTAAAGAATTGATTTTGTGTTAATATATCCATTACAGAACTTCCTTATATTGTACTGCTGACTTCGTTATAGTATCAAACCCAAAAGCCTGATATACCACATCCCCATCTATGAAAAAATCGACATTATTAACAGATGTTATCCGTGGATCTTGGATCAAGGTTTCTTCCAGTCCGACTTTCATTAAAGAAAGCGGAGCATTACCATCTAGGGCTTCTCCTATCTCCCGTAAAATACCATAGGAAGTATCTCTAATCTGTCGGCCTTTCTTTTCTGCCAACTTGCGTTGTACGGCCTGTAGAATCGTTTCTTCTCCGGTAGTGACTAAATAGTCATTTCCTTGTGTTTGAATGATTCCATCGTCGTCTATATAGATGTCACGGCCCAATAACTCCGTATTGGTAGATTCTGAGTTGTAAACGGCATTATTAGCGTATCGGGTTTTTGGTTCAAAGATAGGAACTAATATTTCATCACCTACGGTTAATTCGTCGTCGGCGTATAGCCCATTAACGGAAGAAATCACATCTTTAAAGTCGGGATCACCGAAAATATCATTGGACAATCTATCCAATCGTGTGTTTTCTTTCACATTATATGTTTCGTAACCATAAACAGAAGTAACAACACCGTCAATCGCAATCGCGCCAACCGGGTCATATGAGGCACTTTGTTTTTTTGACAGAACAATTTCATTGTAATATTTCTCTACATCGGCCAGATATTCAGAGATTTGAGACGCATCATCGTTATCGTTGTCCCAATCGTATTTATCTAAAACACTGTCTCCGGCCTCCCTGACTGAATCGAGCATGTCATTAGTGTCACTTACTAACGTGTCGATGTTTTCTTTAACAGACTCCAAAGCGTCCACCGGAAAAGAAACTATCTGCAATCCAGAAGTTAAAGTATCTTCTGTCTCAGAAATAGCTGTTGAAAATATGCCGCTTAACTGATCCACATAAACATCAAAGGAAGTGCTAAAACTGGCAATCGATTCTGTGAAGTTACTGATAGAGTCAAAAATACCTAAAGCATCTTCAACATAGGAACCAGCATTGTACAAAAAGGTTTCTACCCGCGCTTTTAAAAGCTCAACGGATGCCGTAGCGTTATCAATGGCGGTTGTAATATCACTGAGAAACCCTAGCTTATTCTTGGCTCCTCTCGGGTTATATTCGCCTAATTTTCTGACCCCTATAAGAGTAATATTATAGGGGTAATGAAATGGTTTACTGGAAGTCCGATTTACAGAAGAATCATCCAGTACAACTTCCCAGGCTTCCGAATATGCACCAAAATTTGAAGTATTGGTAAATATATCAGAACTTGCCTTATTTGTGAGATCATAAAAGTACATAATATAATCTTGGCTTTTAGCAGAATATCTCTGGATTCTTCTTTGGAATTCAAACCATGCGTTTTGTCCGGTCAAGTATTGTGCTGTTTTCCCGGCCCCTAAAATAGTCAATCGGGATTCTTGGTTTCCCGTATCTCCGTTGATAGCAATAGTGGCGTTTCCGATACCGTAATTATCAACGAAGTTTCCACCGGGGGTTTCTGTTACTGTTACGCGCTGTTTTTGTGTTATTGATATACTGGAAGGAGGTATAGTAAAAGCGTAACTCTCTTGTAATGTTTGGGCTGTCCCTTCTGAGTTCTTAGAATATATCTCAAAATAACAACTCCTTGTGTAAAGAGTTCCTGTATACGTTGCCATGCTTACCTCATGAATATATTAAACGTTATATATAGGTTTTTCAACCCACCTTTACTTTGTCCGATCCTTCGCTAATCGCTCCGGTCAATGTTGAAGGGACAGTAGGGACGCTCCCGGAAGACAATGCGTTTACAGCCGCCGAAATAGTAGTTACCCATGACCAGAACACAGCATCATAAGTAGCGGAAGAAGTAGTACCGTCTCCCTCCCGCGCAACTGCGGTTGTCCCGTTGATTTCCAGCGTTTCCCCATTATTGGCAAAAGTATTTCCCTGGAAGTCGGTCAAAGAAAAGTTTTCATTCTCCGGGTCAACATCTAGGGAAAAATCCCCGTTAGAAAATATGGCTTGTCCCGTTTCTTGGTTGTAGGAATATTCCCACCCTCCCGGCAGGATTGTTTTGTCTCCACCTGACAAAAGCTCACTATTTACATCATCATCGGTATTATCTAAATGCCCCGGCAGAATAAAGCCAGACTGTAGATTGTTTTTCGGGAAGATTACGTTTACATAGGCCCCTACTTGAGGGTATGAAATTCCACCGTAAATCGTCCCTTTTGTCGGATAGATGGTAGATAAAATCCTCATATTGTTAGAGGTATAGCCGTTTCTTAATAAGACATTACAAGTCCCATCGTCGTTATTCTCTGTGACCTCTCCGGCCATTATACATAACTGTGAACTCTCCAAAGAGGAAACACTGTTGCTTTGCTTAAAAGGCTTGCCTTTTCCTTGGATTACTACTTTTTTCATGTTCCACTCACAAATTTATTTTGTTCTGTCTGCTTGAATCTCAGGCCTGTTACACTGATTTTCTGGACCTGTGCTGAATAAAATCCATATCCATCTTTTGTAATAAGATTTTTCCCGTACTCATATCCTCTTGTTAAAGAATAAGAGGTTGTCATACTTCCAGGAACTGACATTTTTCTGGTAATTTCTTCTATATAAAACTGTATTTCTCCGGCTGATCCCTTCATGTAGGATAATTTTTCCCCTACCTGCGGCAAATCATTGTCATCATCGGGCAAAGTATGAACGGTGAGTTTTCCCGACTGGAAATCACTATTATTTCTATACCAATCATACAATCGAATAGAGTTGTCTTTTAAAAATTCTAAGACGCTACTTTGATCTATTTGGGTAGCATCACAGAAAGGAAACGTAGCCTCTAGTGACCTATATCCATATTGTGGGAATTTTTCATCATCAAAAACCGTCACGCTTTCTAAGTATTGATTCCCGTACATTTCATTTCTTCCCAATGGAGAAAGGGGCATACCAGAAAAATAATGGGTATATAATTCATCGTCCGAGTCAGAAAAACTCTGACTGATTAACGTGGCCGGATCAAGTTTGTTTGACTTTAAATCGTCCCAATCTGCCTTATCAAAAGGCACTTCTCGTATTTTAAGGTTATATACACCATTCTCGTATATTCCAAAAGTTTCATATACTGGCTTCGGGAACATGGATTGATATATTTGCCATAAATTATTTGTGTCTATTTGAAAAGGCCGCAAGGCTATAGGATATTTGTATTGTAACTCCCCGGCATCGGTGGTGAAATATTTATTAAAAATAGGACTCATGCCGCTTGATTGTCCGGCGAAGCTTACTGACAGGAATTTTTCTCTGATTAAATCCAGTGCGCTATTTACATCGTCTCCCTCACTGAATGAAGAATTGATTGTATTTACAAATTCATCATTTGCAAAGGTAGCCAAAGAATCAGCGGTATTAAGTAAATATACATTCATAGGAAGGTTGTAGCTTTCTAATATCCCACCCAACGAAATTCCAGATATAGTAATTGATCGGTTGGGTTTCCCGTTGTTGAACGCCATGGAATAAGTCGTCCCGGTTACAAAACCCATGTATCTTAATTTTCGGAATTCATAGATAAATACAATATCTCTCTTATCTATTTTATCTTTCCAGGTTTTTTTGTTTTTATCTTCCCGTGGAACCAAAGTAAGGCTAAACCCACCGGAAGGATCACTTAATGAGTTCTTATACTCATATCCTATTAAGTCTGTATAGGCATTAGTAGATTCTCTTTCCTTTGAATCTACAAATAATACACTCATAGGTTTACTTTGAGCGTTCGTCGACCATTCGGGAACTTCTTTGTAGGAAATTGATTCTGAGGTATAATCTGGTCTTTTTATTACTATTGTCCACTCGGGCCTTCTATTATATACACTCATTCAGTCACCATTATAGAAGGTTCTTTTATTGCTTCTGTTTGTTTTTCTACAGCATCCATAAGGGCGGTGATAGCACCTACTATATCGCTTGTTTCCTCTTCTGAGAAAGCCATGCCTTTAGGAGACGTATATCCTTTCGCCCGTGTTATCATGCTTTCAATTCCCATGATTTCTTCATTGGAAACGCCGTGCATCCTTGCTTCTTCTATGGCCGTCATTACCTCTTTGTATCCTGACATGGTAGACATAGAAGCTTCTCTGGTTCCGTATAAATCAGCCCCTAGAGCATCCTTGAGAACAAGGTTATTTACCTCCATAGTTTCGGTATACGCTTGGCTCATAGTTTCACCGGACATAGCTTTTTGCACATAGTCTATAATGTCAGTCCCGACCCCGAGTGCTTTTAGTTTGGCATCCATGGCACCAGCTCCCATTTCGCCAGCTAGTGCTTGTCGTATCGTTTCTTCTACTTGAATAAGCAAGGTTTCATTAGTTGTGGGATCGGCTATTTCCCCACTGATTTTATTCCAGTAGGCTTCTTTTAAGTTGGGATCACCTAATCCCATTAAACTTCTTGCTTCGGCAAAAGAAACCCCCATGGATTTTTCCAGCATACGGGCCATTTGATATTCGTCGTATCCGGCCCCTTGGTATTCACTGATAATATTCTGGAAAAGTTCGGGCGTCATCCCTCCCTGCATTAGTAGCCTGGTTTGGGTTAAGTCGCCTTTTGCCATTCTGGAAGCGGCCCGATACATAAATATATCTTCTTGGCTTCCTAAATCTGCCGCCCCGTAAACGGCTTGATTCATTTGTTGAACTCTTTGCGCTCCCAAAGCACCTTGAAAAGTCGGACCGGCCCCGGCAAAATAAGCCTGAGTTGCGCCAATTTGAGAAATATTCCCTACAACTCCGCTGGAAAGCATAGACTGAAATATACTGGACAAACCGCCCATAACCTCTTCAAAGGCCCAACCTTCTAATCCTTGCGCTGTCATAGAGGCCCGTGTAACGTCTAACGCCCGACCTTGGCCGTATCTTCCAGCCATACCTTCAAACTGAGCTAACGACCCCATATCTGCGGAATAATAGGTAGAATACTTTGCCGCTTCACTTTGCCCTACAAAATCTCTTCCCCCGGATTTCAAGTAAGCTTCACGGGCGGCGGCTCCCTCTTCGAAAGTCTTTCCATATCGAGATACCGCCGTTACTGTCGTTGCCATGGCTTCACGTAGGGCTTCGGTGTTAGCCTCTATACTTTCTCCGAACCCCTTTTCAATCGCCGATATTCGCATAGCGTAAGGAGAACGAGCTTCGTATTGTTTCGACAGCGCACTACCTACAGTCCCTATTCCGATGGCGGCAGAAGCGGCCAACCCCACGGGGCCAAGTCCAGACAGAAGACCACTAAGACCCTTTGCCCCGGCCAATGCACCACCGGCGTAATCTCCCGTTCCTGCTGTAACGATCCCTTGTCCGACTCCACCACCAACGGCAGACATGGAGGACATGATATTTTGTTGTTGTGTATTTCTTTGATTGGTTACTTGTTGATTAAGTCGGGTATAGGATTCCCCTATCTTACCTAACTCTTGGTTGTATCTTTCAAGGTAGGCCGGGTCTAACTGCTGACTTATTTTATCAGCACTCCCGGCCACTCCCTCAAGCTCGGCTGAGATTTTACGAGCAGAAGCACTAACATTGTCCTGCAATCCTATTTTTATGCTCGTATCCATCTCAACCTCTCGCTTTTATAGCATCAAATATTTTCTGTTTATCTTCGTCTGATAGATTCGTGTTGTTATCCAGTTCATCTTTAAAATCATCATCTGGTTCAGACATTTTATCCTTTACAACACAATCTCTCAGTCTAGCCGGATCGGGTGTATTCATAAAGTCTACATAAGACCATTCCAGCCATTCGAAGGGCAACGCCTGATAGCGTTCATCAAATGGGGTGAGCTTAAAGTGGTTCATGTACCACATTCTCACCTTCATTTCCCATCCAGGCTCATCTACACTACTCTGTATGTTCTCCTGATATTCTTGTTTGCTCTTCACCCGAAAACGTAATGAACGCTTTATAGAGTGCGTTCTTCACCTCCTGATCGGGAAAGTCAATAATATTGTCACCACGGAATTCAGAAGGGTAACCCTCGGGATATGCCGTAATAACAACGGAAAGGGTAGCATCAACATCGAGGCTCTGCAAAAACAAACCGTTAAACTGATCCATGCGACGACCACCCAACCAGTCGGCTTTCTTTTTCTCGATCAGCATATAATCCCTACCAGACGGATATTTAAAAATAAATTCTCCGTACTTGGTAGGAAATATCTCTTCCTTGTACTTACCCTTTGCCATTTGAACAATCAGGGAATCTTCTTTGAACATTCTTTCTCCTTTAGAGTGTCCTTTCGATACAAGATAGATTCATAGCTCCCGTTACGTAAGAGCCGGGGCTTATGTTTCCGTTATTGCTCGTTATGACACATTGACTAAAGGAATTATATACAACACCTTCCTGTTTGTCTATGAAGTCAATTTGAGACAAGACAGTTCCCTTTCCCGTAATAGCAACCTCTGATCTTGTTTTGAGAAGAGTCTGCATAGTTTGAGTACCGCCATCCAGATAAGGAACGGTAATTTCCTCTCTGGGATTCAGCGGCACAAAAGTATTCAATGTCAGATTACAGGTGTAATTCTGAGCATCCAAAGAAACGGGACCGTATACGCCCAAACACTGAGCCGGGACAACCCCGAAATCCTCATTATAGGAAGCACTCTGGACAAGGGCCAAGGTCTGGGCGTTGTTGTCTTCATCATAGACCACAACATTACAAGAATGGCCCTGCTGGATTATTTTTTCACTTGCACTAGGTAAAGCCATCTAAAACCTCCTTAAGTAGACGAATATACGGCCACATTGTGAGTGATAAACACAAAGTTAACCGGGGCGGTGTTATAGGTATCATACTGGATGCTTATTACATCCCCATCGATACTTACTACTTTATTCTGATAAAGGCTACTATCGTCACCGGCAACAATAATTCCCAGTCCATACCAGTCTTTTATTGCTCTTTCAAAAATAGAGTCCACAGTAGCCAGGGTTGAGTTACCAGTATTAGGCGCACCAATTAAACCGGATTCCAGCCTATTTCTGAGGTCTGCCGCTTGATAAAGTGTTTCTCTCATGATAGAAGCTTCATTCTGCTGTAGGGATGCGCTCTGGTACGTTGTGATAGATCGGATAGTTGTGTAGGAACCTTGATCGTTTTTACCACCACAAAGAACCCCGCCTTTGATAAGAGTGTTTTTCTGGCTTCTGGTATAGTTCTTTTCCCACGACAAAACATTCATTGTCTTCGCTGTAGTGGGAGTATTCAGGTTTAGGGCCGATACCATACCTACTTGCATACAGGCGTAATAAGCAGAAGAATACAAGGTGTAATCTCCGTTATCATCGTAATTATAGAAACCAGGAGAACAAAGAGAGCCGTACTTAGAGTTTAAGGTTGACGCTCTGGACGTTACTGCGTCAACATCTTCGCTCTCGGCTCCACCAACGTAGAACTGGCGTTCTCTTCGTCCTTCAACTGAGTTCATATCAACACAATGATTACGAATCAAGAGGTGTACTGCGGCCTCTTCAGAAGTAGTAGATACTAATTGAATATCTTCATCTTCCAACGCTTCCAGAGCATCGGTAAACTCGGAAGTCGTATAAGAACCGGCGGTAGCTCCCGTGAAATACACATAATCAGTAGAAGTATCGGGAACGGTTCTATCTGTACCGGACTTCGTAATGTCACCTAAATAGGAATCAGCTACAAGAGCTTCATATACGGCCTGATAGTTACTTGTCAAAGTAAGGGAATCAGAGAAAATATCGCCCGTTGTTACATAATCCAGATCGGTAGCGTTTTCAGTAGAATCGGTGGTCAACAGTGTGGCGGTATAATTCGCCTGATTGTCGATAAAGTTAACCAATTCGCTTATCGTGGAAAACTCACTCAGGGTGATACTTAAGTTGCTATCGGTATCATCGGTTACCGTAGTAGTCAAAGTGTCTTCACCTATCGTAATTGTGGCGGCTGTCCCGTCTCCACCTACGTACTGGACTGACATGGACTCTCTGATGATGTCATCGGTGGTTGTTCCTTCTCCCTTGTAATCGGTTACAATCTTATAGGAACCCGTTGTCGTCCCTGTTGTAAACAGGATTCTTAATTGATTCATGGGAGTACCATAGGAAAAAGATGTAATACCGAAAATATCAGTAGAGCTTGATTGGAGAGTCAAGGAAGCTTGTGTTCCGGGGTTTACCCTCATACATCCTACCTGTTGAGGTGTATAATCGTTTCCAGGATTAAAGGCCCACTTGATACCATCCAGCAAATTGCCGCTTTCAAGTTCCGCTTTTGCGTCATTGTAGGAATCAAACACCAAAAGTGTCTGCGGTTCCCCGGCATCGGCATAACCCAAAATACAAATATTTCCAGTAGATGCGCCGCCGCCCTCATTCGTCAAAAAGTTGTTCCGGGAATACGCCCCCGGTATGTAGTGCTGTGAAATCTGACCAGCACTAGAAAAAGTTGCAGGACTCACACCCATATTAGCACCTCCGCTCGTTCATGTTTTTGTCTATCGTTTCCCACTCTGTCATGGTTTTAGACTTACCTTTGTAAAGCTGTTTCATCATCCTTTTTATCGCTTCGGGATGATCTTTGTCTTTCAAGTAAAAATCCATGGTATACTTGATTTTATTACTCATCATTCGTCCTCACTGTATGATCTATGTCAACTTCACTAATAGTTCCATAGTCCGTGTCATAAAACACTTGCCAGAATTGGGAGTGAACTTCACATTGTATGGTTGATCCCCGTAACGTCCTACCAAAGTCTATATTATAGACCCCGGACCTTGTACCGGAAACCGTCTTGGAAAGTATCTCAATTCTTTCATCTTGAAAAAGTTCTTTCCGTCCATGCCCTTTCAAGTATATAGTAATTAAATCATATAGTCTATTCTTTACATTTGAGGCGTCATCAACCGTTATGTCAATATTGATTATGTCTTTTCTCTCACAAAAAAAACGTGTTCCAACAAGGTATTCATTCGATTCAAAATGGGTCTGTATTGTTTCTAAGGCGGTAGGTTCTATATAAATAGCTTCATCTTCCAGCATAGTAACAAAATCATCGTATTCATCCTTATGGAGGCGTTGCTCTGTGTAATTATCTAAATAAAGCGGATCGTCAGAGTCTTGTGAATTTACCACCGTAATAGCAGGGAAGAGAGATTCACTTACATTGTTTAAATCAAGCCACCCTTCTGTTGCGAGACTTTCAGACGTCATATAAGGAACCCATGGATGTTCATTGCTTATCCTTACTGTATGGTTTGGATATAATGAATTCCATTGAACAGAATCATTCAGGTATTTTTCCAGATAGGTAACTAATATTTCTTCCACTACGGGGATTTTACTTACTGCTATAATCATGCGCCTAAATCCTTTTCTAATGCTTTCCCTATAATATTGCTTATTTGCTCCTGTCCACGTTCAAGAATATTTCGTAAATACCGTTTTTCTGGTATTCCAGGATGTATCCATGAGTTCTTAGGAGAATTAACCGATACAACCCGAAAAGTCATAAACTCGCCGCCCTGCATCTTTGTCATGCCTCTTAAATGTTTGTACTTATCTACTCCATCTTCTACCTTGGGGAATTCAATTTTCGTTCCCCATGAGTATTCAGCCCTTTTTACCATTTCTTGGTTGGCATTTTTTGATTGAGTTGTACTATCCGCAGGAGAAGCGGTGACTTTGCTTTTGGTGAAATCATCCTTCCTCATTTGAGACTGTACATAGGAGTAAGCGTTTTTCAGTTCATCCCCTTGAATTTCTTTCATCTTTTTTACGTGTTGTCTGAAAGGGACAATTAAATAAGGGTCACCGGCGTGTACTAAATATCTGGACCCGTCCTGCCTTGTTTGCCACCATTGATTCAGCACTTTTCCCTTTCGGACTCTTGGTTTTACGACTCTGGACTTCGGCCCTTTCGTGTGAGTTTCTTTCATGTCAAACGATTTCAAACCATATTCCATCCAATGAACCACAGGATCACGGGAATAAACTACGTGTTCAAAAGGAGCGGTTTTCTTTCGTTCTATTCTATGGTCTGATCCTACAGCATTTTGCCATGAACGAGCCACCGACTGGGCGATTAAATCTAAAGCCCTTTCGGTATTCTTCAATCCCATTCCTGTTCCAACGGAATTCATAGCCGCAATCATTTCACCAAGTGCGGGATCATCAGGGACAACTGATAACGTCATCATATGTTTTCCCTCTTATTGAAATCAGTGTAGAGTTTTAAAGCCACTTTCCGGGGAAATCTGTTGTTTTCGCTTGTTCTGGGATCGGGTATATCGCCAACAACTCTATATACAGTATTGTATATATAAGTAATTGATACTTGTTCATCTTCTTCTGGTTTATTGTCAGAAATCCACTGTATTTCATTGCCTTTGTATATAGTAAAATCCGTATATGGTGTAAACTCTACCTTTGCCCCATCCCGGATACAAAAGGCTTGTTTTAGTTCATACAAATAGAACGACGGAAGAGTGTCTATATTTCCGGTTGATCGGTAGACTATTTTTTTCGTTTCTGTAGCGTTGAGCGCAACTATAAGATCATCTTGTGTCACTTCCCATCTTTGGGGGAAGATCAACATACCCTGGCCGTTAATCGCATCAAGGTATTTCTGGTCTGTTCTGGAAAAGTTGTTTGTTATTAAAGCAAATTGAAACGGTTCTACATAGGTATAAGTTACCGTAACATCCGTAGATATATCTTCGGAAATCTCAAAGCTATTTCTAAATATATCGGTAACGGTTAAAGTTGCTCCGTTAGATTCAGCCTCTACGGTAAGCAACTCACCTTGGACGTATCCGAATTTTACCTGTTCAGGAAGATCCACGGAATAAAGGCCAGTATCAATCTTTGTAGCCGTGCCGCTTCCTGAAAGTGTAATGTCTTCGGTATATTTAACATTGTAAGAAAATCCCCTCTTGGCATCCGGCACATAAGTAATACAACCGCCATCTGTAAAGCTGTATTCATTGCCTTTTAAATCTCTTACCCATACAACGTTATCTTGCTCAATTACTCCGTCTGCAACGGCTCTAAGAGTTTCTATCTGGCTACACTCTGTTGTTATATCGTAGCTTACGCCCTTCCCTTTACAGAAAGAACAGTTTGCATCGGGACGCTGATTACTCCCTATGCAAGGGCATTTTTCAGCGGTTAGCCATCTGATCGGCTGTGAGTGCCGGTTTATGAGAGAATTAAAGTTACTACGAGTTAAAGAAAGCTGTACAGGGCTGTTTTCTGTGATTCCTACGGGCATCAAATACCCCCTATTCGGACATTTCCATACTTATTTTGGTTTTCTGAGATATATTCTTTTATTTCATCTTGATAGACTTTGACCCTGGCACCGAAATAAGCCGAATTGTGAGCAAGCACATCATTGGCGAAAAAGTTTTCGTTGTCTTCTACACAAAGATCATACATATACCTTTTTTTGACCTGTTTTATTCTTGTGACCACACGACAACAGCCCTTGCCAGCAAGGATCGTCCCAACCTCTATGTCGTTCCCCTTAATCTCTTTGAGATCAGGAGTAAACAGCGAGTGGTCTTCTGTTACCGTAATGTGTTTTTTACCGAACCATATTTTATAGGATTTCTTATCCCGACAGTCATGTTTGTACACATCAAGAATCCTTTTGAATTGAAGTTCCCCAGACTCCCTGTTTTGCGAAAGAACAGTTTTACCAATATATCGATTTTTAAACATATACATTTTATCTATCCTGCCATGCTCATAAACAAGGGATGAACCAGCAATGGAAGTTGCTGACTGCGTAGAACTAAAAGACTCAGAAATACCATCAAGGGAAAGAGATGAACTGGAAAATCCAGCCAAAAGTCCGTCACCAATAACATTGAGCATTTTAAGCGCGGCTATCTTCCCTATTATTTCTCTTAAGTCTTCCGGTATCAATTCAGCATTTTTGTAGCCTGTTTTCATGTTGATATGAAAAGCATCACGATAACCGTAATTCCCTAAAAGAAGATTCCAAGGATAAGAATAAGAGGTAAAAGTCTGAGAATTACCCTGTCTTGGCTTAAAGTTTAACTGACCATTTCTTCGATCAAGTCGCATCCACTGCATGAGGTCAATGATTTTGGTATCCATAGGAGAATAAAAATCAAACCTGGTAACTTCCTGTACCGGCCTATGGCGTAATCTTATATTATATCTGTGATTTCTTTTGTTGGGATAAGGGAATTCTTTCTTGACGAATTTGGATTCCTCTATCTCGTCGTTCAATTCATCATCACAGTAGTATTGTCGTTGATAAATGTCGATATTCAGCTTTTTTTCAAGCTGGTATACGGCCCATTCTATATTTTTTTTCGTCTGGACTTCATACCACTCTTCCCCGTTGGAAGCGGTAAAGTCAATTCCCCAAAGAAAAGAATATCTAAGATCGTCTGACGTAAGAATCTCGCCCCATTGTCCTTCCGGGACTTCGTAGTTGTCAAAGGTCCAGCCTACATAATCACTACCGATTACAACGCAATCAGAGTAATCATATTCGCCGTTATCCTCGGTGCGATATTGGTAAACCCCATCGGATAGGTCATAATCAGAGAAATTACTACCCGTTATTAAAACGGGAACCCCGCCCCAACTAGAGCCGGTCCAAGGTTCCCAATCGCCGGAATTCAGTTTCCTGTAAAGAATGTACTGACCGGTTAATGAGGTAGTTAAAATTATGTTACTGCCAGTATTGGCGGTTGTTAACACTTTTCATACCCTTTCAGAGAACAAAGCTTCTCAGCAACTTCCGCAGATACTTCTACCGCATCATCGGGACCACCGAAATCAATCTGCTCTTTTCCTACAGTAATAATACCGTTGTGAACTGATTTTACCTTGACCATTCCTTCCGGGGCTTCCGGGGCTTCCGGGGCTTCCGGGGCTTCCGGGGCTTCCGGGGCTTCCGGGGCTTCCGGGGCTTCCGGGGCTTCCGGGGCTTCCGGGGCTTCCGGGGCTTCCGGGGCTTCCGGGGCTTCCGGGGCTTCCGGGGAAACAGTACCTTCTTCGGTCTGCTCTGTCAATTCTTCGTTTTCGGAAAAGTGGGCGTTAAGTTTTTCTCTTAGCTTATCTTCACCGATATTTCCACCAAAAGAAACACCAACATTTTTAGCGACTTCTTTCAGTTCGGGTAGGCTTAATTCACTTAAATCTGTCATTTACTTTCTCCCTTTTTAATAGGGGGCCGTAGCCCCCATTATTTAGAACCAATCAGAAACGCCAGAGTGACCAACGTTCTTAATCAGAGCGTTGCGCTTGGCGATCTTAAGGTCAGGAGTTCCATACCATACCAGAAGGAAGGGGATGGAAGCTCTGGTAGCTCCGAGATTGAATCTCTTGAGGTCACAGAAGGAATCCCACTGGTAAGTATCCTGAACCTGGTTAGAAGAAAGCAGAAGGATTTCAGCAGTACCGGGCAGTTCATCGTTTGTATCAAGAGTAACGGTATCGGCAGAGCCGGAAGCCGCGACACGATACATTTCACGGATATCGTCACCGGTAGTTACGTCTTTCTTACCACGGCATACAATGTAACCAGTAGCATAAGCACCGTTTACAGCGTCCCCACGGGTAATCGTTACCTGAGCCTCTTCACCAGAAGCCACAGCTACATTAGCGGCTGTTGCGGCGGCAGAAACACGACCTTCGGCGTCAACGGCATAAACAGTATACCGATAAGTACCAGCAGTGTCAGCGTCAAATCCAGTTCCATCACCGGAAAGAGACTGGGCGACCAGAGCGAAAGTAGGCGCACTGGGAGCATTGGCATTGGTGGAAGCAGTAGGAACGGTCTTCACCTTATACATCTTATCAATACCGGCACGGCCAGAGATAAAGATATCATTGCCATACATAGACTGATAGGTGGTCAGTTTGCTACCGGCAGTCTTGGACCCTTCATTGTATCGGTATCGATCTTTGAGAAGGTCTTGCCAATCCTGGGCCAGAATAGGGGGAAAGAAAGCATCAGATATTTCTCCACCTTGCTCATAAACAGTTCTGATAGCTTCTTCAAAGGTGCTTTCACTGTCAGTAATTCTTGTACCTGACATATCAAGAACGTTATCGGGAGCTTCGTTTCTGATCATCTGAGGATAACCGTTAGGCTGATTGGTAGAAACAGATTCATTACCATGGAAACAAAGATATTCAGTACCTTTCAGGAGTACGTGAGTACCAAGTCTTTCCTCTACAGCTTCGGCCTTGGCTGATCCCACAATAGGATTCAGAAGGTTTGCTTGCAAGGAAGCTTCTCTCTTGGTCTGAAAATATTTGATATTTCTGGTGATACGAGCAAAATCACTGGAAGACTCGATGGGATCACCAAGTTCAGAAGTGGCGATAGCATCATATTCACCGGAATCGGTTTCCTGTGTGTACTGATGAACGGTAGAACCTACATTCTTCTTCGGCTGTAGCTTCATAAGCTTGAAATCCTGGACGTTTTCATTCAGGGCAGATACAAGCTGAGCTTCAAGGGATTCAAATTGTAGTGTGTTACCACCAGTTCCCATATCTCCGGGATTAGCAGAATCCCCGACTTCAAGGGCTTTTACCAGTGCTTCGGCCTGTCCGGTGTTGAACCCGGAGCTTGCACTACCAAAAGCACCAAAGCCAAAATCATTAAGAATAGCATTATCCATATTCTTACTCCTTAGTTAGGGCCTGGGCGACAGAAGGCATTTCCCTTAGAACCTGTGCCATTCCACCTTTGCGGAACATTACACTAGCCACGGATCGCGCTTCTCCATCAAAACCGGCATCAGCCATGGACTTAACCAAGGAAGTTGCGGTATAACCTTTCAATTTATCAGCCACAGATTTTTCAAATCTTTCTTCGGGTTTAACTCCATTTGTGGTCTGTCGGCCCTGGGGGGCTTCACTAATGCTTTTCAGCATCTTGGAATCCTGAACCATGTTTTCAGCAACAGACTTAGTGAGTACGCCCTGTCTTTCTACTGCGGAAAGTATGGATTTCAGCATATCCTTGATACCATCGATATCCTCACCCTGGGCCGTAATGGACTTTCTGAGAACTTCCAGGTCTTCTGTTACATCCACAGCTTCATCCATGGACTTTTCCACTTTGTCATCATCACCGTTGTAATCGGGGGCATCATCGTCCATTTTCTCATAAGAACCATCTGCTTTTTTCAGGTATTCAAACCCGCCCTTCATTACATAGGTGCCGTCTTTCTTTTTGCTTTTAGAAAGTTCTTCCCCGTTCTCAAAATCAGCCAAAGCCTTTTCAAGATCGGAAACAGCTTCATCTACAATGTCGTTTTTGTCGTTTCCATCAACCATTGTAACGTCTCCTAAATAATTTGTTTTTATCAAAGCCTTGGTAATTTTTCGGATTTCATCATCAGAACACCCGGATTTACTAAGGAAGTTGATCACATCACAACCCTTTTTAACCGTTCCTTCGGCCATGGCAGAGATTAAACCACGTATTCTTTCTTTCCTTGATTGCATTTGCAGTGTGTTGCCACCGGTCCCCATGTTACCCGGATCGGCAGAGCTTCCAGCCGTCAAAGATTTCACGAATTCAGCGGGACATAGGACCGTTTCATCCAACGTTTGATTTACAGGCTTATAGGTTAAAGCCACTTCGTCCCAATTCACGCCCACAATCGTAGGAACCTCGGAAAAGGAATCTTCATCAAATTTATTGATTTTTTGAACTCTTCGTCCACCAACGGAAGCTTTCACGGTTTTAAGACCATCTTTAAGTTTAGAAATAATTTCTTTCGCTATATTGTTGGACCGGGAAAGAACAGCTTTAACTTTGACCGTGGGTTTACCCTGGCTGTTTTCTCCTACCCATACATCAAGGGGTTTTCCGAGTATGTATTTTTCGGCGTTATAGTCTGCATCGTAGGCTTTAGCGTCTTCACCGTGAAGGATATGTTTATGGTCATAGGAAATAACACCGTTCTGTAAAAAGTAATCTTTGCTACCCATCAGGGCGTCACGCATGACCTTCTCGCCGTCATAGTCTAAGTTTTCGTTTGAAGCATCAATTATGATAATAGGATTTCCGTAGCCGTCTTCTTCCCACTTACCATCGTTTAGAGACTTAGATATATCAGCTTGTGTATAAATCCTATCCATATTACCCCAAAAAAAAGAGACCTACCTCCTTAGAGATAAGTCTCGTTATCGAATACTTAATATAGATAATTAACTATATATTGATTATTTTGTCAACTCCCTGCTCGGAAGCTCCGTTTTCGGAAGGAGTGTAGCCAGCACTTCTATGCGCTCCTTGGCTAACTTGTAAATATCTTTGTAGGACATATTATTTGCCATTCCTTCTATGATTGCCTCTTTAATAACAATGTCAGCAGATTGTATATATCGTAGCTGTTGCACTGTCATGATGGCTCGCATATTGGGGTATTTTTCAGAGATAAGAAAAAACGCCTTGTTTTCCATAGTGGAAATATTCGTATAATACTTATCAGCGTTTTTACTCCCCTGGCTTTTCGCATATTGAATAAAGTCTTGGATGGTATCGGTAGCATCGTTCCTAACAGCAATCCCTTTCTGTCTGGCTCCTATCCATTCTGTTCTTTCTGTTTCAAGCTTTTCCCATCGTCTATTGACTGTAATCCTTAACTCAGCTGAATAACCAGTAAGTAAGTCGAATGTCTGCATTTTAGTTAGTAGATATTGACGATAGGATTTACCGCGATCATTAGTGTAATCTGACTCCCCAACTTTGGGGAGTGACATTTTCCCGTAAGACTCATTAAGATTTAAAATATCACGGCAAACATGGTCGTGTCTTTTGTTGGTGAGTTCAGCAATCTCTCGGCTGGACATACGCATTTCATCTTTGATGTTAATAATTTGATTAAACACAAAAAAATCCTTAATCGCTTCCCTGTCACGCCCCGTAAAGACCACTACAGGAAAGTCTAAACGGGCAAGGAAGCCATTAAGGACTTCTTCACCCTGTAGTTTTGTACCTCCCCGTGAAAGGAGTAGATCAACGATCTGAATTAAAGGTACTAAGCTACAGGGATTTGGTCAAGGCTTTAATCACGCCGTTTTCTTACCATAAAGAGTCGCGGCGCAAATCATATAATATCGATCCTTTTTAAGATATTCCTGAATCTCCGCATTTTTCTTATATCTTCCCCTGGCAATGCGGATTTTCTTAGCCATGTACTTTCTCATATCTTTGGAAAGTTGGCGGCCCATCTTTGTTCCGGGTTTACCGAACGTACCGCGATCTTTCTTTTTTCTCGCAGAAAAACCTCCACGGACATTATCGAACAATGAAGCGGATCGTGTTGCCTTTCTCTCTTTTACTGCGTTGTTCTTACTCTGTCTTCCGAACAAACCACCGATAAAACTTTTAAAACCTTTTCTCTCTTTCATTTCAATTCTCCTTGTTTATCTTTTTCACAAATAATACTATTTTTTTGTGAATATTGTAATACCTTCCAAATGATCGAATTCGTGGAGAAAAATCTGACTTTCTCTCCCGGTCAACTTGGCAGACCTCATATTCCCGTCCGCGTTCATCCATCGGACTTTACACTGTTTAGGACGCTTTACCACCGCCGTTTCCCCCGGATAGGTTAAACATCCTTCTTGAAATGATCCCATTTTAGGACTTTCCTGGATGATTTCAGGGTTAATGATAAGCTGGTACTTTTCTCCGTTGTAAGATTTCATAATGAAGAATTTCTTAAAAATCCTAACTTGTGGAGCGGCCAGACCTAACGCATCCTTCTTTTTAAGGATAGCGAACATTTCTTCCGCTGTAGATACAACGGCTTCCAAATCAGCCATAGTTACCGGTTCACAGGTACATCCTTCTACTTTTGATTTCCTGGCAAGTTTCATCCCTACTCCTTATTGTATTTCAAGAAAAAAGCCTTCTCCAATTTTGCAAAAGTTGTTGGCTCTCCGTTCTTTACTGTATAGATATAACCATCTTCGGTATATCGTTCTCTTAGCCATGATACAATGGCAAGGTACTTTTCTCCGTTTGTTTTGGTCATACAGACTCTTTCAATTCTTTGCTAAGGTTTGATTTTAAAACACCAGACAAGGCTGTGCTTATCTCAAGGTATGACACGTCATACCCTTCTTTCTCACAATATCCGTCAATAGACTTTAAAATGATTAGCTCTAATTCTGTGATCCTCGTTGTCATTTTTCGTAGTTCTGTATTTATTTTAGGCATTTCCATGGTTATTCCTTTTTAATATTCGTTAGCGTACAGGTCGTATTTTTCCTGAAACATTTCCCCGCTGTTATCGTCATATATAGCACCACAAGGACAATCATATCCCGGTTCTAACTCGGCTCCGCAGTACGGGAAATATTCAACATCTTCGTAATCGTCCATATCCTTATCTTTTGCCGCCATCAGGCGGCGTATTTATTCCGGGACTATTTAACAACCCCACTTCTATATAATCTTTGTTGAACCGGCCACGTGATGTGTTCTGGAACTCCACGGAAAAGATTTTGACGTATCTCAACCCTTCTAGCCCCGGCTAGAAACCCGTCCTTATCCGCTTCGTTTTTGATATCAGCACATATACGCTCATAAAGAGTTGATGAAAAACCATATAACAAGGCGTCATCAATCTGCTGGAACTCAATAAGCCCCTTTATGTATTCATTTGCATCTTCTACGTTAAAGAATATCGCTTTACACTCGTCCGTTTCTTCTACGCAAACACGATATTCGTTACCCTTAAACGGGGTTCTTACATAAAGTTTTTCAGCCATAACAAATCTCCTTTTCGTTATCTGAATGTAATTGTACAGGTGTTTAACTGAATAGTCAAGAAGATTTTGGAATTATTTTAAAAACTTATTTTTATGGATTTCAGCAAGGCGTCATTTTCCTTGAAAAATTGTTCAATAAGAGGCTTAATTTCAGATTCAAACTTTTCCTGGTTTACGTAAGTGCTACTCTCTACGTAAGGAGAAAAGAAAGATTGAGCTTGTGGCCCGTCTATTTCCATAGCGTGATATTGTTCTAACGCCCTGGCAAAACATTCACAGGTTCTATTTGTATAGTTAGATTTAGATTCTTTATTCATATTTGATCTAAATGTGGCGGCGATCTTCCCGGCGGTGCTATTGTAATCATCGGAAGCAAACCACTTGCCGGTTTTCTTTCCTAAATAATGATCCATCATGTGAGCGTATTCATGAGATAGAACAAACCCACCAAAGTTTTCATCACCGTAATTTACAGTTTCCATATCTCCCGTAATAGGGTGTTTTTGCTTCAAGCCTTTACCGTCTGAAATTCCTATAGCGTTTTGCATTGGGATAAAAATACCCACGGCTTTACTGGCGTGCATGGCTGTCCCTTTGGCGAAACTTAATTTTAATCCAAAAGCATCATTCATAGACTTTCTATCCCCGAAAGTTTTCTGAATGTTATCCATGGCTTTTCTTAGATATTCTTCGTCTTCTTTTTGAACATCAGACCCATTTTGTCGTTTAATCTTTACACCATATTCATCCTTCATAGCATCGGAAGTATTGGAGTCGCCGTAAGAGGTTTCACGTCCCTTAGAAAAGCTGTTATCAACTTCCTCCCTCATAAGGTCCATATCAATTGTTTTCTGTTTTAGTTCGGCCTGTAGTTCTCCATAAGCCTCCCAAACCTTTGATTCAGACACATATCCAGTTTTAATATTCCTGGATTCTCGTATCATGTATACTTGGTCATAGGCCATTCTATTTGTTGACATAACCTTTAGTCGCTCTTTTTTGACCCGGCCAGTATACCCTCTTTCTTTTGCATTTCTTACCCGCTCTTCGTGTTCTCGGTCTAGCTCTGCTTTTGCTACTTTGCGATAAAAGTCTTGAGTTGCGGCAACTTGATCCATGGTTAATACGGCGTATTCTTTCTTAATATTATCAGCGGTATAATCAACGACTTCGCCATTTTGCCTAAGTCGTCTGGTCGTGCCATGCGGTAAATACCTTTGATCTAACGGGACTATATATCTTCCGTCATCCAGCTTTTCAAAGATAAGAGTGTTCTTCTGATAGGAAAACATTTTCATATCAATCTCAGGTATATAATCCGGTTTTATGGATTTCCAATCTTCACCGGCGGCACTGATATCTTTATATTTCATTAACAGGACTTCTCTATGGTCCATACCGGTATAATCCATAGCGTTTAATTTATCTCTATAGGTTTCACCGCCTACATGGATTTCCCGATTGCCAACGAAAGGATACGGCTTCGTCTTGTCTACCTTTTCAATGCCTAATAACTCTTCTACGGTTATCTGTTCTTCTTTCGTTCCTCCCAATTCAAGAGTTTTCTTTTGTCTGTTTTCGGGAGTGACGGACTCAATTATTTCTTGTGCTTCTTCCTCAACCGCAGGAGGTTTATTGTCAGGAACGTCATTTTTCTTTTCTATTTTCTCTTCCTGTTTCTCATAGTCAGTATCAACAGGTTCAGGCTTTTCATCGGATATTTTCGGCCCTTCTTGGTATTCTTCTTTGAGTTCTTTTGCATCTTTTTCAAGAGTATCATAAGGATCAATCATGATATTCTCTGTAATATCTTCTTTTTCAACCTGGGCGTAGAATGTAATATCACTATCTTCACCGGAAAAGTTAAACTCTATTCCGCTATGTTTATTTTCAAGATCGGATACTAGCTCTTCCGCTTCCTCTTCGGACATATCAAAAGAGCCGTCACTGGCTCGTTGCTTTCGTTTTTTCTTGTCTTTCCCACGGGTTTTCTTTTCATCAAGTTCACCCTTAATTTTATCGCCCTCTTCTTTTTTGACTCTGGCAATCTCATTATATAACGTATCAAAGTTAATTTTCTTTTTGGGGTTCTCTTTCTTAAAGTTATCGTATATCTTTTCGACTTCTTCATATGACATGTTCATGTTTTTAGCCACTTCTGAAATTGAGTTCTTTAAGTATTTAGATTTTTCGTCTTTCGCTTCCTTCTTCCCGGCCATTGTACCCCTTGCCACAGAAAGGAACTCTTTCACAATAGGAAGCATATTGCCTTTATCATCTTGAAACCTGGATGAATTTTGCTGGACTATCTCTACCAATTCTTCCATAGATTCTGCGGCCAGTATTTTTTTCTGAACATTTCTGATTGCCTGTTTTGCTCCACGGGATTCTGTTTCGGAATAAGTTCTTACCCATTTACCCTTACCTTTCGGTCCTCCGGCTACCTTCTTATATTCTTTTCCTGACCAGGTTCTTTTTGTTCCGATGGGGAAATTCTTAGCTTTCTGCAATAACCCTTCTGCTTTTTCCGGTACTCCACCGGGAAAAAGAATATCACCTAAAGACTTTTCCATTTTTAAAACATCAATAAGTTTCTTTTTCCAGTATTCAAGGTCTTTTTCGGTTTTGGCTTTTCTCATAGAAAGCGGCCCGGTTAAAAATATATCACCCTGTATCGCACAAAGTCTTTCCGTGTCGTTATACTCCACAAAAGCCCAACGAGTAGAGTCTACACCTTTTATAGACTTTTTAAGGCGCAAATAATCCTTTAAGGGAATATTTCTTTTCCCGGACGCTTCTAAATAGACTGATTCAATTAACGGTTCTATGCGATACTTGATAATTTTCATTTTGCTTCCTTAATGTAACGTTCCCACTCTTCCGGTATATGGTATTCCATAACATCACAGAAAGTAACTCCCCATGACTCCCATTCCTGTAGCAGTTGTTCATAATAAGAGATGATTAACCCTAAATCTTCTATAGATTCAGGAGGAGATATTTCTTTCCTTTGGGGAAAATCAGGGAAATCACTTCTTTGGTATTCAGTCGTCTTGCACGATGCTATTGTTAATAGCAACAATACTGGCAATAGCTTCCAAAACTTCCTTTTCACTTGTAGCCTCCCGGACTTGTTCTTTGATAGGTTCTAATTCTACTACAGTTTCCAGCTTGCGGTCCATATGGTCCTGTAAAGCCTTGCTTACACGCTTTTCTTTTTCCAGAGCGGAATTAAGGTCAGATATTTTCTTGTTTTTGGCTTGGAGTATTTTATATCCAACATATCCACCGAGTAAAATAATACCTGTTTCAACTAAGATTATTACTAGAGTGTTCATGATTCCTCCAATTCTGCATATATGACCGTATTATTTGCCAGGATTTTTATGCTGGCCGGATTTTCCGTGGATACTTCAATATCGTTTCTGAGCCATCTTTTGAAAGTGTAGCCATCGGGGATTACAGCTTGAAATATTACAGTTGTTCCCAATCGTACAATACTAGAAGAAGGAGAAACGTAGGAACCTGTGGCACTATAACCAGTGCGGAAATAAATATTATCTTCATCGTTTACGACTTTTACATCCAAACGATGAAGCCTAATATTTTCCGGCTCACCGCTAACAGCTTTTACCCAATCGGCGGCTTCTGCCATATCTTCACCTATGACATAACCTTCCCCATCATATTTATATAGGTGCCTTACGACTTTCTCTTGGTCAGGATAAACATAAACCCATGCTATATCGGAATACCCGCCTACAAGGTGCTGTAAATCGCCCTGATCGAAACTATCGGTCGGTTGGGGGAGAGTTAAAGGGCTTATTGACCCTATGTTTACAAGACTTAATAATCCTTGATCCAATGTAGTATCCTCCGTGAAAACACCGTAGTAACCTCCGGCCATAGCTTGTAAAAATTCCTGATCTATGTCGGAGGTCGGCTCGGGATAGGCTACATTAGATATCGAGCCTAAATTGATCAGGCTCGATATTTCATTTTGACTACTCATCCCAGGTATCTACAGTAACTTCTGTGTCGCTTCCGGTATGTGTTCTGCTGTTATCAACAGTTGATCCGGTTCCCTCATACAAGTCCAGACCGGTAGAAGTGCTGACTTTCTTATTTCTAAAATACTTGTAAAGCCATCCGATCTTATCAACCAAAGAAATAGTAATGGCCGGTTGACCACTTCCAGGTTCTCCGAATGTATCAACATTGAGAACATCCAGCATTTCAGAGTTCACTTCTGACGGTGATATATCATTGAGAGCTTCTATAGTCGCTTCTTGAGCGATGGATGTCATTGCACCGGCATCAGGGATAAGGTCTGTGACCGCTTTTATTCCATCGGCAACAGTATCCAGTGTCTGCAACTGTCCTCCGGTGGCGGTAGTCTTATCACCGTCCACACCAAGAGCATCACGCATCTGCTGTTTCTCGGCGTCTGTCCAGTCGGCTTCGCCTGTGCCTCCGCTAGGGCCATTCTCAAGGGCATCTTCTGTAAACTGGTACTCCGTACCTTCTCCGTTAAGAACCAATGTATCATCAAGCTTGTCAGTTGTTGTCTGTATTGTGTCAACAACGGCGTCTATCTCGGAAAGTGTAGTGGGCAAGGTTGTCCCTGTATCTTCCACAATTGCCGCCAACTGAGTAGAGTTGCTGTCCATTTCTTCCCGTATCTCGGAAGGAGCAGAAGCTTCGTCGATATTAACAAGACGATCATCAGAGGTTTCATCACTCTTCTCAAAAGAAGTAATATCCCACTGACAACGTACAGCTTCCATATTTGTAGCACCAGACAGAACAGCAAAAGCAGACCGCACACCTGTCGCAAAGATAGCTACAGGCCAGTCAATTCTATAAAATCCCGGCATATTTGTAGCGTCTATTTCCACAAACCCACCGGAAGAATAAGCTCCTGTTACAGTCTGTGTTGCCAATGTTATAGCTGTAGCTGATTCACCGGGGCGAACATAGTATCCAACCAATCCGGTAGAATCATACGTAAGCCCCGTCAATCCTGTAACAGAAGTTGTTACAGAAGTATCCCTAATAAAGATTATATCCGAAAACTCGGTTAATCCTGAAAATACATCACCTTTCACTTAAAAACCTCCGTTAAGTCCTGAGTTGATTATTATTCCACCCGTAGACGGAACTGTTTTATCCGCTTGTGATCTTAGGTAAAGATCAGCCGTTTCACCATAAACAAGCCCACTATCAGAGCAGTCAAATACATTTGGTGTGTCCGCATTAAAAGCAACGACCATATATTCCGCACCTTCACTTACATCAAATGAAAAAGATCCTGTCGTAGCGTCACTCGTTGTAGTATTAACGTATGCGTAAACACCACTTCCAGCATAAGAGAACAACGATACCTGACAAGAAGGCAAAACTTCTAAATCATTATCATAAGTTGTCCCGGTAATGGTTGATTCGGTCCATTCGGCATATAGAATAGTATCTGCTGAAATAGCAAACGTATCCGCTTCATCATAGTGAGTTCCACTACCGTCTGTTGCGGTGTTCCAACCTGACCATACTGAACCAGTTAAGGCTAGTGTTCCAGTGTTTCCTAGAACCGTAACAATAGAACCATCATCATAAGGACTGGATGGATCAGTAGGAGCCGTTCCCCCATCATTACCATTACCATTGTATGTTATTGTCCAAGTTTGGGTTACAAAGTCATATTCAATTATACCGATAGTACATGTCGTTCCTGATCTTGTCGTTCCATCAAAATCCTCTGTTGGAACATTTGAATCTGAGTCTGGACCTAACCCAGCACCATCTAAAGCTGATGCTGTACTGAGTAAAGTGAAATCACCATTTGAGTAGTCTTGATAAATAACAGACCAATCTGTAATAGTTACAGGGTCAGTACCAGTTCCGTCCGGTGAAGCACAATTACTTTGATTCGCCGTACTCGTGAAATTTGCATTATAGTCGAACACTGTTGAATTCACAGGGAAAACAGTTGCATTTCCGTCATCTAATTGATCATTCTGTGCTATAATACAGTTGTAGGCATAAATATAGCTATCAGTAGTGGTTCCCCCCGCAAAAACATAATTAGGATATGTTGTGGCATCATCTATATTTTCCATACCCTCAATAATACAATTGTCTAAATATACGTAGGTATCCGTTGTATTAGTATAGAAATTCAAAGCGTTATTGTTTGTAGCAGTACCAGAAAATACACCTGTGAACCTACAGTTTTTAAACCTGACTTCACCAGCCGATGTTAAATTTACTGCTGCTAAATCTTTATAACTGTTTGATGAAGATGACTTATATATATGCATACCGCTTATATAGACATATGGAACGGCCGTAGTAATTACGTCACCTGAATAATTATATCGTAATATAGCCTTAGAGACATCGTAACCTGACTCTTCTACTTCATAACCAGCATCGGCTTCAATCGAGATATAATTATCTGGACCAGTTGTCCAATCGGAAGTTATCAGTACAGCTTCCTGTGGTTCAACACCCGTGACATTACTACATATAAACCTTATATAATCCCCGGCAGTGACAAGATCTGTTGCCTCTGTTGCTAATCCAGTAGTTAACGATGTATAGGCATCAGTTTGACTTGTACCATCATTATTCCCTGTCGCACCCGGATCATAATATCTTAAAATTTCTGCCATGCGTTAATCTCCTATTATTGTAGCACCAAGATCCCTAGTACTAGTCGAGTATAAAGGATTCCCAAAAAAATCAGACCACACAGGTACAGATTCACCATCCCCTTTAGCATAAGAAGAGCTTACAATTTCCCAATCAGTTACCTCGCTTGTTGGAGGTTGTACTGTGAAATGCTCAAAAACATCAACTGATTCAGTATTACTACTCGACCAATTTTCTGTATTACTTGAAATAATATTATCTTCACCATAGTCTGTATAAAGGTTAGGCCCAGTGTTTCCTTCACCACTCGTCGTAGCATTTGGCGCATAGAGAAAATTATTTTTAACTACACAATCATGAGCTGCTCCATCTTGTTCATACAAAGTGACAGCTGTCACCCCGTCAGAAGTGTTTTTAAAAAAAGTATTATGATATATATAAATATATCCGGGATAAGGAAGACCCCCGATATTAGAAGAGTAACCAACAGAAAGAATAGGTTTCTGACTCCCGTTTGTTGCGTCAAAAAGATTATTCCTGACAGATATATACTTTGCATTGATAGAAAGAAGGTTTCCACCGCTTGCTGTATTTATATAATTGCGTTCAAATATAACATCTTCAATTGGTTCATTTCTTTCATAGTTCTGAGGTGTTATCGTTACATGGAACGCCATACTCGAACAACTTTCCCCATCAAAAAAGTTATCATTGACAACATGTCTACCGGACACTTCCTCCTCTTCTGCATCCCCTCGGATTGTTAGAAGCGCCTTACTCTCTCCGCAACTTGCTAAAGTATTGTTTGATATTACACCTTCTGTCCCACCTTGATATCTTAGGTTATATTCTCCACCATAATTATTATCAAGGCTACAACCAGCAATAAATAGCCCAAAAGCATCTTTAGCGTAAATAGGCATATTTCCATCACCACCAACAATATTATAACACTCACAATCTACTGTAGCTTGGTTATTTCCAGCAAGAACAGCCAAATACCCTAAATCATGACCATACAAACGAAGTGCTAAGCAGTTATCCCCTCCTAAATACATCCCTCTTATTGGGGTTGGATCTGTAAGTTCATTACCATCAATTTCAAAATCCATAAAACGGATATCATCGGATGTTGCAAATACGGCAAAATATCCAGT
>JAQQAP010000037.1 GCA_028533045.1 Spirochaetales bacterium | reverse complement strand
ACCATTGGTCTAAAGAATGTGAATAACCCTAAGGCTCCTATAATTGGAAATAATGTAGATATAGGAGCTGGTGCAAAGATACTTGGTGATATATCCATTGGGGATAATGTTCATATTGGAGCAAATGCTGTCGTTATAACGGATGTTCCTTCCAATAGTCTTGCCGTTGGAATCCCGGCAAAAATAATTAAAAAAGATATGAATGAGGTTTTAAGTGAATAACCATCAGGCTATGGGAAGCAATAAGAAGAAAGTTCTGAGAGCTTCTTTTTTTGTTATATTTGGTTTTGGGATGTCTCAAGTTATCCGGTTAGCATCTAATATTATATTAACAAGACTTCTTGTGCCTGAATTCTTCGGAATTATGGCTATCTGTAATGTTGTTATATTAGGTATTAATCTTTTCTCAGATATTGGGATAGCTCAAGGTATAATTAGGAGCCCTAGAGGGCATGAACCGGACTTTGTAAATACGGCTTATACTCTTCAAGTTATCAGAGGAGGAATCCTTTTTATATTATTGCTTATAGCATCCTATCCTATATCTGTATTTTATGAACAGAGGCAGATTTTATATATACTTCCTGTAATTGGGTTAAATACAATAATTCAAGGATTTATTTCTACATCCCTTATTTTGTTTAGTAAAGACTTACAGCAGGGTAAAGTTAATCTCATAGAGCTTACAGCGCAGGGGATGACGGCACTCCTTACAATTACCCTTGCTTATTTTTTACGCAATGTATGGGCCTTGGTATTTGGTACTTTATTTACTTCATTGATAAAAATGGTAATGAGTCATCTATTTAAGTCGGAGGTAAAGAATCAATTTATTTTAGAAAAAAAAGCCGTCCATGAATTGCTTTCTTTTGGTAAATGGATTTTTCTTTCTACCATGATGACTTTTTTTGCTTCCCAGGCAGATCGACTTATAATTGGGAAAATATTTACCCTCTCATTTTTTGGTGTTTATAATATTGCTTTGATGCTTTCTGATTTGCCAAAACAAATTATTGCAAAAATCAGTAGACAAGTTCTTTATCCACTTATCTCAAAATATTCGGATCTTTCACGGGACGAATTGAGGAGTAAAATGACAAAACAAAGAAGGATAATTGTTTATCCGCTTGCCCTTTGTGTGTCTGTCTTTGCTTGTTTTGGTGATTTTCTCATTCTCTTTCTTTATGATAATAGGTATGACGCAGCATCTTGGATTCTACCGTTATTAGTTATAGGAATATGGCCCTTAGTCCTGTACTCTACTGTTGATATGAGTTTGTTGGCTATTGGAAAGCCTAAATATTTGGCGTTAGGTAATTTTATTAAATTTCTTTATATGATAATCTTTATCCCTTTGTTTTATCGTATCTGGGGTATTTTTGGGGCCATAATTGCTGTCGTATTAAATGATATCCCTGTGTATATCGTTATTCTTGTTAGTTTAGTGCGGGAACGTCTCTCGTTTCTTAAGCAAGATTTATGTGTAACTGTTATTTTCTTATTATTAATCTCCGTGTTTATGTTACTTCGTTCTTTTCTTGGTTTAGGTCTGCCTGGTGAGGCTGCATATTATGCTATGGGATTGTAGTTTGCCATGACTCCCTTAGTACCTCTTCTGTTATGGGGATGGATTCCCTTGTCTATCTATTTTTTTTCTAAGTATACTCCCCAAAGAGCTTCCCTGCTTGTTCTCGTTGGGGGGGTATTGTTTTTACCACATATTCCTAATTCTCTTTATCATCTTCCTGTTGTTACCATAACTAAAAATATAATCCTTTCTTTTGCTTTGTTAGTGGGAATCGTATCATCACCAAAAGCCAGAAAATATAAATTTAAACTCGAGAAATATGATTATCCTATACTTCTATGGTGTTCTGTTGTTCCTATTTTTTCTGCATTAAGTAATAGATTAGGATTTTATCATGGTTTTAATTTAGCCATTAATCAAGGACTTCGTTGGGGGGTCTTTTATTATGTGGGACGCAGGTTTTTTACCGAGGAAGAACACTTTACAGATATTTGTTATGCTATTATTTGGGGAGGGATTCTTTACGTTCCTTTATGTCTATACGAAGTTATGGAAAGTCCTCTATTATCTATCAATTTATATGGTTTTTTTGCACACGATTGGGCGCAGCATATAAGAAAAGGGGGATATAGACCTATTGTTTTTATGCAACATGGTTTAATGTTATCCTTATGGATGGCTTTTAGTGCAATAGTTTCTTTTTGGTTTTGGAAAGTTAAAAGAATTAAAAAATTACTAAAAGTGCCACTTTTTATTGTCTCTGTTACGCTCATTGTAATGACTTATTATACAAAATCTTCCGGCGCTTTTTTATTTATGTTTTTAGTTATAGCATTCGCATATATTTATAGCGGGCCTAAGTCAAACAAATATATAAAAATAATTATAATGATTCTTTTTATTTATATGTTTACTCGTATTACAATGCTTCTTAGTTCTACCTTTATGGCTACTTATTTATCTAAAATCTTTGGTCCCGCAAGAATTCAATCGTTGTGGTTTCGTTTATATCAAGAAGAAGTGTTGTCACGAAATATGAGAGGTAAATATCTTTTTGGTTGGGGAGGTTTGGGGCGTGGTTTACAAGGAGGAGTAGGTATTGTTGATGCTATGTGGCTGATTTATTACAATCTTTATGGATTATTTGGATTATTTACTTTGTACACAACAATGCTAATAGGACCTTGGTTATTAGTTCGTAAAAATATTAAATTACCTGTTGAGGTGATTATTTTGAGCTTGATAATAATTGTATTTATGATAGATTGTCTTTTGAATGCTATGAATAATCCCGTTTATATTATGATAGCAGGGGCACTTGTCTCCTATAACATAGAGCTAAGAAACAAAAAAATTATTCTTTGTGATCAATAACGATATCAATTAAATCCATGCTATAGGGAGAAATAGTCCTTTTGATTTTTTGATATTTATTTTGATAATAAGAGAAGTTATTAGGCGACATTGTAAAAAACTTTTTTTTAAGAAAAGGGAACCCCTTTTTAATTCTTTTTAATGTTTTATTTTTGGAGTATAGTAAGTCCTTATCTGTCACAAAAATACCATCACTTTTGTAGCCTAGTTTATATAAGAACTGAGATAAACCAATTTCATATTTTTTAATTACGTCTCTGTTGCTTTCCTCTTTTGTGACAAGTTTAAAAAAATTGAAAAAATTAAAATCTGATATAATACATTTATTCAAAACGATAAAATAACTTTGAATATGTTCAAAGTGTATAACATCAAGTCTTTCTGCTAATTTTCTATTATATTGATATTTAATGAATCCCCAAAAATCAACATTTCTTTTAGATTCCATTGTCTTAAAATAATTTTCAAAAGGATAAAAAGGTCCAAATACAGAATCGTTACACAATATTAATGAATCGTATTTTTGAATTAAACCATTATTCACCAACCATTCGATACCTATTTTATACGAGCCAAAATCATACATGTTGTGATTGGTAAATATACCATGGATAGTATAATTTCTGAGTTGCTCAATAGAATCTTCGTCCAGTGAATTATCATAGACGATAACTACATCGGCTATCTTCTTTAATTCATTCAGATAATATATTACGTAGTCTTCTACTTTATTTTCTTTACTATAGCAAGCATAAATAGCTATTCTCTTCATTTCTAATATAGTAGTTTAGATAAAACGGGAAAGTCAAGATTGATTTTTTTTACTTGTATCATTACTGGGGGGGATTTTTATGTGAGCAATGTGGTTTTTTTTTATTTATTATGTAGTTAATTTATTGCAATTGTTCTATATTTTAATCTATATAAAAAATAATATTAATCATCACGTTTTAAGGATACACATTATTGAATAAGCAAAAAAAAATTGTTTTTCTAGCACCGGAAATCCCAGCATTATCGGCTACATTTGTTTACAATGAAATCATTGAACTGAATAAAAAAGGGTACGCTATTTTACCTGTTTCGGTTCATTATCCTCATTCATTGGCCAATGATGTTTATCAAGAACCGGCCTTGGAAAATATATTATATCTTTACAATGAACCAAAAATTAAAATTATAATTTCAGCTTTTCTTCTATTTTTCTGTTCACCACTTAAATATATTAAAACAGGACTCATTTCTATTTTTGATACGTTTAAAGTTGGTCCATTTAACCGTATAGGTTTGGGACTTCAGTTCCGCTTTCTCATCGCAGCTCATGCGGCTTGGATTTTCAAAAAAAATAAAGTAGATCATATTCATACTCATTTTTCTCATGTTCCTACAGATATAGCCATGTATGCCTCATTATTAACAGGAATTCCCTTTACTTTTACTTCTCATGCAAATGATCTTTTTGAACGGGGCTGGCTCATCAAAGAGAAAGTTAATAGGGCATATAAAGCGGTTACAATTTCTAACTATAATGCAGATTTTATAAAAAGTTTGGGAGTTAAAGAAAACAAAATATCCATTGTTCGTTGTGGCGTTGATGCATTGTCTACCCAGGAAAATAAAATTACCCAAGATGTGAATATTTTTAAAATAGGAACCTTAGGAAGGTTAGTAGAAAAAAAAGGTGTTACTGTATTAATTGATGCTTTTTCGTTATTATATAAAAGTAATAGTAATATTAAGTTAGAGATAGCAGGTGATGGGCCATTAAAGGTAGAACTGGAAGAGCAAGTAAAAGCATTGGGACTGAGTCACGTTATAACATTTCCCGGAGCATTATCCCATGACAAAGTTTCGAATTGGTTAAATACACTTGATCTTTTTACTCTGGCTTGTGTCAAAGATAGTAATGGAGATCAGGATGGGATTCCTGTTGTTCTTATGGAAGCCATGGTCGAGAATGTTCCTGTTATTTCCACATCTCTATCAGGCATTCCTGAATTAATAGTGGATGAAGAAACTGGTTTGCTTGCTGAGCCTGGTAATTCACAGGACCTGGCTGCTAAGATTCAAACTTTAATGGAAAATAAAGATTTACGTGATAGTATGATCGTGAAAGGCTATAAGCATATAAAAAAGGAATTTGATAAATCAGTGAATATAGATAGATTAATAAAAGTATTTGAGGGTAATACGTATGAATAAGGAACCTAAAATTGTTATTGTTTCTCCCATCCGAGATGAGGAAGATTATCTGGAAAAAACTATAAACTCCTTAGTAAATCAAACATTGCTTCCTGTTGAATGGGTAATTGTAGATGATGGATCTAAGGATCGAACCCCTGAGATTATTGCCAATGCTGCGGCTAAATATTCCTGGATTCGTGTTATCCCTAAGGAAGATCGAGGCGAACGGGCTGTTGGTCCTGGCGTTGTAGAAGCCTTTTACTACGGTTATAATAGGATTCAAAGTTCAGATTACGATTACATTTGTAAAATGGATGGGGATATTGAATTTAAACCTGATTATTTTAAAACCCTTCTGAGTTATTTCGAAAGGGACAGTCATTTAGGAGCAGCTAGCGGTAAGCCCTATGTGTATGAAGATGGAAAGCTTGTCGAAGAACGTCATAGCGATGAAATGGTTGCCGGTATGATTAATTTTTATAAAAGGGAATGCTTTGAAAATATAGGTGGTTTTGTTCGTGAAGTTCATTGGGATGGTATTACCTTCCACCGGGCCCGTATGTTTGGCTGGAGAACTAGAAGTCTCCGTCATGAAGATCTGGAATTTATTCATTTAAGAAAGATGGGTACCTCTTATAAGGGAATTGTTACTGGTCGTATGCGCTGGGGAAGAGGGCAGTATTTTATGGGAACATCCCTTTTTTACGTCTGTGCTATTTCCTTATATCGTTCTTTTGAAAAACCCTATATAGTTGGTGGTTTTTGGATTTTCATGGGATACCTCAAGGCCCTCTTTAGTCCTATGAAAAGGTATGATGATAAAGCTTTTAGAGCATCTTTACATGCGTGGCAGCGAGAACGGTTAAAAATAGGAAAAAGAATAGAAAATATCCCAGAACCGGAAGTCTCCGGATTATATAGTTAAGATTAGGAGATTATTTTAAAATGGATAAAGACTTTGGTGTGCTAACATTAGCCACAAAGCGCGATTATATAAAGGCTGTCGCTATGGCCTGTTCTATGAGAGAAGTAAGTCCCGGTATACCTATCTGTATCGTTTGTACACAGCAAATTGCCGATATTGTGGGTCAGTATTTTGATTATGTTGTAATTGAACGAAAAGGCATTAAGGGATTTGCCCATAAGATTTTGTTAGATGAATATTCTCCTTTTAATAAAACATTTTTCATAGATGCGGATATGCTGGTATATAAAGACATCAGAAAAATGATAGATGATTGGGGGGAGAAAAGATATGCAGCTGGTGGGTCAATAATCTTTGAGGGTAAAAGTTCCTTTGGTTTAGATCGTAATTATGTTCTTAATAAAATCAGCAAAGAAAAATTCTCCGATATTAGTGGTGCCGGTCATGCTTATTTTGAAAAACCTCACTGTACCGAAGTTTTTGAATTGGGCAGAAAAATAATGGCAAATTATACAGACTATGCTAATCCCTGCCGTTTTGCCGATGAGGACGTTATAGGAATTGCAATGTCAATTCTTGATATTGCTCCTGTGGATTCCTCTGGCTATATTGGTATGCCAAACCATGCAATAAATAATTCATTTAGATCGAACATACTCGAACAAAAATGCTCTTATGTAGATGAATTATTTGGTGAAACAGAACCTACTGCTGTTCATTTTGCAGCTATGCAGCAACCATTAGTCTATGCTAGAGAGCAGCAAAGGTTATTAAATAAGAATCACATAAAAATAAAGGGATTGTGGAAGAAAGCCTTTTTAGAACTATATACAACTAAGGTTTTATGGCCTCTTGCTGCATTTCGAAGAAAACTTAAAGGTATTGATTTAAATTCTAAAGCATAAACGGATTGTTATGAAAGAGCTAATAAAAAAAGGAATGAACTCTCTTGGGTTTGACATTGTAAAGTCAGTCAAGCCTGTTAATGATACCCCTCTTTATATTAAGACTTACGGAGAAGAAAGCGTTAAGCGCAAAGCTTTCTATAATATTTCCGCTGCGGGACACTTTGGTTTTGGAGGAGGTTTTACCCATCCCTGTTGGACCAATATTGATGTGGATTTAGGGGATGCGATCTTCCCTTGTTTTGATCCTGATAAAGACATAGCCCATGATCCGCTGGATATGGGGGAATTACCTTTAGAGGTAAATTCTGCGGAACTTGTACAGTGTCGTTTTGCTATTGAGCATATGTCCAATGCGGCTGCTTTAAAGCTTTTTAAAGAGATTTACAGGATTCTTAAGCCTGGGGGCATTCTTAAAGTTGTAGTTCCTAATTTTCGCTTGGACTATGAAGCCTATAAAAGAGGTGATCGGAATTATTTTTCGTGGATTGATCTATATAGTAATCCCCTTATGATGAAAAATCTTAATTTGAAAGAACCTTTAACCCATTCTTCTCTTGAACAAGTCTTTCTAGTCCACTTTGCAGCCCAAGCTTCAACTGTTCATCTGGATGGTTCAGAAAATCGAATCAGTGATGATGAATTAAATGGAATTATGGAAGAGTTTCCTTTTGAAAAAGCTATGGATTATTGTACCGCTAGATGTTCAATGGATAAGCAACGTATATATAGAAAAAACCATGTAAACTGGTGGGATGCCTCCAAGGTTTCTAGATTTTTATCGGAAGCTGGTTTTAATACGGTTATAGGTTTATCACCCGGGCAGAGTGTTTCTCCTGTTATGAGACGTACCCCTAATTTTGATAAGCTTTGGAGTGATGTTGCCATTTATGTAGAAGGAGTAAAGTAGGTTGATCTATTATCCCATTCAACAGCAATTTAATCTTGCCTATGAGTTAAACCATGATAATTGTGCCTACAATATGCCTTCGCTTCTCAAGCTGGCTGGAACGTTGGATCGGGATATTTTTCAGAAAACCTTGGAAATTCTAATCCCCCGTCATTTTGATAAAAAATACTTTCCCCCCATTTTTCAGGAAAAGGACTTTTCCTTTGAAGAGGCTAAAACGATAATTAATACCCCCTTCAAATTAGGGGAAGGGGAATACTACAAAGTATATGTCTGGCAAGATATGAAAGAGGCATATATACTATTTCTTTTTCATCATATAAATTTTGACCTTCGTTCCAAGGAAATCTGGGCCGATGAGTTTGGAAAAGTTTACCAGAACTTACTACTGGGAGAAGAACCTCAACTGGCTCCGACAGTAGAATATAAACAATACAACTTTTGGTACAATGAATTCTCCCAGTCGGACAAATACAAAAAGATGCTTTCCTACTGGGAAAAGGAAGCCCTGGAAAAATCCTTGCTCGACCTTCCCGCAGACAGGGAGCGCCAGCCTATACCTTCTTCCCGGGGGCATCGGATATACGGTACCCTGCCTTCGGAGTTAACCGTCCGGCTCAAAGAGTATTGTGAAAGTAATAATTCAGACCCTTTTCTTGTACTTCTTAGCGCTTATGCCGTCTTTTTGAATCGTTTTTCCGGGCAGGACGATTTTAATATTGGTATACCCCGTTCTAATCGGCCTCCCGGTTTTGAAGATACTTTGGGGTGTTTTGTAAATATTCTTCCTCTTTGTCTTACTATGGCAGAGGATATGACTTTTGAGCAGCTTCTCCGCCAAGTGCGAATGAAGATGCTCGGTATGCACCGGAACCAGTATATTCCCTATTTGGATGTTGTAAAACTGAATCAAACCCGGAGAGATACGAAATATAATCCCCTTTTTCAGGCGGGCTTTACCTCTGAACATCCTATGAGGCTAAAGCTGAATGGTGTTGAAAGTACAGCCCTGGATATTGCCCCCGATGCGGCACAGCTGGACCTCTTCTTCTATTTCTGGAGGGAGGGTGAGGATTTCCGCTGGGCCGTAGAATATTGTACCGACCTGTTTACACAGGAAAGGGTGGAAAGCTTTGTCGCTGCCTTTCAAAAGATCCTTTTAAACGGCCTTGAAGAACCCTCCCATCCGGTCGATACCCTGTCCGTAATGGATGAGGTGTCGGAAAAGAAGATCGCCCGGTGGAATTCCACAAAGAAAGACTACCTTTTCCCCGGTGGAATACATCAATACTTCTTACAGCAAGTACAAGAAAATCCCCGGCAAAAAGCACTTAGTTTCCGGGACGAGGATATGAGTTACGAGGAGCTCTACCAAAAAGCCGCCGCCCTGGCCGTCACCCTTAAAGAAAGGGGTGTTAATCGAGAGACTATCGTAGGTCTTTCCCTGGAACGCTCCTTTGAAATGATAATAGGCATGTACGCCATCACTCTCGCCGGTGGAACCTATCTCCCCATAGAGCCTTCTCTCCCTAAGGATTATATTGACTATATACTGGAAGATTCAGGGACACAGATCATTCTATCTAAGTCCGATTATTCAGGACTGTTTCCTTCTTCCCTGGATTTCATCGATTTAGTCGACTTTGATTATTCACAACAGCTTACAGAGAATCATCTTCCTACAATTGATCCGGATGACCGTGTTTACATTCTCTACACCTCCGGTTCAACGGGCAGGCCCAAAGGGGTTGAGATTACCCATCGGGGGCTTATTAACCGTATTCTCTGGATGGATGATGAGTACAAACTGATTCCGGGAGATGTGCTTTTTCAAAAGACGCCCTATAACTTTGATGTATCGGGCTGGGAGTTTTGGTGGCCCCTTATGAAGGGAGTCCCTCTGGTAATTGCCGAGCCCGAGGGCCATAAAGACAATGATTACCTCATCAAGACAATAGAGTCTCATAAAATAACCCTGATTCACTTTGTTCCCTCTATGCTCAGGGAATTTCTTAAAAGCTGTCAGAAGGGAGATTGCCCCTCTTTAAGAGATGTTGTCTGCAGCGGAGAAGCTCTCCCGGCGGCTGTGGTAAGGGATTTTTACGAAGCCTTACCTCAAGCCCGGCTTCATAATCTCTACGGTCCGACCGAAGCATCCATCGATGTGACTTATTGGCCTTGTCCTGCCGATTGCCCCTTGGTGCCCATCGGTCGTCCCATCGCCAATACGCAAATACATATATTAGACGAAGCCTTGAATCCCCTTCCTCCCGGAGTGACCGGAGAGATTTATCTGGCCGGTACCGGTCTGGCTCGGGGCTACTTGAACAAGCCTAAACTTACTGCCGAACGTTTCGTCCCCAACCCCTTTGATGGGACTCGCATGTACAAAACGGGAGACTTGGGACAGTGGAATCTGGAAGGGGAAATCCTTTACTTGGGAAGGAACGATAGCCAGATTCAGCTTCATGGCCTAAGAATTGAGCTGGGGGAGATAGAAAATATTCTTAACGATCATCCCCATGTGGAAGCTACTGCCGTTATTGTCCATGGGGACTTTGGGGCGGATCAATATCTTTTAGCCTATGTCGTTAAGAAAGGGGAGACCGATTCCCAGGATATCATATCCTTCCTTAGTCAGCACCTCCCTCTCCATATGGTTCCCAAGCGTATTATATTTGTGGAAGAGCTTAAGCTGAACAGTAACGGAAAACTGGACAGAAAAAGTCTCCCTGCCCCTGATTCCCTCGGCCAGGTCGAAGAGGCATCCTATATCTCCCCGGAAGGAGCAGGAGAAGAAGTTGTTGCCACTCTCTGGCGAAAGATTCTCAATCTGGAAAAGATTAGCCGTGATGCTAATTTTTTCGAATTGGGAGGCTCCTCTCTCCATATCGTTCAAATGCAGCGGGTGCTCGGTCAAAAAATGAACCGGAAAATCCCTATCACCGACCTCTTCTCACATACCACAGTCAAAGACTTGGCTGCCTATCTTTTTGCAGAAGAGAACGCAGAAGAGAATGAAATGGAAGAGGCTAAGCTCAACCAACGAGCGGCCCGAAGTCGGCAAGCGGCTCAAAGAATGAAAAAAGTGAGGAAAAAATAGTATGTGCGGTATTACCGGATTCCTGGGATTCTATAGAGATAGAGACGACCAGAAGGAAACCCTCAAAAATATGATCTCCCAGCTTCCTCACCGAGGACCGGATGGATGGGGACTTTATACAGATCCCATCGTTGCCTTAGGACACCGTCGTCTCTCTATCCAGGACTTGGGACATGGCCACCAACCTATGACCACAGGACGCTATGTTATCTCTTTTAATGGGGAAATCTTTAACTTTATAGAACTCCGGGCCCAGATGGAAAAGAATGGCACCCAATTTCAGACAACCTGCGATACGGAAATTGTTCTCAAAGCCTTTGAACAGGATGGCCCCGAATGTTTTGCTACCTTTAACGGCCAGTTTGCCATACTCATTTGGGATAGAAAGGAAAAAGTCCTTACCGTGGCCCGTGATCGTTACGGAATACGCCCCCTTTACATTCTTAATCATAGGGGCCTCAACTATTTTGCTTCCGAATTAAAATGCTTCGATAGCCTAAAAGAGTATCAACGAAGCTTTAATTTTAAAAACCTCTACGAGCACGGCCTCCTTTGGAATACCCTGGGAGACAGGACCGTTTATGAAAATATCACCTCCCAACCGGCAGGAACCTATTCTGAATATAGAATAGGGGAGGAAACACGTTGTTATAGCTATTACCAGCTGGGTGAGAATTATAATGAACCGGTAGGGAATTATGAAGAAACCAAAGAGGAAATGATCGAACTCCTAAGCGATTCTGTAAGGCTCCGTTTAAGAAGTGATGTACCTGTGGGGAATTACCTTAGTGGGGGAGTGGACTCTTCCGTAATTGCTCACCTTACCAAGATACATAACAAGGATCGTTTTAAAACCTTTGCCGTTTCCTTCACCGACAAGGGCTATGACGAATCGGATTACCAGAACGAAATGGTAGACCGTCTTAATTCGGAACATATCGATTTAAAAATCGATTACACAATGATAAACAGTACCCTGGCAGACGCGGCCTACCATTTTGAACGCCCCGTGTTTCGGACAGCCCCGGTGCCCATGTATCTTCTTAGTAAAAAAGTGCAGGAAGAGAATATTAAAGTCGTCCTGACCGGTGAAGCGGCCGACGAAGTGCTCTGTGGTTATGATGTCTTTAAAGAGATTCGCATGCTTCAAATGTGGCGTGAAAATCCCAATAATGACAATATAACTGAGCTCTTGGGGCAACTCTACCCCCATCTTTCCCATTATAAAGACAAAACCCAGATGGGCTTTATGAAGATGTACTATGAAGACTTTTTGGATGATATAGATAATGATCTGGTAGGGCTGAATATCCGGGCCAATAATAATAAAATCCTTATGAACTATTTGAATAAGGACAGGGCCGTTGCCTATGAAAAGGAAGAGCTTCTCCAGAACCTGCGAGCCCAACTCCCAACGGATTACGATAAATGGAGCCTTTTCCAGAAAAACCAATATCTGGAAATGAAAACCCTTTTACCCGGTTATCTTCTTTCCTCCCAGGGGGACCGTATGTCCATGGCCCATAGTGTGGAAGGCCGATACCCCTTCCTGGACCATAGACTGGTCGAAAAGGGCTTCTCCTACCCGGATGACTACAAACTAAAAAGCTTTTCTCAAAAACATATTCTCCGCGATGCCTTTAGGGATGTTATACCAGGCTCCATTATCGATAGGCCCAAACAGCCCTATCAAGCCCCTGACCTTAAGTCTTTCTTTAAGGATGGAAAACTCACAGAAGAGGCTTCCCGTTTCCTCTGTGATGAAGCCATAGACAAGGCCGGTGTCTTTGATAAAAAGTACGTGAATCGACTCGTTAACAAATTCTCCCGTCGCATGCCCAAGCAGATAGGTTATAGGGATAATATGCTTATCACCTTCATGCTCTCCACCCAAATGATTAGCCACGCCATGAACAATCCCAGACAAAATAAACTGGATGATTCCCTCAAACGGGTGGAAATTCTTGAGAATTAAGCTAAAATAGTAAGATAAGACAAAACTCAGGAGCTTTATCCAACATGGAAATTAAAAAAGGTTTATTAGAATTCATTGCAGAAAACTTCATGGTAGAGATTGAAGAAATCCCCATGGATAAATCCCTTATAGACGAAGGAATCATTGACTCCTTTGGATTGGTAGAAATCGCCGCCTATATGAAAAAATCCCACGGCTTCGAAGTGGAAACGGAAGATATGATCCGTGATAACTTCGGTTCCGTGGATAAGATGATTAGTTATATAGAGGGCCGTTTAGCGGGCTAATTCTTGCCGTAGGACAGAGGCAATCTCTTCTACGTTTTCTTCATGAAGGATGGAAAGGTGGTCTCCATGGATATTGTGTAAGGACAAATTACCATGGACATACTCTTTCCATCCCAAGTCATCGTTGTACAGCAACTTTTCAAAAGGGTCTGAGTCCAGGGCTCTGAACACTGTAGCAGGGCCATCAAATGATGGCATATTAATCGTATATTTCTTGGCTACTTTCATATATATTGCTTGTCTCATGTCTATTAAATCCTCATCGGCTGTCTTTTCAAGCTTGGGAGCCATTGATACACCTATCATTTTCGAAAGAGTGCTGATGAGTCGTCTTTTAACTTTTCTTATGGAAAGGCTTATATTACCTAACCTAAGTGTCCTTAAGTGCAGTGTAATTCTTTTAAACTTTGTAATCTCTTTGGGAAGCTTGCTGTCAAAAATAGAAAGGAGTTTTATTTCCTCTCCCTCGTTATATAATTGTCGAGCTAACTCATAAGCTAAAATGCCACCAAATGATAATCCTGCAATATAATATGGTCCGTTAGGTTGAGTTTTTTTTACCATATTTCTATACATAGTAGCCATTTCCTGTAATGAAGGCAGTTCTTTCTGGTTCATTAGTAATTCCTGTTCCTGCGGAAGAAACACGCCATAAACATTGTATGTATTATCTAAAGCGTCAGCTAGGTGTTGGTAGATATTAATACCAAGAATACAGAAAAGGGTGGGAACAGATTCATTTTGTTTTTTTGATAATCTAATGAGAGTAGCCGATTCTGAATCAGAAACAGAATCTTCAATGAGTTGTAATTGTTCAAAAAATGTTTTTGCGGCAAACAGTTTTCCCAAAGAAATAGATTTATTAAAAGTTTTATTAAGAGTGTCACAAAGACGAACGGCAAGAATTGAGTCCCCACCCAATTCAAAAAAATCACTTTCATCCTTTATCTCGCTTATGCCAAACGTTTGCTGCCAAATCTCTTTTAATTTATCTTTAGGAGATTTATGAAAGCTATTAGGGGAAGTGTAATGCTCATTAAGACTATTGTTTTGTTCAATTTTATTTGTGTTTTTTGGTAAGGTTTGTGTTATCCAATATTCCTTATGGTTAAAAGCATAGGTCGGTAAGGAAATCTTATGGTACTCCTTTTTACCTGTAATAGGTCCCCAATTAACATCATACCCACTATTCCATAGTTTACTAAGATTATTAAATAAAAATCTTTTATCCTGTGCTTGCTGCTTTGGCCCTTTTATCATAGGAAGAATCACATTATCGTTTGTAATTTCTGGATTCATTTTTGCCAGACTACAAAGAGTATTACCAGGGCCTATTTCAATAAATCTGGCTGATTTGGATTGTGCCAAAACAGAAGATATACAGTTGCTAAAGCGTACGGTAGATTTAATCTGGTTTACCCAATAGTCTCTCTGATTTATATCTTCGGTTTTAAGAAAATCCCCCGTCGTATTGGATAAGAGAGGAAGGGAAGGGGCTTTAAAATTGACTTTTTCTACTACTTCTCTAAAATCATCTAATACGCTATCCATCATAAATGAGTGATAGGCATGAGACGTTTTTAGGAGGGAATGGGGGATGTCTTTTTCATCAAGACTATTTTTTAGTTTTTCAATGGCATTGTAAGTCCCGGATACAACACAACGGCCGGGAGAATTAATGACAGCGATTTGTAATTCCTCTTTTCCTTCAAGGTAACTCTTAAGATCTTCTTCTCCAAGAGCGACAGAGAGCATGGAGCCCTTGGGGGCGGATTGCATTATTTTTCCACGTTCCGCAACGACTAATAGAGCTTCTTCAAGAGTAAAAAATCCGGCAAGACAAGCTGCCGTATATTCCCCCAGACTATGTCCAATCAGGTAATCGGGTTTAATATCAAATTCCTGTAGATATTTGGAAAGGGCATATTCAAGAATAAAAAGAGCCGGTTGGGTGTTGCTTGTTTCCTGAAGGAGTTTCTGGCTTTTTGCTTCATCTCCTTGGGGTGGGTACATTATCTCTTTTAAAGCGAGATTTTCCTCTTCCTTAAGGTAACTAAAACATCTGTCCATAATTTCCCTAATAAAAGGAATCTCCTCATAGAGCTGACGTCCCATATTGGGGTATTGGCTGCCTTGACCGGAGAAAAGAAAAACAACAGGAGCCGTTGTGGCTTGAGTTGTGGCAGGTGGTGTATTAATAAACGAATTCAGTTCATCCTGATCCCCAGTAATTGAGATAAGAGTATCCCTATAGGGGAAGTGTCTCCTATAATTGAGAAGTGTGTAGGAGGCATCAGAAAGTTTGTTACTATTATCCTTAAGGTAGGAAACCAAGTTGGCCTTCATTTGTTTAAGAGACTCTGGAGATTTTGCAGAAAGGGGGAGAATATTGACTTCATTATTTTCTGATATGGATTGTACGGGAGGAATGTACTCTTCCAAAACTATGTGAACATTAGTTCCTCCAACACCCAGTGAGCTAACCCCGGCTCTTCTAGGCTCGGCTCCACGTTCCCATTTTTTTAAGTCCTTGTTAATTTTGAAGGGACTAGTTTCCAATTCCAAAGCCGGATTGGGAGAGCTAAAGTTAACCTGAGGAGGATAGATTCCTTCCTGAAGAATTTTTACCGTTTTAATAATGCTTGCCACACCGGCAGCTGCATCCAAATGGCCAATATTAGGTTTAACCGAACCTAAAACGCAAAAGTCTTTTCCTTTAGTATTCATACGAAAGGCATCAGTTAAGGCTGCCACCTCAATAGGGTCTCCCAGTAAGGTTCCCGTACCATGGGCTTCTATATAACCAATGCTTTCCGTAGGTACTTCGGCCAAGGCTATGGCTGTAGCTATTACCTCGGCCTGAGCTTTAACGCTGGGAGCGGTATAACTAACTTTTTCAGAACCGTCATTATTAATCGCCGCTCCGCGAATAAGGGCATAGATATGGTCCTTGTCTTCCAAAGCATCTTCAAGTCTTTTTAAAAGAATAACTCCTACGCCATCACCAAAAACAGTACCATTGGCTTTCTCATCAAAGCTTCTGCAATGGCCATCGGGAGAGAAAATTAGACCATCCTTATATTCGTACCCACCGTCATGAGGAACATTAACGGAAGAACCTCCGGCCAGGGCCATATCACATTGATAATTAATTAGAGAAAGACAAGCCTGCTGTATTGCGGTTGCAGAGGTGGAGCAAGCTGTCTGAATAGTCATACTGGGACCTTTTAAATTCAGCTTATATGATACCCTTGTAGAGAGGTAATCCTTATCATTACCTAACATGAGCTGGAAAGCTTCGAGGCTATCTATTCTCGTATTGCTATTTACCAGATTTTTGATAAGGTAGTCATTCTGGGAGCAGCCTGCGTATACCCCTATTAGTCCGTCATACTCTTCCGGGTCATAACAGCCATCCTCCATACACTTCCAGGAATGTTCCAGAAATAGTCTATGCTGAGGATCCATTACATTGGCATCGGAAGGAGTGTAACCAAAGAAGGCAGGGTCAAACATCTTAGCTTCTTTGAGACTGGCCGACCTTTTTACATAATTTGGACTATTATAGAGGTCAGAAGAAATCCCCGCTTCATCAAGTTCTACATCGGATAGATCCCTTATACACTCTTTCCCTTCTTTTATATTCTTCCAGAAAGAGTTAATATCTTCGGCTTCAGAAAAGGCGCCGGACATACCTATAATAGCTATCGCCCCTTCCATTTCTTTGTAGTAATTATTATCCATTTTTAGAAATCTATCCTAGTTCGAAGTTAATGAGTCCTTACTCAATTATAATAGCACAACTCTACCTATGGGTCCATCTTGTAACCAATCTATACAGGGTGCTTTATGTGAATTATACAACATTCTCCCAAAAAAACACACCCAATATCTGGAATATGAAGATAATGTGTGCTATATTTGTAGCATGTATGTAAGAGAAGCCCAAGCTGTTAGGTTTTTCACTAAAATGTATTTAATAACAATATCATATATGAGAGAGGATCATAGTTATGAAAAAGAGTTATGTAGCACCTGCTATGCAGGAATGGGGGGACGTTGTTAAGCTGACCCAGTGGGGTGTGCCTGAGCCTACTCCTTCTAATCCGGGAAGACCCACTTCATTTGGAAGTCAAAAGAAACCGGGAAGAAAGTTTAAACTGACCAACATTGGCCAGGGTTGTAATAGCGACTGGACTTCTTCCTAGAGTAAAAAAGGGCTGGCCATTCGGGCTCATTTATGTGAAAATTAAAGTATGTTTCACAAAAGAGCTTACGGCCTTAATATAGATTCGGAGATAGACATAGAGGCTTTCCTTGACCGTCCCTCTGAGTCGACTGCCCAAATTACTATTCTCCGGGGCAATATCTCTGTTCCCCGGAAACCGTTTTTTTTAAATAAAAGAAAAATCATAGCCCACCCCAATGGTGTACTTATGTACTGGAGGGGAATAGGCTACTTCCTTGTCGAAGAGGGCAGACGCATCACTGTTATGACAAATAAGCGCCACCATCGCCCGGGTATTGTTCAAAATATACTGTTAGGCCCCTGTATGGGCGTTATTCTCATTCAGCGAAAAGAACACCATCTCTTTCATAGTGCCGTTGTCGCCAAAAGAGACGGCAGGGGCGCTGTGGCTATTTTAGGCCGGGGAGGGGACGGAAAATCCACCACCGCCACGGCCCTTTGTAACAGCGGCTACTCCCTGGTTTGTGACGATCTTTTAGTCCTTAACAAAGACACAACCCCTTACATGGTTCAGTCCGGCTTCCCCGGTATGAAACTTTGGCTCACCTCCGCAGCCGCTCTGGTTGAAAAGGGAGAGGACCTTCCCATGATTGGTAAGAAAGGGGAGTTGGAAAAACGGTTTCGCAAGATGGAAGATAACTTTATTGAGGAGTCCCTCCCCCTGGGCCCTGTTTTTATTCTCTCCTATGACGAGAGACTCACTGAGCCCCGGGCCCAACGTTTAAGCGAAACCGAAGCCCTACAGGAAATGCTGGGCCACTGGTACGGCGCCCTGTTTAAACAGGAGCTGCTCCCCATCCTTGGTACAGACCGCCAATTTAGGGAATGCAGCGAATTTGTTAAAAAAACACAAATCTACCGTCTCACAAGGCCTTACGATATGGATAAGCTCCAGGATTCGGTAGACCTCATCGATAAAATACGGTGCGATTCGGCGAGTTATGAACATTAAGAAATTTTCTTCACAAATCTCCCGGGCCGTCGGCTTTGTTTGGCAGGGATCTCCCTTCTGGATGGTATTTAATATTGTCTTCCAAATCCTTCAGGGAATCTTCCCCATCCTCTCTTTGCTTCTTTTAAAGATGATGGTAGACGAAGTCTCCGCCGCCGCCACCGGTAACAGCGAGGCCTCCCGCCTCCTCTTCGTCATACTTCTTACGGGTATAGTAACCCTTCTCAGTACCATTATTGGCCACCTGGCCGGTTGGGGAGGCCGGGAGCAGGGGAGGTACATGTCCGACTATATGAACGGTGTCTTTATGGAAAAGGCCGGTTCCATGGAGTATCCCTTCTTTGAAGATCCTAAAAGCCTGGATAAAATAGAAAGGGCCTACGAAGAGGCCCATTCCCGTCCCGGCCAAATTGTCAGTACCATTGGATCCTTAATTCAGAATGGCGTTTCTCTGGCGGGAGTTATCGTACTTATTTTTAACTTTCACCCCCTCATTGTGGGAATCCTTTTTCTTTCCGCCTTGCCCGGGCTGATTACTCGTCTTTTCTTCTCCAAAAAGGAGTATCAGAAAGATAGGGAAGTGACCGAACGGGAGAGACGAGCCGCTTACCTCCAATTCCTCATGCTGGAACGGGATAGTGCCAAGGAAGTGCGTCTTTTTAACCTTTCCCGGGAGCTTTTGGAGCAATTTACTATCTTAAGAACCGAACTTAGAGAGATTCGTCACCGTCTGGATAAAAAGAATACCCTTGTTTCCTCCCTCTCCAGTACCTTTATGATTTTCCTTGTCTTTGCCGCCTATCTTTGGGTAGCACGGGATGTTATGGGGGGAACCGTTACGGTCGGAGCCTTTGTTATGTTCTATCAGGCCTTCCAGCGAGGGCAGGGCTTTCTCAGGACTTTTCTGGGGGGAGTCGCCTCCCTCTACAGTCAAAATCTGTATCTGGGGAACCTTTACGAATTCCTGGACTATGAATCCACCCTTACGGCGCCGGATAATCCCATATCCTTGAAAAAACCGGTAAAGGGAGAAATTGCCTTTAAAAATGTCTCCTTTACCTATCCCAGAACGGAAAAGCCCATTCTGAATGATTTGAATATAACCCTCAAGCCGGGAGAAGTTGTTGCCCTGGTAGGGGAAAACGGGAGTGGGAAAACGACCCTTATTAAGCTTCTCTGCCGCCTCTATGACGTTAGCGAAGGGGCGGTAAGTCTGGATGGGATAGACCTAAGGGATTTGGCTCCGGGAGATCTTATTGACAATGTAGGAGCCATTTTCCAGGACTTTATGGAGTACAACTTAACGGTGGCCCAGAATATCTCCTATGGCGATATGAGCCGGGAGCCCGATCAAGGCCGAATAGAAGAAGCCGCCCGTAAGGCGGGAATCCACGAGATGATAGAAAAACTCCCCCAAGGGTACGATACCCTATTGGGTGTCTTCTTTACCCGGGGGCAGGAACTTTCCGGTGGGCAGTGGCAGAGAATTGCCGTGGCCCGTGCTTTTTATAAGGATGCCCCCATCGTCATTCTTGATGAACCCACCAGCTCCCTCGATCCTATGGCAGAATTCGAGATCTTCAATCAGTTTAAAAAGATCCTTCACCATAAAACGGCCCTCATTGTGAGCCATAGAATGGCCACCGTTAGAATGGCCGATCGCATTTGTGTGATGGACAAAGGAAATATTGCCGAAGAGGGGACTCATGAGGAACTTATGGCTCTCAAAGGGACCTATTACACCCTTTTTACCACTCAGGCAGCTAATTACCAATAAGTTATTATGAAGATTGTGTGTTGTTATGTGTATGTAACTTGATATATGGATGAAGCGGTATTATAATTAGGTCCATATTCTTTATAGGGAGATCATAATGAAGAAGGTATACCCAAAGCCGGAAATGAAGTCGTGGGGTGATATTATGGATATTACCCGGGGTGGTGGTAATCTCAAAAATGTGTTGAGTGGCTCTTACAGCTCAACTGGAAATTGTTATCCTAATAACAATGATTATCATCACGGTTCCAGAAGATAATAATCCATAGTCATTGACGTTAAACAAACTTATAGATTTATCAGACAAGAGCGGCCTTCTCTCCTTAACCAGATGCAGTAAAGGAGGGGAGGCTCTTTTTTATATTTCCCGGGCCCTTTCCCTGGACCCTCGCCTGGCTTCCATGAAGTTCATAGTCCGTGAGTCCGAAGAAGGTACTTCAACTCTTTATGCCCTTACTCAAGCGAAGGAAGAAGAGCTCCTCACTAATCTGAGCAGGCAGCTTGCCTGGGCCGATAAACAAAGCCGCTTTATAAGCTATAAGGAGGCCGAAGGGCTTACCGAGAAACTGGCCGCAAAATTAAAAAGGGAGTTTGGCAAGGAAGAGTTAGATCAATTTTTCTACAGTCCTATTCCCCGGGGCGGCCATATAGTAATGGGGATGCTCTCCTACTGTCTGGGGCTTCCCAAATCGGCCTTGCATCCCCCTTCGTCTGATCTAAAAAGACCTGTTGTCTATGTGGATGACTGCCTTATTTCCGGTCTGCGCTCCTCAGAATACATGAACAAGAAGGGGGCAGAATCCATACTGGCCGTTCTCCTGGCCCCAAAAGGGGTTTGTGAAATGAGCCGGCACAAGGAACTGGACTTTAGCTGCTTTGCCGGTGATGAGCTGGACGATCTGGCCCCCCTTCTTCTTAAAGAGGATTACGAGCCTTGGAAAGAGCGCAGCAAAAAAAGAGGCACACCCCTGTGGGTGGGAATGACCGAATACTTCGCCTTTGAGTGGAGTGAGCCGGAGAACTCCTTCTTTAATGATAAAACGGCCCTCATGGAACCGGGCTTTGACCTTCTGCCCCCGGAGCAATGCCTCAATACCCGCCATAGTACTAGCACAGAACCGCAGGACCCCAAAAGGCATAAGGACTGATTTATGGATTCCCTTTATCAAATCTATGGTATTAGTTTTAAAACCTCCTATCCCTTTAGCTATAACTTGCTTCCCTCAGACCAGCCTCCCCAACTCCAATTCACAGGAGGAGGTTACTGTAAGAATTATCTTCTCCAAGGAAAGGTCTTGAGACAGGGGGGGCACAATGAAGGTGACATATCCCTCTATCGTTCTCAAACCCACGATACTATTATTTTTGAAAATATCGCCGCCTTCGAGTGCGGCGACGACTGGATAAAAGGGTATATGCTGATGAATCAGGACCAATTTCTTCTGGAAATCTGTTTTATTGGTCATGTACTTGCCTATTGGCTGGAAAGACGGGGGACTTTGATGCTCCATGCCTCTTCCCTTAAGGTTCGTGAAGGAGCTGTGGCCTTTATGGCCGAATCGACCGGGGGAAAAACAACCACCGCCGCTGCTTTGCTTGCTGCGGGATATTCCCTCATTACAGACGATATCCTCCCTGTAAATATTCGCCATAAGGATGTGTTTGCCTCTCCCGGATTCCCCCAAATGAAGCTTCTCCCCGATCAGTTGGAACTCTTTAATCAAAGGGCGCAAGATTATGATAAAATACATCCCCTATTTGAAAAACGGCGTATTCCCATAGGGGAGAGCATGGGAAGCTTTTACAACGGCGAACTTCCTTTAAAAACACTTTATCTTTTGGATAAAAGCGAGACCGGAGAACCCTACAGCTCTCCCGTTAAATCAACGGAAGCCCTTTTTGCCCTTATCCGTCATAGCTTTGCCGCAGAGTTGTTAGATTCAGGCGACAGAAGCCGGGAAAGACTGAATCGTCTGGGAGAGATAGTAAAAGGTATCGAGATTAAGAGACTTCACATTCCCCGAGGCTATGATAAATTACCCGCACTGGTCGATTTTATTATTCAGGACGCTTAATCCCAAAAACCTTCTTAAAACAACGCCAGGCCGTCTGAAAGGGGTTCAAAAAATAAGTCAGAAAAATAAGGGGCGACTCTTTCCTAAAACCGAATTTATAATAGCGGTTTTCTTGCTGAACCCTGGTGGGAACATAGTTATGCCATAGCCATTTAAGCCGCTGCCGCAAGGTTCCCCCAATAATAAAAGGGGCCAAATGGTTATACTGCCAACGTCGTAAAACCCGGCTGTTTCGCAGGTTCTTTAAACATTTTAGATGCTTCTTCATAAGGAAGCGTTCATGAAGGGTTAATTCCTTTTCCAGCTTTTCCATCCATTCTGGCAAAGCCCTGCCGCTAATATTTCCGTAGAGCCTAAGGGAGAAACAAGCGTGGTAGCAGACTTCCCCCTCCCGGCAGAGGCGCAGGAACCCATCTCCGTCAACGCCCCGTTCCAGAAGAATCGCAGCATCGGCCATATGGCGCAGAAGGAATGTGTTATTGTAAAGGGCCCGTTTAAGGGAACATTGCAAGCACAGAAGCATAAGTGTCGCCTCCGTTCCCGGCAGATAGCAAGAAAGTTCCTCGTTCCAGCTGCGCTTTTCCTTAAAAAGTTCCGGCCGGTCCAGAAGGGCCTTGAGGTTCTCCAGACGAATCCGGTCCCGCTCAAAAAGATTGATATGCACTTCTATCACCTGGGTCGATTTGGGACATTTAAACTGATACTGATTGTTCCAGTGAAGCTGGCCTTCTATGTCCTTTTTTTCTTCCCGTGACAGGATAAAGCTCCCCTGGTATTCATAGCCTGCCTCTTCCAGGCAAGCTACAATCTCCCGAATCTTGTTTTCTTCAACCAGGAGATCCACATCTCCATAGGTCCGGGGATAGGTCTCTTCCGGGTCATAGGAAATTCCCTTCATAAGCATAACCTCAAATCCTGCCTCGGTGAGGAGTTTTGAGGTATTTAACAATTCCTGTCGGTGTAGTTTATTGGCTGTCATCTGCTGAAGAATCAGAAAACGGGCCACATGAAGAAAATCTTCAGAAAGAAGGGGAGTGAAGTGGTCCAAAAGCCTCTTAAGGATGAGGGGGAGAATCCGGTGATATCCTCCCAAGTCAAAAACGACAGGAAAAGAGATAAGCTCCAAGTTAGCCAGAAGGCTTTCTGCTTCAATATAGTCTTCATTCAGCAGAGCCAAAATAAGTCTTTCTTCCCGGCCCAGTCGGCCCCAGTAATATCCCATACTATAAGTGTAGTTTAAGGTTTTAAAATTGTAAACAAGAACTTGATTAACAGTGTATTAGTATATATGATTTTCCTATGGAACTAAGCGAAACATACAAAGCGGCATCTGATGTCATCTCCACAGAAATGGACGGCGAATCGGTTCTCATGCATGTGGCCAAGGGAAAGTACTTCTCCCTTAACGAAACGGGAAGCGTCATATGGAAAAAGCTGGAGGAAGGCCCCCTTACTCTGGGACAGATGATAGAAGCCATTCAGGCTGAATTCGAGGTCGAGGCCGATCAATGCCAAAAAGACCTGGAAGGCCTCATTAAAACCATGATGAAAAAGGGTGTCCTTGAAAAAGTATCTTAAGCGTTTTCGCACCGTTAGGGCCATGAGCCGGGAAGAGAAAAAAATCTACCGCCGGGCCTTGCGGCTCCTGGTAAATGTTCGCCTGCGCATGGTTTTCACCTCCTTCCCCAAAGTCCTCGCCTGGGTGCGCAAGCAGTCCCCCGTTGTGGCCTCCGTCACCTGTCTGAATCCGGACCGCCTCTCCTGGATGATCAACTCCACCGGCATAGCCTTTCCCCGCATCTTCAAATGCCTCCCTAGAGCCCTGGCCGGTTTCATCGTCCTCCGCCGCTGCGGCTGGGAAGTCACCTTAAAAATAGGGGCCCGTCGCCGCCACCCCTCCCTGCCCATGGAAGCCCACGCCTGGCTGGAAAGAGAAGGAACCGTCATTATGGGTGACCTGTTCGGTCTGGAAAAGTTTGCCGTATTTGAGAGCTTTGAAGGTGAGTATCTTTAGGTGTCGTCCTTAAGAGGCTCTGATATGGGGAATCTTTTGGAGTTCTTTGGCTAATTTTAGTCGCTCTTTTCTTAAATCGTATTCAGACTGTATGCCCAGCCAAAAATCGGCGGAATTACCAAAGTAGGCGGCCAATCTAAGGGCCGTATCGGCCGTTATTTTTCTATGTCCTTTGATTATCTGTGAAATACGTGTAGGGGGGACATTCGTATCTTTTGCCAATCGATAGGGGGTAATATTCAAAGGTCCAAGGAATTCTTCGACTAAAATTTCACCCGGTGTTATTAAAGGTATTTTTTCCATTTTGAACTCCTTAATATTGCTGGCACGATGAATTAGAATCAACTTCCTTAATCCAATACGCTGAATATCATTAGGGAAACGTTTTGAATATTCTTCATTCCATATCTTATTCGTTTCTTTATCCTTAAAAGAACTAATCATATGATTTTAATCCCATCAGACTATTATCGTCAAGCGTTAATAGTCTAATATGAGATCTTTCTCCTCTATAAGCTAATGAGGCGAATTTATTTCAGAATTAATCAAAAAAAAGATATTCACACTTCAAGCCCAACAAACATCAGCGAAATCCGCGTCATCCGTGGTGAAATCCCCTGCCCCCAAAAAAATCATCCCCAATCCGTAAAAAATCCCCCTCTTAATACTCGGAGGTACCCATGGAAAATCTTCTCTACAAAAACGAATCCTACGCCATCCGCGGCGCTATCTACGACGTACATAACCACTTAGGCCACGGTTTTCTGGAGTCCGTATACCAGGAAGCCCTCGAGAAAGAATTCACATTACGCGAAATCCCCTTCTTCCCACAACTCGAACTAAACATTAAATACAAAGATTACACCCTGGATAAATACTTCCGAGTCGACTTTCTCTGCTACGGAAAAATCGTCGTAGAAATAAAATCCCAAAAACGAACCACCACAGCCGACCAAGCCCAACTCTTAAACTATCTCAAAGCCTCCGGCTGCTCCTTAGGCTTTCTCGTAAATTTCGGCACATACCCGAAGGCCACTATAGAAAGAATGGTATTCACCCCTCAAGCTCCAAATATCAGCGAAATCCGCGCTATCAGTGGTGAAACTCCCCAAAATACCCATCCGCCTAATCCGCGCCATCCGTGGTGAAAAACTCCAAAATACCCATCCGTAAAATCCGCGCCATCCGTGGTGAAACCCACTTCAATCCCCCGGAACATAAGTAAAAGAAGCACTACTAATTGAGCCGGAACTATCTTCAATCGTCAATTCTTCCTCATAAATCGAGATACTTCCCAAACTTACCGATGTATTATAAGCCCTATCTGCTGTATCAGTGTTGTTATCATGATAGGTAACTTCCACCTGCAACTGATAGTCTCCAGCAGCAATAGAATTCCCGTCAGAATCAGTCATATCCCATGTTTCACTAGTTAGAGAAGTCCACACAGTAGCCCCAGAAACTCCATCCGTTACTAAATCTGACGTTTCCCCTGCAGCATTTTGCCAATCATTACAGTCATCGTCGTAAAATCTTGATGAGGTATAGCTAGAACCTCCCACTCCACCATACTGTCTAATTGTATCAATGTAGTCTCCGTTACTGTCTTCAACCCAGATATAAACGCCTTTGGCATAAGTACTATCGTTAAAGCTCAATTCAACATAAAGCCCTTCGGTTGAACCTTCCACCGCATCAGGGCTGGAACAAGCAAAGAACGTAACCAATAGACCACACAAGAGCATTATTTTTTTCACAGGATCCTCCAAGGCTTTTTCACCCCAATATACAGCTTTTTCACATTTTTATCCGACAGAATCACTCTTTACGTGCTATGATTTAACATGTAAGGGGGACTCATGAAAACCAAATCTATCATAACACTCGTATTATTTACTATATTGACCACTATCGCCACCGCCGAAGGCCATCCGTCTAATATTGACTTTGACGGCCTTAAATTCTCCCTCTACACGGACTTTACCATCTACGCCGGAGCCGACGAAGAAACGGACAGCACCGACGGCAGCAAATCCTGGGATCCCTATTTCGAATTCGGCCAGAACCATTTTATCGTCCTCGGCTCCATCTCTACCGACCGCCTTTCTCTCCTCTGCGATATAACCGACTTCTCCGACCTTCTCGAAGTCTCACTTATGGGCAATAAGGGCACCCTTACCGTAGGAAGAATCCTCATTCCCTTTGGCGACTACAACTATCATCACATTTATGGAGGCTATGCCGATGAGGACTCCCTCTTCCTTCCCTTCTTTTGGACCGATTATGGCCTTAAAGGAAGCTGGTGGTTCGGTATGGGCCATCAGCTTGAAGCGGCTTTTACCAACGGTTTTGCCGTAGATTCGGAAAGCGATCCGGAGCCTGTCTTTAGTACGAGCCCTTCTTCGGAGAACAACCTCATGAAGGCTGTCAATCTGCGTATGACCCTCTATCCTTCTCTAAAAACCAAAGCGGTCTTCTCCTTCATGTACGATATCTACGGCGAGGACGAGACTTCTTTTAGCGATAAATGGACCGATGAATCGATACTCCTTTTCGGAACTGACTTAACCCAGACCATGGGAGATTTAACCCTTAAAGGGGGCGTGGCCCTTATGGAAGAGAACCAGAGTGGTGTCGCAGACACTTGGCGCTACGGGTGGTACGGCGAAGCCAAATACCGCTTTGAAGACTTTTACCTGCGCTTCCGTACCGGCGGTATAGACACGGACACAGACGAATCAAACGAAGAAGATACCCTAAACTTCAACCTGGGCTTCATAGTCCCCATGGGCCCTCTGGAGTGGCACACCACCTACCTCCACACCGTCCCTTTGGGCAGCACAGAATACGGAGATCCCACCGGCCTGAGTCACGAACTAATGACCAAACTCATCATCCACCTCTAAAAAACGTATCATCCGCAAAATCAGCGCCAACTCATCAGCGCCATCCGCGACATCCGTGGTGCCCCTCCTAGTAACTAATCACAGTGGAAAGCACAATAGTCCCCAAATCAATACTGTCGTAGTCATCTCCCTCGGATGTATCCACCTGTCCGGGAATTAACTGGAGCGATGTATAGGTAAGGGTAATGACGGTCTGGGGAAATTCAAAGGCTAATGACGCCTGAAGGCTTAAAACATCATCATACCAGCTGTCTTCGTAAACCGATGTATAAAGGTCTGTTTCGTCATAACCATTATCTTCATCATCATAATCATCGCTTCCATCCCATTCGTCGCTGGTATCCCAGAACCATCCTTCCGTCATGAGTCGTCCCGTGGAATAATCTAAGGTAACAGAAGGGGTAACGGCCAGGCGGCTGGGGTTCCCAAAGGTGTATTGCCCGGTAAATGTTATACCCAGTTCCTGATGGTCATCAAGAAGGTAGTTTTCCAGGCTATTACTGTAGTCGAGTATGTTGAATCCCTGTAATGCCGTTTGTACTTGCCAGCGCTCTTCCGTGTAGGAAACAGCCAGCTGTAAATCAAGGGATAGTGTTTCTTCATCCACGATTTCGTCATAGTCATAGCTGGATGATAATTCATCATATATATCTTCGTAAATATCGTCCCGGTAGGTGTAGCCGTAGGTATCGGCGGAGAAAGTTACCACCCCTTTACTTCCTGCAAAGGGAATGGGACAGTCCACTCTTACATCGTAAAGAAAACCTTCGAAGTCGCTGTAGTAAGCGCCGTCGGCTGAATCAAGGTCGTCATCTTCATCATAATCGTCGGTATAGCCGTAGTTGAATTCTCCTCCCATGACGTAACCCACATCTCCGTAAATCCCAAACTCAACCAGTTCAAAGAAATTATAGGTCCAGCTGGCTCCTCCCAGAATCAGGGCCTCTGCGCTGGAACCGGATCGCTCGGTAATAATGTAAAAATCATCATCCCCGTCCAGTTCGCTGTCAAAAAAGTTAATTACCGCTCCATAGGCTTCGATTGTGGAGTAGTCGCTCGTTTCATAGCTGGCGGAAAGACTGGCGGCAAACTCATCGTCCTGGGTCAGGTCGTCTTCGGTGTAGTAATACTGGGAAACAACGGAAGCCTGGAAGTCAAAAAGAGGGTAGTCCAGGATAAAGCTCAATCCTCCCGTATTCTCCGTGTCCGCCCCGGCCCATTCGCCCTGACCTCCCAGGGTTGTGGCCATGTTGTAGTCAATCTCCGGCTGGCTGGCTATTTGAAAGTAAACCTCCGGGCTCAGGTGAATATTGGCTTCCACGCTGGGCTCTGTGACTTCCAGGCCCGTGTAGAGGATCGTATCATCGTAGGTGACTTCATCTTCCGTGTCCGCTTCGTCCAGTACCACGTCGTTATCCGATTCCTGGTCGGGCAGGTAGGCGTTACCGTCACTGTCATAGATGGTGTAGTTGTCCCAAAAGTCAATTCCCGCGTCATTGGCGATTCTAATACCAAAGTCAGTCAGGATAATCTCAGCATAAACGCCCCGTTTTAAGTAGGACTGGCGGGGGCTGGCACTGAACTGATCGGGATTGAAGGTGAAGCTTAGGTCCAGGGAGGAATCTATGGTGGTCAAGAAACCCTGGGCGTAGTCGTCTTCGTCATCGGGGAGGGCTGTGCCGTAGTCCAGTTCGGCGCTTCCCGTCACGGAGTACTCCATGGAAATACCGGCGCCGCTTCCCTGGGGATTGAGCATGGTTTTAAGATACTTCTCTTCCGGGGTAAGATCCTCATCGCTTGAAGTTTGGGCTGCAACGATGGTCAGGGGGAAAATCAGCAGTAAAAAAAGGGTGATTCGCTTCATGGTTACCTCAATTATTTTGGGGAGTAAAAACCGGAGTGTCCGACACTTCGGTACTTGTCACTTCATATTGGTCAAGTTCCAGGGTTACCGGGAGGCTTAAACTTCCCCTTACGTCATTCAGTACAACCGGTACGGAAAGAGTAAAATCGCCTAAACGGGGTCGATTCATAAGAAAAATAAAGTACCCCTCCGATTGTTTGTTGCCGGAGAGAAGAATGACTTTTTTGTGGATATAGTGATCAAAGAGCCAGTTGATTTTTGAACGAACCGAGACGGCCACTTTTTCTTCCCAGAGATCGTAGTATTCTTCTCGTGTCTGGGCTTCGTAGCGGTTACCTTCAACATCCGTCAGATAGGCATCTTCATAGAGAACTTCTACTTCATTCTGATGGTCCGATTCTATTTTAAAAGAAATAATACAGGGAAGGCGGGGAGGAAAGAGACCAGCCGTGTCTGTAAAATATCTGCTGTCCAGTCCGTGTGCACTTTGTAACCAGGTCGTTTCTAAAGGGGTATAATGAAAAACAGTTCCTTCGTAAGTATATTCATTATCGTAAATTATGTTATTGTTTGTAATGTTGGCTGATTCTGTAACAAAGCTACCGCAAGACGAAATAAGCAGGACTGTGAGTAAAATATATATATATGTGGATGATGTTTTTAGGGCCATTTCTTACTTCCCATGTTATTTATAGAATACCCAAAAAATTAAAAAAAACAAGCTCCCCCTAACTTTTCCGAACCTTTAGGGCTTGAAGAAAAAAAAATAACTAAAATATAATGGAAAATAAGACTAATAAATGGTTTTTTTTGTTAAAATGTGGCATATTTAAAAATAAGTTGCCTGTTTGTGGAGAATTTGTGTTTTTTGTGAAGGACAAGAGTTGTGAATAGTATTGATCCGTTTGATTCAGTTCAAACTTCCGTTGCCACCAATAAATTTAATGAGGACGATCCTCGCTATATCATTGCTTACAAGGATTTCCTGGAGCTTCTCCAGTATGAGCGTATCCGTTGTGATCGAACCGGTGAAGCCTTTTCTCTTCTTGTTTTCGAAGGTACCAAATCTCTTCGCGATGAAGTTGAGCTTCGTATGATTACTCAGCTTATTAAGCCTTATCTTCGGGAAATTGACCACATCGGCTGGTACGGTTCCCAATCCCTTGCGGTGATCATGCCTCTAACAGACAGTGTAGAAGCGGACGGCATTGAGATGCGTATTAAGCGGCAGCTTAAAGATAAAGGGGTAAGCTATCCTACCGTATGCCATACCTATCCTACTAACTGGTTTAGCCGGAAGAAGGATGAAGGTGACCTGACTTATACTCCCTGGCAAAAGGATAAACAGTTTAATGAAGTGGGACGAAAGGTAGCCAGAAAAATGCCTTTCTGGAAGAGATCCTTTGACCTGATTACCTCCTCACTCATTCTCCTGACGATCTCACCTCTTCTTATCGTTACGGCAATTTACATCAAGATTGTTTCTCCCGGCCCTGTTTTCTATGTCTCAGAACGGGTAGGCCATAAGGGAAGAACTTTCAAGTTCCTTAAATTTCGCAGTATGCACATCAGTAATAACGAGGCCCTCCACGGGAAGCACGCCCAGAGCTTTATCAAAGACGGGAATGTTCCCATGGTTAAGCTCGATGACGCGGCGGACCCCCGAATTATCAGGGGGGGAGGATTTCTCCGAAGCAGCTGTATTGATGAACTACCCCAGCTTATTAACGTCGTAAAAGGGGATATGAGCCTGGTTGGTCCCCGGCCCTGTATTCCCTACGAGGCGGAAGAGTATCTCCGATGGCATACCCACCGTTTTGACTCCGTTCCCGGTATGACCGGTTTGTGGCAGGTTAGCGGTAAAAATGATCTTACTTTTAAAGAAATGGTTCGTCTCGATATAACCTATAGCCGTAACCTTTCTCTTTTCAATGATGTTAAAATAATGTTTCGTACCATTCCTACGGTGCTTAAACTTTTAGGCCATTACTACGGTAAGTTTAAAAATAAGGTAGAAAAAAAAATCACCCCGGAAGATAGGGATTACGACGAAGCCCTCGTTGCCAAGAGTTGACCCGTTCCTCCAATAAGTTGTATAAGGATAATATGAAAAGGTCTCTAATTGTTGTAAGTCTTGTATTAATGTCAGCAGCGGCTCTCTTTGCCGGTGGTCAATCGGAAGCCCAGCCCATTCAGGCTGAACCTGCTCCCATAGAGGCGGAGGCTCTTAATACAAGTAATCCTGCGGTTATTAATATTGTAGAGACCTATCCCGATGAAAATATCTACAATGCCATAGGCCGGAATACCGTTAAATCGGGCCAGCCCGAAGCGATTTTTACTGTTTTTGACGAACTGCGCCGAACCTACGATCCTATTATTGTTAACTGGGAATTCCTTCCTCTCGGTGGTAGTCTTTCAGCGGATACTACCACAGAAGGCTCCGTTGGCATAAGCCAGGAACTTATTAGCTATGCCAAGGAGCATATTGCTCTGGATGAGCGCTATGAACTTTTGGAAACCTACGATTCTACCACGGCCAGTATCATTATTGTGGTTGAGGCGGAACAGAATACGAGCCTCATTACCCCCAAGGTTACTTTGACTTCTATTAGCTTTAATTATAAGCTCATTACTCCTACCGACCAGATTGTCATCGGCCGGTCCAGCGCCAGTATTGTGAAGGAGACTTTTTACGATAAGGCAACCATGCGGATTGGGGAGAAGGTTCTTGTAGACGTTTGGTATTAGAACGCAAAAGATTAGGATAGTATGTGAAGAGTCCTCCTTATCGGGAGGGCTTTTTTATTGCCTTTTAACTTTTAATCATAGAAAATAGCCCGGAGAGATCTTATCTCTTCCGGGCTTTAATGTTTAAGACGTAGCTTTATTTGTTTTCCGAGGCGTAGTAGTTAATCAAACAACCTTCGGTTACAATTTTTCGTTCGCCCTCTGTGAAGTTGGGAAGCTTGAGGGTAATCTCTTCTCCGCCGACTATCTGGGCTTTTACTTCTTCCGCACCGCTTACAACGGCTTCTCTAACATCCTTAACGAGGATAGTGGAGTTTACGGTAAACTTGGGAGCGTCCGCTTCATCAACAATAAAGGGCAGCATTCCCCAGTTAATAACATTGCTTCGGTAACGCTTGGTAGCGTAGTCCTGAGCGATGTTGGCCCATCCGCCCAGTACTTTCTGTACCGAGGCCGCCTGTTCACGGGCAGAACCGTCACCGGGCTTAACCGCATACACAAGGCTTCCCAGGGAACAACTCTTGAGGAGGGCTTCATCTGCGGCCGGGTAGAGCTCTTTGGCGTAAGTCATAAGAGCTGCCACTTCGTCCTTTCCCGCTTCTCCGGCAAGCCACTTAACTCGTCGTTTTTCCATGGCATGAATCTCTTTGGCTCTTCCCACATATTCCGGATCCTTTCTTCCCAGGGCAAATTCGGCCAGGCGAAGGGGATTGGAACGGTAGGAGGAGGTTTCACCGGAAGGAATCAACTCATCGGTGGTAGTTACCGGGTCGGTAATATAAGATGCTACGTTAAGGAGCAGGTTGTCGGTTAAACCGATCATCTGGGGCCAGTCCTTAATGTTAGGGCCGTAAATCAGTTCTGTTTCCGGTTTGGCCTTGCCCCATCCGTTATAGCAGCGGTTGTCGTAGATAGAACCGTCGTACTTATAGTTACCCTTAGGTTCGGCTCCTGTTACAACATCTGTAGCGGAAGTCAGCACACCGCCGTTCGCAGCCGTAGCGGCAATGGAACGGGCGTCCATAAGGGCTACTGCGGAAGACTGGCCGTCGCCGGGCTTGGAACCGTCCCGGTTGGGAAAGTTTCTTGTGGCGTGGCGAATACTGAAGCCGTTGTTACGGGGGGTATCTCCCGCACCAAAGCAGGGGCCGCAGAAGGCGGATCTAACAACAACGCCGGACTTCATCAGCTCCCCAATGGCTCCGTCTTCAATCAAACCGGCGTAAACCGGCTGGCTGGAAGGGTAGGCGCTCATGGTAAAGCTGCCCGAACCAATAAACTTGTCCTTCATAATATCCGCAGCAACAATGAGGTTCTCATAGGTACCGCCGGAACAACCCACGATACTGGCCTGATCTACCTGAAGCTTGCCGTCGATCACTTTGGACTGAAGGTCCAGAGCGCCCTTGGGGTAACCCAGGTTTTCAACGGAGTATTTTTCCACCGCTTCCAGGAAGGGCTTGGGATCGGCGGCCACTTCTCTTACGGTAAAGACGTTGCTGGGATGGAAGGGAAGGGCGATCATGGGCTCAATCTGGCTCAGGTCAACCTTAATCAGTCCGTCATACTCCGCATCCTCCGCAGGAGTCAGTTCTTTATACTCTTCGGGGCGTCCGTGGAGTTCGTACCAGTCCTTAACCTTTTCGTCGGTAGACCAAATAGAACTAAGACAGGTCGTCTCCGTTGTCATTACATCAATGCCGTTACGGTAGTCTACGCTCAGACCGGCCACACCGGGGCCTACGAATTCCATAACCTTGTTCTTAACAAAGTCGGGGGCAAATACCTTACCAATAATGGCCAGGGCTACGTCCATGGGGCCCACACCGGGCTTGGGAGCTCCTTCCAGGTATACGGCGATAACATCGGGGGTGGCCACGTCGTAGGTTCGGCCCAGAAGCTGTTTAACCAACTCCGGTCCCCCTTCTCCCATGGCCATGGTTCCCAAGCCGCCGTAGCGGGTGTGACTGTCCGACCCCAGGATCATCTTACCACAGCCCGCCAGGATTTCCCGGTTGAACTGGTGAATAACTGCCTGGTGGGCGGGCACGAAGATACCTCCGTACTTTTCCGCTGCGGAAAGACCAAAGCGGTGGTCGTCCTCGTTAATTGTTCCCCCTACGGCGCAGAGGGAGTTATGACAATTGGTCAAAACATAGGGAATGGGGAATTTTTCCAGTCCCGAAGCACGGGCCGTCTGAATAATCCCTACATAGGTAATATCGTGTGACGCCAGGGCGTCGAACTTGATTTTCATCAGTTTAGGATCGTCCGAAGTGTTATGGGCATCCAGAATCCCGGCGGCCAGAGTTCCCTTACGGTTTCCGTTGGCTCCTTCCTTGATTTCAAGTCCCTTTGAGATGACTACTTTCTTGTCAAATAACTCAACCATATTATATTGTTTTCTCCTTAATACCATTATTTACGTACAATTGCTGCCTGCTGTTAATAGGCTCGCTTGTTGTTCTTTTCCACGTAGTTGATAAAAGCCGTATTGACGACTTTGTTACCGCCGGGGGTGGGGTAGTCTCCGCTAAAGTACCAATCCCCCTGGTCGTCGGGACAGGCTTTATGCAGTCCTTCTATGCTTTGGTAAAGAATCTCTACCTTCGCTTTCATATCCACCGGCTTCATAAGGTCACCAATGCGGTCGGAAATCTCCTGGTCCGTAAAAGGGGCATAGATCTCTTTCACATGGTTTACCGTCTCTTCCTTGGGAAGGTTTTCCTGTTCCTTACACTTGCGGTATACCTCATCAATGACAGATTGCCGTCCCGACTCCTTAAGAAGGGAAATGGCCGCCTGGAAGGCGATAAAGTCACCGAGCCGAGCCATATCGATACCGTAACAGTCGGGGTAACGGATTTGAGGAGCCGAAGAAACAACCACAATTTTCTTGGGGCCCAATCGGTCCAACATCTTAAGGATACTCTGCTTAAGAGTGGTTCCCCGTACAATGGAGTCGTCAATAATAACCAGGTTGTCTATGCCCTTGCGAATGACACCGTATGTTACGTCGTAAACGTGGGCCACCATATTGTCCCGCCCTTCATCCTGGGCAATAAAGGTTCGGAGCTTAATATCTTTAATGGCGATTTTTTCGATTCGCGGCTTTCGCATAAGAAGCTTATCGAGCTGTTTCTCTTTAATTGGATTGTCCCGGTCCAGAAGAAGGGCTTTCTTTTCTTCATAAAGATGCTTTTCAAGGCCCTCATTCATCCCAAAGAAGGCAACTTCCGCCGTATTGGGAATAAAGGAAAAAACCGTATTGTCCACATCGTTATCCACCATTTTTATGATGCTCGGCACAAGCAGTTCGCCCAGTTTCTTTCTTTCCTTATAAATATCCTGGTCTCCCCCGCGGGAGAAATAGATACGTTCAAAGGAGCAGGACTTCTTTTCCTGGGGAGCCCGAATCTCTTCCATGCTGATTCGGCCGTCCTTCTTGACAATAAGACCTTTGCCGGGGGGCAGAGGTTTAACTTCATCGGTAGGGACATTCATAACCGTCTGAATTACAGGGCGCTCACTGGCGGCTACCATAATTTCATCATCAATATAGTAGTAACAGGGGCGGATGCCCCAGGGGTCGCGCATAATAAAGGCATCCCCGTGACCAATCATTCCGCCAATTACATAACCCCCGTCCCAGCGCTTGCAGGACTCCTGCAGGATCTTACCTACATTCAAGGATTTGCAAATCTTCTCTGTAATTTCCCGGTTGGAGAGGCCCTCTTTTTTGAATTTCTCAAATTCAGTCTGATTTTCCCTATCCAGGAAGTGGCCAATCTTTTCGAGAATGGTTACCGTATCGTTGTAGTTGTTAGGCTGCTGGCCCAGTTCAATGAGAGTAGAGAAAAGCTCCGATACATTGGTAAGGTTAAAGTTTCCCGCCACAACCAGGTTTCTTGAACTCCAGTTATTTTCCCGCATAACCGGGTGGCAGTTTTCTATATTGTTCCGGCCAAAAGTACCGTAACGCAGGTGACCCATAAGGAGCTCCGCTGCAAAGTCCACGTTTTCCTTGGCCCAGTCGGCCACATTGGCACCCTCAGGACAGGGCCCCGCCGTCTGCTGCTTTCTATTAATTTCGTCAAAGACTTCCTTAATAGGGTTGGAGCCGTTGGACCGGCTGCGGTGAAAGTACTTTTTCCCGGGGGATACATCGAATTTTACGGAGGCAACGCCCGCCCCGTCCTGGCCCCGGTTATGCTGTTTTTCCATAAGCAAATATAGTTTTTGCAAACCGTATTTCCAGGTTCCGTACTTTTCCTGATAATATTCAAGCGGTTTTAGGAGCCGAATCATGGCTATCCCGCATTCGTGTTTGATGGCTTCACTCATGGGCCTTATAATAGAGAAAGAGGAGAGGATTTACAAGACTCAACTTTTTGTTGACAACCCCCCGACCATGGCCTAACATTTTAACAGACGTTTACTACGTTAATTCACTAAAAGAGAGGGACGAGGTTATGGAAAAGAAACATGTATATTTCTTTGGTAATGGCAAGGCAGAGGGTAGAGCCGAAATGAAGGCTTTTCTCGGCGGTAAAGGTGCAAACCTGGCGGAGATGACCAATCTGGGCATTCCCGTCCCTCCCGGTTTTACTATTAGTACAGGGACTTGCGAGATCTATTACCAGAATAACCAGTCCTTTCCCAAACGCATCGTTGACGAGGTGGAAGACCATCTTCATCGTCTGGAAAAAAACATGGGTAAAGTCCTGGGCGACGCCAACGACCCCCTTCTTGTTTCGGTCCGTTCCGGAGCCGCTATTTCCATGCCCGGTATGATGGATACGGTTCTGAACCTGGGGCTCAATGAAAAAGCCGTGGACGGTATAGCCAAAAATACGGGAAATATCCGTTTTGCCTGGGACGCTTACCGCCGGTTTATCCAGATGTTCGGGGACGTGGTAAAAGGCATTCCTCACAGTGAATTCGAAGAAGCCCTGGATTCGGTTAAGAAAGCCAAAGGGGTGGAAGACGATGTGGACCTTGATGCGGAAGACCTCAAGGTTGTTGTAGAGAAATATAAGGTTGTTTATAAGAAAGCTGTGGGAACCGATTTTCCCCAGGATCCCAAGGTTCAGCTTTGGGAAGCGATCGATGCGGTTTTTGGTTCCTGGAATAACGAACGGGCCATCAAATACCGTCAAATCAATAAAATTGAAGGTCTTCTGGGAACGGCCGTAAACGTTCAGTCCATGGTATTCGGTAACTGGTCCGACGACTCCGGTACGGGTGTCTGTTTTTCACGGGATCCCTCCACCGGGGAAAAATACTTCTTTGGCGAGTACCTTATGAACGCCCAGGGAGAGGATGTGGTTGCCGGTATCCGTACACCATCCTCCATCACGGACCTGGAAAAAAACAACGCCGCCGTATACAAACAGCTCGTTGATATTAAAGACCGACTGGAAGCCCACTATAACGATATGCAGGACATGGAATTCACCATTCAGGAAAGTCAGCTCTACCTTCTCCAAACGAGAAACGGTAAGCGAACCGGGCCGGCCGCTGTACGAATGGCCGTGGAAATGGTTTATGAAGGTCTTATCGATAAGGATACCGCTGTAAACCGCATTACTCCGGAACAGCTGGACCATCTCCTCCATCCCATGATTAACGGTAAAGTAAAAAACAGCCTTACAGAAATCGCTAAAGGACTTAATGCCTCTCCCGGGGCAGCCTGCGGCCAAATCGTATTTACCGCCGACGAAGCGGAAAAATGGGTGGACGATGGCAAGAAAGTTCTCCTCGTAAGAAAGGATACAAGCCCCGAAGACATCGGCGGTATGCATGTGGCCCAGGGTATCTTAACCAGTACCGGCGGGATGACCAGCCACGCCGCCGTTGTTGCACGCGGTATGGGGACGCCCTGTGTGGCCGGCTGTAAAGAGCTGATTATCAGCGAAAAAGATAAGACCCTTAAAATTGGTAGTAAAACCTACAAAGAAGGGGACGAACTCTCTATTGACGGTTCTGACGGAGCTGTTTACGACGGAATTATTCCTCTGGAATCGCCTGAAATTTCCGGTAACCTCCACAAACTTCTTGAGTGGTCCGACGAAATTGCCGCTTCGGGCAAGAGAAAAGATGTGGTTGACGGTTTCCAGGTACGAGCCAATGCGGACCAGCCCGCCGATGCGGCCATGGCCCTGAAGTTCGGCGCCACAGGAATCGGCCTCTGCCGTACGGAACACATGTTCTTTGACGAAGAAAAACTGGAAAAGTTTCGTATCATGATCGTAGCGGACAGCCTGGATGAGCGTAAAACAGCTCTCAAGGACATCCTCAAGCTTCAGACTGTCGACTTTGAAGAGATCTTTCGCATCATGGACGGTAAGCCCGTAAATATCCGCCTTCTCGATCCTCCTCTTCATGAGTTCGTTCCCCACACGGAACGGGAAACGGAAGCCCTGGCCAAGGCAACCGGCAAGGACCCTAAGAAACTGGAAGAGAGAATCTCCTCCCTCCATGAGCTCAATCCTATGTTGGGACACAGGGGGTGCCGATTGGGTATCACCTATCCGGAAATCTACGATATGCAGGTGGAAGCTATCATCAACGCTGCCGTTCAAGTTGCTTCGGAAGGTAAAAAGGTCCTGCCCGAAATTATGATACCCCTCGTAGGAACAGTAAATGAGCTGGCTCCCCTTAGGGCCAATGCGGAAGCAATTATAGAAAAGGTTCTCTCCGATAAGAGAGCGACGATCGATTATAAGTTGGGGACCATGATCGAAATTCCCCGAGCCGCCTTAACGGCCGATGAGATAGCCCGCCATGCGGACTACTTCTCCTTTGGGACAAACGACCTGACCCAGATGACCTTTGGCTACAGCCGTGACGATGTGAATGGTTTTCTCCCGGACTATCTGGATCAGAAAATCCTTAAAGACGATCCCTTCCAGACTCTGGATCAGACCGGCGTGGGCCAACTGGTAAATATGGCCGTAGAAAAGGGCCGCAAGACCAAAGCAAAACTCAAAACAAGTATTTGTGGTGAACACGGGGGAGACCCGGCTTCCATTGAGTTCTGCTATCGGGCCGGTCTTAACGTGGTGTCCTGTTCACCCTTTAGGGTTCCCATCGCCCGATTGGCCGCCGCACAGGCCGTTTTAAAGAATAAATAGTATTTTGTAGCCAAAAAAGTTTAGGAATACGCCTCTATCCCGGTGGTAGAGGCGTTTTTTTAAAAATTATACCAAATGGCACCTGTCTTGATAATGAAATGTTGTTATACTTATTAAAAAGCTAACAATGGAAAAGGAGTTCTATATGAAGTTTGAAGAAATGGATGAACGAATCCAGAGTCACATAATTAAAAATGTTCTTAAACCTTCCGGTCTGGAAGATAATGACATAAATAAAGAGATGATGGCCACTGCCTGGTTTAACAAGGAAGAAGCCTTCATGTCACAGTTGGACAGCCTGGGAATGGAAGAAGTGGAAACCCTGGAAGCGGGGGAAGCCAAAGCAGCCCTGGCCTTAACCTTTTCCGGCTCTCTTATCGGTATCGGTCCCATGGAAGGGGAGCACCGCCAGGTTATCTATTCGAGCATCGGCATGAGACGGGACGTTCCCAATCAGGCTGTCTCCGACAACTCTTCCATCAAGAACGATCTTAAAACCGGTGATGAGGCCCATTTTGACGGCGGCCCCATAGTTAAGAGTTCCCCCCTCTACAAAATCGCCGTAATTAAAGATGATGTTCTCCCCATTGAGGATCAGCGGGAAACCATCAGTGAAGCCACAAGAATCATTACCGAAGAATTCGTAGATGTGAATAAAACGGTAATTATCGAATAAATATGGCTGATAATTTTGCGACTCTGATTAAAACCCTGGAGCGCTATGCCAACCTCAAGACAATTCCGCCCCGGGATCAGCTGGAAGATCTGGTCGCTTCGGTGACCTTTCTTCTCAATAATGAAAATCCCCTTGTCCGCCCCCTGGATGAGGATGAAATCTCCGGGGGGCTGATTGTCCTCCGTGAAGATATTCCCACCCTGGTTATTCCCGACATTCACGGAAGGCGCGACTTTGTCATGAATTTTCTTAACTGGAACTACGGTCCCGGCCCTGTTCTGGAAGGATTAATCAAGGATGAACTGCAGGTTGTTTGTGTGGGTGACGGATTTCACACGGAAAAAAGGGGAGCCCTCCGTTGGCAGGAAGCTTTCCAGGAGTACGCCCTGGGATTTAAACGTCACCGACATATGGACAGGGAAATGGCCGATAGTATGGGCGTTATGGCTATGATAATGCTCCTTAAGCGTTCTTTTCCCGACAATTTTCATTTTCTTAAAGGAAATCATGAAAATATCAAGAATGAAAATAACCACTCCGACCGCTCCTTTGGTAAATACGCCTATGAAGGAGCCATGGTGCGCGAGTGGGTGGAAATCTTCCTGGGAGAGGAGTTTCTTGATGAGTGGAGTGCCTTTGAGCAGTCCCTTCCTCTTTTTGTGATTGGCGAAAACTTTCTTGTCTCCCATGCGGAACCGCTCAAGTTTCACAGCAGAGAGGAAATTGTTAATTTTAGAGAAGACCGAACCGTCTCCTTTGACTTTAGCTGGACCGGCAACGATCAGTCCGAACCGGGGACTGTGGAGGCTATGTTAAAAGAATATTTGCCGGGAAAAGAGAAGACTTTTTACTTTGGCGGTCACAGGCCGGTACAGAATCTGTTCCAGACAAGAGCCGGCGGCCGTTATGTACAAATACACAATCCCGAGAAAGACATTGTGGCTCTTTTGGAGCCCGGTGAAGTGATAGAATTGGAAAAAGTAGTTAAAGAACTGAAACGAGAGGACTAAGGTGGCAAAAATACCAACTAAAATCGGAAAGTATCCCATTGAGGCCAAGGTGGCCGAAGGGGGAATGGGAGCTGTCTACAAAGGGGTTCATCCCACGTTGAACCGGCCTGTTATTCTTAAAAGGCTGACCCTTAAAAACAGTGAGCATCTGACCGAAAGATTCCGTCGCGAAGCGCGGATGATGATGAACTTTAAAAACGAGAATATTGTTAACTTTTACGACCATTTCAAGGCCGGTGATTCCTACTATATCGTTCTGGAATATATCGACGGTTCGGACCTGAATAATCTCCTGACCCGAGAGCGTTATTTAAACTGTGATCTGGCTCTCTACATTTTTAGAGAGAGCTGTAAAGCCCTTAAGTACGCCCACAAGCATCAGGTTATTCACAGGGATATCAAGCCGGCCAACATCATGTTCAACTCCTCCGGAGAAGTGAAGCTGGTGGACTTTGGTGTCGCCCATGAGGGCACAGAAGAAGAAGCGGGCCTTACCACGGACGGTATGACCGTAGGGACCCCTTCCTACATGGCTCCCGAACAGTTCCAAAGCTCCCGCAATGTGGACGCCCGGGCGGATATCTACTCCATGGGTGTTATGCTCTATCAGATGGTTACCGGCAAGAAACCTTTTCCCGGCGGCTATTCTCCCGAGCTTATTGCGGCTATTCAAAAGAATAAGTACATCCCCCCCCGCAAGCTGAACCCGGAGATCAGCCCCCTTACGGCAAAGATTATCCGTAAGTGTATGCGCGGCAAGGCGGACAAGCGCTATAAAAGTGTCGATGAGATTTTAACTCTTCTGGATCGCTATTTTCGAAATCTTGATGAAATGGCTATCGTTGAGGAACTGCAGGCCCGTATCGCCGGGGAAGATGTTCCGGAAAAGAAGAAGCGCAAGATTCGCCTGGGCCGAATGGTGGCTATTGGCGGCGGTGCTGTGGCTCTTTTGGCCGCTGGTACTGCAGCCTGGTGGTTCGGACTTTTCCATGAGTTTCTATTTACCAACTCCTACGGACGGTTAAACCTGGAAATTCATGTGACCGCTGACTATAAGGAGTATGACCAGATCTATAGAAACGTGGCTATTTTTGTCGATGACGATAACACCATCCCCGATGTGGACAAGAACGTCATTATGCGACATGTAACCACGGAGAATGGGGATATTCACAGTTTTAAGAGTCTTCCCCTATATCTGGAAAGCGGTCGTTACCGTCTTAAGATTCAAGTGGAGGATCTTCTTTACTGGTACACCGTGTATCTTCCTCCCCGGAATGAGCAAAAAGCGGATCCCTCCACGGAGAAGGGAGAAGAGATTGTTCTTGAAATTATGGACCTTCCCGTTTCCACGGTGGATGTGAACTGGCAAATAAAGGACTGTTTTACAAAAGCTAACGTGGCTCGTGGTACGGTTATCAAAATTTTTAACGGGACCGATTGGGTAAATTACCTTCCCGGTGAACAGGAGCTTCTTTCCGGTAAGGTACACAAGTTCCGTTTTGAGAGAGCAGGATATTACCCCAAGGAGTATTCCCTTAAGGTTTATCCCTTTCAAAAGGAGCTCACCATTGAAGTCATTATGACACCTGTGGCGGCTACGGTTCAGCTAAACAATAAGCTTGAGAAGCTCTCCTTCTCACTTAACGGGGACAACCGTTACGTAGAAGGGTCTTCCGTGGGAACCTTAACAAAACTACCCGAATTGGTCGAAGGGGCAAATACCCTCAAATTGACTCCGGGTATCTATTTACTGGAATTTAAGAGCGGCCGAAAAACCGCCTCTATCGAATTGGATTTGGAACAGGGCGAGAGATATTCTCTTTCTCTGGGACTGAATGCTGATGAATCGGAACTGCTGATTACTGAGGAGTAAAAACTATGACAGAAAGCGGTAAGATGGGATTATACACGGCTATCGGTGCGGTAGGCGGACTGGCGGCCTTTGCTCTGGTGGGATTGATTTCCCTCATGAAAGAGAGCTTTGGTAGCTATCTATTTTTTAATATTGTAATGGGAGCCTCCTTTGGGCTGGCCATTGGTGCCGTATTGGGCAGTGCGGAAGGTATCGTTCACGGCAATAAGCAGAAAATTATCAAGGGACTCCTTTACGGAACCCTTACCGGTATTGCCGGTGGTATTGTAGGGGTTTTTCTGGGACAGTCATTGCTTATGAAGTTTGCCCGAACCCTGGGGGAAGTCCCTCTATTTATGGGGGCGTTGATTCAGGCCCTGTGTTGGATGATCATGGGAATGTTTGTCGCTCTGGGCGAAGGACTCCGGTCCCGTTCCGGTTTTAAACTAACCTATGGCCTTCTGGGAGGTTTAACCGGTGGTTTGCTGGGGGGATTTATCCTGGAACTGCTCACCTCCCGTTTTATTGGACTTATTGTCCTGGGAGCTTCTATCACTTTCTTTTACGCCCTTATGGAAAAGAATTTTTCCCGCGGTGTGCTTCGCGTGCTTAACGGCTCTATGAAGGGGAAAAAATTGGCTCTTAATCAGAGAAAATTGACCGTAGGTTATGGTCCCGGTAACGATCTGGCTCTATCAGGCTATGACGGGGTGGAAGAAAAATGTCATGCCGTAATCACTGTTAAAGGAGACGGGGTGACCGTTGAACCTTTTAGCCACCGCTATGATGTATTTGTTAATGACGAAAAGACACAGAAAATCCGTCTCAAATATGAAGATGTGATTCGCATTGGTGAAGCGCGATTTTTGTACGAGGTAAAGTAATGAAAAACAGATTTTTTACAATTATACTATTAAGCCTGATTCCTTTTGCCCTTAACGCGGAAAATATTGCCATAACAGGTATCGATTCCACCGGTATCCTTAGGGATCAGAGGGTAGATTTATACATTACCCAGACTGACGACTTGGGCACACCTATTGAAAACAGCGACGATCTGACCGTTTATGAATCTCCCGACGGAGACAAGTGGTTTCCCGTCGAATCGGAGTTAACCGTGGATAGTGAAGCCAATAGACGTGATGGAATCGGCTTCCTTATGCTAATGGATAATTCGGGCAGTATGTACGATGACCTTAACGGCAAGGCTACCGATGTGTACACTAACCAGAGAATGACCCATGCCAAGAGCGCCATGCAGACCTTTATCGGTTCAATCGAGGACAGCCGGGACAGGGTAGGGTTGGTTATGTTCAATACGGACTACCGCATTCTGAGCGAAAGTACCAAGAACCGCAGCGCCCTTTTGGAACAGCTGGAATACATTAAAAAGCCCGAAGCGGAAAAGGCCTATACCGAACTCTATGCCTCTTTGGATAGAAGCTCTCAGTTTTTCGAAGATCAGGGAGAGAAGGGGCGTAAGATCATTATTGTTCTTTCCGACGGGGAAAACTACTCCTTCTATAAAAACAAGGGGGAACTTCATCCCGAATACGGAGACCGGCTTTTCACTCCGGAAGAAGCGGCGGAAAACCTTAATAAAGAGGGGATTACCCTCTATGCCATTCACTTTGGTCTGAATCACGATCCCTATCTGGGAGAGATCGCCCGGGAAACGGGCGGCCGCGTTTTCGATGCAAGAAACGGGGAGCAGTTGGCCCTGGTATATAATAACATTCGCCGGGCTGTCATGGATGAGTACAGAGTAAGCTATAAGGCGGGAGTCTACCATTCTCCCAAAGTATTTGTTAAAATCGGCTCTTCCTCTATTGAATCGGAAGCACGATACTACTATAATTCAGCCCTGTTTGGTGAATCGGGGAATCTCCCCCTTCTGGTTCTGCTGCTTTTTTTGATAATCGCAGTAGCCCTTTGGCTTGTTCTTACCAAAATCAGACTTGAACGGGTAAATAGCGCGCCCCATATCGAATTACTCGGTCCCGGCGGACTGCGCAACAAAGTTCAGGAACTGAGTGACGGCAAGACTATCATTGGAACCAGTGAAAACCATGACATGACAATTATGGGCCACGGCGCCCCCTCGGAGAAGGAATCGGCCACCATCATCTACGATGAGAAGAAGCAGGCCTTTACGCTGGTAGCAGGAGAAGGGGAAGCCACTATGGTAAACAACAAGCAGGTTTCCGAAAAAGAACTGCAGGCCGGTGATGTCATCAAAGTGGGAGATAACCTGATAATTTTTGATGATGAAGGAACGCAGGTAAGATAAGATGGGACATAGAGGAGAAATCTTCACAAGAAAAATATATGTTAAGGATGGTGAGAAAACCTATTTCTTTAACATTAAGGAAAACCGTTACGGCGATCGTTTTCTTAACATGGTGGAAAGCAGTAAAAAAAAGGAGGGAGGAGACTTCGTCCGTAATTCCATTATGATTTATCAGGAAGATTTAATTCCTTTTATGGATGGTTTCTCCCTGTCCCGGACACATCTGGACAAACGTGATAAAACAATGCTCTCCCTCTCCAAGGCAAAGGAGGGAGGGCGCAGAACCTTTCACTTTTCCGTTAAATGGAATAAATTCGGCTGGGGTTCTATTTTTATTTCCGAAGAACGGGCCGATCATGTCTCCGAACGGAGAAATGAAACGATTCTTATAGATGAACGAGACCTGGAAGATTTTCTTAAGGGCTACGAACCGGCTATGTCAAGGTTGAGGGAGGAGAAAAAAGAAGTACCCGCCCCTTCCCGGCCCAAACCGGTAAAAGTGAGAATTAGTAAGCCTTCCCGGAGCACAACGGCCAAGCCTGTAAAGGCCGCCAAAAAAGAGCGGGTAAAAATTACCGTCAAAAAATAAATCTGTGATCGATTTAATTGATTAATTAAGCCGTCTGTACTAGATTTAATATGTGAAGAAACTGTATATCGCCCTGGACGGGGGTAACAAGCTCTATCTCGATTCTCCCGATAGCTTCAGGAAAAAGAAATTTCGCCTCCGTTCAGTAGATAAAAATCAGCCCCAGGTACGCATTAGCATGGGTGTTGAGTATGATCATAGGGATTATTCCCTTCACTCAGTTTTTCTTAAAAACCTCTCTTCCTCCCAAGATGATTTCACCTACCTTGACTGTTCTCTTGAGAGACAGGGAGGAAAACTGTTTCTTCTGATGAAAAACAGAGGCCGTACGGTTTGCCAAGACTCTTTTAGTCCCGTGCCCAGAAGAATTCTTATCCGAAACATTCTTTGGGTTCTTTTGGTTTTCCTTCTTTTGGGAGGGTTGGCCGGTCTTCTTCTAACGCTCGATTTTTCCAGACTTTCCGGTAGCTCTGCCATTTATAACACACAGCACGATAGCACTCCAGTCCCTTCAGAAACCAAGCCGGTCAAACCGGAGATGAAGGATGACTCTGCACCTATTGTGGCTGAAGAGACGAAGAGAGAAACGATTCCCGTAGAATCTGAACCGGCAAGACCTTCGGAGCCCGATACCAAGGAAAAGGTAATTATCACCGAGTCCCAAGCCCTATCGGAGGAACAGCCTGTACTTGAAGAGGAAGCTGAGCCTCAAGTTGTTATAGAAGTGGAAATTCCTTCTCCCGATTTTTCTCTGGTGGATAAGGGCGACCTGCTCCTTCACTTTTCTCCCAATAATTCAGACTTAGATGATGAGTCAATTGAATCCCTTAAAAATGTTCTCTCATTTCTCTTGGAATATCCTTCGCTTAATGTTAGTATAACCGGGCATTGCGCCATAGCCGGGACCGAAGCGGGTCGAAGGGAGATTTCCGTTCAAAGGGCCAAAAATGTGGAAACCTGGTTAAAAGCCGGCGGGTGGAAGCCCGAAGTCCCTCCCATTGTAAGAGGAGAGGCCGGAGACTATCCCTTGACTCGGGATCCGGAAGACCAGGAAATCAACCGGCGCGTAGAAATTGAATTAAGCGAATAAGGAAAAATCTTTGAATCTATTCAACAATATCCCCCTCACGGCAAGTTTTGCCGCTCTGGTGATTGCTCAAGTTTTAAAAGTCATACTCGTTCTTATCTTTGACAGGAAGGTAGAGATGTTCCGTTTGAGTAGTACCGGTGGCATGCCTTCCTCCCATTCAGCTGCTGTGGCGGCTCTCTCTGCCGCTATCGGCTATATTCACGGCATGGATTCTCCCTATTTCGCCATTGCCGCCGTATTCAGCATTGTGGTTATTTATGATTCCATTGGTATTCGCCGAGCCGCTGGTAAACACGCAGAAATCCTTAACTCCCTGGTGGAGGAGTTTTCACACCTTTGGGATGAGGGTGATAAACCGAAAGCTCTAAAAACCCTTCTGGGGCATACCTATTCCCAAACCTTTGTGGGTACTTTGTTGGGAGTATTTGTAGGTCTTTTTGCCTGTCGCTGGGATCTTTTCGTGAATTAATTCACAAGCCTCTCTGGCATTTTTTCCCTTTTCGTAGTATTTTACTCACATAACATTGGATAAAATCAAAGGAGGCTGATTATGGCCAGAAAGATTAACTTTTTTGCGGGACCTTCCGTTCTTCCCGTTGAGGTATTGGAAGAATTAGGGAAGGAAATGGTGGATTTCAAAGGGAGCGGTTTATCCCTCGTGGAAACCAGCCACCGCTCAGCTACCTATGACGAAGTCCATATGGGAGCTCTTAACCTTTTTAGAGAACTTCTCCAGGTTCCCGATAACTACAAGATTCTTTTCCTTCAGGGTGGCGCAACCCTGCAGTTTTCCATGATTCCCCTTAACCTTATGGGTCAGGGCGGCACTTGTGACTTTGTTAACAGCGGCGCCTGGGCCAAGAAAGCTCTGGCCGATGCCAAGAAGATCGGTAATGTAAATGTTGTTTGGGACGGTAAGGATTCCAGCTATATGACCCTTCCCGAAGCAGCTTCTGTTAAACCCAGCGCCGGTTCCTCCTATCTTCATCTAACCAGTAACGAAACCATCGGCGGTGTACAGTGGAAAGAATTTCCCAAGACCGGTGATGTTCCCCTCGTAGCGGATATGTCTTCCGATATTCTTTGCCGTCCCCTAAATGTGAATGATTTTGGTCTTATCTACGCCGGTGCCCAGAAGAACATCGGACCTTCCGGTCTTACTGTGGTTATCGTACGGGACGACCTGATCGAAAGACACGCCGATGAGCTTACTGCTTATATGGCCTATAAGACTCATGCAGAAAAAGATTCTCTTTACAATACTCCCGGTGTATTCCCCATCTGGGCCATGGAACTGGTTCTGAAGAGAATGAAGAGCCTCGGTGGTCTTGATGCCTTTGAAAAGATGAATCAGGAAAAAGCCGACCTTCTGTACAATGTAATCAGCCAGTACAGCGATTTTTACAACTGCCCTGTAGATGAAAAATACCGATCTGTGATGAACGTCGTATTTACCACTCCCGGTGAAGAGACTGACAAGGCTTTTGTTGCCCAGGCAGCGGAAAAGGGTATGTTGGGTCTTAAGGGTCACAGAAGCGTTGGCGGCTGCCGAGCTTCTATCTATAACTCCATGACCAAAGAGGGTGTGGAAACTCTGGCATCCTTCATGGAAGATTTTGCCAAGGCTAACTCCTAATGTCTAAAGTAGAGGATATGCTTTCCAAGGTGGGATTGGGCCTTCCCCGTATTATGCTTCCCAACGATAAGATTGATTACACCAAATGGTCCGTTGTGGCCTGTGATCAGTTTACTTCGGATAAGAAATACTGGAAGGATGTGGAATCTGTGGCTGGAGACGCTCCGTCTACCCGCCGGATGATACTACCCGAAGTTTATCTGGAAGAGATTGACAAGGAAGCGGAACGGGACAAGATTAACGAGACGATGGAGACCTATCTTAATGACGGGACTCTTGAAGCCTGTGAGCCCGGTTTTGTTTATGTTGAACGAAGCACGCCCCATGTTAAGAAACGACAGGGACTGGTGGTGGCTCTGGATTTGGAAATGTACGATTTCCAGAAAGGAACCAATACCCCCATCCGACCTACGGAAGCTACCGTTTTGGACCGTCTTCCCGCTCGTATTGATGTACGGCGGAATGCGGTTCTGGACCTGCCCCATATTCTGGTTCTTTTTGACGATCCCCAAAAGAAGGTTTTCTCTCTTATGGAGAAGAATGCCGACTCCCTGGAGACTCTTTATGACTTTGATCTGATGAAAGAGGGGGGCCATATCTGCGGCCGTTTGGTTAAGGATGAAGCTCTCCTGGAAGAATTGGCCGGTCTTTTTGAAAGCCTCAAAGCTAACAAACCCCTTCTTTTTGCCATTGGTGACGGGAACCACTCCCTCGCTTCGGCGAAAGAAGTATGGCGAGAGTTAAAAGAGAAGGGCGCTCCTGCGGATCATCCCGCCCGATACGCCCTGGTGGAAATCGAAAATATTCACGACGACGGACTGGTTTTTGAACCTATTCATCGTGTTCTCTTTGCTATGAAGGACGACTCTTTCTTTGAAGGAATTAAAGCCCTTCCCGGAGCGGTAGCCCAGGAAGTAGCTTCTCTGGAAGATATTAAAGCTAAAATGGGCGAAGAAGGTTACATTGGTTTAACCTGGAAGGGGAAGTACTGGCTTCTTAACCTTAAGGGGGACGCCGATGAGCTGGAAGCGGAAAGACTTCACGCCTTTCTCGATCCCTGGTTGGATGCGAATGGTATAACTGTTGACTACATCCACGGAGATGAAGCTTATCTTGAACTCTGCTCTCAGGAAGGTAACGGCGGTGTCTATTTACCTGCCATTGACAAGTCCGAATTCTTTGGTTTGGTAGATCGTAAAGGCTCCATGCCCCGCAAGACGTTCTCCCTGGGTGAAGCGGAGGAGAAACGGTATTACCTGGAAGCGGCTAAGCTTATTCCCTAATTCAGAGGCCTGTGATTCAGGCGTTTGATCTCTTTGTTCCGGCGGTCTATGAAACTTTCCAGTTCCAGGCCGCCGGCCCATTTATAAAAGCGTTCCATAATATAATCCACCGCTCGGGGGGAAAGGTGGCTCAAGTCCTCCCCATACCAGCGGTAATCGCGCAGTTCGTCCATGACAATCTCATAGGAGGGGAAGTACTCCATCCAGTCATAGTTACCAGACAGTTCTTCACAAAGGCATCGGAGAATGGCCTTGGAATAGGAATTTTCCCGGGCGTCATTTCGTAAATGTCTGACCGGGCTTACGGTAAGAATAATTTGTACCGAAGGATTTATCTCTTTGAGAAACTTCAATGACTCTTCCAGTTTGGGCTGGGCTAGTTTTTCTTCCCATTTTTGAAAATTATCCCGTTCAAAAACAGAGATGTCACACCTGTGACAATTATTCACAACCCGCTTGTTTTCCCTTAATCGATAGGCCCAGGCCGTCCCCAGAGTAATGATAATATAGTCTGTCGAGAGGAGCTCTTTATGGCCCTCATCAATTAAATCCCCATAATGTTTTACCGCTTCATCTAATGAAAGATCCCCCGAACAGGAACGGGAAGAGTGGAAGTCAAAATGACGCCATTTGCCGTTTTGTAAAAAGGGTTCTAAACTTAACTTTTTATTCAAGAGTGAATCGAAGCAATGGGCCAGACTTAGGGGATTGTAGATGGTGCCAAAAGGAGAGAGGCTATTGGGTAAGTCCAGGGATTTATAACGAGTAGCCAACTCTTCGGCAAAGCAGGAACCAAAGAACATAAGCTTGGATTCAGGACTTATGGTAAAGGGAGCTTTGGGAAAACGAACGGGGGTATAGCTTTTCTTCCAGAAGTTATCGCTCATAACTTAAGTACCAGCCGGGCGATTTCATAATAGATGGTCAAACCGCATACATCGATGACCGTAGACATCAGGGGACCTGCTGCCACAGTGGGATCAAAGCCCAGGCGGTGAATAACCATGGGTACAAGACATCCCAGGAGGGTGGCAAAAAGAACCACACAGGAGAGAGCGGACGCGATAGTAAGGGCTTCCAATAATTCAAGCCCCGGAGGAAGGTAAAGACTTCTCAGGAAGATAACGCCACCTGTGGCTAACCCAATAATGAAGGCTACGAAGAGTTCTTTGAACAGGACTTTACCCAAATCACGAAACTTTAATTCTCCGGTGGCTAACCCGCGTATCATTAAGGTAGATGACTGAGTACCCGTATTACCGCCTGTTTGGGTTATTACCGGTACAAAGAGGGTGAGGAAGAGAGCCGTTACTGTCAATTCCGAATAACCGTCCAGCACATTGGTCGTGATGGTACCGGCCAGAAGCAGGATGATAAGCCAGGGAAGACGCTTTAGGACTAAGCCAAAGACGGAGGTTTCCAGGTAGCTATCGGTGTTCCCGCCCATGGCGCCCATCTTATAGATATCCTCGGTCTGTTCCTCCCGAATAACGTCTATCACATCGTCAAAGGTCACAATCCCCAGGAGGCGTAGTTGATCATCCACTACGGGTATGGCAAGGAAGTCGTTATCTTCCAGTACGCGGGCCGCATCTTCCTGGTCGGTTTCATCTTTTACATAGATAACATTACGCTCCATAAGATCGCCCACTGTTTCGTTGTTTTCCGCCGAGAGCAGCTGTCTTAAAGAGATGACGCCAATCAGCCTTTTAAAGCCGTCCACCACATAGAGGTAGTAGATCGTTTCCAGTTTATCCGCCATATCGCGCCGGACAAAACTAATGGCCTGTTCCACGGTAATTTCCGCCCGGAGCGCTCCGTAACGGGGGGTCATAATTCCCGCCGCATCGTCCTCGTCGTAACGAAGAAGAAACTCGATTTCCCGTCTCGAATCTTCCGTTAGGTTGGACCAGAGATTCTCCCGGACATCGCTTGAGACTGACTGAATCAAGTCAGCCAAATCATCGGGCTCCATATAAAGGAGGAGGTCCTTGGTTAATTGTTCGGAAAGTCCTTCCAAAAGGAATTCCTGATCGGAATGATTCAGTTCGGCCATAAGGGCGGAACGGGTTTCCTGGTCAATAATAAGAAACAATTGCAGGGTCTGTTCCGATGTAAGTGAGTCCCAGAGTTCTTCCAGTTCCGCAGGGGATAGCTCCCTAAGGCTATTGGCGATGGCCCCGTTTTTCAAAGGGTCGTCCATGTATTCACTGATGTTCTCAAGAAGCTTTTCCACGGCTTACTCCTTTAGTTCCAGTCACCCACTCGGAGAACTTCCGGTTCAAGATAAAAACCGGTTTGTTCCTTAACTTTATTTTGCACTTCAATTATGAGGCGGGAGATATCCTCCGATGAGGCTCCCTCTCTATTTATCAGGATATTCCCGTGCCAGTCCGACACGGAGGCCCCTCCCAAGCTTAAGCCTTTAAGACCGCATTCATCAATAATCTGCCCCGAAGGTTTACCAAAATCCCGGTTGTTTTTAAAAGTGGATCCTGCCGAGGGTGCCCTAAAGTGTCCTTTCTCTCTCCGGCTTAGGGCAATTTCATTCATTTTTGATGAAATTGACGATTTTTCACCGGGACTCAGTCGAAAGGCCCCTTTTAAAATAATAAGGCCCTCTTCCTGGAAAGGAGAGATTTTATAGGCCCAATCGGCCTTATTAAAGGGAATGCGTTTCACTTTGTGGTCCAGGGTTAGTACTTCGGCCCAGTCAAAGATATCGGCCACTTCCGCCCCGTAACAGCGGGCGTTCATATAGAGGGCACCCCCGACAGATCCGGGGAGGCGGCTCAGAAATTCCAATCCGGAGAGAGACCGCTCCAGAGCTTCGCTTACCATGGCATTAACCGATAAACCGGCCCCGCAGATAAGGGTATTATCCTCTTGCTTAACGGTGGCCATTTTCTCCATGGAAAGAGTAATCCCCTTAATGCCTTTGTCGGAAACAAGAATATTCGCACCGCCCCCCAGAATAAAGAGGGGAATGTTTTTTTCTGCACAGAGGGTTCGGACAATAAGAATATCTTCCAGGGATTCGGGTATAACCAGGGTTTCGGCCGGACCGCCGGACTTAAAGGTACAGCGGTTCTTCATGGGTGCGTCAAGGAGGATTTGCCCGCTAAAGGGGGACTTTTTTAGGTATTCGGCGGGACTATTCACGGGCCCATCATAACTTTGAATTGAGTCGGGGGTCAATTGCTTCCTTCCTCTAACAGGGCAGTCACTTCACCGTACTGTCCCAGCGCTTTACGGCCGCTCCTGTCCAGTTCATATATGCCCCGTTCCACACGGTTGAACCAGCCGTAGTGATTATGGGCCAGAATAGATTGGGTTTTAGCCCCGCAGCCCATCTCTCTAAGCCTTTTGGGGGAAAGGGGACCATGGCTATTCAGAAACCAGGCAATACGAATGGCCTCTTGTTTATAAGTGCTAATCCTTTTGTCCGTGGCAGCACTCCCCCCCTGATTAAACTCTCCGTACCGCCCGTCAATTTCCCGGATAATCATATCCCTCCGCCGCCGGGCCATACGTTCTTTATAAGGCTGAGGATGGAGAACGACTTCGACCCGGGAGCTCTTCTTTAAAAAGCGAACCAAAATCAGTCCTACTTCCAACCGACGTAATAGGGCTTTCATGTTCTTATAGTTGGGAGGCATCTTTCCGCTGCCCGTGACGGGAATCGCCACATACACAGAGGGTGTCAACCTTTTCCTGTCCACGGCCTGATAAACCAGGGAGAGGGAGAAGCGGACTTTCAACTCCACGATGATGAGTTCCTCCTCCTTACGGGCGGTGAGATCGCAGTTTTTTACTTCCGAGTTGACTTGGTAGCCCTGTTTTCCCAGGTATTTTGAGAGGGGCGGGAAGAGTTCGGTTTCCTTCATGGGAGCATTTTATCAGAAAAAGTCTATCCTAACATTGCAAAAAGTCTCAAAAATAGATATTTTTATATTGTATATTATTAAGGAGATATATCATGGTAGAAGCCTTGAAGAAAAATAATTTTTACGGCAAACGGAAAGGACCGGTCGTACTCTGTATTATGGACGGGGTGGGAATTGGTAAGTACGAAGAGGGAGACGCAGTCAAATCGGCCATTACACAGACTTTGGACGAGATGATGGCCAGCTCTCCCATGACCCAGCTTAAGGCCCACGGAACAGCTGTTGGTCTTCCCTCCGACGGGGATATGGGAAACTCCGAAGTAGGCCACAACGCCATTGGATGCGGCCGTGTATTTGCTCAGGGTGCCCGTCTGGTTAATGAATCCATCGGCTCCGGTTCCGTTTTTACCGAGGCGGTTTGGCAGAAGCTAACGAAAAACGCCATTGACAATAAATCAACCCTCCACTTTATCGGTCTTCTTTCCGACGGGGGTGTTCACTCACACATGGATCAGCTCAAGGGCATGATCGAACAGGCCAAGAAAGACGGGGTTCCCAAGGTAAGGATCCACGCCCTTCTTGACGGCCGGGATGTTGGCCCCACCAGCGCTCTGGAATACTTTGACCCCTTTGCTGAATATTTGGCCGATTTGTCGGATGACTCCTTTGATGCCTGCATCGCTTCAGGCGGGGGACGAATGGTCATTACCATGGACCGATACGGTGCCAACTGGGGTATGGTAGAGAAGGGATGGAAGACCCACGTTTTGGGTGAAGCGAGAACCTTTGCCAGTGCTCACGATGCCATTGTAACTCTCCGTGAAGAAACCGGCGCCCTGGACCAGGACATTCCTCCCTTTGTTGTGGAAGATGAGTCGGGCAAGCCCGTCGGTTCCATGCAGGATGGAGACAGTGTTATCCTTTTTAACTACCGAGGAGACCGAGCCCTGGAAATCTCAATGGCCTTTGATGGGGGCGATGAGTTTAAAGAATTCGACAGAAAGTTCGTTCCCAAGGTAGAGTACGCCGGTCTTATGGAGTACGACGGGGACCTGCACATTCCCAAGCAGTACCTGGTAAGCCCTCCCAATATCGACAGAACTATGGCAGAATACCTGACAGCCACCGGCGTTAAGCAGTTCTCCATTTCGGAAACACAGAAGTTTGGCCACGTAACCTACTTTTTTAACGGTAACAAGTCGGGTAAGTTTTCCGAGACTCTGGAAGATTATGTAGAGATTCCCAGCGATGTTTGTCCCTACGAAGAACGTCCCGCTATGAAGTGTGCCGAAATTACCGACCGTATCCTGGGAGAAATTGAATCGGGCGATTACGACCTGATCAAGCTGAATTTCCCCAACGGAGATATGGTGGGCCACACCGGTAGCTTTCAGGCCGTTGTTTGTTCCATGGAAGCCATGGACCTTAACATTATGAGACTCAAGAAAGCCATTGACGAAGTAGGGGGCGTTCTGATTCTCTCCGCCGACCATGGTAATGCGGACGATATGTACGAACACGATAAAAAGTCAGGCGATGTGAAAATGAAGGACGGCAAACCTGTTCCTAAAACATCCCACTCACTGAATCCCGTTCCCTGTATCATTTACGATCCCTCTTTTGACGGCGAGTATGATACAAAGCTGAATGAAGGACTGGGAATCAGCTCTTTGGCAGCTACCACTCTTAACCTTTTGGGTTTTGAGGCTCCGGAAGATTACGATAAGAGTGTAATTAACCTTAAATAATCTGAATGAGACCATAGAGGCCCGGATTTTGTCCGGGCCTTTTTATTTATACAAATAAGATCGCAAAGACATCAGGGAATTTGCCATATATACTCTTCTCGCCTATAATTATAACTATCATGAATAATAAGATGAGATGGAGATTTAAACCTTTTCTCTACTCTTTTTTGGGAATATGCACCTTTACGGTCCTTCTTCTCGTTTTCTATGCTCAGGCAGCTTATAAAAGACAGGTAGAAGAGATAATCATGACCGAAAAGGCTTCAAAAATTGTTGCAAAAGAGTATATTCATGACTCACTGGCCCATGTTTATTCCGACCTGGTTTACATTCACGATATCCTCCTAGATGATTTTGAAAATAGCTCAACCACTAAAAATAGCATGCTTCTAAAAAACCTTGTTTCCTTTAGTTCCAGAAAAGCAATTTATGATCAAATACGTTATCTTGATGCGGAGGGAGAGGAAATAATAAGGATAAACAATACCCCCCAAGGCGGTGTAATCGTAGAAGAAAATCTTTTGCAGAATAAGGCGCATCGTTACTATTTTACCAACTCTATTAATCTGGAGAAGGGAAATATTTATATTTCTCCTATGGATTTGAATATGGAGAATAAAAGACTGGAAGTTCCCTATAAACCAATGTTGAGGTTTGCCCTTCCTCTCATCGGCAGTGAAGATAAACGCTACGGAATTATCATCTTCAATTATTTAGCCAATGATTTATTAGTAAACTTGCCTAAACATCACAGTCAAAATAGTTATTGTTGTAGGGTCTTGCTTAATGAAGAGGGATTTTGGTTATACAGCAGTGTTAATCATAGACTTCCTTTTCGCTTTATGTTCCCCGAAATGGAACAGATTACTTTTTTGGATCACTATCCCCAAGCGGGCAAGACAATATATTCCGTTGATGAAGGGGTTGTTGTTACAGATAGGGGGATTTTCATTTGGAATACGATTTATCCGGAACAGGTTACTACGGAATTTTCCCGTGAACCTTTAAGCGAATCATCTTCCGATAATACTGAATATTTCTGGAAAAACATAAACATGATGGATCGGAGTTATTTAAAGGAGATTCGAAAAGGTTCATATGAAAATACATTCCGCTTCCTTCCTCTTATTGTTCTGGGTATTTTATTAATTTCTCTTCTTATTAACTATTTGGTTTCGAAAAATTATCACTATAAAGAACATATAGAGCATCTGGCCCATTACGATTCCCTTACAGGAATCAATAATCGTGTATTTTTTCTTGATTTAGCAAAAAAGACCCTGGAAATCAGTTCCAGAAAAAAGGAAAGATCGGCTGTTCTCTTTCTGGACCTTGACGGTTTTAAACCGATAAATGATAACTATGGACACGAAACGGGAGATTATGTACTTAAAATTGTCGCTCAGAGGCTTAGCAATCGATTAAGACAGTCAGATTTACTCGGCCGCTTTGGGGGAGATGAATTTGTCATACTTCTCTTTGATGTTAAGAGTAAGGAAAATCTCAAAGAAGTCCTTAGTCAGATAGAACGGGAATTGGAAAAGGATATTGAATCTCAATCCGGACATGTCCAAATTAGTGGCTCCATCGGTTATGCCCTGTTTCCGGAAAACGGAGAGAGCGTCGAGGAATTAATCGACTATGCCGACAGGGATATGTTTAAGAAAAAGCATATGAGGAAAGGAAGTTAGCACGTTCCTGTTTCCTCCTCTCCCTTGACAGGGCTCCGTTCAAAATGATATTTTTCCAGTTAGATTTTTAATTGAAACTATTCCAAGGAGTTACCATGTCCGGCCACAGTAAATGGCATACTATTAAACATAAAAAAGGGGCCCTCGATGCCAAGAGGGGAAAATTATTTACCAAGATTATCAAGGAAATCACAGTTGCAGCCAGAATGGGCGGTGGTGATCCTGAGGCAAACCCCCGTTTGAGAACTGTTCTTCTTAAGGCCAAATCAGCCAATATGCCCAAAGACAATATCGAACGTGCCATTAAAAAAGGTACCGGAGATATGGACGGTGTGGATTATGTTGAACTCCAGTACGAAGCCTATGCCGCTGGCGGTGTCGGCCTTCTTATTGATGCCCTTACGGAAAATAAAAATCGAACAGCCGCAGATGTTCGTTCTATCCTGAACAAAAACGGCGGACAGCTTGCTGCCACCGGTGCCGTTTCCTACCAGTTTAACCGGAAGGGAACCATTGTATATAGCGCAGAAGGAATCGATTTCGACGCCCTTTTTGAAGCGGCTCTTGAAGCCGGTGCCGACGATGTGGCCGAAGAAGGTGGTATGGTAGAAGTAATTACCGATCCCTCCGCCTTTGGTGATGTTCTGGAAGCCCTTCAGGCAGCGGGATTTACCGAAGAAGCCTCCGAAGTGGCCATGGTTCCCGATAATACGGTTGAACTTGATGCCGAAAAAACCGGTAAGGTTCTTAAGCTGATTGAAAAACTGGAAGATTGTGACGATGTTCAGTCGGTAGCTTCCAATCTGGATGTTCCGGAAGACTTTGAAATGACCGAGTAAATGCGGGTTTTGGGAATTGACCCCGGATTGGCTTCCGTGGGATGGGGTATTGTTGAATCAAAACAAAATCGCCTCTCCCACATTGCCCGGGGTACCATTAAAACAGCCAGTAAGGAATCTACTACTTACCGGCTCAAACAAATCTATCAAGAAATACAAACCATTATACAAGAGTACAAGCCCGATGAAGCGGCTTTGGAAACTCTTTACTTTGCCAAAAACATTACTTCCGCTTTGCCCGTAGCCCAGGCTCGAGGGGTACAGATCCTTGCCTGTGCCGATGGCGGATTGCCCATTGGGGAGTATACTCCTTTGGAAATAAAACAAGCCGTAGTGGGGAATGGTAGGGCACAAAAACATCAAGTAGAGCATATGGTTTATATTCTTCTAGGCCTGAGGGAAAAGGAGAAATCCGACCATGCCACAGATGCCCTGGCCGCTGCTATTTGTCATATAAACAGGGGAGGCGCATTTTGTGGAATAGTATAAAGGGTGTTGTCACCCATATTGGGGCAGAAGTCCTGTATTTGGAAAATAACGGGCTCGAATGGGAAATTGAAGCCTCCGCATCTACCTTGTCCCGGCTTCCCCGGGATGGCAAGGAAGTTAAGGTTTATACTTACCTTCAGCATAAGGAGGACGGTATGAAACTGTACGGCTTCTCCTCTCCCTCGGAAAAACAACTCTTTCTTAGTGTTATTGGGGTAAGCGGTGTCGGTCCCAAACTGGGCCTAAAAATTCTCTCAGGAATGAAGCCGGAAGATTTTATTAGTGCTTTGGACCGGGAAGATGTGGACAGTTTAAGTCGCATCCCCGGATTGGGAAAGAAAACCGCTCAAAAAATTATTCTTCAACTTCGAGGAAAACTGACCGGCGATGATGAAGCTCCTCTGCCCGCACAAGCAGGCGGTGAGATAATCGAAGCTCTGGCGGCTATGGGCTTTGACAAAAAGCTGGCTGCCCGATCGGTGGGAAAAATACTGGAATCCCCTGCAATAAAGAAACTTAACGGACAGGACAGGGATCAGGAAGTAATGCGCCTTGCCATCGTAGATCTAAGTTCGGCCGGGTAGGGGGATCCATGTCTGATTATAGTGAAGAGGAACGAATCCTCGCCCGTGAAGCCATTAGTGAAGAAGAGAATCGAGATAATCTGATTCGCCCCCATCTTCTAAAAGACTTTCAGGGACAGTCGGAAGTCAAAGAAAACCTTAATGTTTTCATTTCCGCCGCCCGGCAGCGACAGGATGCCCTGGACCATGTTTTTATCTCCGGCCCTCCCGGACTGGGGAAAACCACACTGGCAGGAATTATGGCTAATGAATTGGGCGTAGAACTCAAAGTAACCAGTGCTCCAGCCCTTGATAAGCCCAAAGACCTGGCCGGCCTTCTTTCTACCATTCCCGAAAGAACCGTATTTTTTATAGATGAGATTCACCGTCTAAAACCGGCCATAGAAGAGATGCTTTACATTGCCATGGAAGACTACGCTCTTGACTGGATTATCGGACAGGGACCGGCGGCACGAAATATCCGTATCCCCATTCCTCCGTTTACCTTAATTGGAGCCACAACAAAGCCCGGGCGTGTTTCAAGCCCTCTTTTTACCCGTTTTGGAATCAATGTAAGGATGAATTACTATAATGAAGTTGAGTTGGGACAGATTGTCAGTCGAACAGCACAGCTTCTGGAAATCCCCATAGACAAGGAAGCGGCTATCCTTCTGGCACGATGCTCCCGGGGAACTCCTCGAATTGCCAACCGCCTGGTTAAACGAATGCGCGATTATGCCCAGATCGAAGGAAACGGAACTATCACAAAAGACGTGGTGTCTTCCGGGCTGGGCCGGTTAAAAATTGACCAGCTGGGCCTGGAAGAGATCGACAGGGAAATCCTTCGGGCCATTATTCAGAAATACGGGGGAGGACCGGTGGGAGCCGAAACACTGGCCATATCCGTTGGTGAAGGCATTGACTCCCTGGAAGATTTCTACGAACCCTATCTTATTCAGATGGGTTTTATTAAAAGAACTCCCCGGGGGCGTGTTGCCACCCCTCTTGCCTATGAACATTTAAGGATTGAACAGAATGAAGACCAGCGATTTCTCTTTTGAGTTACCCGAAGAACTGATAGCCTACCATCCGGCGGAAAAACGCGGTACCTGCCGCCTTATGGAACTGGATAAAAATACAAATAGCTTTAATCATACAAGTATGGAAAAACTGGTAGAGCTGATTCCTGCTAATAGTCTCATGGTTTTTAACAATACCCGTGTCCGCAGAGCGCGGATTTATGCTCACAGCAAAGAGACCGGAGGGCAGGTAGAGATGCTCCTCCTCAAAGATTTGGAAAAGGGCATGCTTTGGGAGTGTCTCGTAAGCAAATCCAAAAAGCAGCGTAAGGGTAAGGTTTTTCTTCTGCCCAACGATATAGAAGCGGAAATCGTCGCAGAAGAAGAGGGAGGGATTAGAGTCATTCGTACAGCCCGTCCCTTAAGCGATGAGTACCTGCGAACGGGCGGTCATATCCCTCTTCCTCCCTATATTAAGCGGGAAGATGAAGCGGGAGATGACACTCGTTATCAAACGGTATACGCCAAAGAAACCGGTTCTGTAGCGGCGCCCACAGCAGGACTGCATTTTACCGATGAGATTCTCGCGGCACTTAAATCAAAAGGGGTAGAAACGGAATTTGTCACCCTCCATGTGGGGATGGGAACCTTTTCTCCCGTACGTTCCGAAGATATCCGGGATCACAAAATGCATACCGAAACCTACCATGTCTCAGATAAAACCGCTGATGCCATAGAAAAAGCCAAGAGGGAAGGCCGTCCCGTTATTGCCGTGGGTACCACATCGCTGCGGACATTGGAATCGGCTTGGGAAGGGACTTTTGAAGAGGGACAGATGAAACGGGGATCCTTTGAGACGGACATCTTCATCTATCCGGGCTACAAGTTTAAAGTGATTAGCGGTTTGTTTACGAATTTTCATACCCCCGAATCCACCCTTTTAATGCTGGTTAGTGCCTTTGCAGGTAAGGATTTAATTGATAGGGCCTATAGGGCGGCGGTAGAAGAAAAATACCGCTTTTTCTCCTATGGCGATGCTATGCTGATTCAGTAGGTATCTTTATCCATGGCCTGGAATTGTTCCCGGACTCTCTGTAGGCGGGCCAGTTCCCGGTCTATCACTTCTTCATAGTCCAGGTCCCCGTCCTGTATGCGGAAGTTTTCGTCTTCCCAATACTGAATTTCTTCCAGATACATCCAGGCGAATTTTTGTTCCGAAGCTTTTTCTGACCACTCTATCGCTTTAAACCAGAATTCTTTTGCCAAGTTGTAATAGGATTCTGCCGTATTAAGACTATCCAGATTGGCATATTTCCAGGGATAGTTGTAGAAATAGGCATCGAATTTATCATATTTTGAGCCAAGTTTCAGATAGGTATCTACGATAAGAAGATTAACATGCATATAGAAAAGGTAGCGATACTTTTCCCACTCTTTTTCATTTTCAATACGACAAAGAGCATTGAGCGGATTGGCAAAGTCGGAACGTAAAGCCATGCCCAGGTAGTGGATATTCTCCGCAGAATCTTCCGGATAGTAATAGAAATGCTGATGATACATTTTATAGTATTGTTCCGCATAAAGGGTTTGAACACTCATGAGGGAAGGGAGAATGAGGAAAAAGATCATTAGTATCAGAATAGCTCTTTTCATTATTCATATTATCGGAAGAAATTAGTTAAAATTCAGTCTTAATTACAATACTGTAACCCACCTTTCGCTTTTGATAAGAGTCTGATATAATCTTAAATAGTGAAAAGGCTTATAATCCTATTTGTTTTACTTATTCTATGCGTATTAACGTCTTTATACTCTCTGGAAGAAACCCAGTTTCAGGCCAAAATCCTTATAGACCGATCCGATGAAGTCGAACTGGATTTTCCCCTTTCAAAACTACATTACCGACTTATCGAGGAATATCAGGAATCAAGACTGATTCAGACTGAATTTATTCACTATAACAGTTCTCAACAGGAAAGTACCGCTGTAAAAGATTTATGCGGCTTTTATGAACCGACACCAACATCACCGGAAGGAGTCATTTTCCAATGATTGAAATGATAAGGGACAGTTTTACCTTTCTCATCCCGCTTTTACTGATTTCTTTATACCTTCTTGCTCTTATTTTGGAATTGCTATTTTCCCTTAAGAAGAGGGTCATTAAGGAGAATCACTTTAACCAAATTCTTCACCTGGTAGAAAGGGGGAGAGTTAAGGAAGCCGCCGAAGCCACCCGTTCAAGATCACAGGAAAATATTCTGAACGGCTCCTTAAGGATCTTCCAAAAAAACAGTCCCCCCGACAGGGAAGATTATCTTTTTGACTTGGCCCTTAGGGAAGTGGAAAAGATAAACAGAAGAGTGTCCCTTTTACCGGCCTTGGCCAATATTTCAACCCTTTTGGGGCTCTTGGGAACAGTTGCGGGTATGATACTTGTTTTTTATAATATGAAGACGACCGGAAGCTCCGATCCCTATATCCTGGCCGGGGGAATATCCCAGGCTCTCATAACCACGGCCGCAGGTCTTATTATCGCCGTGCCTGCCTATTTGTTCCACCTGTTGTTGAAGAATCAGGTACATGTTCTTGAAGAACAGTTGGAATTAACCATTGATTGTATTATGAACCTTTACAGGGAGAAACGGGAAGATGCCCGCAAGAAAGCACGAATGGAAGAAAATTAAAGAGAGCGATAATGAAGGAAGCCCCCTTCTTATTACTCCTTTAATAGACATAATGTTTCTCCTTCTCATTTTCTTTGTTATGAATACGAGCTTTAACAAGCTCTCACCCATAGAGATAAACCTTCCCGAGAGTTCTGCTGCGGCTTCAACCATAGTTGAGACTCTTACGGTAAGCCTTTCCGGAAACGGAATTATCAAAATAGGTGAGGAAATTGTTCAGGTTAAGGATATTACTTCCTACCTGAATAAAAGGCTTGAGATTGAGGAAATAGAAAGCATTATCATTGCCGGAGATGAGTCGGTAAGCTATGCTTTTCTTGTGGAAGTTATGGATCGGATAAGTTTATCCGGAATAAGCGATATAACTCTTTTAACGGAGAACAAGTAGGCCGTGTTTGTGCAAAGAAAGAGCCTGATTCTTTCCTTTTTTCTCCATATTTTTTTCTTTATCTTCCTCTATTTTATACTGCTCCGAGCGAAACCGGCTATCTCAATCCTGCCGCCTAAGCGGAGTGTATCTCTCTCTGTTGTAAGAAAAAGCACTCCCATTGAACAGATCGTAGAAGCGCCGGAAGTGATTGCCCCTCCCGTACAAGAACCGGTTGAACCGGTTAAGGAAAAGCCCCGGGAAGAGGTAGTAGAAGAAGCTATACCTTTGCCTGATCCCGTAGAGCCCTCTGTCGAATCAGAATTATCTGAAGAATTGATTCCTCCCGTTGAAGTTGTTGAAGAATCCCGGGACTCCCTTGCCCTTGGGGATAACTTCTCCTATTCCTATGATTCAGTCAGCTCTCATGAGATCCCTACGGATTTTGATCTGCCTCAGGAAGATTTTCTTGTGGATGATCTTCTTCTTTCAGAAGAGCCTCCCCGGGAAGGTAGTGATTCTCTCTATACGATAAGGCTTAATCAGAGTGTTAACAGGAGTATACTTAATACACCGGAAATCGTCTTTGAACGTAACGATCCGGTTTTACGTACACTCAAAGACTGTCAAATTGCCTTTTCCGTTACCAATGAAGGTCTTGTAAGGGATATAGAAATGCTTCCTCCCGGTACAGGAAGTGAAACCTATGATGAAATTCTGGAGAATCTATTATCACAAATACTCTTTTCTCCCGGAGACAGGGAGAGCGGTGTAATTCACATCAATTTTTCTCAAAGTTTGGGAGATGATAGATGATTAAAAAGCATATCTATCAGATTACCCTACTTATCCTACTCATAGCTATTTTTGCTGCTTTTTATATTCCCCTAAGAAGATCCATCATTGATCAACTGGAAAAAGCAAAGATAGGGTTTATTTCCAATTTGGAGGAGGAATATAATCTAAGCGTCAAGTATCGTTCCGCCTCACCCACGATTATAAACTCCTTAAGAATCCTCGATCTTTCCGTTGATAATAACCGGGAGGAGGGGGTTGATTTTGCGTTTCACAGTGAAAGAATCTCCTTCTTTTACGGGTTTAACTTTCTCCGCAATCGCCAAAGCAGGTTCAATCTCAATCGTATTCTTATCAAGAAAGGGACACTTTATCTTGAAATCCCTCCGGGACAAAAAGAAAGTTCTGAGCCTCTGGATTTAGAGGAATTAATATCTACCATAGAACCGGTTCTCAATAGGTACTTTGATTCAGGAATAATTGATATTCGTGATGTGAAAGTAAAGTTGCTCATAGGAGAAGAAGTCATTGACTGGGACATAGATCTCCTAAAACTTTCCAGTGAAGAAGATACTATTTCATTAAACCAGAAAGGCTATTTCTCACTTGATAGGGGTATTGGTTTTTATAGCGAAGCCCGCGGAGAGATTTCTACCGATTTATCTTCAACGAATCTTTTTCTTTCATTTAAGGATTTTCAATCACCCTATCTTTTATTTGAGCAAATGGAATTCCAAGTGGGGTTTAATGATGATCTTCTGCAAATTAGTAAAATAAGTGATAAGTTTCCCCTCGATTTGTTCCTTTCCATGAAAGATGATGTATGGAATCTTAATTATCAATCGGAAAATTTCGTACCTGCCCAATTACTTTCACCGGGAACTGAATTGCAAGCCTACAAAGAGTGGTTTGATATTAATATTGACGGGGCTTTTGCCTTACAATTTCAAGATTCCAATAATTTTTCCTACTCCTTCGACCTGATTACCAAAGGGGTAAATGACTTTATCGAAAAGAACCTTGGCGGAGAAAGTACCCTATCCCTTAAGTTTAGTGGTGAAGAGGGGAATCTTGTGGCTGAGCGTTTTCTTCTTCAGACTCCGAAGGGTGAGCTTCAATATGGAGGACGAATAAATATACCGGAGAAAAAAAGTGACGGTGTTATAAATCTTAATGATTACCTGTTGCCTTCCGGTGAAGTTCTAAATACGGATATACTTCTCAAACTGGAAGAAGGTGATTTTCTCATAGAATCGGATAAGCTGAAAATTGGAGAACATGAAGGGGGAAAATTAAGCTTATCCGCTAATATCGACTGGGATAAAGAGAGTTATTTAGCTAATTTAGTTTATAACGGTTTATTTGCCCATAGTATAAATATTGACTCCTATGGAAGTTATGCCAAAGGTTTTAAGAGTAAATTCTGGTTTGAATTGAATGATCTTCACGTTTCAGAACTACTTGATAGGGCCGGCTATAAGGATCAACGGGAGAAGATCACCCAATCCATCGGGGATCCCTTGGTGAATAGCAAAGGCTCACTGGTTCTTGACAAGAGTGATGTCGAACTGGATCTGGATAATTTTACTCTTGAAAGCGAACAATACAAACTTAAGTTCAACGGTTATGGAAGCAAAGAGAAAATCCTTTTATCCGATATTATTCTCGAGGGGGGTAATGACACATTATACGGTTCCATGAGAGGGGATTTTAAGGACTCTTTTCAAATAAGAACACGTTTATCCCATGGTAATAATTATTACGATAGTGTGCTTGAATGGAATAAAGAACTAAAAGAAGTTATCCTCTCCGGGAATCATGGACTGGAAGGAAAATTGTCCGCCTACTCAGATGATATAACCTATTTTTCTCTTTCATCCCATGATTTTCCTCTCCAGCTTAATGAGGTACCTCTTGAATTAAATCTATCTTTAACAGGTATCGTCTCTCCCGATAAGACGTCTCTCAATTTCTCTCAAAATACAATCGTAATGAAGGATAATCCTTTCTTCCACAAGGCAAAAATAGTATTAAGTGGAAACTTCGATCAGGGAATATTGCAAATTAATCAACTTAACTGGATAGATCAAATATCAAGCATTAATGGCAATGGTAAACTTGTACTTCCCATGGCGGGGAATTCCCATTTTAGCGGATGGCTCACTATGCTCTCCAATAAAAATGAAAGATACAAATTTCTCTTTTTTAAAGAGGAAAATTCCTATAATGGCTATGGAGAAATACAGAATGGTTTAACCGGAAGATTTAAACCTGTCGGGCAAGAAGGATTGCTTTCGGCTAATCTTGATTTTAAAAATATCCCGCAAAATCCTTCAATAGAGGGCGATCTCTTTGTCGATTTTGAGAAAAAGGGGCAGTTTTCCTGTTTTACTAATATTGAAGATGAAAAGATTCTATTGTCCGGTATTCAAGGGCATTATGGCAGTATAGATTACGACAGCGGCATTGTATCCTTAAATAACAAGAAGGGAGAATTAGCCGTGAGTTTAGGATTGAGCGGTGTCACGGCTAATAAAGAGTGGCGCACGGGACTATATTTACAAGGTGAAGGATTTGATATTCTTCATTCCGATTTTAATAACTTCACCGGAGATTTGAAACTCGAAGAGGTAGTTTTTGCGGACCGAACAGTTAGCCCGTCGCTTAGTTTTAAATTGGAAAAACAAAGGGAAACCATAACCTTGTATAATATGGACAGACGGGTTTGGAATTCCTATTATAATCTTGATACCGGTCAGATCCTCCTATCGTCCCAAAGCCTTATTCCTCTGAATTTTGACCTGAGAGGAGTTATACGGGAAGAGGAAATGGATGTTACCATCTCAAATATTTCTCTTGATTTACGTAAGGTAAATCCTTTTATGCCAGTAGATTACGGCAGCAAGAAAAATATTGTTGAATTTATAAACGGCGATCTTAACGGAGAGATAACATTGGAAGGAACTCCGGCAGAGCCCAAAATCAACGGGACTATTGTGATGGATCCTTTAAAGCTGGATACGGCCTACAGTATCAAAGAAATTGGTACGACCCGTGCGGCTATTGATATAACTGATAACTATGTGAGGATACCATACTTTGAGATGAGCGCAGGAACAACCGGTGACATTGGAGCGAAGGGACAGGTACTTTTGAAAAACTGGATTCCCGAGGAATTTGACTTTGATTTTTCCTTACGTGGAAAAAATGGAGGAGCCGTTCCTATTATCTACCCCATACAGGGCTTGGCTTTGAATGGGGAGGCCGAAGGGGATGTCTCTTTTTATGGTTCGGGGGAACAACTATTTATTACCGGAGAAATTGTTCTTCAAACTTTGGTTATGTCTCTTGCTCCTCAGACGGAAAAAAAGCCCACCATTCCGAAGAATGAAAGAATTGATCCGTGGGATCTTAAAGTCGATCTTAGCTTTATCACGGGCCGGAATGTTTCCATGGTTGTTCCCAATGAAGACTTTTATTTTGTAAAAGCCCACTTGGATCTTGAACAAAAACTCAGGCTTCAGCTCGATAACATTCCCTGGCAATTCAGCTTAACCGGAGATTTAAATGTCCGAACCGGTGAAATTGCCTATTTTAACAGGGATTTTAATCTCTCCAAAGGTCTTGTTTCCTTTAATGAGACACAAGAGTCCTTTGATCCTCTTTTGAATATAACCGCAGAGACAAGTCTAATGAGCAGCGGTGAGGACGTTACCCTGTTCATAAGCTATGAAGGGTCTCTCTTTAGCGATTTTTCCCCGCGGTTCAGCTCTATTCCTTCCTATTCGGAAAGAGAGATCCTGGCATTTCTGGATCCCTTACAGGATGGTGATAACTCATCAATTGCTGTGGCCTTAGGCTCTTATGCAGATAAATATACCTTTTCCGCTCCCTTTGAAGAAGGTCTCAAAGATGTTCTGAATGTCGATATGGTGACGATTGAAACAGGATTTGTGAAAAATATCCTTGAAGATCAGCTGAATTCGGGAGAAGGGGTTTATACAAACGACAGTTCTCAATATAATGTAGCGAGATATTTGGACGGGACAGTTCTTAACATTGGAAAGTACCTTGGCAGGGACCTTTTCATTGCCGGTGGTGTTGGTGTCGATTATGATGAGAGCCAGTCAACTTTAAACGGGCTTGGCGTGGATTTCAATATAAAAATGGAAATGGAAACACCCTTTTTTAATATCGGATGGACATATTTGCCCGATGATGAAACCACCAGTCACAGCTCTGCAGAGAGCTTTGTCTGCGATTCAAGTATATCAATAAATTTTAAGCTAAAATAGTGTAGGAGAAAAAATGAGAAAAATCTGGCTTACCCTTCTGTTAGCATTCCTTTTTCTTCCCCTGTTCGCTCAGAACAATGAAGGAAGCGACAGAGACTGGTACCTGAATAAAAGGATTGTAGATATAAGGTTTTCCGGTTTGGAATCGATTTCTGAAAACGAACTTCGTTCGGTAACCAAAGAATTCATCGGTATGGAATTTACCGATACCATATCCTGGGAAATTCAGGCCAGACTTTATGCTCTGGAATATTTTGATCTTATTTTAGCCAATATCATTCCCGGCGATGACAATAATTCTACAGCAGTAATCATGTTTAATGTAGAAGAAAAGCCTTCTATTTCTGAGATTCTTTACAAAGGGAATGACAGAATCAGAAAAAGCGAACTTCGTGATACCGTATTAAGCACCAAAGGTGATATTCTTAACAACTCCACACTGCGGTTGGATAAGGATTCCATTGCCGCCTTGTATCTGGAAAAGGGGTTTCTCGATGCTTCGGTCGAAATGTTTTCCGAAGTTGATGAGGAAACCAATACGGCACAGGTCATCTTTAAGATTGATGAAGGGATACAAACAAAAATCAGTGAGATTCTGATAGATGGTAACGAAGGGGAAATAACGGACCGAACCCTTCTGGGGCTTATGTCTCTAAAACCGCAGTCCCTCTTTAATGGTGGTATTTACGTAGAAAACCAATTACAGGAAGATGTAAATACTATAAAAAGTTACTACAAGTCCCTTGGTTATATCGATATGGATGTGACTCAGGTTAATCGGGATATTGTTCTTGATGAAGAAGACGGTATCAATAAAATGATTATTTCCCTTATCATTGATGAAGGGCCTGCTTATACCTTCGACAGCATTGCTTTTCAGGGTAATACTATTTACTCTGTGGATGAACTGATGGAATCTTTTCAATCTTTAAAGCCCGGCAGTACACTCAATATGCTGGCTTTTGAAGTCGGTTTTCAAAAGATCAATGAACAATACTATGAAAATGGTTATATTTATAACTCCATAAATTATGATATGAAAAGGGATGAAGTAAACGGTTCCGTTTCTTTTCAAATCAATATCGTTGAGAGAGACCGAGCTCATATTGAGAGCATCACTATACGGGGAAATGAGAAAACCAAGGATTATGTTATTTTAAGAGAGATCCCTCTGGAAGTAGGGGACGTCTTTAACCGATCCAGGCTCGTTGACGGTTGGGAAAGTCTTATGAGTACCCAGTATTTTTCTACTGTAGAACCCAATACCTATCAAGGTTCGACAGATCTTCTTATGGACTTGGTTTTTGATGTAGAAGAAGGGCAAACCGCCAACATCCTTTTTGGTATGACCTTTTCCGGTGGTACCGATTTCCCTATTTCCGGTCAGATTCAATGGAGTGATTCCAATGTTATGGGAACGGGAAAAAGCGTAGGGGTTTCTTCTACTTTCTCCTTCGATACCCAGTCTCTTTCTCTTAACTATACCGAGCCCTGGATGTTTGGACTGAATTGGTCCGGCGGCTTTGATATTACCTATTCCCATGACTCCTCCAAAACGGCCTCTCAAGATACCGATGGAAATGGTATACCCGATCCATACGATACTTGGGAAGAATATGAAGCTAACTCTTACACCGTCCCAAGTGACGACAAGATGGAATACAATTCCCACTATATTTCCACCGGATTCAGTACCGGTTATACCTGGCCCACTTTCCTGGGGAAATTTACCGCTTCCACCAGTATCAGAAGCGGTATAGAGTATGTCTCTTACGATGACACTCTCTACACTCCCTATAACTCCTCCGTTTCCGATAACCTTTATACCTGGTTATACTACGATACTTTGTCTTTAAAGGGTGTCATTGATGACAGGGATATAAGTTACGATCCCAATAAGGGTTATGTTTTTAGCCAGGCCTTGACTATGGCCGGTATTACCAATGTATCTACCAAACAGTACTTTAAGACGGTAAGTAAAATGGGACTCTACCATACACTCTTTGATATTCCCCTTGATGAGGATAGCAACTTCAAATGTGTATTGAGCCTGGACAGTGCCTTTTCCTATATTTTCGAAAAGCCCTGGGTTGACGATTATGACTTAGACTTGGATGACGACGGTTTTTACATTGACGGTATGTTTATTGCCAGGGGATGGGCCTCGGAAACAGGTGGTAAAGCCCTTTGGGATAATACTTTAGCTTTGAAATTTCCCGTCATTCCGCGAATCCTCTCCGTAGATGCGTTCCTCGATGTCGTAGGTATGTGGAGTAGTGACGATGATCTGAATGAAATGGCTCTTGAAGATTATCGTTGTAGTTTGGGTACGGGTGTACGTTTTGCCAATCCGACCTTTCCCATTGGTTTATACCTTGTTAAGAAATTTACCTTTGAGGAAGACGGAAGTTTTGACTGGAATCCGGAACCCGATTATAACGCTTTCGAGGATTGGGGACTTGACCTGGTCATCGCCTTTGAACTTGATATTTACTAGAATTAGGAAGATATAGATGAAACGATTATTATTAGGACTTTTACTTTTTACTTTGGGATCACTTCTTTTTTCACAGCAGATAACCCGTTTGGCTGTTGTAGACTATTCCAGACTGCTTTCTGTCTATTATCAGGACTCAAGGAAAATCAAAGAAGTTACCGACTTCGAAAATGAGATTATTGAAGAGCTGGCAGCCATTGCCGATGAGATAGCAGAACTGGAAGAGAAAAGAATTGATGCTCAGAAAGAAGGGGATCAAAATGCTGTTCTCTCCTATGATGAAATGATAGAACAGAAGAAAAAGTACCAGCAGGATTATTTGCGGGTAAAGAAAACCCAATTAAATAATATGAAAGAGAAATATGCCTCCAGTCTTTCCATGACAACAGAAATCTATGATGCCATAGCTTTTGTCGCAGAAAGCCAGGGATATTCTCTTGTTATGAAAAAGAGCGATCCCGATCTTGTCTGGTGGTCACCTGAAGTAGATATTACCGATGCCGTATTGAACCGGCTCTCTCTCTTAAATCGTTAGAGGATAACGTGTCAGAACCGACTCCGATGATGAAACAGTATCTCTCGATAAAAGAACAGCATAAAGATGCTGTTCTTTTTTTCAGAATGGGGGATTTCTATGAGATGTTTCGTGATGATGCCCGAGAAGTAAGCCGTTTACTAAATCTTACATTAACTAAACGACAGGGGATTTCCATGTGCGGAATCCCTTATCATGCCTCACAAAACTATATTGGACGTCTTCTTAAGCTGGGGAAGAAAGTTGCCATCTGTGAACAAACGGAACTCCCTCCCAAAGGCAAGGGACTGGCAAAGAGAGAAGTTGTCGAAATTATTACTCCCGGTACAATTGTGGAGGAAGATTTTCTCGACAAGGGCTCCAATAACTATTTAGCTTCAATAGGTTATCAGGGGAATGATCTAAACTTCTCCTATATTGATCTCTCTACGGGGGCTTTTTTTACCTCACTATCATCCCTTGAGGGAGGAGGGGAGTTCCTTCGAAGCGAACTCTTTAGGCTGGCTCCCGGAGAAATTATCTTACAGGAATCCCTTCTTGAACGTCAGGATTATCAATTCTTACAGGAAGGCTTGTTTATTCTCAATAAAATGCCCGACTGGTCTTTTGATACCAGAGCTGCCGAAGCTTTGTTATGTAAACAGTTTGGACTCAATAGTTTAAAAGCTTTTGGGATTAAGAGTAACAGTCCTCTGGTATTGTCCCCAGGGGTTCTTATCCAGTATATTGAAGATACGGCAAAAAGCCTTTTACCCCATATATCTACCCTAAAAGTTTACAGTGAATCGGATTACCTCGCTTTGGACGAAGCCACGCGAAAAAACCTGGAGTTAGTGAAAAACCTTCAGGATGGGACAAAAAATTATACCCTCTTTGAAATCCTTGATCAAACCATGACTCCTATGGGAACACGGTTATTAAAAAACTGGATACAACATCCCTTAAAGGATTATCTCCCCATCCAACATAGGCAAGAGAGAGTTGAACTTCTTCATGGAGAGCAGATCATTCTTCAGAAACTCAGGGAAGAACTTAAACCTATTTTGGACCTGGAGCGATTAACCGCCCGGGTTGCCATGGAAAAAGCCCATGGCAAGAATCTACTGGCCATAGGCAAATCCATTGGTCAATATCGTCATATTCTAAATACCCTGGAAAGCAATAAGGAACTGGGAGAACTTCTCAATAATAAAGAGATCCCCCGTGAAGAGCTTGATAGTTTAACCGATTTACTGGATAGGGCTATTCTGGATGAACCTTCCATACTCTTAACTGAAGGACGAATTATCCGTGAAGGATATAACGAAGAGCTGGACCACCTAAGAAATCTCAAAAAGAACAGCCGGCAAATATTGGATGACTATCTTGAATCGGAAAAAACCAACTCCGGGATTACCACTCTAAAAATTAAATACAATAAGATTATAGGCTACTTTTTTGATGTTACGAAAAGTCATCTGGAGCTTGTTCCCAAGCATTTTATCCGCCGTCAGTCACTTGTTGGCTCGGAACGGTTCACCACGGAACGGCTGGGTGAAATTGAAACAGAAATCAATAGTGCCTCCGATAAGATTATTGAATTGGAAAAAAAACTATTTCTTGAGGTACGTAGCAAGGTTAAAGAAAAGCTGCGCCTTTTACAACTGGTTTCAGATTTTTTCTCACAGATTGACTGTCTTCAATCTTTAGCCTATTGTGCCACTATTAATGGATATATTAAGCCGATTTTAACGGAAAATTCCTCCATGGATATTATTAATGGCAGACATCCGGTTGTCGAATACCATTTACCTCCGGGAGAATTTATACCCAACTCCCTGGAAATAGATAGTGAGAATGTCTCCTTTGCCCTTATCACCGGTCCGAATATGGCAGGTAAATCCACCTTTCTCAGACAAACAGCTCTTATTACCCTTATGGCACAAATCGGTTCCTTTATACCCGCTACGGCAGGGACTATTTCAATTGTGGATCGAATCTTCTGTCGTGTCGGGGCAACTGATAACCTGGCAAGGGGAGAATCAACTTTCTTAGTCGAAATGAATGAGACCGCCTACATACTTCGAAACTCCAGCTCTAAAAGTTTAATTATCATGGATGAAGTGGGTAGGGGAACAAGCACGGAAGACGGTCTCTCTATTGCTTGGGCCATTAGTGAATACTTGCTTGATACTATTGGGGCGAAAACCCTTTTTGCCACCCATTATCACGAACTCAGTGATATAGAACACTCGCGGCTTAAAAATCTTTCCCTGCAGGTTGAAGAGAGAGGCCAGGAAATCCTTTTTCTTAAGAAAATTAAAGAAGGGCCATCCAATAACTCTTACGGAATACATGTGGCTTCGCTAGCCGGTATTCCTCGGGAAGTCATTGGGCGGGCTAAAGAAATACTACAATCAATAGAGAAAGGCGAAGGTAAACAAATAGAGACTCGTAAAATGGAAACCGCAACGGATCAATTCGGTCTATTTGATGAAGGAGAAATGATTCTTAATGATCTTGAATATCTTGATATCAATAGTATGACTCCTTTAGAGGCCTTAAATCGTCTTGATAACTGGAAAAAAAGACTAAGTGAGCAAAAATAAGAAATAACTTCCTCTTGTTTCTATATGAGACTAAAGGATTTTCTTCAACTTATAGGGGGGCAGTCGAACTGTCTTATTTGTGGGAAAACGGATTTGACCTCCATAAAATATGGCCTTTGCTATTCCTGCTTTTTAAGATTTAAATGGGATAATTATTATCCTTGCGATTCCCAATTCTGCCTACGCTGCGGTATTAAGCTTTTAGGAGAGAAGGATATCTGCCTGGAATGTCGTGAAGATGAGTTCCCCCTATGTAACAGCTCTCTTTATCCCTACAGAGGTGTCTTTAAAGATCTTATTCAGTATTATAAATTTGATAAAGAGAAAAGATTAGCTCTTTTTTTTGCCAGTCAAATAGACTCTTGTTTGAGGAGTAACGGTTATCTGAATTACACACTTGTACCGATTCCACCTGAAAAAGGAAAAAAGTTCCGTACCGGTTGGGATCAGGTGGAATTAATTATTTCTTACTTAAAAAAGTGGGGCTGGAGTACAGGGAACTATTTCTTAAAGGAAAAAGGACAGTCCCAAAAAAGTCTGAACAGGGAAGAAAGACAAATTGCCTCTGCGGGAAGATTTTACCTAATGAAAAATATCTCACTACCGCCCCGAATAATGATAATAGATGATGTGTTTACCACAGGATCAACCCTTAAAGAGTGCTATAAGATACTCAATGGTAAGGGACTTTACGAGATAAGATCCCTTACCATTGTGAGAGATTAATTTATTTTCTCTGCAAAATGACTGAATTCGATAGAGAACGTACCCCGCCCCTGAGTTTGACTTCTAAGGGCCGTAGAGTAACCAAAGAGTTTTGCCAGAGGAGCCTGAGCCTTAACAAGTTCAAAAGAAGGCTTTGACTCCATACTGCTTACAAGCCCGCCGCGCTGGGTCAGGCTGCTAATAACATCTCCCACATAGTCGGAGGGACACATGATATCAACGTGCATTACCGGCTCCATCAGTACGGGAGAAGCATTTCGACAAGCATTATCAAAACCAAGGGATGCGGCGGCTTCGAAAGCAAGCTCCGTACTGGCCGCTTCATCAAACTCCCCATCCAATAGGGTCGCTTTTATATCAATCATGGCATAGCCCATTAATGTACCGGACTGCATCGCGTTTAACATGCCTCTTTCAACAGCTTCCTGGATGGGCAGGGGAAGTTTGTTTTTAGGCACTTCTGAGTGAAAACTGTTTCCCGCACCACGCTTATCAGGCTCAATTTTAAACTTGATGACTGCTTTATTTTCTTTACCGGCCAAAGTCTTTTCAAAGACTTCCTTATGTTCGACTACAGCTGTTATAGCTTCTCTGTAAGATACCTGGGGATTACCGATATTGGCTTCCACTTTATACTCTTTAAGAAGACGTGTGGTAAGAACATCCAGGTGCAATTCCCCCATGCCGGAGATAACAATCTGACCCGTTTCGTCATTCTCGGTAACGGAAAAAGTAGGATCCTCACGCTGCAGGATTTCGAGTGATGATTTCATCTTGTCCTGGTCGCTGATCGTTTTAGGTTCAATGGCTACGGAAATAACCGGCTCGGGAAAATCCATTGATTCCAGAAGAACGGGAAATCCTTCACTGCCAATGGTATCTCCTGTTTGGGCCATCTTCATACCAACGATTACGGCAATATCACCGGCTTCAAGAGTATTTATCTGTTCATGATGATTGGAGTGCATTCGGAGGATTCGGTTAACCCTTTCCCGTTTCTTTTTGCTAATATTCATAACGGCGGAACCGCTTTTTAGAGAACCGGAATAGAGGCGAACAAAACAGAGAGAACCCATTTCACGGTCCTGCTGAATCTTAAAGACAAGACCGGCAAGGGGGCCTGACTTATCTCTTTCCAGCTCAACCTCTTCCTCTTTTTTGGCATGATGACACTTTATAGAGGGAAGATCGCCAGGACTGGGGAGAAACTCCATAATACCGTCTAAAAGGGGCTGCACCCCCTTATTTTTAAGGGAAGAACCGACAAAAACGGGTACGATATTCCTTTCAATAGTCTCTTTTCTTATGACCTTTTTTAGTAAATCATTGGGGATTTCGTCACCCTCAAGGTAGAGTTCTGTTATTTCATCGGAAAAAGCCGATAGACTATCAACAAGCTTATCCCGCCACTCTTCCGCCAAGGCTTGACGATCATCACTAATAGGGGAGTAGGCGAAAGTTTCACCGTTATTGTCCATGTCCCAACGGATTTCCTCCATTTTGAACAGGTCGATATTTCCCTCATAACCATTCTCTGCGCCGATGGGAAGAAAGAGAGGCACAGGTGTGGCGCCCAGTTTGCTTTCGATTTCCTCTAATACATTATAAAAATCAGCACCGGTACGGTCCATTTTATTAATGTAAACAATACGGGGTACTTCATATTTATCGGCCTGATGCCACACCGTCTCGGACTGCGGTTCTACCGCACCAACGGCACAGAATATTGCCACAGCGCCATCAAGAACACGTAGAGAGCGTTCAACTTCAGCTGTAAAATCTACATGTCCCGGAGTATCAATAATATTAATCTGATCCTTTTGCCAGTAACAGGTTGTTGCAGCAGAAACAATCGTAATTCCCCGATCCTGTTCCTGTTCCATCCAGTCCATTGTGGCGCTGCCGTCATCGACTTCACCAATTTTATGGCTTTTCCCTGTATAATAAAGAATCCTTTCGGTTGTAGTTGTTTTTCCAGCATCAATATGTGCCATGATTCCAATATTTCTCATAGCGAATATAATAGCATAAAGGTGAACTCCGATCAATCAACTGAGGAGTTGACAAAAGAGAGAAAAAAGTGAATTGTCACATATATGAAGCATAAAAGGGATTACCGCATTATTTGGTTTCCCGCCTTACTAAATAAAATTGTAGCCTATACACTCACCATGACCATTTTCCTTGTGATGTTCTATTTTTTTACGGGAACCCAGCAATTTTCCGATAGAACCGTAAATGGAATTATAGAAATGGTAATTATCTTTTCCGTATGTTCTTTCTTTTTTGCATTCTCTGCCATTATAGGACGTATAATAAGGAATCGATATGTTTCAAACCTTAAGAAGAAATCCCTTATTAAACTTATCATAGCCATGGTTTGCATGGTATTTATTACGTTGATATTCTCTGCTTTTATCGTGATTCAGTCCGGTTATGGATATAACACCTGACTTCTGATAATATATATTCTGTCTACCTGGATTAAACTACGACAAAATGATTGTCGCAGTTTAATCCCTTAGAAGAAATCCTTATAGGAAACCAGTTCTCCCCTTTTATTCACAGCCCAACTTTTAAGGCGTTTTATTCTGAACTTATCATAATCATCAAAGTTTTCTCGAATAAACTTATTGAGGCTGTTATAGAGAACTTTTTCTTTGGAGAACCGTTGTCTAATCTTTAAAGAAGGATCTTCCAGAATCTGAAAGGAAGCACCTATTTCCAGTTCATCAATTTTTTGAGAAAATTGTTCTATCAATTGGGAGGCGTTAAAATCGGTGTGTTCAATTAACCAATCGGCTCCTCCCCAGTTTTTCATAAGAGTAAGCTTTTTTCGTCCTTCAATAACAGGAAGTTTAAGGACATCGGCTAAAACCATTCCTTCTGGAGATCGCTTATTAAAGGCTATAATTGTTTCCTCTATGCTTATGGGACTGGTCAATTCGGCCAAAACAATTTCTTCATTAGAGGCAGCTCCCAAAGATATGGGATTGGCAAACTCGATTTTTGGCTTAGGATTGAAACCTTGTGACATCTTTAACGGTAAAGAACAACGATAAAAGGTTCTTTCCACAGCTCTGGAAAAATCCAGGTGGCCGGTAAAACGAGCCGCTCCCTCTTTTTGCATAACGAAGAGATATGGATGGTACTCTTCTATCGAGTCTTTTTGACAAGATAAAAGAGGGTTCTCTATTTTTTGAGCATTTCTTACCTTAAGAGACTTATTACAAATACTACAGTGGTCAGTACAGGGGTCGCTACAAGAATCTGATAAGGTACTGTCCAATGACATTTCATTCTCTTTATCCAATGACTTTTGACTAGCCCCCAGGTCAATAGTGTCATAAAGTTCGGGAAATGTGTCATGGGGGGAACAGATCTCTTTTTCCACCTCCCAATCGGCTTCGGACAGGATTTTTTTCCACAAATCCCTATCTAGATGATCATCCCAACTATCAAGACGAGCCCCCTGTAAGTAGGCCTGATAAAAGAGTTCCCCCGCCTTTTTATCTCCCCGGGATAATACGGCTTCGATTAATGAGGCGAAGGGAGAATGGAAGCTAACGCGAATCCCCTTCCCCACATTTCTTTTGATATAAAGAATCTTTTCCAAGCTTGCCATTTCTTCCAGCTGTCTTGCTCCTTTGAAGGGGGTAAAAACTTTTGGAATAAAAGTTCCGATATTTACGGTAAGATTAATCTTCGTGGCCCTCTGAATTCTATCCAGATAGGCAATCATCTCATCCTCTTCCTTATGATCGATAGAAACGGGGAGACCGATCATAAAATAGAATTTAGCCTGTCGCCATCCTCGTCTTTTGGCTTCCCGGAGGATTTCTATGATTTTCTCTTCTGAAACATCTTTATTGATGGCGTGTTGCCACTCTTCGTTGGCCGCTTCTACGGCAAAGGTTAAACCGCTCTTTTTTACCTTGCTGATTTTTTCTATCAGTCCAAGACTCATAGAATTTACTCGCAGGGACGGAAGAGCAAATGAGACATGCCGTCCCTTATATCTTTCGTTCAGTAAATCAACCAATTCAGCGATATCCGTAAAGTCCCCCGAGGAGAGAGAAGAAAGGGTAATATCCCTGTAACCGGCTTCATTTACAAGAAAATCAATTTCATCAACGATGAGGTTCCAATCTTTTTCCCGCTTAGGCCGATAGTAGACACCGGCATGGCAAAAACGACATTTATTAGGACAACCACGCATAATTTCCACAACACCGTGGTCCTGAACGGCTTCAACCGTGGGAACAGGAAGAGCACTGGTCCAGCCCTTTTCCTTTCCAAAATTGGTATATTTTATTATCCTGGTTTTTTCTTCTTTTCCCTCATACCAGAGGTAACTCTGATCTTTAAATAGATCAATGATTTCTTTCCGGCCCTTTCCGGCTCTCTTCAATTCGACCACTTCTCTTAGAAGAGTTTGATAGCCTTCCTCCCCTTCCCCAATATATACGAAATCTACAAAATCACTAAAGGGAATGGGATTGGTAATGGCCGGTCCACCGGCAATAATTACAGGATGATGATCTTCCCTATCTTTATTCCTTAAGGGGATTTGTCCCAGTTCGAGAATATTAAGCAGGTTTGTAAAACAGAGTTCATATCCTATTGAGAAGGCAATAATATCCAATTCATGGAGAGGGATAGCCTTTTCCAGAGTAAAATACACCTGTTCTTTCTCTTTAAGAAGCTTTTCCATATCTTCCATAGGAGCAAAAACACGTTCACATTGAACCCCTTCTATGGAATTAGCCAATGAATAGATGATCTTTATAGCCTGATTTGACATTCCGATGCTGTATAAATCGGGAAAAGAAATAGCCATTCGTAAATCTTGATCTTCGTCATAACGGATTGATCCGAACTCACCCCCGGCATATTGTCCCGGTGCCTGCACTGAATAAAGGAGTTCATCTCTGTTAATATATGTCATTTAGTCTCTATACCTCTTCTGGTGTATGCTCAGCATAATACCAATTGAGATAAAAGCCGTCCATAGCGAAGAACCACCATAGGAGAGAAAAAGCAAGGGAATACCGGTAATGGGCATAATCCCTATGGCCATACCGATATTTTCAATAATATGAAAAGAGAACATTCCCACAATACCGGCACTGATATAGGCCCCAAAACGATCTTTTGAGGTACTTACAATGTACAAACCACGAATGATTATCAGGGAAAATAGAAAAAAAAGAACCAGGGAGCCCAGGAATCCACTTTCTTCGGCAAATATGGAAAAGATAAAGTCCGTACTCTGCTGTGGTAAAAAACGATAGTGCGATTGGGTTCCCTGTAAGAATCCTTTACCGGAAATACCGCCAGAACCTACCGCAGTAACTGACTGGATGATATTCCAGCCTGACCCTCTGGGATCAACCTGTGGATTAAGAAAGACAACAAGTCTCATTAACTGATAACCCTTAAGAGCTTTAAAGGCCCCCAAAGTTAAAAAGTATGACATAAGCAGAGCTGTCTTGATATAAAGAAGCCAAAAATACACTCGTTTTCTAAAAAGAATATAACCGGCGGAACTTAGCAGAATAAGAAGACCCATTCCAAGGATAAAGTACATCATGATATCACTATCATTGAATACTCGTCCTAACACTTTGAAATCCTGTGAAAGATAGAGGTCCCAGGCATTAAATGTGATGAATATGGATGAGAGGATTATTAATAAAATAACAAAGCCCAAATATTTTAAATTGGCTCCCCCAATATACAAAACACTCATAAGGATAGGAAAAAAAACCAATGTAGTACCAAGGTCGGGCTGAGCCATGATTAACATAGTGGGAAGGGCAACAATAATACATGCCGTAGCAAAAACACGAAAAGATTCTATTTCTTTGGAGTTATCTTCCAGATAGGAAGCAAGGAATATAATAGTAGCTATTTTGGCAAATTCCGAAGGTTGTATCCCCAAAGCGCCAATTCCCAGCCATGATCTGGCTCCATTACGTACGGCTCCAAATAATACCGTAATCAATAGGAGAAATATAAAGAAAATATAGAGATAGAGGGAAATAAGCTTAATACGTCTGTAATCTATAAAGGAAATGATAAACATAATCACTATTCCGCTTATCCCCCAGAAGATCTGCTTTAGATACTCGTTGGAGACGTTTTCACCAATAGAAGTAATTCCACTGGAATAGATAAAGAGGATGCCTATTATCGTAAGAGTTATAACGGTAAGTATGAGAACAAAATCATATCCCATGATGGAAAAAGGCCTTTGATTGCTATTTCTTTTACCGGGCAGAAAACTTCTCACCTACTCTTCCTCCTCATCAAGGGGTATATCCCAGGCATACCAAACTCTCTGTTCCTTTTTATGTTGCACTTCCTCTTCAAAAGTTCTGTTTCCGAATATTCCGCCATAAATGATATCGGCAGCTTTAATCGCCCACCAGTCCCACTCATCGTTATACGCCTCGATTTGGGTTACCACAACCACTTGATCTTCAACCGGCGCATCATAGGGACCATAAGAAACAAACCAGGCGTGCCAGTTTTCATCGGAACCGACCTCACCTGTCCCTGTCTTACCGGCTACGGCAACATCATCGGTCATTATCCCCAATCGAGCCGTTCCGTTTGTTACGACAAAACGCATGGCTTCTTTCGTCTGATCAAAGACATCCTGATCTATCATGTCGGAAACATTTCTTATGAGCTCCGGTTCCGCATCATAGATAACCTCATTGGTATCGGGATCTATTACTTCGCTCAAAAGATGGGGTCTATACATTTTTCCGTCATTTACGATCATGGCACACATATTGGCAGCCTGTAGGGGGGTGGCCAGCATAAACCCCTGACCGATAGAACTGTTTAGCGTATCTCCCAGTGTCCATGGAGTATTATAGACCTGTTCTTTCCATTGCGGATTGGGATTAATACCACTAACCTCGCCCTCCAGATCTATTCCGGAAGGGGCACCAAAACCAAATAAGTCATTGTAGTAATAGATATTGTCAATTCCAAGATAATCAACTCCTACCGTACCAAAATAAACATTACATGACTCTCCCAAAGCTTCCATAAGATTTAATCTTCCATGGCCGGTAAGTTTATGGCAGTGAAAAGTACGATTTCCCAACTCCATACTTCCCGTACAATTAATAAGTTTATCCGCAGGAAAAGCCTTTTCCGCCAAAGTGGCAAGGGTCATCATTATCTTGGATGTCGATGCGGTAGGGTAAGCCGACTGTATCGCTCTGTTTAAAAAGGGAAATTGGGGATTTAAACTTAAGGAATTAAAATTATTCGGCCCCGGTTCGGTGAATTCATTCGGATTAAAAGAGGGATAGGAGGCCATGGCCAGGATTTCCCCAGTAGAGGGCTTTAATACGACGGCCGAACCAAGATGTTCACCGATGGCACTTTCCACAAGGGACTGAATATCGCGGTCTATGGTAAGAACCAAATCATAACCATTAGCAGGAGGAGTAATCGTTCCTTCCCTTTCAAGATTACGTCCCTGAACGTCTACAGTATTATACTTAAAACCATCTTCCCCTTTGAGGTAATGGTCATAGGTTTTCTCTATACCGCTTTTCCCCAGAATAGAATTGGCTGTATAACCTTGATTGTAGAGGATCTGAAGTTCTTCGTAGTTAATTTTACCTACATATCCCAAAACGTGGGCGAGACTACCTTCTGTATTATAGTAACGTAAGGGCCGGCTCTCCCAACTAACGCCGGGATAGAGTTCTTTGTTCTCTGCAATGGGTGTAATATCATGAAGATCCAATCCGGTAAGTAATTCTATGGGAGTATATACATTTCTCCAGTTAAGGGGGATTTTACTATATACCTCATTAATAACACTATCCGGTAGTTTTAAGACATTATGTAGTCTATTTATAATATCCTCGGGGGTTTCACTTTTTAACTCACCGGGAATTAGGAAAAGAGAAAAGGAATCAACATTATCGACCAAGGGAGTATCATGATTTTTATCGTAAATTTTCCCTCGCTGGGAAGGGATTGTGATAGTTCTGCGTGAAACAGCCCTTGAACGGTTCAAATAAATGAAACCGTTAACAACTTGCAGGCTAAAAAGACGACCGATTAAAATAAAGAAAATTAGAAAAATGAAAAGACCTAGTGTCCAAATCCGAAATTTATTTTCTTTTCCAAGGTTCTCAGAACGCCCAAAGCCCATTAAAGCCCCATCCTCTTTCTATGAGTTAAATCGTATAACTTATTAGCAAAAGTAAAAAGGAATGGTGTTACGATTAAAGTAAAAAGCAGCTCTATGAAAAAGTTTCTCCCCATAAGAGAAAGGGACGTCGTGTTAATACTAAAAACAAGAATGAGCAGTGATGAAAGGATATTTTTTATGATTATTCCCAGAGTGACAAAAAGAAATTGAGTTAAAATAGACTCGGTTGTAACATTCCGATGGGGATATCCCGCCAGGAAACCAATTACAGCATAAATGAAACAGTGAAATCCCAGGGGAGATAGACTTAAAAAGTCTAATAAGAGACCGCCTGAAAATCCAATAACCTCCCCTTTGATACTCCCTCCTTTTAGGGAGATAAAAAGAACAAAAATCAAAACTAAATCGGGAAGAATTCCATAAAAGGAAATGTGTTGAAGCAGAGTTGATTGTAGGAGTACAACAAGGGCTATGATCAAGGTATTAATTATGAGAGACTTTGTCACTTTACTCCTCCGTCAAAACAAAAACATATTCGATCTGGCTAAGATCAATTACCGGTTCGAGAGTTAATTCCATAGATGTGTCATATTCCTCAGCACTATAATCGGTAATACGCCCAATAAACAATTCGGGAGGATAGAGCGATTTGAGCCCCGATGTCACAACAGGCTCTCCCATAATAGTGGAAAATTCAGCCTTCTTATTAACATATTCCATAATTAGATCATCACTAATCCCATTGGAACCGCTCACCAGACCTTCATAACGGCTATTCCTCAGCTTGGCGGCAACAAAACACTGGCTATTGGTAATGGGAATGATAATTGAGGAATTAATTCCCACTTCTTCCACTTTCCCCACCAGACCGAACATGCCCCTATCGTAGGCAACAACCGCCATATCATGGAGAATACCGTCACGGGACCCTTTATTAATAACAAAGGAGTTATAAAAGTTGGCCGGGTCCTTACCTATGATCCGGGCAGAAACATTTCGATAATCCATCTCGTGAGAAAAATCCAGCTGTTCTCTTAACAACTGGTTTTCCGACCTTAATCGTTCGAGTTCCCGTTCCAAACCGGCATAATTTTCAAGGGAAACCAGGGCATCATTATAATTATGTCTTAACTCACGTAACTCACCAATAGAATTAAACGTATCTCCCACAAGAGAAAAACTATTATGAATTATATTTTGGAAAAAAGAGAGAAAAGTCAGCCCGTAACTCTTGGGTTTTTCTACGGTCGTTTTATCAGAAAGACTTAGTAAAAAAAGAGAGATGACCAGGAGTATAATTAAGAGTATTCCCCGACCATCTCTTTTTTGACCTCTATTAATCGCAGTCATACTTAATAATTGTTTAGACTATCGTAGATGGCGCTCTGAGTTTCGTTCTTCTTTGAGTATTCGTAGTACATTCCCGTACCCAGCGCAACACAAAGAAGGGGGTTTTCCGCCAATATGACAGGTACACCGGTTTCTTTTGAAAGAAGCATGGGAAGACCTTTGAGTTTGGCTCCCCCACCGGTCATCACAATTCCCCGTTCTACAATATCAGCTGCGAGTTCGGGAGGTGTTTGCCCCAGAGTTTTCTTTACTTCTTCAATTACCGTATTGATCGGTTCCTGTAAAGCTTCCCTTACTTCAACCGAGTCAATCTCGAGCCGTCGAGGGAGACCTGTTATGGCGTCGGTACCCTTTATCTCCATCTTTTCGATCTTTTTATCGGGCGCGGCATTACCAATCTTAATTTTCAATTGTTCTGCCGTCTGGTCACCAATAATCAGATTATGGACACTTCTTACATGCTTGATTACGGCAAGGTCAAAGGAGTCACCGGCAAGTCTGATCGCATTAGTAACAACCATCCCCCCCAGGGAGATAACGGAAATCTCTGTCGTACCGCCGCCAATGTCGCAAATCATATGTCCGGCCGGTTCAAAAATAGGAATTTCCGCACCGATTGCCGCAGCAAGGGACTCTTCAATAATTTTAACATCCCGGGCCCCCGCTTTGAAGGCGCTCTCTTCTACAGCTCGTCTTTCTACTTCGGTAATGCAGGAAGGCACCCCAATAACCATTCGGGGTTTTACAACCCAACGACGGGGAATAACTTTACTAATAAAGTAACGGAGCATCTTTTCTGTTGTATCAAGATCGGCAATAACACCGTCTCTTAGCGGACGGATTGCAATAATATTACCGGGGGTTTTCCAAAGCATCTTCTTTGCTTCCTGTCCCACAGCAACAACTTTTCTTGTACCCCTTTCAACGGCAACAACGGAAGGCTCACTGCAAACAATGCCCTCTCCTCTTAAATAAACGAGGGTATTACAAGTACCCAAATCGATTCCTATATCTGTTGAAATACCGCTAAATAGTCTTTTTCGTGCCATGAATCCTCCACGCAAGAGCGAAATTAATTATAGAGTCTCAGGAGTGCTTCCCGATGATGGGGGTCTAATCGTTCAGTCCGGTGCCATTCGCGCCGTGCCGAAACCTCGTCTCCAAGGTAATGATACACTTCACCCAGTTTAAAATGTACATCGGCATTATTATAGTCAATTTCAAGATATTGGGAAAGAACTTTTTCCGCTTCACCCCAATTTTTTATGGTGAAGTATAACTCCCCCAATTTAAGAAGAGCGTCCTGTCTAATCGGGTCATAAGGAGAGATCTTAATGGCTTCCAATAAATAATCACGAGACAAATCATACTGCCCCATGTTAAACGCATCTTGCCCCATTTTTAGATAGATTGAAGGCGTAGGACGCTCTTTAGCCATATTGGATAAATAATCGATGCTAAGAGTGTATTCACCCAAACGAGAATAGGAAATGGCCAAATACTCATCGATATCTTCATTTACATACCCTAATGAACGGGCCTTTAAAAGATACTCTATGGCAAGGTCTGAATAATAAGCACCTAAATGGAGATAAGTCTTTCCAAGAAGGTAATAAGTTTCCTTTTCATAAATGATATTTTGAGTAAGAAGGTTTCGCCTTAAAGATATTAAAGCCGACTCAAGATATTTGATTTTATCTTCCAATGAAACCATGGATATAGCCATGTAAAATGACGAAGCCCCGTTAAAAAAGAGTGACTCCCCATCAAAAGGATCATCACTTAATTGAGTTTCACAAAGATATTTAATTTCAGAATAATGATTTCCCGCCCATAGTTCAGACAAATCTTTAGCATCGTCCTGTCGGCTCAGGCTTCGATGAAAAGTAGAAAAACCCTGTACAACACCAAATATGATGACAACTACAGTTAGAAGGAACAATACAAGAGGAAGAATATTAAATGTAGATTTATGACGGGATAATCGTGGCATATTTTTTTTAAAAAAAGACAGGCTATAAGCCGGGTTCTGTCGTTGACTACCATCTATCTGGATGAATCCTTACGGAAACACTCCAGCAGTCTACCCGTGAATTTCAGGCCGGGACGACCATTCACTTCTTGACTTTGCTCCCGGTGAGGTTTACCAAGCGAAGAACATTACTGTCCTCCCGGTGGGCTCTTACCCCGCCATTTCACCCTTACCCTGCGAGCAGGGCGGTATATTTTCTGCGGCACTCTCTGTCAGTACGAATGTACTGCCCGGGTGTTACCCGGCACCGTTCCCTAGGGAGCCCGGACTTTCCTCCCGGCCAAAGGCCGGGCGGTAGTCTGCCTGTCAAATTTAATCCAGATCTATTCCCAGATCTCCTGCGAGATCGGAAAGTCCCCCCACATCGGCTGCTTCGGGAAGTTCACCTTCTCCGGGCGCCATGGAGGCATCGCTTTCTTCATAAAAAAGAATACGGCTACAGTAGGGACAAAAAAGAACGCTCTTCTCGGCACGTACATCATTTACAAACTGTCCGGGGAGCATCATATTACAACCGGTACAAACACCGTTCTTTACAGGTACCAATCCAAGACCGGCCTTGTTACTAATGATTCGCTCAAACTTAAAAACGATTTCAGAATCAATATCGGGAACAATCGCACTCTCTTCGTCGTCAACAAGTCGTTTAAGTTCAGCTTCTCTCTCTTCCGTTTCCTGTTCAACCCGAACCTGCTCTTCATTCAGTTCAGATTCCTGAAGCTGGATAAGCTTTTCCTCACGCTCCATGGACTCTTTGAGTTCTTCCAGAACGGCTTCTTCTCTCTGAATATCCTTACGAAGGGACTGTTCCTTTTCTGCAGCGTCACGAATCTCCGTATCGAGTGCTTCATACTCTCTCTGGGTAGTAATACTATCCATCTTCTTTTCGGATTCTTCCCTGTGAATTTCTGCCTCTGACATGAGGTGACGGAGATGTTTAATCTTCTCCTGACCCGCTTCAAAGGTTTCATTCTTTTCAAGGTAAGACTGTTTGAGACGTTTCAACATTTCCGACTTGGTAGAAAGAGCTCGAGGTATCTCTTCAATCTCTTTCTTAATTTCGAATTTCCGTGAAAGTACTGTCTGCAGCTGCTGCAGCTTCTCAAAAATTTCCTGCATATTTCTCCGTCCTGTTTAATTTTCTAAGTAATCTTTTAGCCGACGACTTCTCTTGGGATGTCGCAGTCTTCTTAACGCTTTTGCTTCAATCTGTCTAATACGTTCACGTGTAACGTTAAAATACAGCCCTACTTCTTCCAAAGTCAAAGAATAACCGTCTTCCAAACCGAAACGCATTTTCAATACTTCCTGCTCGCGAGGTGGGAGTGTGGCCAATACATCCTGCAGTTGTTCCTGCAGAATTTTAAAAGCGGTCTGGTTAGCGGGATTTTCCACATCCTTGTCTTCGATAAAGTCCCCGAGAAGTGAATCTTCCTCTTCTCCAATAGGAGTTTCAAGAGAAATAGGTTCACGGGCTACATTCTTGACAGATTTAACTCGGGCTACGGTCCAGCCCAGCTTTTCCGCAATCTCTTCGTCGGTCGGTTCACGGCCCATGACCTGCATAAGCTGACGTGATTCACGAACAACCTTATTGATCTGTTCAATCATATGAACCGGAACTCGAATAGTTCGAGCCTGATCGGAAATAGACCTTGTAATAGCCTGACGTATCCACCAGGTCGCATAGGTAGAAAACTTATACCCTTTACGGTATTCAAACTTTTCAACAGCCTTGATTAAACCGATATTACCTTCCTGAACAAGGTCAAAAAAGTGTAGTCCCCGATTCGTATATTTCTTGGCGATACTTACAACAAGTCGCAAGTTGGCCTTAATGAGTCTATCCTTGGCATTCTTCATCATTATCCGACCATGACTAATCTCATCGGCCATGGAAAGAATTTTATCAATGCTATTTTCGAATGTCAGTTCCAATTCATGGAGTTTCTTTTCCATAACCTGAACTTCGCGGATCTTTTCTTTAATTTCATCAGCCGTCAGACCAATACGATCTTCGATCTCCCTTCTCTCATCCTTAACGGCGAGACCTCGTCCGAGGGCACGAAGCTCTCTCATATTGCGAACACCCAGTTTACGTTCAATATGAAACTGCTTACTCTGGAAGGCTTTAATCTTCTCTACGGCGCTGATAAACTTTTCGGAGAAACGAAGGATTTCCTCCTGATGAATATCTATATCTTCAATCTGCTTCAGAAGGGCTTCACGTTTTTTAATCAGCTTTTCATCGGTAATAACATCTCCGTCGGTGGCAGCAATTTTCTCTTTCATTTCGATATACTGTTTCAACTGAGGATAAATAGCTTTAAGAGGTTCCCGATAAAACTGATTTAGCCGTCTTTTCTCTGCCAGGAAATCGGAGATTTCCTTCTTGGAGAAATTCATCTCGCCGGGATCTTTCCGGGAAAAAGCTTTCTGAGCCAGAGAATAAAATTCGGGAATAATCATACCGGAAGTACGCAAAATATTCTTAATGATATTTTCACCCTCTTCCATCTGCTGGGACAACTCAACTTCCTGCTCGGCGCTAAGAAGGTTTTCCTTACCGATTTCCCTCAAATAGAGACGAATGGGATCATCAATTAATGCTTCCTTATCGGAATAAACAAGTTTTCCGGAGGGATCCTTCTTGGCGGGACCGTTGCTATCGGGCGCCATATCGTCGATATCCAGCTCGTCCTCATCAATGATCTCCTTTTCCTCAACGGAAACGGAGACGACATTCTCATCATCCTGAGGAGCCCCACCGCCAATCCCGGTTTCGGGAACAACGGGAATATCGTTATTTATATCATCAAGATCATTTTCAATCTCTTCTTCCACTTCATCGGAAGAATCATCTTCATCCAACTCCGCTTCTTCCGGGGGGGCTTCAAAGCCATCACCGCCGTCAATGATTTTAATACCCTTCTCCTCAAGAAGAGAAAGAATATCTTCAATCTTATCGGAATTAACGATCTCATCGGGAAGCCAATCGTTGACTTCCTCATAGGTTAATTTTCTTTTCTGCTCAGCATATTTAAATAGTTTTTCTATCTCAGGGTCGGACAGCAACTCTTCACTCATTCCTACAACACCTTAATATTCTGTATTTCCCGGTCTATCCGCATCTTTTCGTTTAGAAGTTCCGCTTCAATCCTATCGTCATTTTTGCCCTTACTATTAAGCAACACCGTTATCTCACGGCTACGCAACTTAAGATTACGCAATTTGATTTGCCTCAATCCTCTTTCCAGAGTCGACGATACATTGAGACTCATCTCTTCTTTACTCATCCATTCTTTATAAAACAGCAGAGGTTCTTCATCATTGAGTTGAGCAAACAACTCGCTCGGATCCCGGGGTACTTCATTAACTCTTTCCATCAATTCCCATAATCTGACGGCTCTCTTGTCCCTTAGTTCTCCACTATGAAGATTTTTCTTTAAGTCATTTACACTTTCCGGATTAGACAAAGCCATAAGAACCAAATACAAATCCTCACTCATCTGTTCCGGTTCACGGACCGGCGCTTGTTGCCGCTTTATAACGGCGGGAGCGGATCGATTTTCATATTCCAAAATAACTGTTCTTCTATCCAGACCAAGTGTATCAGCCATGCTTTCCAGATACGACTGGCGCTTCACCTCTGACTTCACTGCCCTTAAATAGGGAGTTAATTCTTTTACTACAGTAGATTTACCCTCCGGCGTATTGACGTCTACAATCCTAATTGTACATCTTAGCAAAAAATCAAAAATAATGATAGAGTCATGAACTATTTTTTTCAAATAATCGCCGCCTCTTTTTTGCAGGACATCGGCCGGATCTTCACCGTCGGGCAACAAGCCGGCCCTTAGGGTTATATCAAGCTCTTCCGCAAGAATGGCGGCTTTTTTCGTTGCCTCGAAACCGGCCTTGTCATCATCAAAAAGCAAGACCCCCTTATCACAATAACGCTTAAGAAGCTTTAACTGCTCCTCGGTCAGAGCAGTCCCCAAAGGGGCGACGCAATTTCGACAGCCCGCTTGATACAAGGCCATCACATCCACATTCCCTTCGCAAAGAATAAAAGATTTCTCTTCTCGAATATAATCCTTCGTTTTCCCTATACCAAAAAGAAGTTTTCTTTTTTTATACAGTTCCGTTTCGGGAGAGTTAATGTATTTGGGGCCATCCCCTTCCAAAAGACGAGCACTATAAGCTACGGTAGAACCATCCATAGAAAAAATCGGGAAAACCAGTCTGTGCCTAAACAGGGGATAGGCTTTACGACGCTGGGAAAATAACCCGCTCCTATCCAGGAATGATTCGGAATAGTTCTTATTTAGAAGGAACTGATAAAGCCAACGGGGATCGGAGGGAACATAACCCAACTGAAAAAAGCGAATCGTCTCTTCATTTATCCCTCGGGACAGAATGTAATCACGCCCCCCCTTCCCCTGGTCACTTTCCCACAGAAAATAACTAAAGGTTGTGGTTAGTCGATTATATAGCTCGGTGAGAGCTTCCCTGTGTAATTTCAGCTCCTTATTCTGGCCTTTCCCTTGCCCCTTTCTAACCAAAGTGACTCCGGCCTTGGCGGCTGCTTTTTCTAAAGCTTCGGGGAAGGTCAACTTCTCATGCTCCATCATAAAGCTGAATATATCGCCTGACTTCCCACAACCAAAACAGTGAAAATAATTCCGATCGGGATCAACCGTAAAAGAGGGAGTTTTCTCCTGGTGAAAAGGACAACACCCCCAATAGCGCCCCCCTCTGTTTTGAAGGGACACAAATTGGCCAATATAATCGACTAGGCTGATTTTGTCCTTGATTTCTTCCGTCTGATTATCAGCCAAGACCTATTTACTCCTGAAACTCTCTAGATAGTTATCCTTGTTTTCAAGGAAATCACCGTAATCGGAAGAGAAATTATGACTGCCAATCCGGCTATCCTTAACAACAAAAAACACATAATTCGTTTGGGCCGGATAAAAGGAAGCATCAAGGGCGGTTAATCCGGGGCTACAGATAGCACCGGGGGGCAACCCTTCTGTATTATAGGTATTATAGGGACTTTCTATCTCCAGATCCCGATAGAGAAGCCGGTCAGGATGAGCTTTACCCAGCTTGTCAGTTATAACATACACAACTGTGGCACAGGACTGAAGAAAAGGGAAGTTGGGACTGTCGAGCCTGTTATAAAAAACGGAAGCAATAAGGGGCGCTTCCTCTTCAAGGCGGTATTCTTTTTCTATAATAGAGGCCATAGTAATCTTATTTCTTAATTGTTCATCGGTAAGATCCTTCCAGTCCGGATAAAGACGGGACAGTTGGCCAAGAAAGTTCTCCACCATAGCCCGAGCCACATTCTCTGCCGATTCGTCATAAACAAAACGATAGGTATCCGGAAAAAGGTAGCCTTCTAAAGTTTCCGCACTTAACCCTAAGGAATCTATAAAATCCCGATCCGATGCTACGGCCAAAAAGTCCTTTTCATTACAGACACCATAAGCTTCCAATCGTTTGGCAATTTTAGAAACAGTCCAGCCTTCGGGTAAAGTAAGGGAAATCATATCCTGTTCCCCGGCCACAAGCTTTTCATAGACCTCACTGCTTTCCATTCCCGGACTCAAGGTATAGGCACCGGTGGGAATAATGTTTTTTCCACCTTTTATTTCATGGATAAAGCGAAAAACATAATAGGAGGAAATAATACCGTCCCTTTCGAGCAAATGACCGATAGAAGAAATTGTCATACCCGGTTCAACAAGAAGTGAATATTCCTCAACCCACTCTTCAGGTGCCTGATTGTAACTCTTAAAAAGAAAAAGCCCTGCGCTTGCCCCGGCTGCGATTACAACAAAAAGGGCAATCAATATTATTTTAAGCTTTTTTTTCAAATGTAAGCTCCTTCATTTTTTCGATACTGTAGGAAGAGAAAATATCCTTTTCCATATAATCAAGCAAGTAGACAAGTTCCTGTTCCAACTTTTCTTCCCTTCTATAGAGAAAGGAGTAGAGCTTTTCTGCCGTGACAATATCCATGGTAAGATTCAGTTTTTCATAATTCAATTCGGCCTTCCTCAAGAGCAAAGTCAAGAATAAGTTTTTTCCCCAGTTTTTTATTCAGCATTTCCGTGTAGGTGCGGGCCACCTTTAAATACTTGTCGATTTGCCTGTCATCATTCATAGGTTCATGATGGTAGATCATAAGTTTCTTAATATCGAATTCCTGGGCAAACTCAACAGCCATACTATAGGAGGAATGGCCCCAGGTCATTTTATCTATTGCTTCGGTCAAATCATACTGACCGTCCATAACAAGGACATCGGCATCCTGAAAAAAACTAATGTTTTTACGGGTCTTCTTGAAGTTTTTTTCTTCAAGTTCCGTATCAGTGGAAAAGATAAAAACTCCCTTCCCTTCTTCAATTCTGTATGCAACAGAACCGTCGGGATGGTTTCTTTTAACCCAATCAATTTTCGCCGGTCCTAACCAAAGGGATTCCCGTCCTATAACATTAAACTCTATCTGAGCCTGAAATGCATCAAAAGGAACAGGATGATAGGGCTTTCGGAAATATTCCCGCACTATCTTTTCCATTTTTCCATAGGGGCTGTAAAAATGCACCCGATTATTTTTATCATAAAGAGGTGTAAAAAAAGGCATCCCCACAAGATGGTCATAATGAAAATGGGTGAGAAAAATGTGGTAATCTCGAATCTGATCCCCATCGGAAACCAAGTTATCATAAAGGGACCGTAACCCGGATCCGCAATCTAGAATAATAAGGGTGTTATCTTCCAGCCGTACTTCTACACAGGCCGTGTTACCCCCAGTGGTAGATTTTAAATGAAGGGGAAGTTGAGCGATAAAGCGTTCTTTAGCCCGGGGGGAAGCTATATCTTCCGGAGTTATCCTTTGTAAGATAGAGCTGATTTTTCCCGTGACTTCCGCGGGTTTTAATGGCGTAGGACAGGATCCTCTGACACCCCAAAACCTGATCTGCATATTTACTCCCCTAACAATATAGCGAAATTTACCGGGAAATCAAAGTCTGATTCAATCTTTTTTTCAACCAGTCCTCAATCTCTTCCTTACGATGCACCTTTCCTTTACCAATTCCGGGACAGTAGGCCTTTTCCTCTTCCCATACCTGTTCATTCTCCACAACCATAGCCCAAAAGGGATAACTGCGACACTGGAAAGGTCTGGCCTTGTAAACGGAACATCCCCCGTTATCCCAAAAAATACAATCGTTATTGGGTTTTTCTTTAATACTGATTCTTTTTTCGTAACCCATATCGGCAACTTTACAGTACTCTTTTATAAAAGCGTCCCTATCGAGGCCTGTTTCTTTAAGAAGAGCAGAAAGATCCTCTTCGGAAAGAAAAACGTAACCCGGTTCATTGCGGCAGCAATAACCGCACTGCTGACATTCAAATTTCAAACCTTTGCTATAAAAGGGATCAGACATTTCTTTACTCCTGAAATAAAAAAAAGGGTCTTCTTAAATAAGAAGACCCTTATGGGGAGAGAAGGATTCGAACCTTCGAAGCCGAAGCAACAGATTTACAGTCTGCCCCCTTTGACCGCTCGGGAACCTCCCCGTGTTATTAGCCTAAGCTGATGAGCCAACTGTCAGATTCGAACTGACGACCCCGAGATTACAAGTCACGTGCTCTGGCCAGCTGAGCTAAGTTGGCATGGTTTGTTGCTGCTGTATCTCAGCAACGAGCGTTAATATAACGGGATTTAAAAAAAGTGTCAACAAGGTTCTCAAAAAAAATAAAAAAAGATTTTTTACGTACTTTCGGGAAGGATTGTATCTTCAAAATAGGCGTACAGTTTTTGGCCTGCAACCTCAATATAAATTACCGGTTCTACCGTAAAGGCTTCATGATCGGGAATGACGAGAGTGCTGTCTACTTCACTGTAAATGTATTCCGCGCCCTGATGTAATTCATATCCAATACCGTGGCCACCGCAATTCGGCATAACCCGGCAAAGCCCTTTATCGACCTCTTTGTTCAAGGCAGTTATAACTTCACGAAAAGAGGCTCCCGGTCGGGATTCTTTTTTAACTGTGGAAAAAGCTCCTTGAGCCGTCAATAAGAGCTCCCTTCTTATTTTATCAAGAGAACCGGTAGAAACGGTACAAGCCCTGTCCGCCCAAAGCCCTTTGTGCTTAACGGCACAATCCAAGGTGATAAGTTCCCCCTCTTTGATAACTCTCTCCTCCGGCGTCCTGTGGTAAGGGATATCTTCCGGGATAAGATCGATATGGTAATCCTCAAGGGTTGGAAGAAGTTCAATGATGCGATCCCGTACGTCCCTAAAGGTATGTCCTCTATGATCTGCATTTTTTACATAATCAAAAAGTCTTTCAATAATCTGACGTCCCTCTTCCATTAGGGCAAAATCAATCGGCTCATCCCACACCATTCGGGCTAATGAGGAAAAATTATTATTCATTCTTCTATTATCGTATGCTTCTGCGACAATATTAGGCCCTTGATGAAATCCTTAGCTTAAGTTAAATTTAAGTCGTGAAAAAATTGTTATCCTATTTATTTGTTTGTCTTTTCACACAGATGATCTCAGCCAATGATTTTCATTTTATGGGAATCTTCTCTGAACAGCAAAGCTCCCCCCATCTGCAGAATGACTCTTTAAAGGAAAAGAATTACCTTTTATCTCCTTGGCCCTGGGAGGGGAACAATACCTTCTTCAGACTCAACGACGGCTTAACCGATTTCATTGTCCCTTCCTTCGATTCTTCCGATAGCTGTACTCGCCTTTACGAAGAAAGAATTGCTCTTTTATGGGATGGAAATTTGCTTTTATCACTTTCTCTCACAGAAAAGGACCTGATCCAATGGGAGAATCTGAAAGAAAGAAAAGAGTGGCTTGAAAAAACACAAGAACGGCTCATGGAGAATCATTACAAAGGAATCCTCTGGGAATTGACCTTGGGTAAGGATTCTTCTGTTAACGAGAATCTTACCGACCTAATTCTTGATTTAAGAAGTGAGTTAACAAAAGACTTATTATATTATTATAGCCTGAATTACAAAGAGGAAGCCCTACCTGAACTCATCGAGGAATCGGATTATATTATTATGAAAGCCTATGACTATTCCGGCAGGCATTCCACTATGGAAAACGTAAACGAGACCGTTGAAAATTTTCTTGTGAGAAAAAAAATCCCCCCGGAGAAACTCATCCTGTCCCTTCCCTTATACGGGAGAAACTATAAGAGTAATACACCCCAATACTGGGTGGACAAGTTACCCTACTACTCTATAGTGGAGACCTACCTCCCCCTGGCAAACGAGAATGAAAAAGAAAATTATTACTTTAACGGAACAGACATGGCCCGGCGTAAAGCGGAATATGCCCGGGAAAAAGGACTAGCCGGTGTAGCCCTTTTTCCCCTTGAATGGGATGGCCCGGGACAATACTCACTGAAAGAAGCCATTACTGACTACCTCAGCGAGTAATCTCTTTAGCCGACAAATTCCTTAATCTGCTTAGCCAATTCACGAGCGGAATTTTCTACGTTCTTAAGATCTTCCTCAGTGGGACATCCCTGGAACTCAACACTGTCCATAATATCCCATCCGGCCTTCTCCGTACGTGTTCGGAAATCCTTTTCCGCACCGCCGACCCATCCGAACGACCCTACGCGCAGGACCTTTTTGTTCTTGACCTTTTTGATCATAAGGTCATCCACAACGGTAGCCATAGGAGGAAACATTTTATATTCATAGGTGGGCATGGCAAAAATCAGGCCCGCCGATTTCCAGGCAGCCGCAAGGATATGTCCCAGGTCATCCTGGGGTACCCGAAACAGGTTTACCTCAACACCTTCCTCTTTCAGACCTCTAATGAGGGGAGATACGGCTTTTTCCGTATTGCCGTACATGGACGCCCACACGAGACATACCTCTTTCTCCGCCGGTCCTTTCGCATAGGAAGCGTAACGTTGATAATGCTCGATAATCTTTGCCGGATTCTTTCTCCAGACAATACCGTGGGAAGGGGCGATTATCTTAATATCCAAACCGGCCAGCTTGGCAATGGCCTTGTCTACAAACATTGAGAAGGATGCCACTATATTGGCATAGTAGCGAAGAGCTTCCTTTTCGTAGAAGGCGGCTCTTTCATCGGAAAGCTGATCGTCAAAAATCTCATCCTCAACCTTACCGTAAGAACCGAAGGCATCACAGGCAAAAAGGGTCTTTTCCGAATCAAGCCAAGTAACCATGGTTTCCGGCCAATGAACATTGGGAACCATAAAAAAAGTGAGAACCTGTCCCTGGCCTAAGTCCAGTGTATCTCCGTCTTTTACACTGTCAATTCGATCTTCCGGAACAGAACAGAACTGCTGTAGAAGGGGAACGGCTTTTTCGGAACAGATAAAACGGGCCTTTTTGTTTTTGGACACAAAGTCCTTGAGCATTCCCGAGTGATCCGGTTCCATATGGTTTACGATGACATAATCCAGATCTTCCAGAGCCGTTCCGGTCATTTCAATCTGTCTACTGAGGGACTCCACAAGACCGGCCGTTTCCTGAGTCAGGTCTATAACGGCAGTCTTATCACCCTGTACAAGGTAGCTGTTAATACTAACTCCATCTGGAATAGGCCAAAGACCTTCAAACAGATAGCCTTCCTCGTGTATATTGACCCCCATCCTATACACGGGTCCGCTCATTTTCGTAATATTCATTTCTATCACTCTCCTTGCCGTAGTATTTTATCAATTTCTTGAGAAAAGGAAAGAGAGAATTCCCTGTTTTTTGAATCGGAACGACTTTTTTTTCTATATCGGTTAATAGAACCGGAGTTATAGAGAATGGCCATCATATTTCTTTCTTCTATTCTTTTTTTAAGCCAATTCAGCTCAAAAACACGCCCGTCGAAGTTCATCGCAGTAATGTTGATTGACAGGATTCGTTCGGCTAAAAGAAAATCCTTTGTTAACACAAGATCCCCGGGCAGGACGGATTTGACGATGTAATCGTCGGCGCTTTCCTTTTCCGAGGAGGATTGGTAAAAACTGAGCCCCGGAAGAGAAGGGATAGGAATGGAGCGGTTTGCTACATAAACGGCGTTAATCGGTTTTCCGGAAGCCATAAGCCCGGCTACGGTTTCCCCCGATATTTCCCGCACCGCTGCGGGGCATGAGTCACTATCAATCCAAACGGTCAAAATTAGTCTTCCTTTTTAACGGTGGCCCAGAATATCTTCCCTTTCCCTTTTAGGGAGACAGGGACATTTCCCGCTTCAAGGAATATGACTTCCCCTTCCCGGGCATTCAGCTCAGAGTTAAAGGCCAATTCCCCGGAAAAGACCAACACAATGGCGGCTTCCTTTTTGCAGTCCAGAATATATTCGCCGTCAATCTCTTTTTCTCCCAGAACAAACTCATCCGCCCCGGAATAATAGAGATTATTATCTTCTTTTCTTAAAACATGCACAGGAGAGTGTTCAAAAAGCACCACCTTCTCCAACTCGGCCAAATCCATATGTTTGGGAGTCAAACCGCCCCGAAGAACATTGTCGGAGTTAGCCATGAGCTCAATACCCACACCGTGTAGATAGGCATGCATTTCCCCGGCCGGGAGAAAAAGAGCTTCTCCTTTATTAAGCACAATAAGATTGAGATAGAGAGGAGCCAAGGCTGATATGTCACCGGGATAAAAGGTCATTAGTTTTCTGACCCACTGGCCTTTGAGGTCATCGGGGAGTCGTTCTGAGGCGCGCTCCAGGAGTAACTTCTTTTTCGATTCGTCAAGACCAATTAGGTTAAAATAGAAATCCCTTATGGTTCCCTTGGCAAAAAGTTCCTGCGTATCCATTCCAATGAGAGGGGAAAAGTTTTCATGAATCTCATCAAAACTCCGGAATCCCTTCATCGCCGTATAGGGTTCCACGGCACAGATGATTTCCGGCTTGTGATTATCGTCTTTGTAATTTCTGTTAAAGGCGGTCATTTCGATGCCCTGTTGATTTTCACGGGCAAAGCCTTCTTCCGCCTGGGCTTTGGAAGGATGGACCTGAATGGAAAGGGGACCTTCTATGGCAAGAATTTTGAAAAGAAAAGGAAGGCGCCCAAAACGCTCACAAACGTCTTTCCCCAAGAGGACTTCCCCCTCCTTTTCGATTAAGCTATCAAGGGGGACCATATCGCTGGCCCGGTGTGAGGGAGCCTTGGGATGGGAGCCCATCCATAATTCTGCCCAGGGCTGATTATTTTCGTTCGCCTCTCCGAGAAAACGGGGAAGCCAATCGGTTTTTCCCCAATCATAATGCTGTATGGAATTGTTTAATTTAAACATCTAATACTCCCTGCTCTTTTTTTTGCGGCTGCGGAAAAGTTCCAAAAACTGCCATTGTAAAATCGGTACGTCCTTAATAAAATCCCGAGAAAGGCTATAACAGAGACAACTTTCTCCGGCCAGAGGACTTACCTTAACTTTAACTCTATCCTTTTCGGAAAGCAAGGTTAAAACAGATTGAAGGGCGAAGGGATCGCCCATGGCCAACTCATCAACTTCACGGTCGCCATAAATCAGTTTGAGTCGTCCTTCTTTTACAAGAAAGAGCCGCTCATCATCGCCGGGGATCTCCCATTCCTCATCTATTGTTTCTTCGGTCATGGCTTCAAGAATGTGATTCATTTGCATGTAGGAGAGCTCACTGCCCACTTTGGTATGATCCAGAATGTAATGTCTTTTTTCCTGCAGTTTCATCAAGTCATTTATCATATTGGACCGGTTAATAAACTGCAAAAAGAGCTGGGATGAGATTTTGAGGGCCGTGACGTAACAGCTGGTTCGATAAGTTCCCTCCAGGGGCACTTTCTGCAGAGCCGCCATTTCTCCCAGCAAACTTCCCACCGATCGGGTACTGCTTATATTCTGCTGCGAGTTTATGTACTCGACAAAGCCGGTGAGAATAAGGTATACGCTATCGGCCAATTCATGTTTTCCAATAAGAATCGTCCCGGGGGGATAGGTGACCCGGTGTGAATTCATAAGTAATTCCCTGTCCTGAAAAGGGGTATGGGGAAAATAATACTTGAGAAGCATGCGGGCGAACATCTCCGTATAGTCCACCCGGGCCGGAATGAGGACATCCTGCTGTCCAAATACCGCGTTATCCCCTATTTCCTTCTCTTCCGGAGTGAGTTGCCAGTCGGTGTGGCTAATAAGGATTTTCTTACTTTTATCCTCTTTAAAGTCATGGGCGTTCCCATGGACGAATCCCTTACCGCTATCGACTTTTTTAAGGTCGCAGGGTTTCTCATAACCTTGCCAGATTTTCTCAAAAAAGGACCGTTCAATTCCGTCGGGATTCTGGGGCTTAACCGCTTTTTCAAGTACATCTTTTCCGATAATATCGGCCAGGTGTCCATAAACGGCCTCGCCATACTCCCCGAAAGCGCGAAAGTAAAAAACCGTAGTTTCCAGGGGATGGGGGGAATAGAGAGGCTTAACATCAAGGCCGTTTATATCATTCCATTTATCAAGCTCCAGATCGTGAATGCGGAAGAAGTTACCAAAGGTTTCTTCGTCCGTACCGGTCAGTGCGGAAAATTTCTTTTGAACCGTATGCCGAACGGGAACGGTAGCATAGTAGTTAATCTTGTGCCCCGTCTGAAAAAGTGAGGTAAGGCCGGCAAAATGGTCGTCGTGGGCATGGGTTTGGAAAATCCCGTCTATCTGGCTGTTACAGATCCCCAGACTCCTGAGTATTTTATCAATATGTGGCCCCGCATCGATAAGGTAAATTTTATCCTGGAAGGTGATGATCGACCCCATACAGGTCCGGGTTTCATCCCAACCGTTCCCTTCTCCGCAATGGACGATAGAAAAGTACTCCCGGTCAATTTTATGGTATCCCAGGTCAAAGGTGGTACCATAGGCTTCGTCTTTTTTCAGGTTCAAATCAACTTCAACACTCTCCCCCTTATAGGAGATGGTGTAGACATTCAGGGCTGTCCTCTTAATGGTAACCCCGTTTCTGATTTCCCTTTCCCTGTCTTCCAGAATCAGTCCGTCGATGAGCTCGTTCGTACTGGAAATATCCCCGCCGTTAAAAAAAAGTTTGAGTTTCCAATGCTGATCCAGGGCTTCCCCGGAATAGTTGGCCGCCACCAGTTCATCCAGATCACAGAGTCCTGTATTCCCACGGAAAATATAATTCTGCTGGGCCAGCACCTGATCCATAGTTCCTATAAGAAGGGGCCGGGAACCATTATTATTGTTGGGATGTCCCGGAATGCCCATACCCTGTTTATAAATCATATGAAGTACGGGAAATTCGGATAAATTTGAGAAACTGCCGTTCTGTGTGGCCAGATCGGAAAGAAGAATAACATTGGGGCCATATTCAAAGTAATGACCATCAATTTCGGAAGGTTTGAGAAATCCTCTTGCTTTGAGATGTTTAATGCTATCCATGGGAGAACCGCAAAGAATGCGCAAATTCGCTTCCTTCACTTCCACCCATTGAATTCCTGCGGATACAAAATATTTCTCAATCATAGGAATAATATAGTTTATTTTTTTCAATTTTTACACTACATTTTGATTATATGAATAAAAACATTTCCTCAGACTGGGAAATTTGCCTTTCCATCAAAAAACAGCCCCTTCCCCTTTCCCAGGGAATAAAGAATTATTCTTTTATGGACGAGCTTTTTGACAAAAATGGCTTTTTTCTGGAGAAAAAGCTTTTGGAATCGGTAAAGAAACGGGAAAATACCTATTTTGAGTTGGCCCGTTCCGAATATAAGGAAGCCCGTTATTTGGGATTGGCCGGATTACTTGCTTTGGGAAATGAAAAATATGACCACCTACTCTGGGAGGCATTTAATGACTCCTACCACTTTATAAGAGTTATGGTGGTCACAAAATGGGAGCACCGGGAACGTTCGCGCCTCTTTAACGAGATTTTTCGCCGTCTGACCGGGGATCCGAGACAACTGATTCGCGATGGGGCTTACAGAAGAATCAAAAAGGACTTTTCCGATCTTTTCTCTTTTCGCATAAATAACTTTCCTCCCGACGAGCAGTACCGCCTTATTATGTTTCTTGAAACCGGGACGACTCAGGATGAAGGGATTCTAGCTGATTTTATCCAGGGCGAGCAGGAAGACCTTGCGGCACGGGCGCTTTATAAATTCCAGAAGAAAAAGGCGTCCCCTCTGAACAAATGGCCTGTTCAGTCACAAAATCTTTCACTTACCCGGTTTGACTATTTATCTCCCGCCACACATGTGTCAGAAGCGGACTTTTTTCAGGCCTTCCAACTTCTTGATGAGCATACCCCGCCCGTATTGGCCTCCCAATTTATGACAGAATTGATAAAAAGACCTTTCCATGAAGACTGGAAACCTCTCTATAAAAAAATGATGAAACTGATTGGCCGCCTCAAAGGTCCCCGTACCAGGACTCTCCTTGAGTTGATTGAAAAACATGAGGACTTGAAACGTAATATCTCCGAGTTCTGGCCCGAGGCTTTTACCTATAACAATCACTATTACACCTTTGACTTGCAGGATAACTACTCATGAAAGTAGGTGAATTGACAGATCTCATTAAAACACGTCTGGAACAGGATTTCCCCTTTGTTCAGGTGGAAGGTGAAATATCCAACTACCGCCCTTCCAGTACGGGACACGTCTATTTCTCTCTCAAAGATGAAAAGGCCCTAATCTCTGCGGTCCTGTTTCGCAGCCAGGCGAGCCGATTAAACTTCAGACCTGCCGACGGCCAACTGGTTCAAGTTACCGGGCGAATTTCCGTTTATCCCCCTCGGGGCGGATATCAGATTGTCTGCCAAAGCATGACTCCCGTCGGAGAAGGAAATCTTCTTCAAATTTTGGAGGAAAGAAAACAGCGACTGGCGGCAGAGGGCTTATTTGAGGAATCACGAAAAAAGCCCCTCCCCCTTTTCCCGGAACGGGTCGCACTTGTGACCTCTCCCACGGGAGCGGCGGTAAGAGATATTTTACAGGTTATGGAAAGAAGAGGAGCGGGAAGCGACATCACCCTTTTCCCCTGCCCCGTACAAGGCGAAGGAGCCGCAGAGAAAATTGCCCGTCAAATTGCCCGGGTGAATGAGTACGCCCTGGCCGATGTTATTATCTGCGGGAGAGGAGGCGGTTCCCTGGAAGATCTTTTGCCCTTTTCCGAGGAGTGCGTGGTTCGGGCCATCGCCGATTCGGAGATTCCCGTTATAAGCGGTGTGGGCCATGAAATTGATTTTTCCCTGGCCGACTTTGCCGCCGACTACCGTGCGCCGACTCCTTCAGCCGCAGCGGAGGTTGTGTCCGCCCAAGAATCGGACATAAGAGAGAGAATTGCCCTTCATCGCCACTTAATGATTAATGAAATAGAACAGCGCCTGGAAAAAATCCGCCTGATTATTCAGCCTTTTACCAAAGAAGAGTTGGAACGAAGTTTTTACACCTATTTGGAACCGCTTATGATGAAGTTGGATGATGAGAAGGAAAAACTGACTCGCGCCGTCAAGGAACGTTTGGATGAACAGTCCCATGCCTTGGCCCTGGCTAAAAAGGATCTGGAGGCCAGCTCACCCCTCGCCGTGCTGGAGAGGGGCTTTGCCCGGGTCAGCGATGAAGAGGGTAATACCGTTTTTAACACAGAGAACCTGGAGCCCGGCGCAACGGTTACTCTCCGTTTTTACGAAGGCAAAGCGGACGCAGAAATCAAGGAGATTAAAAAATGAAGAATTTTGAAGAAAAAATGGCCCGTTTGGAAGAGTTAAGCCGTGTGATTAAGGATCGGGAAACTCCCCTGGAGAAGGCAGTCTCTTCCTTTGACGAAGGGGTAAAACTGGCGGCTCAGCTGGAGAAGGAATTGCAAAAGGTAGAGAAAAAAGTGGAGATACTTCTTAACGAGCCCGAACCGGCCCGGGGAGATGAACCGGAACTGGGCCTCTTCGATCAATAAACCGTTTACTTTCTGACCTTTATCTGTTATGGTAACGGCTATGATTGATGAGAGAATGCAGAATAAAATTGATAGAATCCTGGCCCGCCACAGCGAAGTGGAAACCTCTTTGGGGGATCCCGATGTGGTAAAGGACCAGAAAAAATATAAAGAGCTCATGCAGGAGTTCTCCCACCTGGCCGATACGGCTAACTGCTACAACGATTATAAATCCGCCCTGGACCAGTATAACGATGCCCTTGAACTTGCCGATATGGAAGAGGACGAGGAGATGAAAGAGATGGCCCGGGAGGAAGCCAGCTCCCTTAAGGAGAGCTCGGAGAAACTTTTTACCCAGTTAAACGTGCTTCTCGTTCCCCGGGATCCTCTGGATGGTAAGAATATCATCATGGAAATCCGTGCCGGTACCGGTGGGGATGAAGCGGCCCTTTTTGCGGCTGACCTTTACCGAATGTATACCCGTTATGCGGAAACGAAGGGCTGGAAATCGGAAATTATCGAAGCCAGCGAAACGGGGATCGGCGGTTTTAAAGAAATTATCTACTCAATCAGCGGTAAGAGCGTATACGGCGACCTTCGTTATGAATCGGGCGCTCACCGGGTACAGCGTATCCCCGCCACCGAATCGGGCGGACGTATTCATACATCGGCCGTAACTGTGGCGGTACTTCCCGAAGCGGAAGACACGGATATTGAGATTAAGACGGAAGACCTCCGAATTGACGTATTCCGATCCTCCGGCCCCGGTGGACAGAGTGTAAACACCACCGACTCGGCCGTACGAATCACCCACATTCCCACGGGCGTAATTGTAACTTGTCAGGATGAAAAATCCCAGATTAAGAACAAAGCTAAAGCTATGCGAGTTCTCAAGGCCCGTCTTTTTGAAGCGGAAGAAGAGAAGAAGAATGCCGAACGAGCGGCGGAAAGAAAGAACCAGGTTGGTTCGGGAGACCGTTCTGAACGAATCAGAACCTACAACTACCCCCAGAACCGTGTGACTGACCACAGAATTAACCTGACCCTCTATAAGCTGGAAGCGATTATGCAGGGCGACTTGCGTGAAACCTTTGACGCCCTTAAGCTGAATGCCCAGGAAGAGGCCCTGGACGATTAATGATCAGCCTTCCAGACGGAAGGCCAGCATCTCCTCATCACGAAAAATAAAGTAGCCCTTAACAAAAATCCCCTGCAGCATGAAAGGAATCCAGAAACGGTCATCCTTCCACATCCTGTCATAGGGGATTTTTTCTTCGTCTACCCAAAAAGGGTCCGCCTCTCTGGTGGAACCGGGTTCACCACTGTAGTCACCGGCCTCAAAAACATGGGCCTTTAGCTTGTATCCGTCGGTAAACTGGAAAAAGAGCTCCGCCCTTTTTTCAAGACCCGTAGGAGTGACCAGAACTTCCTCTTCCGTCTCCCTAATAGCCCCTTCTTTGGGGGTCTCCCCTTTCTCGATTCTTCCACCGGGAGCATTCACCAGGCCGGCGCCCATTCCGGTTTTCTTATTAATTAAAAGAAGGCGCCCCTCCTTTCTGATGAAACAAAGGGTCGCCTCTTCTGTGGGAATCCACTCCTCCCAATTAAGGGAGTTAATGTCATTTTCGTTATAACTAGAGGACATCGTAGGCCCGTCGGAGCAGCTCTTCCGTCTTTTCCCAACCGATACACTCGTCGGTAATGGAAACACCGTATTTAAGCTTGCTCCTATCCTCGCATATGGGCTGATTTCCCTCATTAAGATTACTTTCCAGCATGAAGCCCTTAATTGAATCCATCCCCCGTCTTCTCTGATCCAGGATGTTGTTTAGAACACGCTCCTGTCGTACCGCTTTCTTACCGGAATTGGCGTGACTGCAGTCGGCAATGATGGCTGGGGATATATCACGACTAACCATTATCTCCTTGGCGTCTTCCATAAACTCTTCGTAGTAGTTAGGGCCCCGGTCACCGCCCCTCATGATAAGGTGTCCCATTTCGTTACCGCGGGACTTAAATACGGAAGTGAGCCCGTCTCCATCAATACCGATAAAGCTGTGGGAATGGCGGGCGGAACAGATGGCATTAATGGCTTTTTCAAAGCTGCCGTCGGTGCTGTTCTTAAAACCTACGGGCATGGAAAGACCGCTGGTAATTTCCCTATGGGTCTGGGACTCGGTTGTTCTTGCCCCAATGGCAGCCCAGGAAACAAGCTCGGAAATATACTGGGGAATAATGGGATCGAGGATTTCCGTACCGGCGGGAAGGCCCATGTTATTGATTTCCAGAAGAATATCCCGGGCAACCTTTAAACCGTCTTCTACACGGTAACTGCTGTCAATTTCGGGGTCGACGATAAGACCTCTCCAGCCAATGGTGGTTCGGGGCTTCTCAAAGTACACACGCATAACAATGTAGAGCTTATCCTTCAACTCTTCGTGGAGCTTGGCCAGCTTCCGGCCGTAATCCAGGGCCGATTCCTTATCATAGATGGAGCAGGGGCCTACAATAGCCAGCATGCGGTCATCTTCGCCTTTTAGAATCTTGTTGATCTCTTCTCTATAACCGATAATGGAAAACTTACCTTCCTCGGAAAGAGGCTGGGCAGCCTTGAACTCCTTGGGTGAGATAAGGGGAGTGATTTCTTTAATATTTATGTCGTTTAAGCGTTTCATGGAACCTATCATATAGGAAACCCTAACTTAGGTAAATAGAGTAATTCCCCATCGATTAATCTTAATGGAAATTAAAATTTTCCGATAATAATAATATGAAACGGATAATTATTGGATTGATGCTTTTATTCAGCGGTTTTCTTCTTTCTGCAGAAGAATATGTGAGCACCCTGCTCCATTCTCAAATACTATTTGAAGATGGGAACCCGGTCATTGTCACCGATGATAGAGGTTGGGTTGATGTGGCAAAAACGGATTTAAGTTACTTTTTCCGTACCCCCACTGCCCACAGTGACAGCATGAGAAAATGGCGTGTGGTTGTTACCTACATGGATGAAAACCGAACCGGCCAGACCACTCTTCAGGTCCGACTGAGAGGGGAAGGTTATACGACTCTTTTTACCCTACCCTGGAATCAGGTTCAGTCCGTTCCCAGCAATGTGGAAAGTAACTGGTATATGGCGGATAGAATGAATCCCCAGAATTTCATAAGCCAGTGCAGCGCCCGTCTCATAACCCCTCCCGGTTCTATTCAGCCCGGTAAGATTTACCGTATTGTTTTGGAGTCCTGGGAATTTACTCCTGTAAAAGAGAATAAAACCTACTCCTATAACGATACCCTTTTAGCCAGTACCGGGTTGATTCGTCCCATGGGACAGCAAAACAGGGAAACCGCAAAGGGTGCAGCCGACGATCCCTATTCAGCCTTAAAAGCGGAAGAGTTTTCCCTTGAGTTCGTGGAAGCCTCTCTGTACGGAGACCTTCCTGCCTTCTACCGGGCCCTGGATAATGAAATCCACTCCCTTTCGGACGGATTCAACCACAGCAAGTTTATTATCAATCCCCCGGAAGGTGTTAATTCAGCCTGGTCTATGGAGGACTATAAGAGGGATTATGAGTACAAGATCTACCAGTACGACGAATATGCCGATCTTTTCCCCGAATGGTTTGCCAAAGACAGAGACTGGACTCCGGACAGAAGAACCTTTCTTTTTGTGGGAAACAAAGTAAAGGAGGGAGCCTTCCCTTTCTTTACCCAGGAAGACCTTCTTGTATTTATGGTTAGACAGCAGGAAGAGGGCTGGAAAGTTATCGCCCGTCCCCAAATCTAGGATTAAAGCTCCTTTTCATCGCCATTAACTTTACGTTCTTCGCCGGGTCTCTCAAGGGAGATCCGGCCTATTTTTCCATCCCGAAGCTCTCTTAAGAGCAAATAACAAGCCTTTTCCCGGTCAATTGCGCCACCGGAAACAATACAGCCCCTTTTTCTTCCCAATTCCTCAACAAAGAGAACCGGATCTTCCGGGAGTTCCTCCCACTTATAACGCTTTTTGAGCTCCGAACTATAGCGCAGGCAAAGATAGGGAATGGTAAAAAGGGCAATCCGTTCTATGGGCAGGATGGTATCCTTAATAGAGCCCAGAGCGGCCAGGTTAAAACCGGAGTGCATATCCTCAAATTTGGGCCAGAGCATTCCGGGAGTATCAAAAATCTGCAAGCCCTTTCCCGCCTCATAGCGCTGCATATCCTTGGTAAAACCGGGCATATTGGCTACCCCGGCCTTCTTGTTTCCCGCCATGGCGTTTATCAAGGTGGATTTACCCACATTGGGGATTCCCAGAATCATGGCACGAACGGGCCTTCTATCCATCCAGCGGGCCCCGGCACAAAGCTGTTTGGCGGCGGGAGTTATTCGGGAAAGGCTCTTCTTATTCTGTGCCGACACAGCCAGAGCGATGGCCCCCTCTTCCTTACGGAAATACTCCAGCCACTGCTTTGTGGCCCGGGGATCGGCCAGGTCATCCTTATTCAGGAGAATAATGCGCTTTTTGTGGGCCGTAATCTTGCGTAAAAGGGGGTTTCGGCTGCTTAAAGGAACCCGGGCATCAAGAATTTCGATAATGATATCGACCTTTTTCTGATTTTCTTTTATTTGACGTCCCGCTTTGGTCATGTGACCGGGGAACCATTGAACCTGCATGGTTATGCTCCTTTCTTTTGGCTTAAATCAAGCCCCTTAACGGCCTCACCCCGGGGACAAACGGTCCAGGGAATAGAACCTTGATAAACTTGTGCCACCTCTTCCCGTACCTTCTCTACGGTATTGTTATTCTGGGAGAGGTGACAGAGATGTATGTGCTCCAGAGAACAGGGGCCGGAAGATGTAACTTCCGTCATGAATCGGCCCGCCTCCTCATTGGAGAGATGCCCCCGATTGGATGATATGCGTTTCTTAAGTGAAGGGGGATAGGGCCCTTCGGAGAGCATGAGGGGGGAATAGTTGGCTTCCAGGAAGAGTAACCTCGAGTCCCGGGCATATCGAAACATTTCCTCTGTAACCTTTCCCGTATCGGTTATGAGGGTAAAGGTAAAACCGTCCAGGGAAAAATAGAATCCCAGGGAGTGGGGAGAGTCGTGGCTTGTTCGAAAAGGGGTGAACTTGAGGTGGCGGAATTCATACTCTCTCCCCTCTTCCACATCGAGCTTTTTAAAGATTCCCTTCTTTCCCAGCACCTCGGTGGCATGATTTTTATGGGCCACCACGGGAATCTGATATTTGCGGGAGAGAAGTTCCACACCCTTAAGGTGATCCACATGGAGATGAGTGAGAAATATGAAGTTGATTTTTCCGGGATGAAAACCAAATTCGAGGCAGCGCTCTTCAAACTTCCGACAACTCAGACCATTGTCCACCACAAAGGTAAGATCGTCCTTTTCGAAAATATAGGCGTTGGAACAGGAACCGGAAGAAAGGATTGCATACCTCATGCCTGTGAGATGAACTCCTTCCACTTGTCCGGTACGTACCCCAGGGTCACTTCCTTATCAAAACGGATAATGGGAGTTTTAAGGAGAAGATTGTTTTCCAAAACCTCCTCTCTGGGATCGTAGTCCATATAGGCAAAGCCCTTATCTTTGTAGAGTTTGGACTCTTCGTCTATAATATTATTTTTACCGGCCTTTTGGATAATCTTATCCAACTCCCCCGGGCTGAGTTCCCGTTCGTTCAGGTCGACTAAATGAAACTTCACGCCCCTTTCTTTAAAAAACATCTGGGCTTTTTTGGTATTCCGACACTTTTTAGTCCCGATAATTTGAATATTCATGGGCTGATATTATCATATTTTTTTCCTCTTGCCCAACCCTGAAGGTACAGGTAATATACTCAAAGGAGTTGAAAATGGAAGAAACAATTTTTGACAAGATACTGGCCGGAGATATCCCGGCGGATAAAGTTTTTGAAGATGACCATGTTCTGGCCTTCCGGGATGTGAACCCCCGGGCCCCCGTACATGTTTTGGTTATCCCCAAAAAGAAGGTTGTTACCTTTACCGAATTAAAAGACAGGGAGACCGAAGAAGTGGGTCTCTTCTTCCAGCGGGTAGCGGAAGTGGCCGAGCAACTGGGCCTGGACGAAGAGGGTTACCGTATTGTTATGAACAAAGGGAAACACGGCCAGCAGACAGTTCATTACATCCATGCCCACATTCTGGGAGGACGTCAAATGAGCTGGCCTCCGGGCTGATTTCTCTTGACAACAACACCCTTACATTTGTATAGTTATCTATGTGAGAAAGATTATTCACATAGATATGGATGCTTTTTACGCCTCAATAGAACAGAGGAACAACCCGGAGTTAAAGGGTAAGCCGGTTATTGTTTCGGGCCCTCCCAATTCACGGAGCGTGGTTTGCACCTGTTCCTATGAGGCGAGAAAGTACGGCATACATTCGGCCATGCCGGCCAGTCATGCCTATCGCCTCTGTCCCCAGGGGATTTTCGTCCCACCCCATTTTTCCGAATACAAAGAAGCCTCCTCCCTCATCCATGAGGTTTTCCATGAATATACCGACATTATTGAGCCTCTTTCACTGGATGAAGCTTACCTGGATGTGACGAAGAACAAGAAAAATATTCGATCCTCCACCCTTATAGCCCAGGAAATTAAGCAAAAGATACATTCCAGAACCCAACTTACCGCCTCCGGTGGTGTGTCATATAATAAATTCCTTGCCAAAATTGCCTCGGACTGGCAAAAGCCCAACGGTTTAACCGTAATAACGCCGAATCAGGCCGTTCCTTTCCTGGAAGAACTTCCCATCGGAAAGTTTTACGGAATAGGGAAGAAAACGGAAGAACAGATGGTTAAACGGGGTATAAAGAAGGGAAAGGACCTAAAGAAATATGAAAAATGGGAGCTTTTGGAGCTTTTTGGTAAGTCCGGTTCCTATTACTACAATGTGGTAAGAGGCATTGATAACAGGCCCGTGCAGAGCGAAAGAACCCGTAAAAGCATAGGCCGGGAAGAGACCTTTTCCCGGGATATGACCAGGCGGGAAGAGATACTTGAGACTCTGGAAGGTATCGCTGAAGATCTGGAAAAAAGCCTTCGACACTATGAAACGGGCGGAAAAACGGTCACTCTAAAAGTCAAATACCACGATTTTCAGTCCGTAACGAGAAGCCAGTCCCTCAATCGCCCGGTCCACACTCGTAAAGAGCTGATGGAGGAGGCACTGAAGCTCATGGAAAAAACCGAAATAGGCTACCGCCCTATCAGACTGATTGGGCTCTCCCTCACCGCCCTGACCGGTAAAAACTTCCGCGATAAATCGGAAGCCAATCAGTTAGCCCTTTTTCCCGACTGATACCAATACCAGGCCTGCACCATAATCGCGCTTGCCATTGTTTCACCGCCCATTTTCTCTTCTATTTCCTTTTCATCAAGGGTAAAAAACTCAATACGCTCATGTTCATCCAGACTCTGATCACTGACTTTCTTTAAATCCCGGGCCAAATAGGTATAGGAGGTATTGGTCATAAAAGCGGGGTTGGGATTAATCTTTCCTATAGGAATCATTTCACCGGCTACATAGCCCGTCTCCTCTTCCAGTTCGCGATGGGCGGCCTGCAGGGCATCTTCTCCTGCATCCACGACTCCGGCGGGGAATTCCTCTGAGAGAGAAGCAATCCCATGACGGTACTGACGTACCATAAGAATGCGTCCGTCGGGCAGAACGGGAATTACCGTAACCCAATCGGGAGGAGTCACTTTAATAAAATTCGCTTCCGTTCCGTCAGCAGAACGACTTTTAACGGTAATTAAATCAAAGAGAGGTTCCTTTCTTCTGTCAACTTCTTCCACTTCCTGCCACATTAATTCATCGCTTTTCATTCTTCCTCCCTGGGGTACCGCCCTACTTGCCCCTTACCATTTCTAAAATAGTAATATTCTTCATCTTTTCTTACCATAGACGAGGCTTCCAGATTTACCTTGCCGCCGCCTCCCGGAAGATCCAGACCAAATCGAGGCAGAGCCAAATGGGAAACCCTTTTACCCAATTCTTCATATAATTCCAGGGCCCTGTCAAGGGGAACCCTAAAGTGGGATGTTCCCTTAGCCAAATCCCCCTGAAAGAGATAATAGGGCTTTATCCCCTCTTCAATCAGGGCGTAGGACAGGTTGATTTGAGCCTCTACGGAATCGTTGACTCCCTTGAGAAGGACAGCCTGATTAAGCATGGGAATCCCTCTTTTTCTTATCTCCTGAATGATCCCGATAGCAGCAGGAGAAAGTTCTTTTACATGATTAATCTGCATAACAAGCCAAAGAGACTTCTGCGCCCCCAGGAGATTTAAAATCCTTTCACTTATTATGTCGGGATAGACAAGGGGGAGTCTTGTACCCACTCTTTTTACCAGAGGCCTTTTTAGATCATTCAATCCGTTTAAGAGATATTCAAGACGATTATAAGGGGCCATAAGGGCGTCCCCACCGGAAATAATAACCTCGTGAACCTCTTTATGCTCTTCCAGATAATCTAGAATACTATCAATCTCCGATTCCTTAAGGGCCCCTCCCCGTCCGGTAAAATGCCTGCGAAAACAGTGCCGGCAATACATGGCGCATCTGTCAGTAATAAGAACAAGTACACGATCGTCATAATGATGAATCAGCCCTTTCAATGGGGAATGTCGCCTGTCCCCAATCGGATCAAGAAGCTCTTCCCCGGTAGAGGTAAACTCATTGATATGAGGAACAGATTGCTTTCTAAGCGGACAATCTTCCCCTTCTATTCTTTCAAGCCATGAAAGGGGAACATGAAGCGGAAGAGACTGATTTCCCTTGCGTTCACATTCCTCAAAAAAGGCCTTTTCCTCCTTGCTTAAAGAGAGGTAATTATTGAGTTTTTCCCCGGAAGTTACAACTTTATCCATCATGGGCCCATAGTAATCTATTCTTGACTTTTGATAAAGCAATGGCTACATTAACTCAAACAGGGGAGAATTATGAACATATCACTGGAAAAAATAACTCAAGACGTACTCCAATCCTATAAGGATGTGGGAGGAATCAATCACCTTTCCGGATCATCCCTTCCTTCTAGGGAAAGCATTCAGAATCTGATGAAGACCTTTGAAAGTCTTATCTTCCCGGGCTTCCAGTCGGAAGAACTGCTTGAAGGAGACTATATAACCTTTACGGTAGGAAATAAACTTCACAATCTTGCCTCTTCTCTTACCATCGAAATCGCCAAAAGTTTAAAATACCGCTGCATCCAGAATGGAGTCGAATGCAGCAAAGATTGCCGGAAAGAGGCTTCTTCCCAGGCGAATGCCCTTTTGGAAAGAATTCCCTGGCTCAGGACCATGGCCCTTAAAGACGTAAAGAGCGCCTTGCAGGGGGATCCGGCAGCCCGTTCAAACGAAGAGATAATCCTCTCTTACCCCGGAGTTGAAGCCATAACCATTCACCGTATCGCCCATGAGATGTATAAAATGGATATCCCCCTTATCCCGCGAATGCTGGGAGAACAAATTCATCGCAGCACAGGTATAGATATTCACCCGGGAGCCACGATTGGTGAGAATTTTTTCATTGACCACGGTACGGGCGTTGTTGTGGGAGAAACAGCTATAATTGGAAAAAATGTTAAGATCTACCAAGGTGTGACCATTGGAGCCCTTAGTGTAAAAAAAGAGGATGCCAACAGTAAAAGGCATCCTACCTTAGAAGATAATGTGACAATTTATGCGGGGGCTACCATTCTGGGCGGGAAGACAACCATTGGCCACGATACGACAATCGGCGGTAATGTATGGATTACCGAATCGGTTCCGCCGGCCAGTCTCGTATATACCCAACCGGCGGAAAATATTATCAAAAACAGGGTTAAAAAGAACTAATCCACCACCACAGTTTTGGTAATGGAATCGGTATAGAGGGTCACTTCGCTAATGTCATCAAGAGAGAGGAGCTGCGACTTGAAAGCTTCCGCTTCGCTCTTGCTGTAATAGGCCCCGACTCTTACACGATAATAGAGGGTACCGTTGACAGTTCTTGTCTGCATAACCGAATCAATTCCCCTATCCTTTAATGAGGTTCTAAGGGCTTCCGCTTTATTGGAATTGGGGAAGGAACCTACCTGAAGCCAGTAGATGGCCTGAGTTACCTGTTTGTAAGTCACCTGTTCCTTAGCTGGTTCGGGTACGGGTTCCGGTTCGGGCTGAACCAGGACAGCCGGTACAGCTTCTTCAACGGAAGATTCTTCTTCAGCAACCGTTTCTTCCATGGTAATAATAATCTCATCCTCACCTTCTTCTATAAGAAGAGGGACCTCATCTCCGTTCTGTATTCCGTCGATGAGCAGTTCGTCTGTACTTTTTTCCGGCAGCAGATAGGATTGGTCCGCTTCCTCTATCGAAGAAAGGGTCAATTCGGGCTTTTCAGTACCTTCCATCGTATCGAGGGGATTAAAAAAGAAGGCCCATCCAATTAAGACGACGATAGCCAAGCCCCCCAAGGCCGTGATGAGAACCATGAGCGTATATTTGCCGTTTTTATCTTCCATTACAATGTTTCTCCTTTGATAATCCAGCTGAGATACATTTTTTTTACCCGACGATGCAGGAATTCAATAAATACCCCATTGTATACCTTATAAATATCGACATGGGAGGAAAATTGTTGAGTACTGAATTCCCTTTGATTTCGAAATCTTTTAATTATATTGGGAATAGATCTTTTATCCCGGGACATGGCCCGAATTATACGGAGCAAATAGGGTGAATGGACCCACACAAGACGGTCCATTTTATGAACAAGACGGCTTTTATGGAGGGCGGCCCCATTAAGAAGAATGAGATCGCCCGAATTTTGGGAAATGATTACTTCAACCTCTTCTTCTATTCTGGGATAAACATAGTCTTCCAAACGTCTTAGTTTTTCCGGATCGGAAAATACCAGTTCCGAGAGAGCGGGCCGATTCATATGTCCCTTATCATCACAAAGGTTGACAGAGAACAGTTCACCGATTTCCCGGCAGTGTTGATTAAGAATAGTATGGTTTAACCGGTCCAGATCCACATGAAGGGCACCATAGGCCTCCAGGGCCGCCCCGACGGCATTTTTTCCCGCACAGGACTTACCGGCTAAACCAATGACCATAATTAATGTATTTCCCCCCATCGGTGTCCCGTTTCCACGTTAACCCTCAAGGGAATAGAAAGAGTCACAGCCGATTCCATAACTTCCTGTACAAGCTGAGCAAGACGATTCATTTCTTCCTCCGGGACCTGAAAGATACATTCATCGTGTACCTGAAGAAGCATTTTCGCACGGGGGAATTCCGTTTCAATTCGGGGAGCCAGATCAAGCATGGCCTTTTTAACGATGTCCGCAGCGGATCCCTGAATACGAGAGTTAACGGCCGCCCGTTCCGCCCCCTGCTGCTCCGTTTTATTACGGCTATTAATACCCCGGATAGTTCTAAAACGGCCCATCATGGTACTAACGCCGCCCTCTTCCCGGGCATCCTCTATGGTCTTCTCTATAAAAGTCTTTACTCCGGCATATTTTTCAAAGTAGGTTTTGATAAATTCCGCCGCATCCTTCCTAGGAATCTTTAACTCGTTGCTCAAGCGAAAGGCGGACATACCGTACATAACCCCAAAGTTAATGGTTTTGGCAATACGTCTTTCGTCGGCGGTAACTTCTTCGGTGGACTTGCCAAATATAAGGGAGGCGGTCTGTTTATGTACATCCTCTCCACTCGAAAAAGCGTCCTTTAAACCTGTGTCATCGGAAAGATGAGCCAGTACAACCAGCTCAATCTGGGAATAGTCGGCGGAAAGAAAAACCTGCCCCTCATCGGAGGCAAAGGCCATGCGAATCATACGCCCCTTTTCGTCCCGGACAGGTATATTCTGCAGGTTGGGATCGCGACTGGCGATTCGACCTGTAGCCGTACCGGTCTGGGCAAAATGGGTATGAAGTTTCCCCTTTTCGTCGACCAGTTCGCTCAAGGAGTCCACATAGGTCGATTTAAGCTTGGCCAGTCCCCTATGTCTTAATATCAATTCGGGAACCGGGTCTTGTTTGGCCAGTTCGGTAAGGACTTTAATATCCGTAGAATAACCTGTTTTGGTTTTCTTCCCGGTAGGCAGTTCGCGTACTTCAAAAAGAATACGCTGCAGTTCCTTGGTAGAACGAATATTAAACTCTTCCCCGCACAGCTCATAAATTTCTTTTTCTATCCGGTCCAACTCTTCTCCCAAAGCCACACCATAGGCTACCAGTTCATCCTTTTTAAGGGTGATACCGGTCATTTCCATCTTAGCCAAAAGATAGACGAGAGGCATTTCCAGCTGATAAAAAAGTTTATCCAGCTCTCTCTCAATCAACTTTTTCTTAAGGATCGTAAAGAGCTGCAAGGTTATATCACTATCTTCTGCCGCATAGGGTACGGCTTGTTCCAAGGGGACCTTATCAAAGGTTTTTCCCTTGGGAACGACATCGGAGAAATGAATCGTTTCGTAATCCAGATATTTGAGAGCCAAGGCGTCCATATTGCTCCGCTCGTCGCTCTCCAGCATCCAGGCGGCAATCATAGTATCAAAGTATAGGGGAGGCAAAGAGAGTCCCCAGCGAGTCAGAACCTTATAATCATATTTAAAATTCTGACCAATAAGCTGAAACTTTCCCTTGTCAAAGAGTTCCTGAAGTTGAGTCTTAATATACTCTTCCTCAAGAAGCTCGGCTCCTTCGCATTTAATGGGAATATAATAGGCCTTATTAGGTTCAAAAGAGAAGGAAACTCCTACCGGTTCGGCCTTCATTTCATCGAGTGCGTTAGTTTCACAGTCAAAAGCCAGGAAGAGAGAGTCGGCGGCTTTTTTAAGAACCTCTTCAAGGACGGACTTATCACTTATTCCAATATATTCCGCTCCGGAGTTCTTCCAATTTTTCCTTTCCACTTCTTCTGCTTCCGATGCCCCGGCCGCTTCAATTACAGGACCATCCGTAAATAGGCGTGTAAAGTCAGCCAGAAGTGTGGGTAATTCCCATTTCCCAAACAACTCTTTAACAAGAGCGGCATCACAGGGCATATTCTCATTGATATTGAGCTTCTCGTAGTCCATATCGGTTATGATTTCTACGAGCTTCTTACTAAAGAAGGCATTTTCCCGATTTTCGATAAGCTTATTCCGCTGGCCTGCGGCTTTTATTTTCTCCACATTATCATAAAGATTCTCCAGAGTTTCATACTCCCCTAGAAGCTTTACAGCCGTCTTGGGACCAATACCGGCCACTCCGGGGATATTATCAGCCGAATCTCCCATAAGAGCCAAATAGTCGATCATCTGATCGGGACGGACCCCACGGTCTTCCATAACATCTGCTTCGCCCATCTTGATAAACTGCCCTTTGTCGGGCTTTAAAACAAAGACCTGGGGAGAAACTAGCTGGAGCAAATCCTTATCACCTGAAATAATATAGGCCTCCCCCCCTTCGCGCTCCTCTTTTTTGGCCAGGGCCCCCATGAGGTCATCCGCTTCAAGTCCGTCATAGGAAATAGCCGGAAGTCCCATGGCCTTAAGCAGGTCAATGATGGGTTGAACCTGATCATGAAGGTCTTGGGGTGCCTTATCCCGGTTTGCCTTGTACTCTTCGTACATTTCATGTCTAAAAGTAGGGGTCGGAGAATCAAGGGTAATGTAAAATCGTTTGGGATTATACTTCTTATAAAAAGAGAAAATCGTATTGAAGAAACCAAAAATAGCGGAAACGTTCTGTCTCTTGCTGTTTATTATAGGATTTCTGATAAAGCCAAAATAGGAACGGTAAATTACACTGTAACCGTCTAACAGATATAGGGGTTCTTTCATGTTGTGATGTCAATCAATCCTGGATGGGCCGAACGGCTATCGTAACGATTGTAACGAAGTCCCATACGGCAGTTTTCTTTGTTCAACGAACTAATGTCATCATGAAGGGAGCACCTTTTTCTGTCAAGGGAGGTCATGAGCTTTTTAAGCCGACTTTGACATCTTTCCAGAGCAGCGGTTCTTTCCGGACTATGGGTATCGATTTTTAATCCCCTCAGAACCTTTTGAATACTTTTCAAACGACTTTGCCAGGACAGATCGATTTTCCTGTAGTCATCAAGCTTATCGACCCGGTCAATATGATTATAAAAAACAGAGAGGAAGTCCCCATATCCTTCCAGAATGGCAACTTCCTCTTCTCTCAATTTATTACTGTAATCTTCAAAGTTCACGGTTTAACCGGCAATATTGATAGCGGTTCTGGGAACGGCTCTCTCGGTGGGAACACTATTCTCAATAGTGGCCCATGCACCGCGTAAATCATCCATAAAACGAGAAACCTGAAGGATTTTATCGGCATTTTTCTCCATATTGCCCTCCAAAAGGGTCTTATTAAAATAAATATAGAGATTCATAAGATTGGAGGCGATCTCCCCTCCGGCCTGCATGTCCAAAGAGGACATTAATTCAGAAATAATGGCTTGGGCTTTGGTTATAGACTTGTTTACATCATCAAAACGGGCTTTACCTTCATTTTTAATTAAATCAGCCGCTAATTCCATCTGTCGTACCGCTTCTTCATAGAGCATAACGATCAAACGTCCCTGACTGGCTGTCTTAATTGAAGTTTCTTTGTAAGCACTTAAAGGGCTATTCATAAAATCCTCCCACAGGAATAGAACTCTTATATTAGTATCGGACCATAATCAAAGGGACTTAACATTTATTTGTTATGTTCCATCATTAATCCCACAGGAACAATTTGATAGCCCTCTTTGATCAGTCCGTTTAACAATAGTTCCAGCTTTTGAAAGAGATAATCTTCCCTGTCCGCCGAAGAACCAATTGTAATGGGGATAATCGAACCGGGTTCAATCTGCTCCCCAATTCGGTTAATTATATCGTCTGCTCCATAATATAAGAAATCATCATTCCTATCCACCCAATCCAGGGTTTCCACATCACGACCGATATAAGTATAGTTCATTTCCTCAGAGGCTTCCACAATATCGGTGTTAACAAAATACCAGGGAGCGTGCCAGAGAGGAAGAATTTCCTTTCCCGTAGCCCTAAAGTATTCGTCCTCATTTCTCGCCAGCCCCCGAATGATAAAATCCTTATCGATATTGTACTTTCTGTCGGTCATATCCAGTTGAGTATAAAAAAGCGACCCCATTTCGTGATCTGTCCCCGAAAGAGCCTTAATGGCACGGGGATATTTCCGTATGGAATCCCCATTAATAAAAAAGGTCGCTTCGATACCGTATTCGGCAAGAACATTCAGCACATCCATAAGACCTGTAATCCCGGAGTTCACATTAAAAACAAGGGATACCTCTTTTCTCTTTATACGGGAACCGTGATTAAAAATTGATGAGGAACTGCCTGGATTTTCTTTAAATCCCTCAGAAATGGGACTTTGTTCCAAATCCTTTAATAAGGGTTCCGTACCGAATTCTTTCACACTGCGCACCATAACTAGATTACTATACAATACGGGGTGGTGATTCTCTGTCAGAAAGACTCGGAAGTCCTCATTATAAACCTTTTTTTCACGAAAATAGATTTCCTCTGTATTTTCCCACTTCCCCTTGTTCAGTACGTAGTTTTTACCGAGCGAAGAGATCTGAATCTGTCCTTCAAGGGAAAAACCGAAATCATCACATTGAGAAAAAAACAGGAGACGGCTCTCATCTTCTTTGACATCGTAGAGAGTAGACTGGTCATCGCCCAAAACAATGATACGACTATCGTCAGCCCAATAGCACGAGTTATTTACACCGGTTGAAGCGCTTCTTAATAGAGTCCATCTTTCCGTATCGCGTATGGTAATTTCCGTATTATAGAGAAGCGCAAGGGACTCCCCGTCGGGACTTAAGGCAAGATCGATAACTCCCGACTGCCTGGACTCACTAAAGCTATCCAGTGACTGGGAAGGGTCATAGACATAGAGACTATTACTCAAATCCCTATCCAATTCACCGCCCACAAGGGCAAACATTTTCCCCGATTCGGCCCAAATGACCTTCCGGACAACCTGACCTGCGGGTAATTTCAAAAAGGGAAAACGCTTTATCTCTCCGTAGTTATTGAAATTCCGGAATTCCAAGTCCATGAGAAAGAGGGCCCCTTCCTCACGCTTTACGAGAAGATGATTTCTGTCGGGACTTATCCAGAATTCATCAAAGTTAGGATTAAAATCAAAAAACAGGTGCCCTGCCACCGTTCCGATCTGCAAAGGACTGTCATAAAAGGAAAGGGCGAACATCTCATTGGCTCTGACCGAAAGGATTTCTTTCCCGTTTACAAAATAGAGGCTGTTATCGTTCCCCCACTTAAAGCTTCCCGGCCCACCGGCGCCTAATCTTCTGATCTCCTCTTCCGGCAATCGGCCTTCAATCAGTTTTTCCAGGGATATATAGTAGAGGGAACCTTGCTTTACATAGGCGAAAAAGGCAGAATCCCCGGACCAGCGAATATTATCCCCTTCATAATCCATAGTAATACCGGAAGTTACCAGGGTGCTGTAGCCCCTGTCTCGATCAAAAAGCAGAAGGTCTCCCCGGCTCCAGTCACTCTGTCTATAGTAGAGAAAATAACGGCCGTCGGGGGAAATACTCAAAGGAGAGAGTTTGCCCAGTTGAATGGGGCTCCCCTGTTCCAGAGAAGGGTATATATCAACTCGTTTAGGTAGTTCCATGGGAGTCGTAAAAGTATAGAGGCCATAGCGGTTCCAAAGAAAGAGTTCCTTTGACCGGGAGGTAAAATAGTGCTCCTCCGGATAGTGGGTCAAGAGCTGTAAATCACCGGTATCCAAATTGGTACGGAGCAGAGTGGCATAATTACCTTTCCGGTAGGACTCGTCCCGTTCAGCAAAGAAAAGGAGGGTACTGTCATCGCCCAGATCGGGCCGGGAAAATTGGGTTTCCCCATAAAGGAAACCGAGACTTATGAGACCTAATATCAGAATGACAGATTTTTTAAAGAAGTTCATTTATCACGATTATCGGCGGGAGGGGGTATTATCTGTATCAATTCTTTGCGACCTGTTCATCGATGATCGCACTGATTTCATCTTCCAGGTCTCCCAATTGATTCTCCATCTTTTCGAGTGTTGCTAACTTGTCGTTTGTCTGGAGACGGCTCATTTTGTTGACAATTTTATTTACCGTTACCCCCGGCTCCTCTCTTTTAAAAAGGTTCTTACCACACCAGGGACAATAGTGAAATTTTAAGTTAACAATTTTACCGCACCATGCGCAGAATCGTACCTCTTCCATACCTTAAGTATAGTAGAACTGCCTTCCCCTTGTCCAATCCTTTTTACGATTAATGCTTCATCAGGCGAACGACAATTTCTATCCTGTTGTAGAGTTCATCGGAGATCTGATCCCGGTCCAGACGCCCTTCGGCCAAGGCATCGGAGATAGTGAGAATCGGATCTCCCTGCACCTGGTGTACCTTAATCTGACTATACCTCATAAGGAGAGAATCGAGTTCTGTAAAACTGACATTCCCCTTTTTCCAGGCACGAAAGGCCTTCTCAAGAGTTAGCAGGTATTTTTCCCGTTCATCATCCCCCAGTCGGGCCATGAGCCGGTGTATTTCATCTTCTTCGGCAGGACTATAATTTTTCACTAAAGCAACTCCGCGGCCAAGTCGGCCAAAGGACTACGTTCCGTATGAGAAAGGGTGATATGACCTGCCAGGCTTTCCGCCTTGAAGGACTCAACAAGATAACTTAATCCATTTGATTCAGCATCAAGATAGGGGCTGTCAATCTGGTAGGGGTCTCCACAAAGAATCACCTTTGTCCCCTCACCTGCCCGGCTCACCACAGTTTTGACTTCGTGGGGAGTCAGGTTCTGTGCTTCATCGATAATTATGTATTGTCGGGGAAGAGAACGCCCTCGAATGTATGTAAGCGCTTCTATCTCAATTACTTTATTATTTAAAAGCTGGTCAATGCTTTTCAGATTTTGCTGTTTTCCCGTTTCGATAATAAGCTCCAGATTATCAAATACGGGCTGCATCCAGTGATTCATTTTAGCTGATTTAGCACCGGGGAGAAACCCAATATCGTTCCCCATAGGAATAATAGGTCTGGTAACCAATACCCGGGAGTATTTCTTATCATTCAAAGTCTTTTTAAGAGCCGCCGCAAGAGCCAGGAGGGTTTTACCTGTACCGGCTCGCCCCACCATGGTCACCAAGGGAATATCGTCATCCAAAAGAAGGTCAAAGGCCATGCGCTGTTGAATATTAAGCGGTTTGATCCCCAGAACCGATTCCTGATGGGAATTTACATAATCTAAACGGGCCTCTTTTTTGTTATAGCGTCCCAAGTGAACTGTCTTTCCCTGTCCCTTTTGCTGCACAACTACATATTCATTTGCCAGGATAGGTTCGGCATATTCTCGATAACCGTCAATACGGAATTTTTCGAATTCCTCTTCGTCCAGAGTCAGCTCGCTTATCCCATCATAAAGGGATTTCATATTGACCTTGTTTCTTTCATAATCCACCGCCTTGATTCCCATGGCGGTAGCTTTAAGGCGAGCGTTGATATCTTTGGAAACAAAAAAGACAGAATGGCCTTTTTCCACCTCTTCCAAGGCGCAAAGAATAATTTTATTATCCATTTTTTCGATAAGAAAACCGGAGGGTATGTTCTTACTATAGTGCATACTCACCCGGAGAGTACCGCCGTTTTCCAGCTTTACTCCCCTGTAAAGAGAACCCTTTCCTACGGCATCATTAATTTTTCTGATAGCATGGCGGGCGGATCGGCCTCTTCCGTGATGGTCCCGCTTAAGGTTATCCAGTTCTTCCAAAACCCAAAGGGGCAGAACCACATCGCAGCCTCTAAAAGAGAGAAACGCATCGGGACGATGAATCAGTACGTTCGTATCAAGAACGAATACCTTGTGTCTGCTACTGTTTTGTTCTTCTTTTTTGTGATGATTGTGACCATGGCTGCTAGTTTTCATTGTTAAACCCCATTTCGTTCAGAACCTCAGCTAATAAACCGGGATTATCGGTAAATATACCGTCAACTCCCCAATTAATCAGTCTAATCATATCTTTTTTATCATTAATCGTCCAAACCTGAACTTTTACATCGCGCTTTCGGGCATATTTAATCATGGAGCGGGAAACAATACGGAGGGGACCGCAATTCTCACACACCTGCATATATTTTACGGGATAGGGTTTGTTACTACGCCAATTAAATTTACTGGCAATATAAAAACGGACAACCTCGCGGGGCGACATGGAAGTATCGCAGTCGGGAAATAGACGCCGAAAGTATTTAAGATTGCTATGATGAAAAGAAGATACAATGACTCGGTCTCCGGCCTTCATCTTGCGAATAATACGAACAACCTGATCCACGAGCCAGGGATCCTTATCTTTCAGATCCACATTGCAGGGACACTGGTACCTAAAAAGGAAGGTGTTAAATGTTAGAGCACCTTTGATATTAAGAAAATCCTCACTATTCATTCCCCTAATAGCGGTAGGTCCAAAGCCATCATCCACCGTATCGTCATGATTAAGAACAACTTTATCGTCACTTGTCCTGTGGAGATCTGTTTCCAGGCCAAAGCTTCCCTTTCTAAGGGCACTTTCAAATGCTTCCGTTCTATTTTCCGGAAAAAAAGCCGCATCACCCCTATGAGCGATAATTTTAACAGTCCCCATTAAGTTTTTACTCCTGGTTAGACAATTCTTGTATTTGGGTCATAAGCTTTCGAAGCTCTACCACCTCTTCCTGCTTTTGTTCCATCTGATCTTCAAGGTCTTTCTTATCCCGGGACAATTGCGTTTTTTCCTCGGCAAGAGAGTTTATTTCACTGTTTTTTCTAGAGATTTCCCGGTCGAAACGAGTTTGGGCCTCTTCCAATTCAATGGTATATTGCTGACGCATCCGTTCGAGAATTCCTTCAAACGATTCCACACTGCCGCTCTCATCCATTGTTGTTTCCAAATCGGCAGGCTCAAGTTCGACAAGGTAAATTTTGTCATCTCCCTGTGAAATAACCAGGTGGAGAGTTTCATCCACATAACCTCGTTTTCTTACAAGGAAATCCAGTTCACTTCCCACATTAAAAAGTCCCGAGAACAGTCCAGTAGCAATCTTCCGACCATCAAGATAAATATCCGCCCCAACGGGTGATGTTTCCAGAACAACCGTAACAGGCCAGGAACCGGAATCGGTTGAAAGTTGATCAATTCCCTTAAGGTTTTCCACCCTTAAAGCGGCGCTCTCGCCCATGGGATAAACCTTGGCATCGCTCCGGTCATCCTTAGTAATAAAGACCTGCTCACCGGTGGCAACCAGCGGCTCATCGTATTCTTCACCGTCCACGGTATAGTGCACCAGCCCCTCTTCCACGGCGAGCAAAGTGCCGTCGGCCGTACTTGAAACGAGGAATTCGGTTCCCTTCACATCATAAAGGACACCGTCGGCTTCAACCTTAAACTCATCGGTCTCTGTTAAGTGATTAACCCGGTAAAGCATGGATCCCATTAAGACTTCCGTTCGGATTTGCATATCCTTCTGGGCGTTAACCAGCTTTTTCATAAGCATAACCGTATTACTATCCAAACCGGCCGTACCGCGATCGGAGAACTGAATCTGACAGTATGACTGATCAACGACTTTAAGAACATCCCCTTCTTTAAGGGGATCGCCGATATCGGCATTTATGATCCGGTCATTGCGGATAATGTAGACTTCACCGGATATTCCTGTTATGAAAACATCCTTACCGGATATTTTAACGGGAGGTAAGTCTTCCGGTTCACCATAGCCATCATAGGGGTCGATAAACCAGGAGTAGAGCCCCAAAAGAATCAGAGCAAACGCTGCACCGGCCAGTAATATCAGACCGTACTTGACGGCTTTAGGCATGGAATGTTTGCTCTTCTCGGCACCATTCTCGACTGACTTTCTCCTATTATGCGGTGAGGGACGTTCTGACTGCTTCATCCGTTTCTAGTAACCTTCCTTTAATGCTTCGGCGATATTAAGACAATAATCACCTATTTGTTCAATATAGCGCACCATATCGATAAAGAGAAGCTCCCCTTTTATATTTTCTCCGGAATTCATAAGTTTTCGGGCCCGCTTCTTAAGATCTTTCCTCTGTTTGTTGATGACCTTTTCGAGCTCATAAGCCTTTTTGAGAGACTCTTCATCGGGAGCATCAAGGTCGTACTCTTTAATGAGTATGAGAAACTGCTGAACATCCTTCCCGTAAGCTTCGATCTGGGCAAAGGAATCCTTATGGCACTTGATTTTCTTTTCCTGCATCTTGTTGGCAAAGATCATGAGGTTGTAACAGCTGTCACCGATGCTTTCCAGTTCATTGACAATTCTTATTAAAGCGGTGATTTTATTCTGGAAATCCTTGTCCTGACTTTCCGCCGAACAAAGGATAAAGAACTTGGTCAGTTCCTCTTCCATCAGATCGGTGATATGTTCCTGTCTCTTCTGCTCTTCCAAAATATCATTAACTCGGTTCTTGGGTTCCTTAATAAAACTCATGAAGTTGTTAAACATGACATCCACTTTATCAATCATGGAGGATACTTCTTTTCTACCGCGGAGCATATTAAAATCGGAAACATTCTGCAGGGTAATATCCATGTATTCGATGGAATAATCTTCGTCTTCATCACGGCCGTCCTTACGGACGATTTTTTCTACCAGCTTGGCAATCTGGGGCACAAAACCGATAAAAAGGACCGTGTTGATGATATTAAAAAGAGTATGAAATGCGGCTAACTGGGCCGTAATATCATCGCCGGGAATAATGGCACAAGCCAGAGCCAGGTAGGGCTTGAAGAAAATCAAAGCCACAATGGAACCGGCAATATTAAAGAGAATATGTACCATTGCCGTCCTACGAGCGCTGAGCCTTGCTCCAATACCTGCCAGCAGGGCATCGATCGTCGTACCGATATTGCTCCCCAGAATCATTGCCGCTGCCGATTCAAAGGGGATGACATGACCATAGGCCAATGTAAGAGTAATAGCCATGGACGCACTGGAGGAGTGAACGATAATGGTAAGCAAGGTACCGGCCAAAACAAAGAGAATGGTAGAGAGGAAGCCCAAAGATGAGAGGGGCGCGAGAAAGGAGATGCTTTCTGCGTCGGGTTTGGGAAATACCCCCTTCATGTAAGAGAGTCCCAAAAAGAGGAGACCGAATCCCAGAATCACTTCACCCCAATGGCGGCGTTTTGAATTCTTGGAAAAGAAAAGGGGCATACCAATACCGATGATAGGTATGGAAAGGGAGGTCATGCTGACTTTAAATCCCAAAATGGATACAAGCCAACCGGTGATGGTGGTACCGATATTGGCCCCCATAATAACCCCTATGGACTGGACGAGAGTCATCAGGCCGGCATTTACAAAGCCCACAACCATTACGGTAGTGGCCGAAGAGGACTGAATTATGGCGGTAACGATAAATCCGGTAAAGAGTGCCATGAAGCGATTGGAGGTAAGACCGTTAAGAATGGCCTCCATCCTGTCACTTGAGGCTTTCTGAAGCCCGTCACTCATCATTCTCATACCCAATAGGAAAAGCCCCAGGGCACCTAATAGTTGCAACAGGCTATTCAAAATCTGCTGAAATAAAGTCATTCTTAAATCTCCCCTTCAAAGATGAAGCTCGAATCTTTTCCTATCATACAAAATCGCACAAATTATTTCATCTGTTTCTAACGGATTTATGTTTTTTTTTAAACATTTTTAAGAGTGTCGTTACCAGAAGGGTAAGAAAATAGGGTATGGAAAGAACCAAATCGTGAGGAAGGGAGTTAAATTGCTGCAGATTTACCGCCATCAGTTCAAAAAAGGCAAAAAGAGCCACCGCAGGAAAGACACCTTTCCCCCTTCCTCCGGCCAGGTACACGGCGACCAGGGCCAGCCAACCCTTACCGGCGGACATTCCCGGTACAAATACCCCAAGGGGCAGAGAAAGTGACGCTCCGGCCACCCCGACAAAACAGGACCCCAACAGGAGGGCGAAAAATTTGATTCTTTGGGGAGAGTGCCCTTTTTGGCAAATTCTCTCTTCACTACCGCCACAATAGGCGATGAGACGACCCGGATTGGTCCTGCCAAAAAAGATGAGCGTAAATAGAAGAAGTAAAAGGGCCAGAACGAAAAAGAGAGCCGTCCCGGGCACGGGAATATTCTCCGGCCTCACCGTTCCTTCCGTTCCAAAAAGCAAACGGGAAGAACTCAAGACCAAAGGATAGGCCAGAATATTTATTCCCAAGCCGCTCACAAAGGGGTCGCTCTTTAAAACCAAAGTGGACAGGATAAACAAAAGGGTTAACAAAAGAGAAGCCATAACACCCGCCAATATCCCCAGGAATAGGGAACCGCTAAAGGAAAGAACGGCCAGAGAATAAAACGCCGATGTGATTAAAAGCCCTTCCAGGGAAATATTCAGTATCCCCGCTTTTTCCGAATAGAGTCCTCCCAAGGTGGCAAGCAGCAAAGGGATGAGCAGAGAGATAAAGGATTCAATCACGTCCCAGCCTCCCGGAAGTCACCACCAGAAAGACCAGCCCCATAATAAAACCGTCCAGAGGATAGGGAAACTGACCAATAATCTCCATTTTTTCCGTACCCTGGGCTATGTGGGAAAAGAAAAGTGACGAAGGCAGGAGGAGAAGAGGATTGTTCCCCCCTATTAGGGAAACGGCAATACCGTTCCAGCCGTATCCGGAGAAGAAATCCTGAATCCCCCGGTGGGTGGTTCCCAATATTAAGATACTGCCGGTAAACCCGTTCAAGGCCCCACTGGAAAAGAGTGTTTTAATTCGTTGGGCCCTTCTGTCAATTCCACAATAAACAGCAAAGTCGCTGTTGATTCCGCAGAGGCGCCACTCATAGCCCCCGGGATGGTGATAAAGAAAGAGGTGTAAAAGGACAATGAGAAGGAGGGCAAAGAAAAAGGTAATATTAAGGTGAGAGGGAGGGAGAATCTCCCCCAGTCTATAGGCCTCCGGAATGGGAGGGGTTGTTACCAAATAACTGGTCTCATCCTTAAAGGGACCTGTAATAAAATATCGGGAGAAAACGACCACCCCCATGGATAACAGGTAGGTGGTAATCACTTCGCTCAAGCCGGTTCGATTCTTTATGACTCCCGAAAGGGCGCTTAAAAGACCGGAAGCCAGGGCGGAAAAGAGAAAGGCCAGAGCCATACCACCCAGGGCCCAGACTGGTTCCCAAAAGGAAAAAAAGATTACCGTGACCAATCCGCCCAGGCATATCTGCCCTTCACCGCCCAGATTAAACTCACCCCCCTGAAAAGCCAAAACAACGGCGGAACCGCTAAACATATACAGGGTAGCCCGGTTAAGCCAGTTCCCCAATGATAGCCTATGGGTAAAGGGAGCGAGAAAAAAGGTTTCCAATCCGGCGGAGACAGGCCTAAAGAAGAGAGCAATAAGGAGGGTCGAGAAGAGATACGCTCCCCCCATCATGAGGAGAACAAAAAAGAATTTATTTTTCATCAGCCTTTTCAAACCTGCCTCCTCCCATCATTAATGTTAACGCTTTAAGGTCTAAATCACCCTTTTTAAAAGTCCTTTCCCGTTTGCCCTTGTACAGGGGAGTTATTTCGTCCCCCAGATACAGGGCTTCTTCCCCATCGGCGGTGAGAACAATGATTTCCTTACCCTCTTCCCTAGCCTGAAAAATCTGTTCATAAAGGAAGGACCGATTGGATAGATCCAGCGCCGTGGATGGTTCGGAGAGGAGTATGGTCGTTCCCTTCCGCCGAAATTCTCTTATAAGGAGAACCTTCTTGCGGTTCCCCCCGGACAGATGCTTCATACGGTCACCCTTTTCAAAGCGTATACCATGGCCCTTTAAAAGGTGAAGCCCCTCGCCATAATATTTTCCCTTATGGAGCAGGCCCAATCCAGTTCGGAACTCCTTTCGATCGTGTATCATAAAATTATCCAGGGGGGACCAGTTCTCTTCCAGGGCTTTCTGCCTGTCCCCGGAAGGGATATAGCCAAAGCGGGAGCCTTCTAACTCTTGCGCCAGCCGTCGTTCTTCATCCCAAAGACCGCTCTCGTGATAACCGGCTATGACCCGAATGATTCCCTTGGAATCCCCGCTTACTTGGGTGCTGCGCTCTCCCGTTCCTTCCGACATAAGGGAAGAAAGAAGCCTTTCCTTGATGTTCTCCGAGGGGGAAAGCTCATCCATAACAAGGCGCCCCTTGCTCATAACAAGAATCCGATTGGCCAATTCCAGGGCCTCATCGATCTTATGGGTAATAAGAAGAGGAGTAATTCCCTTTGTTTTAAGAAGCTGAATTGTCTCGGAAAGCCGGGGAAACTCCGGCTCATCCAGAAGAATCACCCTGTTACCCATAAGAATATTTTCGGCCAGTTCAACCTGTTGGTGTTCAAAGGGAAGTAGATTACCCATAAGCTCATCGGGGCTTAGGTCTATTCCCAGAGAGGCAAAGACAGTCTGAAGCTGCTTCCTCTCCTTTTTGGCTGAGCCAAGTAGTGACTTAGCCAGCACTTTATTTCCGCCAAATACAGAGTCCCGTACGGTAAAGTCCTTGGGGAAAAAAGGCTTTTGATGAACAACACCTGCTAAGCCACTGTGAATAATCTCACCCTCGTCTTCCTTAAGCGATCCTTCCAGGAGAGAAGCGAGGGTACTCTTCCCCGCCCCGTTCTCTCCCATCAATACGGTAAGCTCCCCTTCAATCAAAGTGAAGGAGAGATCATCACAGGCTTTAACGCCATTCAGGGCAAAAGTCTTGGATACATGCTTTAGTTCAATGACGGTACTTTTACCCATGGCGATTCTTCTTAATCCAGACTATAGCGGCCGTTGAGAAACTGATCAATCTGGAAATTGATTTTCTCCTGTACCTCGGCGGGAACATGTTTGAGGTAACCCTCCTCTTCCCGGTCAAGCAACACATAACCGCTGATAATATCTCCCATACGAAGATCGCCCTGTTCAATGGTTCCCTCAATCAGCCCAAGGACCATCTCTTCCGCCGCTTTTTCCTGTCGAACAATGGCACTCCCCAGAACAACACCGGGGGCCTGTTCGGTACCGGCCGAATCAAACCACACAACATATTTTCCTTTTTGCTTGGCTTCGGAAACGACCCCCTGATTGGCCCCTCCTGCTATGGGAAGAATCACATCAACGCCGCTTCGGAACATACTGTCGGCCAACTCGGAAGCTTTAGCTGCATCGTACCAGTTGCCCACCACACGAAAATCCAGTTCAAAACGGGGGTCGACACTCTTCATTCCCATGGTGTAACCGGGAATAATGGATTTTTCCATATCCGGGTAGGTCTGACCGGCAATCAGCCCCAACTTATATTCACCGGAAAGATTATCCAATGATGAGAGAGAGGCACGGGCCGCCAGCACACCGGCCAGGAAGGCCTGCTCCTTATGATTGTAGGCAAAGACCGCCTGAGAATCGTCCGCTTTATTTTCGCCGTCGAGAACAAGGAATTGCTGGGCGGGAAAAACTTCTTTTACCTCACGGCATAGGGCAGAAAGAGCCGGATTGGAACTAACGATAAGACTGTAATTCCCTTCCGCCGCCAGGGCGCTCAGTTTATCTTTCCACTCGCCCTGATTAAATCCGGCTTCCACGGTAATGACGGGAACACCCTTTTCTTCGGCCGCTTTACGAACGCCTCTATCCATCTGTTCATAGGTGGGACTCCCCTCTAAAACGCCGGGAACAAAGACCGCAATGGTGTAAGCACTAGAAGACACCTCGTCTTTACGGCATGAAAGTGACATAAGAGCCACAAGGGTGAGAAAAAGCCATAAAACCTTTTTAGAAAATGAATTAAACACATAACCTCCAAGCTTTGGGTAAACTTTGGAGGAGAAAGCCAAGGGACAATTCGAACGATTGCCGCAGATATCCTTCTCCCGTCCTGACTTTAACAGTCGGCATCGGAATTTCACCGATTCAACCGCTTCGTTGGAAGAAAGCGGGTCGCGGGCTATAACCGCCGGTAAGGAATTGCACCTTGCCCCAAAGGAATAATTTTACTTAAAAATAATATTCTCGCGCCCCATTGTCAAGAGAAAAAAAGCGCCCCGGCGGAGCGCTTTATGAATTAAAAGAAAGACCTAACCCCGATACCCTTTGGGATTCATACTCTGCCACTTCCAGGCACTGGCCACCATCTCGTCCAGTCCTAGTTCGGCAGACCATCCCAACTCGGCTGAGGCCAGGGCGGGATCGCCGTAAACGGTGGCAATATCGCCGGCGCGTCGAGGAGCGAACTCATAGGGAATCTGATGGCCGCACACCTTTGAAAAAGCCTCGATCATTTCCAATACGGAATAGCCCTTACCGGTTCCGATATTGTAGATGGAAACACCGCCCTTCTCCGCCAGCTTGGCAAGAGCCTTAACGTGGGCCTTGGCCAAATCGACCACATGGATATAGTCGCGCACCCCCGTACCGTCGGGAGTATCCCAGTCGTTACCAAAAACCATCACCTTTTCCCGGATTCCCGCCGCCACCTGGGAAACAAAGGGCAACAGGTTATTGGGATACTCCGGATCTTCCCCTATTCGACCGGAATCATGGGCTCCCACAGGATTAAAATAGCGTAAAATGGTCACATCCCAACCAAGAGCCTTGGCCGCGTCAATGAGAATCTGCTCCATCATTAACTTGGTCTGCCCGTAGGGATTGGTCGCCTGGGTGGGAAAATCTTCCTTAACCGGTACAGAAGCGGGATCACCGTAAACCGTAGCGGAAGAGGAGAATACCAACTGTTTCACACCGGTCTCTCCCATAACCTTATAGAGATTAAGAGAACCGGTAATGTTATTCTCGTAATACATAAGCGGCTTTTCCACCGACTCACCCACCGCTTTAAGGGCCCCAAAGTGGATAACCCCCGTAATCTCGGGCTCAGCCTCGAAGACCTTTCTCAAGGCGTCAATATCTTTTAAGTCAGCCTCATAGAAAGTAACCTTCTTACCGGTTAGCTCCTCCACCCGTCTTACCGACTCCATGGAAGAGTTGCAAAAGTTGTCCAAAAGGACCAGTTCATAACCGGCCTCAATGAGTTCCACATTGGTATGGGAGGCAATATAGCCCGCCCCGCCCGTAATCAAAATCTTTCCCATTTACTATCTCCTGTAGGAAAAAAGATAGCCCTAATAGCGAAAAAAAGCCAGCCCTGTTCAGTGAAAAGTTGGGGCCCTGCCGGCTGCGCCGCCACCGGGCTTTGCGGGGGTCCCGTCCCCCTCCGGGCGACCGCTTCGCGCCCCTACAATCCCTGGGCCGCTAGGGATATCTGCTACAATTATAAACCTTCTTATATAAACAACTGTTCCCATAAAAATCTAACCATGATAAAATCTTATTATGAATATCATAAGCCGTGTTAATAATTTCCATGAAAGACTATCTCTCTTTCTAACAGCTGCTACTATTTGTATTGCAGATTATTTTGTTACTACAATGCACCAATATGAGGGTTATTGGGCCGGTATTTATTCTATGGTAAGGGAGGGCAATAAATTCCTCCATCACTTCATGGGAATGAGTCATTTTAGCCTAATAATAATCTGTTTAGGTTATTTAACCCTGGTCTTAGTTTTATCTATGATATTACCAATAAAGCTTTCAAAAATCCTCTGTTTCACAGTTATACTTTCGAATACGGGAGGGTTTATATCTTGGCTTTGGTATAATTATCCACGTTTCTTTGCAGTTATTGGTTTTATACTGTTAGCGACTCTAATCGTCCTACTCAACAATAAAAGGAAAAATTACATTGTCGAAAAGGTAATCTCATTGATTCTTGTGACGGTACTTATATTTACAATTGCATTCATAAGCTACAAAAGAAATACGGGTGACCTAAATTCTCTATTAAAACAGCCGTCTCAGATTGTAGAAAACACGACAAATAGAGAATTATTATTCGAAAACCCCTTCTTTGAGTTTAGAAAATTAAATAGAGATAAATATACGGAAAATGATTGGCCTTTGCTGGTTACTGATAACGAATCTTTTTACTTTGATTTCTATATCCCAATCGATTTATACCTAACAACTTTTGAAGATAATAGTAATGATAACCTTCTTAAACTTGATACTAAAATCCAAGATATACTTTCTAATAAAGAAAATTTTAAAATCGGTTCTACATATTTTAATTCATACCCTACAGATAGCAATAATCCTTTACCAGTTAAAACAAAACTTCAAAATGAAAATCAGGATTTTTCTCTTAATGAAAAAAAATCCAAAATTAGATATATCGTTCAATATGCCTTGAATGACGAAACAGATGAATATGATCTAATTGAAGGTTTCTTTTATTATGATATCTATACAAATACAGGGGATCTAATAGTAAGGAGATTAAGATTATCATTTGTGGATGAAAACTATAACTTCCTAAAATCTACAATTACAGATACAGGTGAATAACATGAACACAACAGTTGGCTGTACCATCTTCCTCTATCGTAACGATAAAATCCTCATTCAGAAAAGATCCATTACCAAAAAGAGATACCCAGGGTATTGGGAGATCCCTGGTGGTGCCATGGAGGATCTAGAAACGGCAGAAGATACCATCCGCCGAGAGATGAGAGAGGAATTAGGTATTGAAATCTCAAATCTTGAAAATCTATATACTGACATTGTCTATCGGGACTGTAAGAGGGATATCGTTTTTATCATCAAAGGCCAATGTGATTTTGATTCCATCTGCCATGATCCGTCAGAGGTGGAAGAGTATTGTGAGATTACTGCTGATGATTTTAAAAAGTATGATTTCTACCCTGGTGTGAGGGAGCAGATTGGAAGGTATTTTGGGATTTTAAGATGACCGAACAAAGCGAATGATATTAGTAAACAAGAAATAGTAATAAACAAAGAATGCGGCATTCACGAATATTCCCATAGCCACCACCCTCTTCCCATGCTAAAATCTTAATCATGATTCGTAAAGCTACAGAAGCCGATTGGGTGGCGTACCGCATGAATAGCATTTAAGTGTTGTTGCTAATTTGAGGCCGTTTCCAGTTAAAATTACACTGATTGCACGTATACTTAAGATAGTAAAATCTTTTTTCATTTCCTGAGAATAATGAAACAAAATAATTAAGTATGTATCTATCTTTTTCAACTGACTCTATATTCTGACTTTTGCATAATGGGCATCTGTCACAATATGGTTCTTTTGTTTCATTAGGATCAATAAAAACATTCTCAGCTTCAATAAAACCATTAGCTTTCAGAATATCAATGGCTTTTTCCGCATCAATTTCATTTACCTGAAGTCGGTATTTTCCCATAATGAAAGAAGTTGATCCTGTCATTGATGAATATTCCGTTGGAAATAGTGTGATAATATCATTGGCCTCAAGTATTTCTCTTGCTGATAATGCATTGAAATGATCAGGTGCAGAATAAATGCATACGACTCCCATAAAATATCCTTAAAAAACAAATTTTATCTAACGTTTCAGCAATATACCGAAGTTGCCTGGTACCCCTTTAGGGGTTGATAAATACAGGAAAAAGTATATGCCTACTCTTCTAAACTGTCAAAGGCAATTTGGGTGAAGGACGAAGTTCGTAACCCCATAAATAGCTTTTAGGTGTTGTTCTCGGCGTCAGCGAGCAACCTCTCTTCAATTGAACTACACCTTCCAAGTTATCTCCCATAAAATCACTTTTTACTTTTTCAATATCAAGGTTGTTAGAGTTAAAAAAGTAAGTTTGAAGTCCTGCATTTTGGCCTCCCAGTATATCCAACTCACGATCGCCAATGACAAGGGTCTCCCCAACATTGAGACCATTTCGATCAATCAATGTATTAAAAGATGTTGGATCTGGTTTTCGAGGGAAATCATCATCAGCTGTGATAATATCTGAGAACAACTCAAACATGTTGTAATATCTCAGTAATAAAAAAAGTCGTTCTTTCCCTCGATGTGTATTTATCATATTTTTACCACCTGAATTACGCACCATTGAGCATAGCTCATATGCATAGGTATAGGGAAATTCATCATCAAGTGATACAAGGGGATAAGAACTTATAAAATGGTTTTTAATCTCTTCAAATTCCACATTGACTATATTGGCAATTTCTTTAAGAGCAAAATCGAAACTGTTTGTTGTGAACGCTCGAATTGTTTCCTTTGTAATAGTTAGGTTATATTCATCCAAAACTATTTTAGATAATAGCGAAGTTTGAGCAGAGTATGTATCAAATAATGTCCCATCAAAATCCCATATTATATTTTTAAACATACATGTATACTAAACCACCTTGTAGTTGTTCAGAGCAAAACTTTAAAAGTGGAGATTTTACAGGAGGACTTAGATTTTCTGGGAGGTCATTCATATGAAACCATTCAAGTTCACTTACTTCTGATTCTTGATTTTCGATGGTTCCAGAAAAATCGTTACAGATATACACAATATCAATGATGTAAGCTTCGTTACCATCTGGATAGACATGATATTGCTCTTTACCTGAAAAGACACCGTATAATGTAATGCTATGAGCATTTAGCCCCGTTTCTTCTAAAAGTTCTCTTTTGGCAGCGTCCTCAACAACTTCTCCAAGTTCTACGGCTCCACCATGGTATCCCCAACAATTATGATCTCTTCGTCTCTGTAATAATACTTTTTGGTCTTTAAATATGATGATACTTGCACCACATAATTGAAACTTTTTGGCATGATATATCCTTAATTCTTGTAAAACATATTAAACCAGGCAGGAAGCGAATCGATTAAGATTTTCATTATATCGTTCACTTGATTAACGAATAATTGAGGATTCCTGTAAGCCTCTCCAGTTTCTTCGCTAACAATATCTGATACACCTTTTAGGATTAAACAGCGGACATTGTTCAATTTGCAAATGTGTGCAATAGCTCCTGATTCCCAATCCCCAGCTATTGCTGAATATCTGATTTTAAAATCAGCAATACTCTTGGGATCAAGATCACTATCTCCTGAAATTAACAATGAACGTGTTACTTCAATGGGAAAAGGTTCTTTTAACCAATTCAAATCAATGATACTTGTAAATTCATTTACAGCTTCGACAGGATCAAACATTTTTTCATAGATATCATAAATAACTGTTTTCTCAGCAAGAACAATATCCCCTCTGGAAACAAGTTCATCAAAGCCACCACATGACCCAATATTTATGATTATATCTGGATTAAACTTATCAATCGCATATTGAGTTGAACCAGCAGAATTTACTTTTCCCCAACCTCCATGAAAAAGAACTGTTTTCTCATCAGCTTTAACAAAATCATCGATAAAGAAATATTCACCAAAAGGAGATTCGAGAAGGTTTGAATAATTGAAATATTCTTTAACAATCTTCCATTCTGTTTCAGCAGATATCAATACAACATTCATATACTATTTTCTTATACCGTTCCGACAATATAAGTAGTTTACCACGAAGTGCTAAATTAGGCGAAGCCCTAAGCGAAGTTGAGCATAAGACGATATTTATCCATAGCTCCTCCCATATTTCCAATATCAGTCTATTCCCAGAAGTCAGAAGCAATTTCGATTAGATTACCTTCGGGATCAGCAATCATTGAAGAACGCATTTTCCAAGGTTCGTTTCTCGGGACATAGACTTCTTCAGCCCCGTTTTTCACCAATTTTTGATGGAAGGAATCAACATTCTCTGGCGCTCCAACATTTATTGCTAATTCGAATGTCCCATTTATACCCGTAGTAAAAGAAGGTCTTCTTCCAAGAAGAGCTGGTAGTCTTTTCCGTTCATACATGGAAAAACGGATACCATCATGTTCAAACTCGGTATAAGGGCCTTCCCTATTCCACTGAATATCGATGCCTCCCACGGGTCGGCGTTCACTTCGGATCGAATCCTGATTTATAAATAAATCAGGCTCCCGATTGGGAGCCTGCGAGTGATCGACGCGGGATTCGAACCCACCACCTCTTCCTCCGGAGGGAAGCGCTCTATCCAAATGAGCTAGTCGACCGGTGGAAAAAATTGTAAAAGTTTTACTAGCGCTTGTCAATCATAGGAAGTTCCTTAGTAAATTACATCAAATTCGATGGTTCCTTCTGTCGTATTGGTTCCGTCGGAAATGGTATAGTAAAAGGTATCCGTACCATAGGTATAACCACTGGGCATGGAGTACGTCACTGTTCCATCCTCATTATTGGTAATCGTCCCCCCTAAGGTCCCTGCGGTATCTACCGATTCAAGGGATAGACTATCGCCCTCATAATCGTATGCATCAGAGAGGAGATCCAGGGTCATATCCTCTCCTTCAGTTTGACTGATTGTTTCGTCATAACTCATAACATAAGGAGCCCAGTTGGAAGGAGTCATATCAATGGTAAAGTCAGAATAGGCTAACTGATTGGTTAAACCAAACCTACCGTCATTTAGGGCATCGTCAAAGTCATAGGACAGCTTCATCTCTCCATCTGACCATAATTCAGCTGTCATTCCTTCATCTCCCGTAACAATAAGTTCCAAAGAGTTATATTCTGTATCGCTTATATCTTCAGAGAGATAGCTATTATTGGTTAAAGACCCGTCTATATACTCACCAATCTGCCATTTGTCAGCCTTTACATGGGCCCTAACAAACTTATAATTATCCTCGTCCTGATAGTCAAAAATAATAAAGCCGTTCTTGTAAGTGGCCGTGTCATCTTCTATGGACAATAATGAAGTATCCAAGGAATAATTTTCATCCAGAGAACCGGCAAACTCGATTAGGGCAATACGATTTGTAGAATTGGGATTGTAAAGGGTAAAACTGGTATCACTAAATTCCCAAACAGTAGAATCTGATGTATCTAATTCAAGGGTATGAGGGCTCCCAGTAAAGTTGTAAGTGCTAAAATCCAGAATCTGGAAATTCTGATAGTAGATTACTGCGGTTTCACCACTGTCAGAATCGACGGTAACCGTTATGGTACCGGCATCTTCCTGGCTTTCCCCGTCATATTCACCGGCCGTAAGGGATATGTCATAACTGGGATAGCTGGTCAGATCAATGGTATTCTCCCCGTCTCCCCCGTCAATCGTAAATTCTTCACCGTCCTCCAAAGCACTGAATTTAATGGTGTCGTCGTAATCGGAGCCGATCAATTCATAGGTGTCGTACTTAACAACTTCCGTTTCCCCCTCCGTAGAACTGGGAACGGTCTGGGAAGTATGATCGGTAAGGTCAAAGCTGACTGAATCGGTGGCATCGGAAAAATCTGCCGTATCAGTTGAGGCTTCAATGGAGCTTTTTTCCACAACGCTTACAGTGGTTGAATTATTATCATCATCTGTTACAGTAACAGTAAAGACAAGATACCCATCCTCTAAGCCGGAAAGATCTACTGTAACCGTAACTTCATCTTCATCCCCAAAATCACCGCTTCCGGTTATGGAATCGCCCCCACCGGAAGATATAATTGTATAAGTATAGGACGCGCCCGCTTCACCATAGATGGTAAAAGTGTAGGAGCCCTCATTGTCAGCATCTACATCAACGGAAACATCCGTATCATTTTCAACGGTTCCGTTAAGGGTGGCCGTAGCGGTACCGGTATAACTCACATTACCCACATCATCTGTTTGATAAACGGAGACGGTAAGAGTCCCGTCACTTAAGGAGGAAATATCCAAATCTTCTACAGTAAACGCTCCGTCATCACCAAATTCACCGGAATCGGAGATTGAAGTATCTCCCCCATCGGTGCTAATGGTATAGTTATAGGTGAGTCCGGCTTCACCATCTTCTACTTCAAAACTAAAGGAATCGTTGTTTGACGATGTAATGTAAACACTATCATCATAGATGGTAACACTCGGTGTAGTAGGAACAACCGTATCCTTATCAGTATCATCAGATCCGGTACCACTTGTATTTCCGGCTAAATCGCTTTGTGACACCTGAACAGTTATTTCCCCGTCCTCAAGTTCGCTTAGATCAATATCTTCAAGAGTTAAGTCATCGCTGCTGGTAAAGGTTCCATACCCGGTCAGTTCGTTATATGATTCATCGCTTATAGTATAGTTGTAGGTACAGTCCTCTTCCCCGCCACTAATGGTAAAAGAAAAGGCTGTGTAATTATCCGCATCGACCGGATCGGTTATAATGGAAACAGAGGGATTATCCGGTGATGTTTGGTCCACGGTTATGGAAGTGACTGCTGTTCCCAGAGTACTATTGCCTGCTTCGTCGCTAACGCGGATATTTATCTCTTCGTAAGTCGTTTCGTCAGCCAGGTAGGCAGAATCATTAAAATCGGCAAAGTTTTCCCCGTCTATGGTGTATTCGTAGCTCAGTTCTGATCCGCTGTCTTCAGAGTAATCCGTATCCAGGGTCAACAGGACTATTTCCGATGAATAACTACCGCTCTCTAATTCAGTGCCGCTACTGTTCATGGTTAAGGTAAATTCGGGGGTCTCCGGCGCTACGCTGTCATAGGTAAGGGATAATTCGGCATAGGAATTCCCATTATCGGAATCATTAAAAACCGTTCCCTGGTCCAGGGAAAGAATAACTTCTCCCTCATCACTGGGAACAAGTTCCATCGTATAATCGGTTCCTGAACCTTCGAGATTCTGAACTGTTCCGTTTGTTACGGTAAAATCATCTTCGTCCAGGCCAGTTACGTCTTCGTCAAACTCTATGAGCATATCAATAGTACTTTCAGCTGTAACCGTACCTTCTACGGAACTAATTGTCACTCCCACCAGGGAGGAGTCATAGGAAAAGCTGAATTCACCTTCTTCATTAGGATTTCCAAAGGAGTCTTCACATACATCAGCTTCAATACTAAATGTTACCTCCCCGTCATCACTAGGAGTTAGAGTGACTTCATAATTATCATCGGTGCCGGAAAAACCTGACAGTGTTCCGTTTTCACTAGTGATATCGTCAAGTTCAAAACCTGTTACCTCTTCGGAGAAGGCAATGGTAAAGATCAATTCATCCAGACCGGTCGTATCAGCTTCAGCAACGGAGGAACTAATCTCAACGGTCGGAGATGTCCCGTCATACTCAATTTCCAAACTGGCCGATTCATTATCCACATCGGTATAAATGGCAGATGAGACAACCCCTTCGGAAAGGGAAACTATGTATGTGCCGTCATCACTCACATTTAGATCTACAGTATAATCCGTATCGGAGCCATCAAAATTACTAAAGCTTCCCCCGGTTGAGCTAAGAGTATCCACCGTAAAATCAGATACGGAGTGGGAAAACGCAATGGTAAGAGGGATAGTTTCACTGTTAACACTGTTCCCCAGGTCGGATGTGATCGTTAGGGTTAAAGCATCGGCTTCAAAGGTATAGCTAAAAGTGGTTTCATCATTTCCTTCTTCAACAGCATCGGCACAGACCGTAATGGTAACATCGCTATCTGAACCGTTCTCCACAGTTAAAACATAGTCTGTACCACTTCCGGTAAGACTGGAAAGTGTTGCATTTGCGATTTCTATATCATCCTCAGTAAAACCACTTACCTCTTCGGACCAAGTTAAAGAAAATTCCAACTCCGATTCACTGGTTACAGCCTCGCTTTCAATATCTCCGCTAATTGTTAATTCAGCAATAGAGCTATCTTCTTCGACCTCATCGAGACTGGAAAGATAGGTGGCCTCCGTGAGAAAATTACTACAACCGGAAAAAAAGAAAACCGTAATAAGAACTGTTAATTTATTTAAAATTGATGTGTTAAATGACTTCATTATTTATCTCTCCTAAAGATTATATTCCAGGCCCAAGGAAGCCCCCATCAGCAATCCCAGATCATCCTGCTCGGGAAAAACAGATACCTCAGGAGTAAAGAGCAACTCCCACCTTCCCGTCTCTTTACCTAAATTAAGACCGGCCTGCAGGGATAGAGAGTAATACTGGTCAGCATAGATATTAGTAGACGAATAATTACCACTTTCCCAAGTTAAATGGTGAAGCATAAGTCCCGCAGCAAATTGGGGAATAAGGCTTAGCTTTTCCGAAGGATGGAAGATCCAACCACCCCCCAGGAGAAAAGTTAAATCATATATGCTGGTAAAACTATCATCTAAAGGAATATTGTAAGTAGCGCCCATGCGAGTAAGGAAACGAATATCATCTGAAGTAAATAGGGTAAAATTATTTTGTTCAATAACTCCCATAGAGAGTGATGAGATATCCCCATAATTCCCCAAAGGCTTATAAGCCACAGCCTGTAAGCTTACTGAATCGAATTGTATAACTTTCCCTTCCCCAAAAAGGGAAAAGGATAATAATAAAATGAAAATGGTAATAAACTTTTTCATAGGACCTCAATTTTTAAATAAAACTTTTTTAAATAAATATTTTTTACTTACACAATAATTTAATTACACAATCATGTGCAATTTTTGTGCCAACCATGTAAGCGTCCTTTTTAGGTTAAAAATAGGCAGTTGGTCGTAAATAAGACAAATGGGTTATTCATTTTGCATAGCAATTATGCAAAATGAATATTTTCTTCTTCCACATTTCATGCACATGATGTATAATTTATTTATGGATAAGTTCGATTCCTGTCTGATTGTTGAAGACGATTTTATTATGGTAAATCTCTATAAGGTCATCCTTAAATCCGCCGGAATAGATAATTACCGTTTTTGCGAATCGATTCATAATTCTAAAACGCTTGTAAATCAAGGATTATTCGGAACCGTCATACTGGACATCAATCTTCCCGACGGCTCCGGACTGGACTATCTTGCCTGGCACAAGGAAAACCACCCCCATATTCCCGTTATAATTGTCACAAGCGATAGTAGTGATGAAACCGAACAGAGTTGTGCCAACATGGGGGCCTTTGACTTTTTCATTAAGCCCTTCAACAAGGCACGCCTCCTCACGTCCCTACGCAATGCTCTTGAACATTACAGGATGAAACAGGAAATTGCCGGTTTTTCCGATATTATCATGGCCCGGGACGTAAATGAAAACAACGCCTTTCATTCCATTATTACCCGTTCCCCCCATATGTCCCGTATTTTCAAATACATTGAAGCCCTTTCGCCTAGTAACGAAGCAATTTTAATACAGGGCGAAAGCGGAACAGGTAAAGAACTCATATCCCAGGCAGTACACAAATCCTCCCATCGTTCGGGGAAACTGGTTTCTGTTAATGTTTCCGGGTTGGACGACACCATGTTCTCCGACGCTCTTTTTGGCCATGAAAAAGGGGCCTATACCGGTGCGACAACAGAGAGAAAAGGCCTGGTATTGGAAGCGGCTGAGGGCACTCTCTTTCTTGATGAAATTGGTGACTTGGAAACCAAGAGCCAGGTTAAACTTCTTCGTCTTTTACAGGAGAAGGAGTACTATCCCCTGGGGGCAGACCAACCCAAGCTCTCCAAAGCCCGAATTATTACTGCCACTAATGTGGATCTTGAACAAAAAGTCAATGAAGGAACCTTTAGAAAGGACCTCTATTATCGCTTACGTCCCCACCGCGTTATTATCCCCCCCTTAAGGGAGCGTAAGGGAGATATCCTTCTCCTTTTTAACCACTTTGTTAAGAAAAAATCAAAAGAAGTGAATCAGAACGAGCCGATTTTTTCTAATGAGATTCACGAAACACTTCTTTCCTACAACTATCCGGGAAATGTTCGGGAGTTGATGGGCCTTGCTTCAGACTTGGTGTTTAGGAGCATCCTGGGGCCGGTAAGCAAAGAAGATTTATTACAGCTCCTGAATAGTGACCTCCAAGCTGACCCTATAGAGAAAAAAGAGGTATCACTATCCCTGCCGGAACAGATAGATTTCATGCATATTATGGATATCTATGGGAGAATCCCCTCCCTGGATGAAGTGGAAAACATGTATATTTCCGAAGCTCTAAAGTATCACGGGGGAAATCAGAACAAGGCCGCCCAGATGCTGGGTATCAGTCAATCCAAAGTGAGCCGCTGGCTCAAAGCCCGGGGAGAGTCGGAATAGATGAATACGGAACGAAAAATCCTGCTAAGGGCCCGAATGCTTTTCATTGAAAATGGTGTTAGCGGGACACAAATGACGGAAATCGCCCAAAAAGCCGGTATTCACAGACGCACCCTATACCGTTACTTCCCTACCAAAGAACATCTGGTGTGCCACATGCAGCTTGAAATCACAGCTCAATTAAACGACTATTTTAATCGCCTGGAAGGCCGCATGGTTAAAACAACAGGAATAGACAGACTGGAAGAGTACTTTCTATTAATAGACTTAAATAAGCTAAAGGACCTTATCTTCCTAACGGCACAATTCGACAGCCATTTTTCCGGGAACTATCCTACGGGGGAAATGAAAAAAGAGATGGACCTGATTGAGACCCCTCATACAGCGCTGCTTTACAAAATCATCTGTGAAGGTCAGAAAGACGGCTCTATCAGAAAAGATGTGGCAAGCGATAAAATGCACCAGTATCTTAACAACTCCTTTTTAGCCCTGCTTCACCGTATTCTCCTAAAAGAATCCCATGGTAGTGTAAACATGGCTGGTCAAGAGGATTTGTATGGCCTTTTTATTCGGTTTACGAAAGATGCCTATTCTACTAGGGCTTCAACAAACCAGGGGTCCGCATCGTAACGGTCATAATCGGTCCCATCGGGATTATCGTAGATGAGCACAAAGTAGAGATCCCCCTCGTCAGTTAAGGTGGGCTCTCCTATACCGGCGGATGTTCCTGCGCTAAGAACTAATTCCGGTGTACTCCAATTATCCCAGGTATCGGCTTCTTGATAGACCCGATAGATGGCCAGCTTCCCATCAGTATGATAGGCGGAATAGTAAAGCCACCATAGGTCTAGGGTATCGTCATAATAAAGATGAGGCTGGTGTTCCTTATCTGCGGTGTTGACTGTACTAACATTAATGGGTGTGGCCCATGTTCCCCCGTTATCCGAACTGGAGCTGTACCAGATATCGTGAAGTCCTAGCCCTCCCGGCCTATCTTCACTATCAAAGAAAAGGACCAGTATATCATCACTAATTCGTTCAAGGTGGGGATTGTCTTCTACAAAATAGGTGTTTACCTGATCTGTTTCACCATCGTTAGCCGTATCGCTAAGAAAAGTGCCGAGACCGGAAGGATTATTGGCACTATCCTTTATATACTTAAAATTATTAAGTTCTAAATATTTTTCGTTGCTGGTAAAGACACACATATCGATCCCCGTATCGGATTGAACGGTAGTTATTGCCCCTTCACTCTGAACAGAACGCTTCATATCGGAGGTATTCCAATCACTAAAATCCTCCTCAACACTACTGCGACTCGCATAAATAATATCGCTATGATACCAGGGATAATCGACCCCGATACTGGAACCGTCAAAATCCATATCATAATGGGGGCCCCGGTCATAGTACTGTATATTTGCCTGGTTTTCTGTTTCGTTAAGAGTAAAAGAAAGAAAGTCCGCCGGGATATAGGTCGCGTAAAGATGGAGACCATCCCGGGAAACATTCAATCCGTCTTCCCAGCCCATTGTGGCGATGGGGAGCATTTGGGGGTTGCTGAATTCATCACTCAATGCAACAGAGGGAGACACTGAGCTCTTTACGCTATCCCAACTACTATCTCCACTATCCCCGTCTGAACCTGTTTCTGAAGAACCGTGAGAGCAGGCGAATATCAAACCAAACATAAGACTTATAGGTAAAAAGATTCTTTTCATACCTAAAGTATAGGCCAAAAATTTCAAAAAAAAAGACCCTCCCGAAGGAGGGCCGAATCCTAATCGCCGGAGCGATTATTTAGCAGCAGGAATAACGACAAAGAATTCTCTTTCCGTTCTTTCCTTATTTTTTGTCAGAATAGCTTTAAAAGTTACGTCCTTACCGGCTGCATCTGCACTGATAACTCCTGTATCAGATGCCACTTCCGGGTTAAGGCTTTCCCAGCTAATATTGACGTCCTTGCCAATTTCGGAAGGCAGGTTAACCTTTCCATCCTTAATCTTTACAACAGCATAGCTCAGAAGAGTCAGAGCTTCGTCAACATGATCTACATCCAGGTTAAGAACCGCAGCGGCGGCTTCAAAAGCAGCGGCCTCATCAATCTTGGCCTCTTCCTTTTTCTCTGCCTTGGGAGCAGCTGTTCCCAGGGATTTACCGTCCGCAGTCCACAGGTCCATAGTGGGAGCATAAGCGGCGTCACGTTCGGAAGAGAAGAGCTGCAGGTTCACGTTCACACCAATCAGGTCCACAAAACCCAAAGTAACCGTGTCAGAATCGCTGTTAGCGACAAAGCTGGAAACGTTGGCCACATAGTGATCTTCCTCGGTAACAGGTTCTTCCGGTTTCTGGGCACCCACAGTCACCTCTCCGGTTAAAGTACCAAAGTGGTTCAGGTAATCCATCACGTCGGTGTTATCCTTTGAAATACGAGAGTCGTCCGTAAAGATATCCGCCCAGGTGATGTAATCGCTTATCACGCCCTCTTCAAATCCATAGATGGACAGGGTGGATGTACCATTACTGTCAAAGGGATAGAGGTTTATCGCAGCCACATCGGGTCTTTCAGCAAAACCGCTCAGGTCGTACTTAACAAAAATCACACGGATAGTTGTCTGACCGGAACTGGTTTTAACCATAAGCTTGTCGTCATCGATATTGGGAGTCTTGTTACCCTGAATCACACCGTCAATTCTCATAAGAACAATGTAGGTATCAAGAATGGGAGCGAGAGTCGCCACAGGGGCTGTTGCGGGGATTTCCGGATTTTCATAGGTCTGCTGCTGGGCAGATTCCACACCGGAGTGGGCCACGTTCAGATCATAGATAACCACTTCTCCGTAAGCGTCGGCAGCATCGCCTTTGCTCAGGTTAGACTGGGTGTAAACACCGGCTTTGAAGTAACAGCCTTCCTTATGAACGTTGAACTTAACTTCCACATCTTTGTTGTATCGTACACCGATCACATCGTTTTCTGCAGAGATTTCAATTTCAAACTTGGTTCCCAGTTCGTAGTTTTCGTCCAGAACACCCTTGTTAACACCTTCCGCTTCTACAAACAGTTTGGTGCCGTGAAGACGAATCATAACCACGTCGTCATGGGCGTCATGAATCTGACCGGCCACAACCTCGTTCTTCACATCGGGAAGATGGGTAATAGCCTGTACAATCTTCATGACATGACGGCCGTTGTCCGTATCCCAGTTAGCTTCGGCCTGACCGCCGTATGCCATCTCTCGAAGCTCAGAACGGGGGTACTTGGAGTTAACCGTGGTAGCGTCCGTACCGTCGGCAGCAACGGGAGCGGTGAAAATTACACCGTCATTGTCCTTGGTTGTACGGAAGAAGTCGGGATGAACATAGGTCTTGAAATCGGGCTGGTAAACCTCTTTAGCCTGATCAAAGGGAAGAGTGATTTTCCAGTTAAGCAGATTCAAAACCTGGGAGGGGATAAGGTCGGTCACATAGTCGAACCGTCGGGTATCCAAAAGGGCGGCATCGTTGTTTTCGTAGATGTTATCCTTCATATTAATATCCACACCGGCGGTAATTTTCATACCACCCGAAATATTTCTGAAAGAGTTATTTTCCACAAGAACGTTCTTGGCAATACCGGCGCCCCGTCCTTCCGTACCGGAATCACCATTGATAACAAGACCCCAGAAACCGATGGCCGAGTTGTTATCAAAGTTATTGTTTCTTACAATAGTTCCGGGAGCATGCTGAAGGTAAACACCCTTACTGTTGATGACCTTACATCCGGTAACCACATTCTCTTCGATAAGGGTATCTTCCGAACCGAGGTTAACCTTAATACCTTCTCTTACGTTGGTAATGTCATTGTGGTGGATCCAGTTACCCGGACCGGACTTGTCATGGGTTGCCCCGGTGTTTCCCACACCAATAGCCGCACCGGTTTCGATGTCCTTGATGGTGTTGTAACGGATTTCGTTAAGATACTCATCTTCCCCGTGGAGGTCGATGGCATCCAGCTTGGTCTGAATCAGAGTGTTGTTCTGAACAAGGTTGTTATGGGAGTAGTACTGAATCAGTACACCGTGACGAATATAGGGTCCCTGGAAGGTACAGTCTTCCACCAGGTTGTATCGGGAATCGTTGGAAAAACCAATCCGGTTTCTTTCGTTTCCGTCCCCCTGAATGGATACACCGTAACCGGCTCCGCCACCACCGATATCCGTAGCGTTCTGGAAGGTAGAGTTCCGTACAACTACATCGTGGCTGTTGGCGATTCGCACACCCATGGTCTGGTATTTTTCAATAAGAAGATTATCAATAGTAACGTTGTAAGAGGGCACTCGACTGGAGGAATCGGTGATTCTTACCATGTACTTGGGACCATCACGATCGGGGTTGTTCTTACCGTGATCGATGCTGTAAGCACCTTCAAAGGCAGAAGTGAGTACCATGTCCGATACAACGACATCGTGAACACCCAAAAGAAGGAAGACACTCTGCATGTAGTTTTCTTTAAGGGGCTTAACCTTAATTATTGTTCCCTCTTCTCCTCTCAGGTTAACCATGGAACGGAAAACGATGGGCTGGGCAATATCGTAGGTACCGGCGGGAAGGAAAACTTCGTCACCCTCGGAAGCGGAGTCAATAGCAGCCTGAATACCGGGTGCATCGTCCGACTTGGATTCGGAAAGATTTACTTTAAAATCGGTTACGTTAATCGTTTTACCGGTTACGGGATTGGGAACATGTACAGCATGCTCGGTACCGTCGGGGTTAATAAAACCGGGCATTGTATAAGTTACGTCAACAGGGTTTTCACCCATGGTCTGAGCCTGGGGAACAGCCTCTTTTGAAGAGAAGAAAGCCGCTTCTGTGATGCTGGTCCACAACCCTTTCTTGCTCTTGTCATAGTGTTCATAGCCGTGACCGTCAATTTTCACATACTGGGCTGTAAAAGAAGTTACGATCTCAAACCAGTCCGTAGAAGGTTTCTCAACGGCGTTGGTACCTTCATAAACGGTTTCCCAGCTTTTACCATCCTTGGAAACGGAAACTTCGAAAAAGGTGTATCGAATATCCTGCTTAAAGAAGGTAAGAGCGATTTTTTCCACCTTGACCAGACCACCGAAGTCATAGGTAATGGTGGAAGTTTCCCCTTCTGCGGACCATCTGGTATCGGAAAAGGTATCCAAAGTGTTTTCGGCAACATTGCCGTCGTCGGCGCTGGAAACAACGGACTGGACCATGAGTTTATCAAGTCCGCTATCCATTACAGCTCCGCCGGAACTGGTACAGCCAATCATAAATAAAATTGGCAGTAACAGCAGAGTTACAATAGTTTTGTTTTTCATATTCTCCCCTTAATTTTGTACTAATATCGCAAAATTATACCATGACATAGGTGATAGGGAAAGTTTTAATTTGACTTTTTGATACGCCGTTTCATTTTCTTATACAACGGAAAAACGTCCTAAACCAGACTTCTTGCCTCGCTAATTTTTTCGTCCAGCTTTTTGGGAGATACTTTCCGGGCTGTCTTTACAACACCACCGCCGAAGAGGGCCACACGATACTCCTGAAGCAGCCAGAATAACTCATCAAGCACATCTCTTTTTGCCTTGGTGGCATGGGGAGAGAGATCGGCCATCATCTTTTCATATATGTCAAAATAGGAGTGCCACTCGTCGTTTCTTTTACTGTCGGTCAATGGGTCGTTCATTCCCCGTTCGATTCTCTGATAAAGTGTTTTTATGTAACGCACAAGATCGGACCAATGTTCAGCCTCATAGACAAGAAGAAAATTATCGGGCATAAGAAGATTCAAGTCAGCTTCCCTATCGGCCAGAAACTGTTCTCGCCCCTTCTTCTCCCGGCTTCGGCTCTTCATAAGCATCTGGCGGCATTGGCTATAGACGAAGAGAACCCTATTGAGATTTTCCCCATAGCTTTCGCCCCGGTCAAAAATATTCCCCGCCTGCTGTTCTCTGAGTTTATTAAACTGCTCTTCCTTACGGCAGTTGTCCACACCAAAGAGATCGAGAAATACCCTCTCCCAAAGCTGGTCCTCCAACTGATCCGCTCCGCCCAGATACATAACTTCCCGGGGAAAGCTCTCTTTAAGAGCGAGGGATTTACGAAAGTTTTTCTCTTCCTTGAAGTAGTATCTCCTAAAAAGGGTGGCCGTCCCTTCCCTATGGATTCTTCGAGCCTCATCCCGGTCCCTCTCCAAACGAATATCCACATCCTTGCCCGCTTTTTTGAGAACGGGGAAAAGGGTAACTCTCTGGCCGCGGCTTTTTTCTTTTATGCTCTCCGGAAGATTAAGTCCTTTCCAGTCTTTGAGGGCGTGACGTTCCCAATCGCTTTTGACCTTCTTGAGATTCTTCTCCGGTACCTGGGGTTCTTCAAACTTTTCATAAAGAATACTTTTGTCCCGGGCCGCTTTAATAATCTTACCCCGCTTGTCCTCAAGAGCAAAACGCACCTTAAGATACTCGGGGATCTTCTCTTCGTTCCAATCGGTTTGATGTATGACCAGTTGCCATTTTTTGTAGATGATGGGGATGATTTGATCCGACACGGGAGAGGAAGAGTGGGGATCCAACTCCTTGAGAATCTCTTCCACATGGGCGTTTATGGGAATTAGCTGCTTCCGTTTTTCCTTGGCCAATCCCTTAAGAAGGGCCGTAACCAGTTCCCTGTTCCTCCCGGGAACGGTGGGGCTTATGGCACTTTTATCCAACTCACCCAGGCGGCTTTTGGGAATACGAAGGGTAACACCGTCATCCGCTTCTCCCGGATTATACTTGTACTCGAACCTGTACTGACGGTCATCCTGAACAAAGTAATCCGGATAGTTTTGGGCATTATACTCATAGCTGTCCGAGGCAAGGAGATCTTCCTCTTTAAGGTAGAGCTCTTTATCGCCGGTAAGGGTAATGAGACGATTCAGTTGACGCACATCATAGATAACCATTGGCTTATCCAGTGATCCACTAAGCCTATTAATAACTTGAGTATAGAAGTCCTCCAGAAGAGGCCCATCTTTTATAAGATCCTTTCTTCGAAGCTTATCTTCCATGGTAGAGAGATCTTTCACAAGCTTCCTGTTAGCTTTGAGAAAATCGGGCTCCCTATCCTTAAGACTGGCGTCGCCACAAAGTCCCTCGCGAATAAACATCTCCGCCGCTTCCCGGGGCATATACTGCCCGTAGGGAACGGTCTTATCCTTATTAAGAAGGAAGCCAAAGATCTTTTCCTCCTCCTTACAGAGGACTTCTCCCTTCCTATCCTCCCACCAGGGAGTTATGTATTTCTTCTTTACAAGATGAGCGCCTATCTGGCTAATCCACTTAGCCTCTACCTTGGCATTGACACGCATATAGAGCCGATTTGTCCTGACCATCTCTGCCGACACCAACCACTCCCCGCCGTTCCCAAAGAGTCCCGACCCGGGGAAGATCATAGTCTCCCTTTTCCGGGTGGCTTCATAGATATTCTTATCTTTCTTATGGGAGATATGAGAGAGAAAACCACTCAGTACCGCTTTATGAATACCGCTATACAGGGCTTCTTCATTTCCTTTGAAGGGGGCAAACTGATTGTCTGTAAAAGCCTTGTCCTCTTTGAGGATGGACCGGAATTGGCGGTAAAGATCACGCCACTCCCGCATTCGTTTAAAGGAGAGGTAGTTTTCCTTGCAGTACTTCTTGAGGGCTCCCAACTTCATCTGCCCTTCCCCAATGGCGAGCCAACCCTTCCAGAGATTCAGGAAGGTAATAAAATCGGAATCCTCATGGCGGAAGCGGGCGTGTTTCTGGTCCGCGCTTCCCGCCTTTTCCGAAGGACGTTCACGAGGGTCATGTATGGAGAGAGCTCCGGCCAGGACGAGGGCTTCATCAACACAGCCTTCCCTTCCGGCCTGGAGAATCATCTTGGCCAATCGCGGGTCCATGGGGAGTTGGGCCATACGGTAGCCTTCTTTTGTGAGAAGCTTGATTTTTTTAGGGACCTTGGGGTTATTTTTCCGTTCCCGATTATCCACTTCCCGAATAGCCCGTAACTCTTCCAGGGTTTTATATCCGTCCCGAATACCGGCGCTTTGGGGAGGGTCGACAAAGGGGAAGTTTTCTATGTCGTAAATCTTGAGGCTTAACATACGAAGGATGACTTCCGCCAGGTTTGTTCTTAGCACCTCCGGAGGGGTGTAAAGAGTTCTTCCGTTGTAATCCTCCTCCGAATAGAGTCGAATACAAATACCCTCCTGTATACGACCACAGCGCCCCTTCCTTTGATCCGCACTGGAACGGGAGACACTTTCCACGGGAAGCCCGAAGGTCCCCGTAGAGGGAGTGTATCGGGCAATACGTGCCACACCTGTGTCAATTACATAAACAATACCGGGAATGGTAAGGGATGTTTCCGCCACGTTGGTAGAGACCACAATCTTCCGGCGGGTGGAAGCTTCGAAGATACGGTGCTGCTCTCCCGAGCTAAGTCGGGCATAAAGGGGAAGCACATTAAGCTGCCAGCGATTGTACCGGGTTTCGATTAACTCACAGCACTCCACAATATCCTGCTCGGTGGGCATAAAGATGAGTACATCCCCTCCGGTGGTTTCAAGAAGAATCTCCTCTAGGGCATCGGCACCCGATTCGGCCAGGGATTTCTCCGCCTCTTCTTCGGAAGGGGGCCGGTAACGGAGCTCCACCGGATAGGTTCTTCCCGATACTTCAATGATGGGGGCATTGTCAAAGGCTTCGGAAAATTTCTTCGTATCGATCGTAGCGGATGTGATAATGATTTTAAGATCCTTCCGCTTTTTTATGAGCAAGCGGAGTATCCCCAGAAGGAAGTCAATATTCAAACTTCTTTCATGGGCCTCATCCACAATGATACAATCATAGTGGCTTAGCAACTTGTCGCTCTGAGTTTCAGCCAGCAGAACCCCGTCGGTCATAAGTTTTACTTTTGTTTTGGGGCCGGTCTTTTCGTCAAATCGAATTTTGTAACCCACCAGACCACCCAGGTCGGAATGAAGCTCCTCGGCGATTCGTGATGCCACCGATACGGCGGCTAAGCGTCTGGGCTGTGTACAGGCAATTTGCTTACCCTTCCCGCCCAATCCAGCCTCAAGACAGAACTTGGGTATTTGCGTTGTCTTACCACTTCCCGTCTCTCCGGAAAGAACTATGACTTGATTATTCTGAATGAGGGAGACAATTTCCTTACGTTTTTCCGTAATGGGAAGATTTTGAGGATAGTGAATTTCTTTCATTTTACTCTTTTACCCTGTCCGCTTCCCGACTGGCTGTCTCGGCTTGTTCCAGGTTTTCAAATTTCTTAACCGAACCGCTGCCAATCCAACCTTCCATGGTCTCACCTTTTACTCTATACCAGAGTTGTGAACCGTCATTTTCCAGTTCAGAAGAGATAATCTCCAAAACGGCCCCCTTCCTGAGAGTGGCCTTTACGGTACTGTTTTTATCTTTCTCTTCGGTGACCTTTACATAGGACTCAATAACAACAGCCCAGCTCTTTTCGTTGGAAAGAATAGGGGTGGGAGGAAGAATAATCTCTTTTTCCGGGGCAAGTTCTTTCTCGCATCCGCCCAAAATTATAACGAGAAAGAGGAATCCAATAGAGACAGCGCGTCTATAAGGGATATTTTCTTTTACAATAATATTTTGTCTATCTTTAAGTTTCATTCGACAATCCTTTCAATTTATCAATCTCATCCCGCAGGAGGGCGGCTTCTTCAAACTCAAGATTCTTGGCCTTCTCAAGCATCTCCTTCTCCAGGGCCCTAATCAGCTTTTTCTTCTGTGCCGGGTCAAGAAGGTTAGTCTGATCCTTCATAGCATCAATATTAAGCTGCTGAGCCTTCTGTTTTTCATCGGCCTTACGGGAAATAATATCGTGTATTTCCTTCTTGATAGTCTGGGGAGTTATACCATGTTCCCTGTTATACTCCATCTGAAGGGCTCTTCTTCGGGAAGTCTCCTTCAGGGCCGACTCCATGGCAGGAGAGTGCTTGTCCGCATACATGATTACCTTACCGTTCTCATTACGGGCTGTACGACCTATAATCTGGATAAGCGACCGTTCGGATCTGAGAAAGCCGATTTTATCGGCATCCATAATGGCTGTAAGGGAAACCTCGGGCAAGTCAATCCCTTCCCTAAGAAGATTGATCCCTACCAACACATCGTAATCCCCCTTACGGAGGTCCCGAAGCAATTCCACCCGCTCGATGGTCTCAATTTCCGAATGGAGATAGCGGGTATTGATTCCCAAGCTTAGCATGTAGTCGGTAAGCTCCTCGGCCATGCGCTTGGTGAGCGTTGTAATAAGGACTCGCTCATTCAGCTCAATGCGCTTGTTAATCTCACCATAAAGGTCTTCCATCTGACCGTCCGTAGGCCGCACTTCAACAATAGGATCAAGAAGTCCGGTGGGCCGGATAATCTGTTCAACCGTATTCTGTGACTCCTTCTGCTCTCTTTCCCCGGGGGTAGCCGATACATAAACACGCTGGCTTAGCACCTTGTCAAATTCGTCTGCCGTAAGAGGACGGTTATCCAGGGCGGAGGGAAGACGGAATCCAAAGTTAACCAGGTTGTTCTTACGGGACCGGTCCCCCTCATACATGGCTCCCACCTGGGGGAGAGTCACATGGGACTCATCTATAAAAGTAAGGAAGCGGTTGGGAAAATAGTCCAATAAAACAGAAGGACGGTCTCCCGCTTCACGACCTGTCAAATGGCGGGCGTAGTTTTCGATGCCCGAACAATACCCCATCTCCTCGAGCATCTCCAGATCATATTCGGTCCTGGTTTTGAGCCTTTGGGCTTCCACAATTTTCTGGCGATTTTCCAAAGACTCCAACTGTTCCTTAAGTTCAACCCGGATATTTTCCAGTGCCTTGGGTATGTTTGTCTCGGGGACAACAAAGTGCTTGGCCGGGTAGAGAGTATAATCGGTGAGCTCTTCAATGATAGTACCGTTAAGGGTATCGGTCAGGCCGATTCTCGTAATTTCATCCCATTCGGTCTCAATCCGAATGCTGTTATTCTTGAAGTTGGGCGGATAGATTTCCAGCATCTCTCCCCTTCTCCTAAAACAACCGGGTCCGGGGGTCATATCGTTTCTTTCGTACTGCATGGCCACAAGCTGGCGGATAATTTTGTCAAAATTAAGAGGGTCATCCTTCCTAAACTCAATAGTCATGGTCCCGTACGATTCGGGGTCACCCAAACCGTAAATACAGGAAACGGTAGAAACTATGATAACATCCTTCCGGCTTAAAAGATTGGTGGTAGCCGAAAGCCGAAGCCGCTCAATCTCCTTGTTGATGGAAGCGTCCTTTTCTATATAAAGGTCCCGGGAGGGCACGTAGGCCTCGGGCTGGTAGTAATCGTAATAGGAAACAAAGTACTCCACCGCATTATCGGGAAAGAAATCACAGAATTCCCGGTAAAGCTGGGCTGCCAGTGTTTTATTGTGGGAGATAATAAGGGTGGGCAGATTCACCTGCTCAATCACCTTGGCCATGGTATAGGTCTTACCCGAACCGGTCACACCCAGGAGCACCTGACGCTCCAGTTTATCATTTATCCCCCGGGACAAGCCCTCTATAGCCTGTCCCTGATCGCCCCCGGGGGCATAGGGAGAATGGACTTTGAATTTTGCCATTTATAACCTACCTTCCGGTCTTTCGGTCAGGGTCAACTCCAGCTCATAGGTCTTTCTTCCCCTGACAATCATCAACGTTACCCTATCCCCCGGCCGAGTCTCCTCCAGGGCGCTGTAAAAGTCACTGTAGCCGGTGATTTTTTTTCCGTCAATGCCTACGATGATATCTCCCCCCAGATAGATGATGGTGGAAGCGTTGATTCGTACCGCCTTAGACCGTGAACCTCCTCTCAATCCCGCCTTATCCGCAGGAGAGCCGGAGGTGACAGAAGAAACCAGGATACCTTCCGAAACTGGTAAATCCCCGTAACGGACCAGGTTGGGAAAAAGCTGAATGGGATCTATATCGATCCAGCCTCTCTGCACACGTCCATACTCAATCAAATCAGGCACAACTCTTTTGGCCGTATCCACGGGAACGGAGAAACCAATCCCAACGGATCCGCCGGAAGGGGAATAGATCATGGTGGTAATCCCAATCATCTCTCCCCGGGTATTGAGAAGGGGACCTCCCGAATTCCCCGGGTTGATAGAGGCGTCGGTCTGGATCATATCCCGAATAATCAGATTGTCATCATTCTTGATGGGCCTTCCCGGGGCAGAAACGATACCGGTACTCATGGTTCGTTCCAAACCGTAGGGATTCCCAATGGCCAACACCTTCTGCCCCACCTTCAAATGGGAGGAACTCCCAAAGGGAATTACCGTTAATGGTTTGCCCTTGGGATCAAACTTGATAATGGAGAGATCATTTTCCAGGTCCGTCCCGATGACTTTGCCCTCATACTGACTCCCGTCGGCCAGGTTCACATAAACCTTCTGAGCCCCTTCAACCACATGATAATTAGTAAGAACATAGCCCTCTTCATCAATGATCGAACCGGAGCCGCTGGCTCCTTCCTGAGGTACGGCTTCCAGAAAAAAATTATAAGACAAAACGGTGGTATTAATGTTTACAACACCCTCATTGAACTGTTCATAAATAGCAATGTTAATTTGCTCTTCCGGGGTATAGCTGCCTTGATAGTTATTCTGAACAGGGAGGCTATACTGATTTACCGAAACTCCCGCATCTAAAGGGGAATCCTCTTTTTCACTCATAACGTGGCTTAGCAGGAAGGTTGTAGCCGAACTTAAAACCAATACAAAGAGAGACGCCAGAATAAGCTGGCTTTTACTGTATAACTTCATACCCACTCCAGGCATTTATCTGTCTGGGATCCCCAAAGGGATTCTCTTCGGGAAAAAGAAGAGGTGCTATTTCATTCTGGACCAAAGGAGGCAAAGAAAGAAGGGAACTTATTCGGGGAATAAGGTTAAAACTGGCTCCGTAGCTACTCAATTGATTATCATCATATTGTACCAGCTGGTAACTCCCTCCCAAGTCGGACTCTTCCGCCGCATATTGAATAAGCTCTTCAAGGGTACCTATGGTATCGACTAACCCATTATCCAGAGCCTGACGTCCCGTCCAAACCCGACCTTCCGCCACTTTACGTACATCAGCCAGGGGAATATTCCGATTGGTGGCAACAAGGTTTAGAAACTGCCGATAAATCTGATCCACACCGGACTGAAGCATTTTATTGGTTTCGGAAGATACGTCACGGCCCATGTTATATGAACCCGCCACAGCTGTGGTGCCATAACCATCTACCGTTACTCCAAGCTTGTCTTTAAGAAGATCTTCCATGGTAAAAAAGAAACTGAATACCCCAATGGAACCGGTCAAGGAAGTTTCGGAGGCCCATATTTCATCGGCCTCACAGGCAATCCAATAGCCGCCGCTGGCAGCCATATTTCCTATGGAGGCGTAAACGGGGATACCGTAATCCTGAAAACGCTCCAACTTACGGCGAATCATTTCCGCACCGGCGGCGCTGCCTCCGGGAGAGTTAATCCGTAGAACAAGAGCTACCACATCGGGATCATTCAGAATCTCGTCAAGGATTAATTCAGCTTGAAAACTCCCAATACGGGACCAGTCTCCCTCACCATAAAGGATCTCTCCGGAGAGAGTGAGAAGGGCTATTTTAGGCTCCCCGGAAAGGGCCGGAAGCGAACCGGCTTCACGGGCCATATAATCGAGCCAATATGTCTGACTAAAGCCGACACCCGAATCATCCAGGCCGAATCGGCTTATCATCTCCCGATTATAATCATCATAGGTCATAATAGAATCGATCAGCCCCTTGTCCATGGCCAATTGAGCTGGCGAAAGTTTCGTACTCTGTAAAAGACTTCCGTAATTATTACTGTAATGTTCCAAAGTCTCCCTGGGGATGCCGCAATTATGGGCGGTAAGACTCAACCACCCGCCCCACAAATCATCCATCCAGAAACTCATAGCGTTTCGTTCGCTCGTAGTCATTGAGTCATGAAGATAGGGTGCCACAAAATCCTTGTTTTCTCCGGCCCTGTAGATATGTGCCGTTATCCCCCAATCATCCAGCCCCTCTTTCATATAGGCCCGGTAGGAACCGTAGCCTTGAAGAAAGACTTCCCCCATGGGATCCAAAACGACTTCATTGGCCAGAGAGGCAAGGGAAAGAGCGCTCTGACTCAAGTAGGGAGCAAAACAATAGAGCGGTTTACCGGAAAGTTTATACTCTTCCATGGATTGGGACAGCTCGGAAATATTGGCCGTTCCCCCGCCCCAGAAACCGGAAAGATCAAGTAATACAGCACTTATACGCTCATCGTAAGCGGCTTGTGCCAAACACCACTTTAAATCACTTAATAGGGATTCCTCCGGAGGCTCTCCCAGGTAAGCGTCCATCTCCCTCTCAAAAGGAGCTTTACTGTACTCATCCACCACACGGCCTTGGGGGGCCAGAACAAGGACTTCGCCCTCTCTTACCTTGGGAGAAGGATTGTAAAACATTGCTACGATGAAAATTACAAGAATTACCCAAAAAATAAGACCTGTGATAATTTTCTTGATAAGACCAAAGAGGGAAAAGACTTTTCTGAAAAACTTAAACATGCTACTCCACGATACCATATATCCTTCTAAACAGACAGGCCTAATCATCTTATAGACAGGTCGTCTCAAATAAAAATGGTGTATCAAATCAAATTCTAAGGACAAGATTTAGCTTTTATTCTATAATAACCATAATCTGGAAATCACATTATTTCAACGGAGAAGCCCTTATGCCTTACAAACCTAGAATCATTATTCTACTTTGTCTGATTTATCTTTTATCTCCTCCTGCCCTCCTTCTTTTCTCCGCCTATAACGGGCAGGGTCCTCTGACCAGCCCGGGCCTTATTTTAGAAAGTCTTTCTCTAACTAACCTGGTAACTCTTGGTCTCTGTGCGTTTATCTCCCTCTGCCTTTTTAGTGTAAGGAAATGGGGTTGGTGGGGATTCCTCTTTTCCTCAGTCTACCTTATTGCTTCCCATATCAAAGGCTATCTTAGCGATTCTTCACATACCCCCATTACGTTGCTCCTCTATATTCTCTTTATGAGCGGAGCTGCGGCTCTTCTCTTTCGAAAAGAACTCATTGCTCCCTATTTCAATCCCCGTTTGCGGTGGTGGGAAGCGGAAAAACGCTACGAGTTGAATTTTCAATGCCAGATCAAAGATGACGATAACAGCTTCATATTACCTATTTCCGACATATCCCGGGGAGGTTGCTTCCTGGCTACGAAAAGAGAAGTGCCCCTGGGAAAGATTTATACCCTTGAAATCAGTATTAATAACCTCTACCTCACCCTTAAAGGAGAAGTGGTACGCGGTTCTCACTCCCCCGTTCAAGGATGGGGAATTCTTTTTAGGGAGGTAAGCCTTATAGAAGGACGGGGCCTTAAGGAATTGATTGAGTTACTGAAGTATTACCACGGAGACATTAACGCGTCCCAAAACAAAAGAAAGCACAAACGCTATACCAATCCTTTTTACATCTATATTGACGGACCGGCTGTAAAAGGGGAAGGCAGAATTCATGGCCATCTGGAGAACATCTCCAAAACCGGTTTCTGCGTTGTCCTAGAAGACGGTGAAAGACTTACGAAAAAGAGAGAGTTGACTCTGGAGCTTCCCCACATCCTCTCATTACAGAAAAATTCTGGAATTGAGCGCCCCTTACCGGCACAAATTGTCTGGTCAAGACTGGGAAAGCCATCCTGTAGTCTGGGAGCTGAATTTACGCCTATCCCCAAAGAGGATAGAAGAAGGATTGATCGTATTGTTCATGACTTTAAAAAGATGGGCGGAAATGACCGCAGCCGCAGCCTTCCCAATGGGGGGGATAGCAAACTCATCGACGCCTCCATTCCTCTTACTCCTCTGGGAAAGGTACAATCACTCTTTTCTAAAGCAAACTAATTTAAATGAAAAAACTACTTCTCCTTGATAATTACGACTCCTTCACCCATAACCTCCTTCATCTATTACAAATGGTTCGACCGGACTATAAAATAGTGATAATGAGAAATCGGGATAAGAATATTTACCGAGAAAAATGGGACGGAATCATTGTCTCTCCCGGACCGGGCACACCGGAGGAAACAGGGCTTTTAAATGACTTTTTTGAAACGGTTATAATAAAGGAAGAGATTCCCTACCTGGGCATATGTTTGGGCATGCAGTTTCTTGCCTATTTTTATGGTGTGACTGTCGATCGTACCCAACCCTATCATGGCAGGACCGTAAATATCGAACACGATAACAAGGCCCTTTTTTCCGATCTTCCCAATCCCTACAAGGTTATGAGGTATAATTCCCTTGGTGTTAAGAAGGATGATCTTATGGGATCTCCCCTGGAAGTCCTGGCCCTGGAAGAAGACAAGAATGACGTGATGGCCCTCAAGCATAGGACCCTCCCTTTCCTGGGTGTACAGTTTCACCCGGAAAGTTTTCTTACGGAACAGGCCGATAGGCTGATTAATAATTTCTTTGAGGCCTATCTTGATTAATTGGAAGCAAAAAAACATTAAAAATTACTCCCTGGAGGAGCTCTTCTCCCTTTGTCATAGGTATAAGGGGATAAGTCTCTTCTCTTCTGGACTGGATCAGGATGAGAAGAACCGTGAGCTGAGCGGCATCAATCCTGTGATAGTTTTAACAGAAGGGGAACTAAAATACGGGGATAACATCCGGGCGATTGATTCCCCCCTGGATGAGCTGGATAAACTGGTTGAACTGATTTCCCACTTGTCCGAAGATCTGGGGCTACTCGGTTATCTCTCCTATGACTTTAAAGACAGACTGGAAGAACCGGGACTTTTTGACCCAAAACGCCAGGGGATCTATGAGGACTTTTACTTTGTCCTTTTTGAAAAATATATTCTTTCCCACAGGGGGGCGGATAGCTGTAAGGAGTATACCCTCTCCTTTGATTTTCCTTACTCCAGTCTGGGTAACACAGTAATCTTACCCTCTGAGAACAGCGAATCCTCCTCCGACTTAGAAGAGAGAAGCGCCCGGATAAAGGGAACAAGTCACAATAGGAAAGGCTTTTCTCGTAATGTTCGAAAAACAATTTCCCATATTGAAGCGGGGGACATTTACCAGGCTAACATAACAAGGAAGGTAGAAGGTACAACCTCATACGATGCGGTGGAACTGGCCCTTAAACTAGCCTCTTCCAACAGAATTGAATATGGTGTATTTGCCCATATACCGGGAGGACATGTAATAAGCACGAGCCCGGAACTTTTCTTCAAAACCCAAGGGAAGGAGATTTTAACGTCTCCCATTAAAGGAACAACCCCCCGTGGCAATAATCCTCGAGAAGATGAAAAACAGCGCAATGGCCTGCTCCATTCCGAAAAAAATCTTGCCGAACTGGCTATGATAACCGATCTCATGCGAAATGATCTTTCCCGAATTTGCAACTACGGTTCGGTTCAGGTGTCCCCCTTTCCCCAGTTAATGGAGCTTGAAAACGTTTATCACCTATATTCAGATATTAGAGGACGGCTAAGCCACAACATAACAACCGGAGATATCCTAAAAGCGATTTTTCCCGGCGGCTCCATCACAGGTTGTCCTAAAATACGCTCCTGCCAGATTATTGAAAGATTAGAGGGTGAGCCACGTGGTATCTATACGGGTAGTTTTGGCATAATCAAACCCAAAGGAAATTCGCTCTTTAATATAATGATACGTACCCTGTTCCTTCAGGGTAACCATTTTTTCTATAATGTGGGGGGCGGTATAACTCTTCTTTCTGACGAGGAAGAGGAATTTGAAGAAACAAGGCATAAGGGTGAAAATATTTGCCGCGCCTTGGATACGGAGGAAAGGGATGATTCTCTTTAACGGAAAACTACAGGATGAGCCGCTTAATTGCTCACCCTTCTCTTTACACTTCCAATATGGGACAGGTTTTTTCGAAACCATTCTTTACAATAAGGGGCTTTTCTTCTACGAGGAACATCTGAAGCGGATGAGAAACACCTGTAAGGATTTCTGTATTGACCTGAACTGGGATGATATCTCAGAAGACAAGCTGGTTAGGCTGCTAGGAAAAAAAAAGGACAGTGAATTCCGCCTTAAGATTCTCTATGCTCCCCTTAAGGAAGACTCCTCCCGATGGGATACGGTTGTCACTATGCAGCCTTATAAAAGACGTGACAACCCTATGACCGCCGCCCTCCATTGTACGGAACCTTACAACAATTCCCTTCACCATTATAAATCCACCAACTACGAATACCACAGATACTGGTGTTCCCACTATAAAAACAGAGGGATGGATGAGGTTCTCTTTTCTCCTGATGGGAAACGAGCCCTGGAAGGCTCCTATACCAATATCATAGTCCGCAAGGGCAAGACCCTTTACTTTGCTCCCCCCACTCTTCCCTGCCTCCCAGGCATTGCCCAGGAGAAAATTCTTGAATGGGCGAATAAATCGGGCTATAAATTGAAACCGGTGAAGAAAGGTTTTACCCATGCCCAACTACGCAGTGGAGAAGAAGTGATTCTAACGAACTCACTTCTCCTTGCAGAGAACTTGATATCCTTAAAAATCAAAGAGAAAATCTATACCTTAGGACAAGAAAAGATTCTAAGAAATGCGATTAGGGAGAATTTCCTTAATTCCCGAGGGATTTAACAAAGGAATCCAAATCTTCATGAATCACATGGGTAAACCGATTATCATGATCGGTAACTTCAAGATTCACAAGAATAGAGGGCATAAGACCGGTAAATTTCAGGGCCAGATCGGCCGCGGGCCTAACATTGAGTGACGTTCCCAGAACCAGAAGCAAATCTCCCCGGGGAGGATTCTCCCACACATGGAAGAACTCTTCCGGTAGTGATTCGCCAAAGAAAACCACATTGGGCTTTACCACCCCTCCACAACGACAATGGGGCACCCTCCCATGTTGAATGTCTTTTTCATAATTCTCAAAATCATATTCCATGCCACAGCTGCGGCATCGCCCCTTATCATAGCCTCCGTGACACTCCAGGACCGCTTGAGATCCGGCCTTTCGATGAAGGCGATCAATATTTTGAGTAATAATCTTAGCGATACGCCCCTCTTCTTCCAGACGGGCCAGCCATTTATGACAGAGAGTCGGCTGAGCGTTATGGAAAACAATCTCCCGGGAAAGATCAAAGAAAGGGTGTGGATTGGAATCAAAGTAATTTAAGTCAAAAATCGCTTCTCCATAGGGCAAATCATACTTATCCTGAACCCGCTCATAGAGCCCCCCTTCCCCACGAAAATCGGGAATACCGCTATTCGTACTTATCCCGGCTCCGCTAAAAACAATAATTTTTTTTGATGAATCTATGAGTTCTTTCATAGAAAAAGGTTAACATCTTTTATTAACTGTCACCAGTGGAAAAGAGTAAAAAAAACCGGAGAACGAATCTCCGGTTTATATCAAGAGGCAGGGCTTACATCATGCCGCCCATACCGCCCATGCCGCCCATTCCTCCTGCGGGAGGAGCCATGGGAGCTTCGGGCTCGGGAATGTCCGTAATGGCACATTCGGTGGTAAGAAGCAGTGAAGCGATAGAAGCGGCGTTCTGAAGAGCGCTTCTGGTAACCTTGGCGGGGTCAATGATACCGGCGGCAACCATATCAACCCACTCCATCTTGTTGGCGTCAAAACCAATGCCTTTCTTTTCGTTCTTAGCTTTATCTGCCACAATGGAACCGTCAAGACCGGCGTTTCCGGCGATCTGTCGAATAGGTTCTTCGAGGGCTCTCTTAACGATCTTGAAACCGATCTTTTCTTCTTCAGTGAGAACGGATTCGTCAAACTTCTCAAGAGCTGTGCTGGCCTGAACGAGGGTTACACCACCACCGGGAACAATACCTTCCTCAATAGCAGCTCTGGTAGCACTAAGGGCATCTTCTACTCTGTGCTTCTTCTCTTTCAGTTCAACTTCTGTCGCAGCACCAACATTGATTACCGCAACACCACCGGCCAGCTTGGCCAATCGTTCCTGCAGCTTCTCTCTGTCGTAATCGCTGGTAGTATCTTCGATCTGAACACGGATCTGGGCAATTCGTTCTTTAATATCGCCCTCTTTACCGGCACCGTTGATGATGGTGGTATTTTCTTTCTCTACCTTAACCATCTTGGCAGTACCAAGCTGTTCCAGTTCTGTATTTTCCAGTTTGAGGCCGATTTCTTCGGAAATAACTTCACCGCCTGTAAGGATAGCGATGTCTTCCAACATAGCCTTTCTTCTGTCGCCAAAGCCGGGAGCCTTAACGGCACAAACGTTGAGGGCCCCTCTAATGGTGTTCACAACAAGGGTAGCCAGAGCTTCGCCGTCAACATCTTCGGCAATGATAAGACAGGGCTTACCGGCCTGGGCAATCTTTTCCAGAATAGGGAGAAGATCCTTCATGTTGCTAATCTTCTTATCGTAAATCAGGATGTAGGGAGCATCAAGAGTTGTGGTCATGTTGTCCCGGTTGTTGGCAAAATAGGGAGAGAGGTAACCGCGGTCAAACTGCATACCTTCTACAAAGTCGGTCGTAGTATCAATGGTCTTGGACTCTTCAACGGTAATAACACCGTCCTTACCAACCTTATCCATGGCACCGGCGATCTCATCACCGATTTCTCTGTCATTGTTGGCGGAAATAGCGGCTACCTGGGAGATTTCTTCCTTATCCTTGATAACCTTGGCAGTCTTTTTGATCTCTTCTACAGCTACTTCAACAGCCTTATCGATACCTCTTTTGATACCCATGGGGTTAACACCGGCAGCAACGCTCTTAAGACCTTCCTTAACAATACCGTAAGCCAGTACGGTAGCAGTAGTGGTACCGTCACCGGCCACATCGTTGGTCTTGGTTGCTACTTCCTTAACAAGCTGAGCGCCCATATTTTCATAGGGATCTTCCAGTTCTACTTCTTTTGCAACGGAAACACCGTCTTTTGTTACGGTGGGGGCACCGAATTTTTTATCTAAAAGGACGTTTCTTCCTTTGGGTCCCAGAGTTACCTTTACCGCATCGGACAGTTTGGTTACACCGGCGAGCAAGCTTTTTCTTGCATCTTCGTCGAATTTCAGCTGTTTAGCCATTAATCTATTTCTCCCTTATATAGGTTATTGATTTTTGATTCAGAGATAAAATACTAATTTCTAATTATTTCATCAAGATTTTTTTCGCTTTTTTTTACAACTTAGTAAAGAAGCGGGAGCAGGTCTATTGGACACTTAAATCGATCATTCTCTTAAAGGGGGAATTTTCTTTTTTCAATTCCTTTGAGCCCCGGGTGATTTTGCACAAGCTCAACCCCAATTCCTCGGAGATTTTTCTTTGGGATGTACCCTGGTCTATCTTTTTAACAAGGGCCCAACGGGAAGCGACTTCCTGCAACTCGTTTTGCGTAAGGAGGCAGGGCAGAAATTCTTCAATGAGGTCCGGATCACCCGTTTTAGCCAGGGTTTCGCTCATTTCCCTTATATATAATCGAACTTCGTTACTATTCATAAGAACATAATAAGAAAGGAAACCCGGGCTGTCAAGTTTTAACGCCGTCTTTCGGCCAGCAGAATGAGACCTCGCAAGTCCTCTTCTTTCTCGGCGGCATCCCATTTCTTGACAAAATCGGGACTCTGAACAATCTGGGCAATGGCCATAAGAGCCTGAAGATGAAAATTGCGCTCCCCTTTCGCCCCGGCCAGAGCGAAGACAATACGGATGTTGTTGCGATCCTCAGTAAACTGCACCCCCTCCTTGAGCCTGACAACTACAATATCAAAGCCCGCATCTTCATCCAGAACGATATGAGGAATGGCCAGGTCATCACTTATGGCAGTGGAGGAGTCCGACTCCCGTTCTTCCAACTTCTGTCGGATTTTATCCATGGGAATATCCATGCGAAGAGAAAAGGCCTGGGCGATTTTTTCACTCAATTCATCCCGTGAGATTTCCCGTTTAATATCCAGAATTATGGCATTCCGAATGAGTCCGTCAAATCGGTCATCTTCGATATTATCTCTCTCCCGGAGGATAGTGGTTAGTTCATTATGAAGGGAACCGTCGCGCACCTCACTGGAGACAACCCGCTCAACGATTCTGATGAGGGCCGATTCAGCCTTGGGCTTATCCTTACGATAGAAGATGAACCAAGCCGTGGAAAGCATAAAGAAAAACAGAGCCAACAGCAGAGGAAGATTCCCCATTTTAAAAATGAGAACCGTGGAAAAGAGAATCCCCAATATAGGAAAAAAAGGATAGAAGGGTGTCCTGAAAATGGGCCGATATGAAACAATCCGACTCTCTCTCATAAGAATGACCGACATATTTACAAGAAGGAAAAGTATAAGCATCATGGTGGACGCCGTTTTAACAAGATTTTCCAGATTCAATCCCAAGATAACCAAAGCCATGAAAATACCGGTTAACACAACCGATAGCCAGGGTATGTCCTTTTTTTTCGTATGTTTTTGGAAGAATTCCGGCAGAAGACCATCCCGTGACATGGCAACGGGAAGGCGGGAAGCGGACATAAGCGAGGCGTTAGCCGTGGTAGCAAAGGAAAATATGGCGGCTATAGAAAGGAGGACCATCCCAAAACGTCCGGCCACCTTACCCGCTCCAATGGAGAGAGGAGTCAGACTATTCAACATTTCCTGTGGAGTCAGCAGTGCTAAGGTAACGGCAATAGTAAAAAGATAGGCCCCGTTTACTACAATATAGCTCAAAAACATCCCCCGTGGGAGAGTTTTGCCGGGATTCCTCACCTCCCCGGCCAACGAAGCAACCTTGGTTAATCCCCCGTAGGAGATAAAAACCGTGCCTGCAATGCCCAACATGACATCGAAGGGAGAATCGGCCATGGTGGTCAGTCGGGTTAAATCGGCCTTGGGCCATCCAATGATATTGTAATAGATAAGGATTCCCAGGAGGGCAAAAACCATAAGATCCTGAACATGACCGGTACTTTCCACGCTTACCAAATTTAAAATGGTAAAAAAGAGAATAAAGAAAAGGGCGACCAGTTTAATTTGAAACATGGTGATACCCGGGTAGATAAGCTGCATAAAGGCCCCGATACCAATGAGGGCGAAGGCTCCTTTAAGGGCGATGGAAAACCAGTTGGCAAAACCGGCAAAATTCCCCAGCATAGGCCCCAGGCTTCTATAGATATAAAAGTAGGTCCCTCCCGACTTGGGCATGGCCGTAGCTAGCTCAACCTTTGAAAGAAGAGCGGGAATCATCATTATCCCTGCCAGAAAATAGGCCGGAATGATTCCCGTACCCGCTTTGCTGTAGACCACGGCGGGAAGCACGAAGAGTCCGGAGCTGATCATTGCCCCCGATGCTATACAAAACACTTCAAGTAAACCGAGACTTTCTTCTTTATGCTTTTTACTTTCCATACCCCTATTATAAACGATGTTTCCCCAAAAGCTAAAGTCTTTGTTTAAAAATCCGATCTTTTAAATGTATTTGTTGTTACCCCTCCCATTAACAACAATAAAAAGGGGCTGTCCAAGCGACAGCCCCTTTTCTTTTAAGCCACATAGGCTTCCAGTTTTCTTTTTCGTCCCGGATGCTGCAACTTGATAAGCGCTTTCTGTTCAATCTGTCGTATACGCTCTTTAGTCAAGTCGTAGATATCGCCGATCTCCTTGAGAGACATGGGCTTCTTGTCATTAAGTCCGTAGCGATATTGAAGGACCTGAGCTTCCTTGGTAGGAAGATCAAGGAGAACTTTATTTATGTCCTCTTTAAGAGTGATGTTCATCACCTGATCGTCGGGGGAAAGGTAGCCTTCATCCTCGATAAAATCCCCCAGTACGGAAGAATCTTTCTTGTAAAAAACAGGAGTTTCCAAGGAAACATGATCCCGGGAAAGACGAAGAAGATCTTCAACGTCCTTGGCTTTAAGATCAAGTTCCCGGGCGATTTCTGCGATTTCCGGCTCTTCTCCGTTGGAATTGGTCAACTCTTTTCTGGTCTTTTCGATCTGAACCAATTCATTGGCCCGGTTCATAGGCAATCGAATCATACGGGATTTTTCGCAGATGGCTTTAAGGATAGCCTGTCTTATCCACCATACGGCGTAGGAAATAAAGTGATAGCCCCTTTCCGGGTCGTACTTTTCGATGGCATTGATAAGCCCCAGATTCCCTTCACCTATAAGGTCTTCCAGAGTCAAACCCTGATTTTGATATTTTTTTGCCACGTTTACTACGAAGCGAAGGTTGGCGCTAACCAGTATATCTTTTGCCATAGGATCACCGCTTACGGCTCTTCGGGCAATTTCGTCTTCCTCTTCTCTTGTAAGAAGATCGACTTTGTTTATTTCTTTCAAATAAGTAGATAAGGTGGATTCATCATTTTTATAGTTGCTCATACTATCCTCCCGCCAAATTATTGTTGGCATCTGTTGTCACTCATAATGCAATTAGGATGCCAAAATCATAAAATATAAGCTTATTTCTTTACCACATAAGCTTTTAAGAAATACGCAGGATTTTTTATCTATATTTTCCTTGACTTTTGACCTTCTTCTTAATAATAAAATGAGTCAAAAAGCCCCACTACCCTATCTCAACCAGTTAACTGTGTCATAAATACCCTCATGATAAGAGGAAGCTGGTGTTTTGTCCGCGAAGTGTCTCCTATGAGGACCATTTCTCTTAATTTTTAACTTTTTATTGACCCTGTTTACTCTTTTTCGTATATTAGTGATGAAATTTTTATATTGATTAAATGAGAGGATAGATATGACTGTTAAACCCCTGGGAGACAGAGTTCTTATTAAAATTGAAGAGGCCGAAACAAAAACCGCATCCGGTCTTTACATTCCCGATACGGCACAGGAAAAGACCCAGACCGGTATCGTAACTGCCCTGGGTGATGACACTGACGTTATTACCGTTAAGGAAGGCCAGAAAGTAATGTATGACAAATATGCCGGTACTTCTGTAAAGGTTGACGGCGATGAATTCCTTCTGGTTAAAATGCAGGATATTATTGCCATTGTTGAATAAACACTATTCTTTATGATAGAGAAAGGGCTGCTTACCGTAAGGGGGCAGCCCTTTTCTATTGTCATTACTTCCCCGGCTATGATAAAATCAATCTATGCCTATTACCTGGAAACCCTACTTATTTTCCTTGATTTTCCTGCTGTTCCTATCCTGCCAGGCCAATCGCAATGAATATATTAGTCTTTACAATTTAAATAAAGATAACCGGTCCATGAATATCCTCCTGGAAGAAATGTTCCATACCGATGATCCGGACCGTCGATTCGCCCTTTGCGATCAGGCCATAAGGGAATTTCAAAGACAGGACCAGGAAGACAAACTGGTACTGATTCTCCATGACTTTCTCAATGCTTATCCGGAAGATCCCTATCGTGCCTACTATTATTCGGTTGTTGCCGAGTATTACCGCACCGTCGATGCCCCCCCTTTGGCGATAGATTATTATAAACGCATACTCTATAACACCCAGGATCTGATTCTGGGAGAAACATCGATTCACCTCATGATCCTTAAAGAGTGGCTCACCCTTAGTGAAAGTTTGGATGAACGAATTACGATTTACGAGATGTTGATTAATAACTTCCCCGATCAGGTAAACCAGGGGGAATGTTTCTATTACCTGGCGAAATCCTACGAAGAGCGAGGGTATTTTGACGAATCCATCGTCTACTATGAAAAATACCTGAACAACCCGGAAAAAGAGATTCCCGGGGTTGTGGATGCCTATGAAACGGTACAGGCCTTAGTCAATTTCCATAAATCCGATAAAAGCTGGACTTTTGATACCCTTGATGAATTGGTAAATGCGGTAAAATATGCCCTATCCTACAAGCGTTTTGATCTATTGGAACGTTATCAATCGGAAAACTTTTTCATCCTTAGTTGGAGTCAAAAAATGATGGATCTTGACGAAGATGTATCAATCGGGAACCTTTCCAGCTATAGGTGGACAGTAATTAGGTATAGCCCAACCCTGGAGAGTTTTTCCAATGAAAAAGAAGCCTACTTAAAGACAACCGGCTGGTCCTATCGTGTTAAACCCTGGTATTTTTACTTTAAGCAGATTGACTATCCCCAGGACCCGGAAATAAACGGCCAGTGGGAATGGGTGGGAATCTATATGGGACAACCCCTCTAAAAAGGAGATATCTTTGAAAAAGACAGCGGCCCTTTTATTATTACTTCTCTCCTTTTCTCTTAATTCGGAAGAGAAGATATCTATTGATTACAGGGAAGATTGGTTGAAGGGTGAGCTTGTCATGGATATCTCCGTGGAACTTCCCTCAGGAGAAATGAAGCCCACCAACCGTTTTGTGGCGGAACAGACCATTGAAGCAGAGGCTTCTTCCCTCATAACCAATGCTCTTAAGGAGCTAATTGTAGACTCCTGGGACAGCATAGGCTCCCTTTACTATAAGGACACCGAGTTTTATCGGGAGCTGGAAGATCTCATCAGCAGTCAGAATAAGGTGTTCAGCAAGACAACCCAGGATATGAAAAGCTTTATCGTGAGATACAGACTCCCCTTCTATCCCGACTTGATATCACTACTCATAGCCCATGAGCGGTCGGTTACTCCCGATTATCTTAACTCTCTGGGACGTACCAGCGAAGAATTTACCGGCCTGGTCGTCTACGCCGGCGATGCTGTCCCCTATCACGGGACCAAAGAATCTACCCAACTTAAACCGGCCCTTTTTCCCAGCTTCTATGACGAGGACATGAATCTTATCTTTGACAAAACCTTTGTGGCACCGGAAGCTCTGAACAAATGGGGTATGGTTCAGTACAGCGATGAGATTCCCGCGACATTCCTTGCCACAGAAGAGCGTGTGGGCATGAAACCGATCAAAGTATCTCTCCGGGAAGTGTATGGAAAGAACAGCTGCGACCTTATTCTTTCCCGAGAAGACGGCCTGCTTATCCTCTCCAGTACGGAGCTATCGAACTGGCTTAAAGAGGGCCGGGTTTTAGTTATAGTGGACCGTTGATTTTCCTCTCTTTTTCTTGTAAAATGATCGTCCTATGAACAAGAAAATAATTCTCTCTTTATTCCTTATTAGTCTTCTATTTATTACCGGTTGCAAAAGATATCTAGGATATGGTTTTGTTTACTGGTCCGACGATGAATCGGCCGTTCAGACCGGTACTCCCGTTCGGGTAATTACCCAGTCCGATATTAATGATATCTATCTGGTTCTTATTCCGGAGACCAAGGAAAAAAGGGAATTTGATATTTGGGATGTGGCTCTCTTTGACAGCGAAGACGAGCGTGACGAGGCCCTTAAAGATTTTCAGACTTACAAATCGGCCTTTGCCCAATGTCAGCAGAATCTCCCTCTAAGAGAAAGGCCCGACTCCTCCTCGGAAAATATCTATAAACTGAGGGAAGGCCAGATTATGAAGGTAATCGGCCGGGAAGCGGAGGAAGTTCAGATTGGAAATATGACCGGCCATTGGTACAAGCTTCTTACGGAAGACGGAGTCATTGGTTATACTTACGACTATTATCTTACCGTATATAATGAAGTTGACGGTGAAAAAGACGTTATTAATGCCCGAATCGAAGAAGATATCAACCTGGAAAATATTGTAGACAGGGATTGGCGTCCCGATTACTTCTACAGCATGAAGAGCCAGGGCCGCATCGATATGAACACTTTCCGCGATGAATACCGACTCTATATTGACGGGGAAAATAAAACCATCTATTTAAAGACCCGGGAAAGGGAAGTTTCCGTAGAATACGATAAAATATCCAACACGGCCTATAAGAAATACGCCTTCCTGGGAACAACCTTCCGTATTGATGTCTATTCGGAATACCGCCTTTCCATTCAGTATAACTATGAAGATCAAGAATACATCGAGGGTTTTGTACGCCTTGCCACACCTGTGGAGGAACTTATCATGCAGGCCCAGGACGCCCGGGATGAACAGCTTTTCTCTTTTATTGATGAAGGGCCTGTCTATTCCAGCGCTGCCTATGGGAATCTTGAGTTCAAGGAGGGAGGACGTTTTACCTGGACCAAAAAGTCAGCTCTTATCTCCCGGAAAGTGGTTTCTTCTGCAGCCGGGGACAATGGGCGAATCTCCTTTAACCTTTTCCCGGACTATTCCATTAAGGAAAAATACGACGGGGGAATGACCTTTATATTCAGTAACGGCGAACGTCTTCACCTCCTTTTTACTCTTAAAGAGGACGGGGTGCAACTCCTTCAAATTCCCGATCGTTATGTGAATGGAGAGTCGGTTGTCACAAACGATGATTTTTACGATCCCATTACCATGTATTTTACGGCGCCCAAAAAAAGCGCCGATGAATCCGACACAAGCCTTACCGACTAATGGCATATCTCCAGATCTCCGGCCTCTCTCTGGCCTATGGCGACCGGGACCTCCTGAAGGATATCAATCTTAATCTTTCTGAGAAGAGCCGGATCGCCATAGCCGGTTCCAACGGCTGCGGTAAGTCCACCTTTCTCAAGATTCTTTCCCGGCATATTGAAGCGGACAGGGGTACGATTGTCCTGCAAAAAGGCGCCACACTTGGGTACTTGCCCCAGTCCGGCCTTGTTCATAGGGGAAGCACTCTTTTTGACGAGGCCGAATCGGCCTATGAGGAGATTCGCCTGGAACTGGAGCGGGCAGATGGAATCGGGGAAAAACTCAAGACACCTGACCTTTCAGACGAAGAGAGTCAGGAGCTTGTGGAAGAGCTCCATTTTATCCATGAAAGGGCCGAGACAAGCGGCTACTACCACAGAGAGGCTTCTATCGGCCGTATTCTCAGCGGTTTGGGATTTAGCGACTCCGATTTAAACAAGGCGGCTTCCGCTTTCTCCGGGGGATGGCAGATGCGAATCGCCCTGGCAAAGCTGCTCTTGAAGTCTCCCGACTTTCTATTTCTTGATGAGCCGACCAACTATCTGGACCTGGAAGCCCGTAACTGGCTGCGCGACTTTCTTTCCGACTACCACGGCGGGGTGATTCTCGTGTCCCATGACCGTTACTTTCTGGACTCTACCATTAAGGAGGTGGGGGAACTTTTTCTGGGCCGCCTGAAGATCTACAAAGGGACCTATAGTAAATACCAGAAACAGCGTGAACAGGAACTAGGCAGTCTTATGGCGGCTTACGAGCAGCAACAGGAAGAGATAGCCAAACATGAGGACTTTATCCGACGATTCCGTGCCAAAGCAACCAAGGCTGCTCAGGTGCAATCCCGGGTAAAAATGCTCGAGAAGATGGAAAGAATTGAGATTCCCGATAACCTGCGAAAGATGTCCCTCTCCTTTCCCGAACCGCCCCACTCCGGTAAAATAGTCCAGGAGATAGAAGGGCTTTCCAAAAGCTACGACGGGGAACATCGTGTAATAGATAATTTTAGCTTCACCCTGGAAAAAGGTGAAAAGCTGGTTGTAGCCGGCGTGAACGGTGCGGGGAAATCCACTCTCATGCGTATTTTAGCCGGTCGTGACGGGGAATTCGAAGGGACCGTAAACAACGGCGCCCATGTTTCCGTGGGTTACTTCGCCCAGGAACAGGATAAGGAGCTCGACCCGTCCCTTTCCGTACTTGAAGAGTTGGAAAAAAGCGCTCAAACAGCGGATATCCCCCGCCTGCGTACCATGGCCGGGGCCTTTCTCTTCTCCGGTGATGATATATACAAGAAGGTATCCTTCCTCTCCGGGGGAGAAAAGAACCGACTGGCCCTGCTAAAGATGCTTCTCCAGCCTTTTAACCTTCTTATCATGGATGAGCCCACCAACCACTTGGATATCCACTCAAAAGATATTCTTCTGGAAGCCCTTAAAAGCTACAAAGGCACCCTAATTTTTGTTTCCCATGACCGCTATTTCATTGAACAGCTGGCGGAAAAGGTTCTGGAACTGACTCCCGAAGGTCCTGTTCTTTTCCAGGGCGATTACTCCTACTATATGTGGAAAAAAGAGCAAAAGGAAGGGGAAGAAGAGACGCCCCAGCCACAGAAAGACAAAGCAGCTCCTAGCTCCTCCTCTGCCCCCTCCGAGACTAGTTCGCAACTCTCCCGAGAGGAAGAGAAAAAGCTCAAAGCCCGGATAAGACGCCTCCGAAGAGAGGAAGAAAGTCTGATGGAAGAGATTTCCCAACTGGGTGAAGAACAGCAGAAATGGGAAGGAGAGCTCTCCAAGCCCGAGGTCTACTCCGATGGAAAAGAGTCGGCCCGAATCTCTTCCGAACTGGAACAGATCAAAGAGAAAGAGATTGAACTTTCCTATCGTTGGGAAGAGGTAACAGAAGAGCTGGCCGGCCTGGAAAGTTAGAAACTAGACGAAACGATTGAGAATGGTCCGAACCGAACCTAAATAGGATGAACCGAACATATTCAGATGATTCAGGAGATGATAAAGGTTATAGATATCCTTTCTATCTTCATACTCAGGATCTATGGGATTTTCATTGCTATAGGAAGAATAAAAAGCTTCCGGATACTTACCAAACAGTTCGGTCATGGCCAAGTCCGCTTCTCCGTGACCATAATATGCTGCGGGATCGATAATCCAAGCCTTACCATCGGGACCGCACAGGACATTTCCCGACCATAAATCCCCGTGAATCAGGGAGGGATATTCCGGTTCGGGAAGATAGTTTTCCAGCCTGTCCAGAAAGGAAATCATGGCCCTGGCCAAACTACCTCCCATATAATTCGAGGCGAGCCGCGCCTGGTAGTCCAGACGATTCTCACGGAAAAAATCAACCCAGCTCTCCTTCCCATCGTTTTTTTGCAGGGTAGAACCAATGTAGTTATCTTCAAAGAAGCCAAATTGGGCGCCGCGACCTGCTAAATGGAAACGAGCCAGGGAACGGCCAAAATCCTCCCAGTAGTTGCCCCTCATGGGCGCACTCTCAATAAATTCAAGCAAGAGAAACGACTCAGAGCCCTCTACGCCCCTCCCCAGGGCATGGGGGATTCCTATCTCCCCCACCCGTTCCATCTCTCTCAGAGCCCCCATTTCACAGGAGAAGAAGGAGAGATTATTGCGGGAATTTTTCTTTAGAAAAAGGGAGCCCCCATCGCTTAGAGTAAGCTTAAAAGCGTCGTTTATATCTCCCCCGGAAAGAGGAAGGGATGAAGTTATCTGTACATCCCTTCCCTTTATATCTGCTATTGCTTCTTTAAGAGAGCTAAACTGTTGGGGGCGACTGTTTTTAGACGACAAGGGGTTTTACATCCCCCAGAAGAGAACGGCAGGTTCTTTCGGCAATATTGTAGACCTTTTCGAAGCCCGAGGGGCCGCCGTAATAGGGATCGGGTACTTCCAGTCCCTTTCCTTCCGGATCGTAATCGCGGAAAAGCTTTACCTTTTCCTTTTGATCCTTACTGGTCATCATTTTTTTGATGTGTTCTTGATTCTCCCTGTCCATGGGCAGGATCAAATCAAAATTTTCCAAATCTTCTTTTTTAAATTGCTGTGACCTAAGGTGGTCGAGAGGAACTCCGTGACTGGCCGCTACTCCCGTCATACGGGGATCGGGCTTCTCGCCGCGGTGAAATCCGCTGGTACCGGACGATTCAACATCGACCACACCGTCCAGATTAGCATCCTTAAGGAGCTTCTCAAAGATTCCGTGAGCCAAAGGGGATCGACAGATATTACCCAGACAGACAAACATTATCCGGTATTTTTTCATGGCTACGATTATAGGGGAAACTTGCTACAGGATCAAGGGAGGGAACCCGATATTGAAAGTATGAAAGTTAAGTATAATGCCCCGGTAACCATTACCTTTGCCCTTATATGTACCGCCATCATGGCCCTTGATCTCTACCTCGTCCCCGGTCTTGTGGAACGTTTTTTTACTGCAGAAGGCTCCCTCACCTTTCGTATGGACTCCCTTGCCTCATATGTAAGGGTCATCTCCCATGTCTTTGGACACGAGGGGTGGGATCATCTTCTTAACAACATGATGCTTATTCTCCTTTTAGGCCCTATATTGGAGGAGAAATACGGCTCAGCTTCACTCCTGTGGATGATTTTTATTACCGCCCTGATTAACGGACTGGTAAATGGAATTGTATTCCCCACAGCTCTAATGGGCTCCAGCGGAATAGCCTTTATGATGATACTCCTTGTCTCCTTTGCCAATATCAAGTGGGGAGAGATCCCCCTAACCTTCTTTCTGGTTCTGGTGCTCTATTTATTAAAAGAATTTCTTGCCATCTACCGGGGAGATGATATTTCACAGATTTCCCACATTGTGGGAGGAGCCTGCGGGGCGGTATTTGGTTTCTATAAAACTGTGGTGATAAAGAAAAAGAAAGTTCCCCTGGAAGCGCCGGCCCCTGCGGGAGGAACCGGCGGTAATATTACCGTTGTAAACTAGTTACCCTTGGATTCCAGAGTCTTGGTTTTAATAAAGCGGGCCCCGTTGAATTCCTTGGGCTTGATTCGGACGCCCCGGGCTTTTACGCCCTTCACCAGATAGTTTTCCACAGGAAAATAGTCGGCCGTCTGGATGAGGCTCTTTTGCTTAAAATCAACCACGGCAGAGACATCTTCCGCTGTGGTGAACTTAATCAGCTTGCCCTCGTCCGGTACCATTTCATAATTACGATTCATGATAAAGGCGGTTACTTTACAACGCTTAATATAGGGATAATTGTTCTCCTTGTTCCGGTAGATCAAGGTGAAGATGGTGTTCTCCATAGTCTCCTTGTCGGCCAGACCGCAGTAAAGGATTCCCTTTCCCACAAAGGCCTTATCCGTTACGGGCTGTGCATAGTAGGAACCGTCCTTCTTAATAACAATCATCTTGTCGTAGAGGGAACAGTCAAAGAGAGTTTTCCCCTTGGAAACATCGTAACCCAGGTATCCCGTATCCCCGTCGTAACGCATTTTGAGATTACGCTGGGCCGCATCACGGATATCCACCCGCTCAATGGAAAGAAGCTCGGTTCGTCTTTCAAAACCCTTGGCAGCTCCTTCCAGAACCGATTCGATATAGCTTATGGCATACTCGGTGAGATGTCGCAGATGATGGCGGACCTGCTTAAGGCGCATCTGAAGTTCCTTGATCTCCCGCTTCATCTTCTCGATATCATAGAGGGAGATGCGACGAATAGGAATCTTTAGGAGATGTTCCAGATCCTCTTCCGTGATGGGCCTCTTAATCTCATCCATGAAGGGTTTAAATCCGTCACGGACAGCCTGATTAATCGTCTCGGGGGACTTCATCTCTTCGATATTCTTGTAGATTCTCTCTTCAATAAAGATTCTTTCCAAAGTGCGAATATGGATTTTGTCGAGGAGCTTGCCCTCTTCCAGCTTCAATTCCTTCTTAAGAATGTCGACAAGCTGCCCCGCATGGTGCTGAATCACCTGAGTGACGGTCATCTTAACCGGTTTCTCTTCGTTTATGAGGAGCAGATTACAGCTTATGGAACTTTCACAGTCGGTAAAGGCGTAAAGACCGTCAATCACGTCTCTTGCATGAACACCGCGAGGAAGTTTTATCTCAATTTCTACCTCTTCCGCAGTAAAATCGCTAATGGCTCCCACTTTTATCTTATTCTTCTTGGCAGCACTCTCAATGGAAGCAATAAGAGACTCTGTGGTGGTGCCGTAGGGCAGCTCCTTAACCAGGATCCGCTTATCGTCCTTTGTATCCAGCTTCGCCCGGGTAATAATCTTGCCCATACCGTCCTGGTAATCGCTAACATCGATCATACCACCGGTGGGGAAGTCGGGAAAAAGCTGAAAAGATTCCCCGTTTAAGGCTGATCTGACGGCCTCCAGCACCTCGATAAAGTTATGGGGGAGAATCTTCGTAGACATACCTACGGCAATACCTTCCGCCCCCAGAATCAAAACGAGAGGGATTTTCGCAGGAAAAGTAATGGGCTCTTTGCGTCGCCCGTCGTAGGACTCGGTAAAATCGGTGATTTCCGGGTTATAGAGGAGCTCCTTGGCCTTAGGCAGGAGACGACATTCGATATATCGGGCGGCGGAAGCGGGGTCTCCCGTATAAATGTTACCAAAGTTTCCCTGCCGGTCAATCAGAATCTCCTTATTGGCCAGGTTCACCAGGGCTTCGTAGATAGAAGCATCCCCGTGGGGGTGGTACTGCATACAGTGTCCCACCACATTGGCCACCTTGTGGAATTTTCCGTCATCCACATCCATAAGGGACTGAAGAATACGCCGTTGTACAGGCTTTAGACCATCGTAAAGATGGGGAATGGCCCGTTCCTTAATAACATAGGAGGCGTATTCCAGAAAGTTTTTCTCAAAAAGTTTTCCTATATAGGCCATTAAATCAGATTCTCCATAATATAATCCCGTCGCTGCGGGGTATTTTTACCCATGTAAAATTCCAGAGTTTCCGGTACGGTTTTCATGGTTTTGATATCGACGGGTACAATTCGCATATCCTCACCGATAAAGGGGCCGAATTCTTTGGGACTGATCTCTCCCAATCCCTTAAATCGGGTAACTTCATGGCCGCGAATCTCCGCCATCGCCTTGTCCCTTTCCTTTTCGTTGTAACAGTAACGGGTTTCCTTTTTGTTTCGTACCCTGAAGAGAGGAGTTTCCAGGATAAAGACGTGCCCCGCCACAACAAGCTCCTCAAAATAGTTAAGGAAGAAAGTCAGCATAAGGTTACGAATATGGAAGCCGTCGTTATCCGCATCGGTAGCAATAACAATTCTTTCGTATCGGAGATTATCAATGTCGTTCTCGATCCCCAGGGCCATCATGAGGTTGTAAAGCTCTTCGTTCTTATAGATAGCCGCCCGACCCTTACCCTGAGAGTTCCACGGTTTACCGCGCAAAGAATAGATGGCCTGAAGATATACGTCCCGGGTACTTACCATAGAACCGGTGGCCGACTGTCCCTCGGTAATGAAAATAGTGGAACCGCTCCCCTTATCCCCGTCACTCAAGTGGTATTTGCAATCCTTGAGCTTGGGAATATTCAAGCTGATTTTTTTGGCCGCCGCCTTGGCTTCCTTTTTTACAGCATTAAGCTCTTTTCGCAGTTTTTCGTTATTGACAATTTTGTCTTCCAGCTTCTTGGCGGGCTCTTCGTTCTTGTGAAGATAATCCACCACGCCCGCTTTGACTTCATTAACAACCCAGGCCCGAACATCGGTATTGCCCAGTTTGTTTTTTGTCTGACTTTCGAAAACCGGGTCCTTCACCTTAATGGCAATGGCGCCGCACAAACCTTCCCGTACATCGGTCCCGGTGTAGCTCTTTTTATAGAACTCATTAACCCCTTTAAGAACCCCTTCGCGGAAGGCGCTCAGATGGGTCCCTCCGTCGGAGGTATACTGGCCGTTCACAAAGGAAAAATGAGTTTCCCCGTAATTATTGGTGTGGGTAAAGGCGATTTCTATCTTTTCCGCCGAGTAATAGCCGATTTCATAGAGGGCGTCCCCGTCCACTTCCCCGTCAAGGAGGTCAAAAAGCCCTCTTTTTGATTCAAATTTCTGCTTGTTAAAGTAGAGACGAAGACCTTTGTTTAGACAGGCGTAGTTCCACATACGCTGCTCGATGAATTCCTTGTTAAAAGCGTATTCACCAAAAATCTCTGTATCGGGAATAAATTCAAAGTAGGTTCCGTCCTCTTCGCCGGGAGCCTTCCCTTTTTTTTCTTCCAGAAGTGTCCCTTTGGAAAATCGGGCCATAGTGAACTGACCGTCACGGCAGGATCGCACAACAAAATGGGAACTGAGGGCGTTTACCGCCTTTGTACCAACCCCGTTCAACCCCACACTAAACTGGAAAACATCGTCGTTGTACTTGGCTCCCGTGTTAATAACGGAAACACATTCGACGATTTTACCCAAAGGTATACCCCGTCCCCTGTCCTGAACAGCGATCTTGTCCTCTTCCAGGGTTATATCGATCCTCTTACCGAATCCCATAATGAATTCGTCAATGGAGTTATCAATGATCTCTTTTAATAAAATATAAATACCGTCGTCCGGATTGGAACCGTCCCCCAGACGGCCGATGTACATCCCCGATCGAAGACGTATATGTTCCAGGGAGCTAAGGGTTTTAATCTTGCTCTCATCGTAGACACTCTTTTTTTCAGCCATAACAGGTATTTTAACCGGGAATTCTCTTTTTGGCAACTAAGCTTAGGGATCAAAAAAATTGGCAAAATCGGCCGGTATAAATTAAAATCTAAGGGGAGCAAAAATTTGAAACGCCATCTTGCCATAAGGGTCATCCTCTTCACTATGATTTTTTCCATAACCTTCCTGGGAATAATTAACATACATGGAAGAATAAAAGAGAACAGCCTGGAAAAAGAGAAGAATTTAGACAAGGACTATGTGGAAAAACTAGCTTTCCAAATAAACAGTACCAGCTTCAACAGCATTATCAATACCCTGGAATCTCTGGAAAAACAGAAGATTCTCCAATCCCATATAGAATCGGGAAACAGGGATCGCATTAATGATCTTATTTACAGCTTATCGGCGATTCATCATGACTCAATTATATATATTATGGATTTGGAAGGAAATGTCATTGCCTCAACTCCCTACAATGATGAGGGGGACACCTTTTTGGGAAAAAACTACAGCTTTAGACCCTATTTCCAAAATGCCCTGACACACGACAGAGTCATATACCCTGCCGTAGGGGTAACCAGCGGGGAACGGGGGATCTATTTTAGTAAATCCCTGAGCCTGGACAGTAGGCTTCAGGGAGTCATAGTGATTAAATACAATCCCCTTATCCTTGAGGATATGCTTAGTAATGACCGTTCCCTTCTCATATCTTTTATCACTAACCATGGCGTTGTGTTTCTTTCCAATGAAAAGAATATTCTTATGAAAACAGATCATAAACTGACTGACTCGGAAATAGTCGAAATATCAAAGAATAAACAGTTTCCTCTAGATAAGCTTTTTCCCCTGGGAGAATGGAATGAAAATGAGAAAGTAATAATTGATGATACGCTCTACAACTCCTTCTATCTGAATATTGATGATGTGGGCTGGCGCGTTTTATCTCTCAAGCAAGCCGACGCCTACAGCATTCATAGGGAAGACACCTCTTTTTTTATTCAGATCATCGCTCTCATCCTTTTCCTCTTTTTCATTCTCATACTCTTGGAAATGAGAATCGGCAAAGTTCGAAAAGCAGAAAGAAAGGCAAAGAAATTTCAATTCATCATCGACCAATCCCCCATTTCCATACTGATAACCGACGTGGAGGGAAACATCGATTACGCCAATAAAAACTTCTTCAAAACAACCGGTTACTCCAGGGAAGAGACGGTGGGAATGAACTGCTCCGCCCTCCGGTCCGACTATCATGACAGGGAGTACTATTCCAGTATCCGAAATACCATAGAGGAAGGGGGGATATGGTCCGGCGAGCTATACAACAAGCGAAAGGACGATTCTCTCTTTTGGGAGGATGTAAAAATATATCCCCTTATGGAAAGAAAAGGAGAGATGAATCAATTTATATCTATCAAAGAAGATATAACCGAGAAAAAGGCCTTTATGACCCAACTGGAAAAGGATGCCTCCATCGATGAGATGACCTCCGCCTATAATCGAAAAAACGGCTTGCGTCAGGGGCAGAATCTTTTTATCCAGGCTCAAAAGACACATACTCCTCTTACGGTCTCCTATATTGATATTAATAACCTCAAAATTGTTAATGACAAGCAGGGACATGATGCGGGTGACAAGTTGATTACCACCGTTTCTTCCATTCTCAAGTCGACCATTCGCGGTTCCGATATCCTTACCCGGCTGGGAGGAGATGAATTTCTTATTATCTACCGGGACATGAGCCGGGAAGCCTCGGAAAAAGTCTGGGAAAGAATTCAGGAAAAATTCGCACAAAAAAGTACCCCAGAAGTTCCCATAAGCGTTAGTTACGGCTCCGTAGAATATGACAGGGCGCGTCATGATTACCTTGATGACCTCATAAAAGAAGCCGACGAAAAAATGTACGCCAACAAGCGCGAATTCAAAATGAACTTTTGTAACGAGACCACCTCAACCGCTTGAAAATTCACTAAAACGGACTATAATAGGGCCCCATATGGCTAACAAAAAAGTCCGGTTGAATCCGGAGCAAAAAAAAGCGGTGGATACCATAGAGGGTCCCCTTCTCATAATCGCCGGAGCCGGTAGCGGTAAAACCGGTGTAGTCACCTCCCGTATTGCCAATATGCTGAATCACGGGATTCCCCAGGCCTCGATTCTGGCCCTGACCTTTACAAACAAGGCGGCCCGGGAGATGGAAGAGCGTGTAAAACAGATTACCGGAAGCAAATGTTCCAATCTGACCGTTTCCACCTTCCACTCTTTTGGCGTACAGATACTCCGTCGCAAGGCCCACTATCTGGGTTACAGACCGAATTTTTCCATCTACGACCAGAACGATCAGCTTACCTGTCTCAAGGAGGCGGCCCGGGAGCTTAAACTGACCTATGAGTTTCAGGAGCTCAAGGATCTGGCCTTCTTCTTCTCCGATATCAAAACCGGACGAAAGGAGTGGGACAACACTAACGACCAACATAAGCCGCTTTACGATGAATTCCTGGAACATATGAAGCTCTACAATGCGGTGGACTTCGATGACCTGATTACTGTTCCCATTCAGATCTTTGAGCAGTTTGACGATGTCCTTTCCGAGTACCAGGAACGGTACCGCTACATCATGGTGGACGAGTTTCAGGACACCAGTCTGCTTCAATACCATTTTATCGACCTCATCGCCCGGAAATACGGTAATATCTGCTGTGTTGGGGATGATGACCAGTCCATCTACTCCTGGCGCGGAGCCAACTATCACAATATCCGACAGTTTGAAATGGACTATCCCCACTTAATCGAAATCAAACTGGAAAGAAACTACCGTTCCACCGGAACTATCCTGGAAGCGGCAAACGCGGTAATCGCCAATAACACCAACCGAAAGGAGAAGGAACTCTGGACGGAAGATACGGAACACGACAGAACGATAAAGATCCTCAACCCCGATGATGATAAGCTGGAAGCGGACTTCATTATTGACCGGATTCATGAACTTCGTGCCTCGGACAACGCCACGTTTGGCGATATGGGCATACTGGTAAGAACCAACAGCCTCTGTAAAAGTATGGAAGACGCCCTGCTGGCCAATAACATACCCTACACCGTTTCCGGTGGGCAGAGCTTCTTCCAGCGTAAAGAGATCAAGGATATTATCGCTTATCTTAGGGTCATAACCAATCCGGACGATGATGTAAACCTCCTCCGAATTATTAATACGCCCCGCCGGGGAATCGGGAAAAAGGCTCTGCAGACCATTGTGGATACCTCCCAACATCTTAACTGCTCCCTGTACAACGCCATTACCAGCCTCGTACAGGGACAGAACAGCGCCCTTCGCCCCAATACTCTCAGCGATCTACAGGACTTTATGGAACTGGTAGAAACCTATCGGGATCATTTTGAAGAGGGCCAGACTGACTTGGCGGAGCACCTGCGGGAGATGTATGAAAGTATTGACTACTGGGGGCATCTGATTCAGGAGTTTTCCTCTTCGGCCAATGAAAAAGCTGCCAAATACCGATTCGACAACCTTCTCATGTTTGCCGACTTTCTGGAACGGTGGGAACGAAATGCGGATAACATGGAACCTACCCTTGTAAAATGGCTTAACCGTATTACCCTGAACACCAAAGATGACGGTGATCCGGACCAGGGGAAGGTTAACCTCATGACCATACACGCCTCCAAAGGTCTGGAGTTCGACCATGTATTCCTGGCCGGTGTGGAAGACGGGATTATCCCCCACGCCCGTTCAGTAGCGGAATCAAAGGATATGGTAGAAGAGGAGAGACGACTTTTTTACGTTGCCATTACGCGGGCCCGTAAAAAGCTTTTCATCACCCACTGCCAGACCCGTCGTACCATGAAGGAAACGGTAGAATGCGTCCCCTCCCCCTTCCTGGAAGAAATTCCCCAGGGACTTCTGGAACATGTGGAAGATTCGGACTATAACATTTCCGAGGAAGAAGCGGCCGACCGTGCCATGGCAAGTATGCCCTGGAATAGCTAATGGTATACGCCTCCTTCCTTCGCCGCCTGAACCGCTTTGTAGTGGAATGCCGTCTTGAGTCGGGCGAAGCCGTACTGGCTCATTTACCAAATCCCGGAAGACTCTGGGAACTGCTCTACCCGGGCGTAAGAATGGCCCTGGCAGACGGGAAAACGGGCAAATACGCCTATGGTGTTTTAGGAGTGCAGAAGGATGAGAAGTGGGTCTATCTTCATACCCTGGGAAATAATGACCTGGCAGAACGACTTCTCAAAAGCAAGTCCGTTGCCGGGTTGGAAGAGTACAGTATAATTCGCCGGGAAGTATCCCCACCCGCTTCCCGCTGCCGCTTTGACTTTCTTTTGGAAAAGGATGGTGAGCCCCTTTGGCTTGAGGTGAAAATGTGCTCCCTCTTTCAGGGGAAAGCGGCCATGTTCCCCGATGCTCCCACGGTGAGAGGCCAACACCACCTGGAAGAATTGGCCAAATTACACGATGAAGGCTACGCTTGTGCGGTCCTCTTTATCGTACAGGATCTTGAGGCGGATTATTTCCTACCCGAATATCACACGGACCCCCGTTTTGCCGAACTCTTCTATGAGTTTCGCGAAAAGATCCACTACTACGCAGTGGGAACCGCAGTGAAGGAAGATCTGACCTGGAAAGATGAGAAGAAGCAGATAAAAATCCCCCTGGAAAAACTTCCCCTTCACAATAGGGACGAAGGAGTCTACCTAATGCTCCTGGAAGTGGAAGAAGAGAGCACTGTTACCGTAGGCTCCCTGGGAGAGAGGGTTTTCCCCGCCGGCTGGTATATCTACGTAGGTTCGGCCCGAAAAAACCTGACAAAAAGAATGGAAAGGCATGTGCGCAAACGTAAAAAATACCACTGGCATCTGGATTATCTTCGCAGTAAGGCCAGTACGGTAAAAGCCGTCCCCATTCGCACAGCCGAATCAGCCGAATGCCTTTTAGCCGCATCAATGGATGAGCTCTTTCCCCTGGAAGCTTCTCTTTCTAAAACTCTTTTGGGGTTTGGTTGCAGCGACTGCGATTGTGATCGACATCTTTTTTATTCCCCCCAAACACCCCTGGATAACAAGGGTTTCATAGAGAAACTGCTTTATTGGAGAATGGAAAAACCCCTGTCCGATTTATAAATAAAAAACCGCCCCCCAGGGGACGGTTTCCAAGGAATCGGAAAGGGACTACTTTAAAAGAGCCGCAGCCTTTTCCTTACCAATAGTATGGAGGAAGCTCACCAGACGGGGGCCCTTCTCCTTACCAATAAGTGTCTTGTAAACGAGAGTAAAGAAATCGGCCGATTCCAGTCCTCTCTCTTTCATCAGATCGTAAACCTGATTTCCCCACTCCTTCTCGGGCATGGTGCCCATGGAGTCTTCAATCAGCTTTCCAAGAGCCTGAATGGCTTCTTTATCTGAATCGGACATCTCCGGAAGAGGGCTTCCCGCTTCGCGCAGGCTAAACTGGAAGTCTTCGGGAGCATAGTTCTTTACCCAAAACCAGGCACATTCGGCACGGTTTCTAAACTTGGCTTCCTGTTCCGGGGCAATGTCGCCGAGAAACTCAATAACCGCATCAATATCGCCGGAGTTGGTCTGCAAGAGGTTACAGAGGTGACGAATCTGAATCTGGTAGGGCATAACTTCGGGAACATCCTTTACCTGACTCAGCTCGTATATTCGCGCTTGCTTTTCCCACTTTTTTAGGGCCTTTTCCGTCTCGGGCTTATTAAAGTAGGCCCGTTCGCACTTATCGTAATCTTCATAAACCTTAAGAACATCCAGATCAAAGCTAATGGCAAACTCAGAGTTGGGTCTGGTACCGGCAAAGAGGTAACGGATAACTTCGGGCTGGTAAACTTCCAGAACATCCTTGAGAGATACAACTTCCCCGCTGGATGAGGATATCTTACCGGCGCCGCCCTTAATACGAATAAAGTCGTATTGGAAGGTTACAGGCGGTTCGTGGCCATAAACCTCCTTACCGGTCAGCTTGGCCGTATCGAAACTTCCCCCCTCCGAGTGATGGTCCTTACCGGCCGGTTCGAAGTCTACATCCTCTTCCTTCCAGCGCATGGGCCAGTCGATTCGCCAGGGCAGTTTTACGGCAGGTGTGGACTGGAGGTCTACCGTTTCCTTGTGACCGCATTCACACTCGTAAGAGACACCCCATTCGCCGTCCCAACCGGTAACGGCAGTGGTGTCCTTGTCACAGGCAGTACAAAAAACAGAAACGGGCCACCAATCATCGGCGAGAGGGGCGGTTCTGTGTTCATTCAGTTCACGGCGGATAACATCACGATTTTCGAGGGCCTTTCTAATACCGGCAGCATACTTCGATGCCCGGTAGCGATCGGCCTGGTAAATATATTCAGGCTCCACTCCCACCAGGGGAAGAAGCTTTTCGAGATCTTTCTCATTTTTACGGGCGTAACTCGCCTCATCACCAATCACATCGGGAACCAGAGTAATCGGTTTGCGCAGGAAGGTTTCCAGCAACTCCTGCTGAGGCATATTTTTGGGAACCTTACGGAACACGTCGTACTCATCCCAGGAGTAAATGAAACGTACGTTCTCACCCTTCTGTTCAAGGGCGCGGGCCACCAACTCTACGGAAATGATTTCCCGAAAGTTTCCAATGTGAACCGTACCGGAGGGAGTGATTCCGGAGGCGCAGGTGTAATGGTCCTTAGGACCACGTTCCCTTATGATTTTATCGGCAGTAATATCCGCCCAATGTGTCGATTTAGGTCTGTCGTTACTCATAACGATGTATTATAGTCAAAGAACTTATCCAAATCAAGTAAGAGATCAACCATTACGGCAGAATGCCAGTCAAGTCCTGACGAAGTCAACCTTAATCCGGATCTATCCAAAACCAATCGCCTCTGCCACTTTTTTAATGTAGACGCCAGGAGTAATGAGAAATCATCAAATGAAAGATAGGACTCAAGCCGTTCTTTTCCTATTCCCCACTTAGTCCTCAACCCCATCATAATCTCTTCGGCCAGTATATCTTCCCTGCTCAGGATCTCCTCCTGGTAAAAATCACCCCGGGATAGTAGATTCTGTTCTTCACTAGCCAAAAAGCTATCCAGGTCTTTTCCGGTAAAGCGCCTGCCCCCCATTTTTGAAGCTGCTGCCGGTCCAAGGCCTATCCAGTCGTGGGAATTCCAATAGGCCAAATTGTGCTGAGAATATTTCTCCTCCCGACAAAAGGAAGAGATCTCATAGCGTTCGTAGCCGGCCTGTTTAATCATTATCAGAGCCTCTTCCCAGGCCTGCTCCATCTCCTCGTCATCGGGAAGAGTCAGTTGTCCCCCTTCCAAGCGGCGATGAAGGGCGGTTCCCTCTTCTACAGTCAGACTGTAAAAGGAAAAATGGGGAGGTTCCAACGCAAGAAATTGCCTAAGGTCTTCAAGCTGACTCTTCTTATCCTGCCCGGGATAGGCAAAGATAAAATCGGCGGACCAAGTTCCTTCCTTCCACCCCTTAAGTAACTGCACACTCTGCAGAGCTTGCTCCCTGCCGCTGATACGCCCCATAGCCTTAAGAACCTTTTCATCCAAAGACTGAACCCCCATGCTGATTCGGTTAATACCAAGCCTGCCATACTCACGAAGCCTGGCTGAATCAAGGGATTCGGGATTCACTTCTATTGTGATTTCTCTCTCTTCCGGCAGAAGCTTCAACGCGGCAAATATCCTTTCCAACTCCTTAAGAGAATAAAGAGAAGGAGTTCCTCCTCCCAAATAGACGGTTGAATAATCCTTTATGCCGAATTCATGTGACAGGAGAGAATTCTGTTGAATAATTTTGTCCCCATAATCCCGGAAGATTTTATCACGATCAGCTTTCAACTGTGCCAGAGAACAGGAGTAAAAATCACAATAGGCACAACGGCTCTTACAAAAGGGAAAATGAATATAGAGAGAAGGCACGGAACTAGTGTACAACACCGAACTGAGATAAGGGCCAATAGGTGAAAAAAAGCTTCCCCTTTATGCGGTTTTCCGGTAGGGCTCCCCAATAATAAGAGTCATTGGACAGTCTTCGGTTATCCCCCAAAAGGAAGTACTCCCCCTCGTTAAGGATAAATTCCTGTATGTTGCCGCTTAAGGGATCACCTTCGTCCCATTCGGGATTTTCCGGATCAATGTGAATATCATATTCCTTTTCGGAACTCTCGAATTCAGAAAGATAATAACGGCTTTCTGCTGTTTTGACATAGAGAGTCCAGTCTTCCATTTTAATAGTATCCCCCGGTAAAGCAACGATACGTTTAATCATATATCGATTAATCCACCCTTCCCTGGGATAAAAAGAGACTTGCACTTTTTGAAAAGTTAAAAAGGCTACGACTTTATTTAAACCGTCAACCAGTTTTACTTCTTTCTCATAATAGGGAGCTTCTATGAGGACAACATCCCCTCTGTTTAATCTCGCCGAACTCACATTGGGACGATAGAGGGAACAGCTTCCTTTCTCCAAGGTAGGTTCCATAGAGAGAGAACCGGACTTTATCGTATTGATTACATAGCTCGTAAAAAAGAGAAAGAGAACGACGGAAAGAACAATTTTGAGGATAAAAATATTTCGTTTGTGAATAGAACTTAAACGGTCTCTGGATGATAAGCGACGCTGTGTTTTACTAAATGGCATTGTATCTCCCGAATAAAAAAAGAATATCATAAACAATTCAGTAGAACAACATTAAAATGGACAGCTTCCTTTTTTTTTGTTACTATACTTTCTTATGGCAGTTAAATCAAAAAAGAAAGAAGGTCTACTGGCGGAAAACCGCAAAGCCCGTTTTAATTACATTATTGAAGAGACCTTGGAATGCGGCATAGTTCTTCAAGGCACGGAAGTTAAAGCAGTTAAGGCAGGACATATCTCTTTTCAGGACTCCTTTGTAGAGATCACTCGAGGTGAACTATATATCAAAAACCTCCATATAACGCCCTGGGAATACGGCAATATATTCAATCACCGGCCCGATCGCTATAGAAAGCTCCTTGCTCATAAAAAAGAGATAGAGAAACTGGACCGTAAAGTTAATGAAAGGGGCTATACAATAGTTCCTTTAAAGTTCTACCTTGTTAAAGGAAGAGTCAAGGTGGAAATAGGTCTGGGAAAGGGTAAAAAAGCCTATGACAAACGGTCTACCATCCGGGACAGGGATGTTAAAAGAGATATGGATCGGGAAGTAAAAAAGAAATACTTATAGGATTTTTAACAACAGTTGACAAAGAATTCATAATACATTATATTGCTGAGCGTATTGGAGAATTAGCTCAGCTGGTTAGAGTACTTGCTTGACATGCAAGGGGTCGATGGTTCGAGTCCATTATTCTCCAAAGCACAAAAAAAAGGGGTTAAAGGCAATTCGGAAGCTGCCTTTAACCCTTTTTTATATCCTAAGCGGTTTATCTATTTAAAGACACTTACCACCCTTTCAAGAACCTGACTCCTGTTCAGGGGTTTAACAATATAGTTTTTTGCCCCAACCATAAGGGATTTCTTAACCAAATCCTGCTTTCCCAAGGCGCTAACCATAATAACCTTGGCATCCTTATCAAATTCAATTATTTTCTCTAGAGCGGTAATACCATCCATTTTGGGCATGGTAATATCCATTGTCACCAAGTCTACGTTGGGATAGAGTTCTTTATACTTTTCAACTCCCTCCTCACCGTCTGCGGCTGTAGCAATGACATCAAAACCTTCAGAAGTAAGAATCTGATTGATCTGCTTGGTAACAAACATGGAATCATCAACAACCAAAACACGATAGGCCTTACCGTCTGAACTCATACCTTCCGGGTCTCTTTCGTTTAATGAAGGAAAATCACTAGTTGTTTTCATCTTTCCTACGCTCCTTTAAACCCGTTCTCTAATGGCAACATTGATTTCGACAAGCCCCTGGGGAACGCTCAAAGGTACAATCAAAGCTTCCACGTTAAGGTCAGTAACCTGCATGTTTTCCCCCGTAATAATAGAAGGTGGTGTCAGGTCAAACTTGAATCCCAAATCGTGAAGCTTTGTTACAGCCTGACCGGTTACCATATTGGCAAGCTCAGTAATAGTCGCTTTAACAAGTTCATCAAGCTCGGTAAGTTTCTCCCCGTTCATGGCGGAAGCAATACCGAGTGCCGATTCCTTAGACATATCAATAAGAACACGGCCTTCCACATCCCCGGCCAAACCGACAAGGGCAGCCACACCCATAACGGGCTGGGAAGTTTTTTTAAGGTAAAGTTCTTTTCTGATCACGTCTTCCTGAAGTACTTCCTGCATAATGCTGAATGCTGCTTCAACAAAAGGATTAATGTATTCAACTCTCATTCGGTTCAACTCCTATCATTATCAATTATATACATTTTACTAATACTTACCAATTATTTTTTAATATATACGTTAATTCCATCAACAACTTGCTCTTCAAAGCCCATATTTACATCAATTTTCTCATGTTTACCAACCATAAGAACACCACCGGGCTTAAGATTTTCCATGACCAAACTGATCACATGCATCTGGGCTTCCGGTTTTAAGAGCGAGAGGAGATCTCGGATAACGACAAAATCGAGGGCGGGAAGATTGGCATTATTCACCATATCATGGTATTCAAAAATGACAGAATTCCTGATTCCTTCATTAAACTGCCAGGACCCGGACACGGACTCAACAAGCTGATCCCTATAAAACTCAGGGGCAAAATCCTTATCGATATTAAGGGAAGGAGCCGTGGAAATGGCCATAAGATCATTATCGTAAGCAAGTATTTTCAAAAGAGTACCGGGATGTGTCTTTTTGACAATAGAGGCAAGGGAATAACTTTCCAGACCGTTCCCGCAACCGCCGTTAAGAATATAGAAGGTACTTCCCATATCCTGGGGAAGCAGCTTTTTAACCGCCTCTATATAGTCATTGTCCCAAAGATTACCCGTATAGGGGGAGTGAAAGGGCTCCATAAACTTATAGGCATCATTTTCATCCTGAAATTGAACCTCCTTACCGGCCCCTCTTCTTCCTTTACTCCAGGATGAATACCGTTCCCTCACCCAATCCATATTCACGGAGGTAACGTGCATCTTGTTGAACGTAGCAAGGGATTCGGAAATAAACTTAATATTAAGTTCATCTTCCGATTCATTACCTACGACTTCTGCAGCGACGGGAATATCGGCAACAACGGGCATACTAGCCGGTTCCAGACTATCCGTTTCTTCCGAATTGAAAATTCTTTCTACATCGAGGATTACATAGAGCTTATTTTCCGACTCGACAATCCCGGATATATATTTGACATTTATATCACCAAAAAGCGGATGGGGAGGCTGAATGGTTTCGGAAGGAATTCCAACTACCTTATCAATTGTATCGACAATTACGGCTATAGTATGATCTTCCAAACGGAGAATTATCATATTCTCAAGATCTCTTGCGGTACTCCTGTCGTGGGAATTCATCTGGTTGAAGAAGACACGCAAATCTATAACAGAAATTATGTCTCCCCGCAGATTATATACCCCGACGACGAAGGGAGCCGCATTGGGAACATAGGTAAATTTATTATCCTTGGAAATTTCCTTTACCTTCATGATATCAATGGCATAGTCCCTGCCGGCTAAAGTAAAAGTAACCATGCGAAAATCTACATTGGCCACATTGCTTTTTTCCTCTACAACCTGTTGCTGTTCCATAGTCAAATTATCCATCCAAGGTCTCCTCTATCGAAAGGTTAAGGCATTCTGCTGACGATTTTCCTGGGCTCTCTTAACCCCAAGATCCAGAAGCTGACTAACATCAATAATCAGCGAGACAGTACCGTCTCCCAAAATGGTCGCACCGGCAATACCTGGCGAATTAGTATATCTGTCCTTCAAGGGCTTGATAACAACATCTTCTTCCCCGATCAGGGAATCGACCACAAGTCCCATTTTCTTATCGCCCGATCCAACGATAACAACAAAGAGATGCTCCTTGTCCGACTCAGAAGGTATTCTAAATAACTTATCCAGTCGAAGAAGGGAGATAACATCACTTCTCACATTAAAAACTTCGTAATTATCGATGATCTTAATATCATCCGGTTTAATTCTGTGGCTCTCTATTACGGAAGTAATGGGAATAGCATAGATTTCCGTACCTACCCTAACAAGAAGTCCCTGGACGATAGCCAAAGTCAAAGGAAGCTTAATCGTAAACTTGGTGCCTTTCCCCAATTCGGAATCAACACTAACCGAACCGTTAAGCTTCTCTATTTCCTTTTTAACAACATCAAGCCCTACACCTCGACCGGAAACGTTGGTTACCGTCTTGGCTGTAGAAAAACCCGGTTCAAAAATCAGGTTGTAAACATCCGCATCGGTAAGAGATTTGCCGGGATGAATGACGCCTCTCTCAATCGCTTTTGTCCTTATTCTTTCGGGATTTATACCGGCACCGTCATCGGAAACTTCGATGACAATCATATTTCCCTCATTACTGGCTTTGAGAAACAGAGTCCCCATTTCATCCTTACCGGCTTCGGTTCTTTCTTCGGGATGTTCAATTCCGTGGTCCAGAGAGTTTCTTATACAGTGCATCAAAGGATCAAGCAACTGTTCGGTCACAGACTTATCAAGTTCCGTATCCTCCCCTTCAATGACCAAGTCAACCTTCTTATCAAGTGATTTACAAAGGTCCCGAACCAGACGGGGAAATCGTGAAAAGATTTGATTAATCGGTACCATTCGAATCCTCAGGATACCCTCATGCAAATCTCCCGTATTTCGACCGAGGTTTGCCGCCGTATTCTTAAAAACACCCAATGTTGTCTTGAGTTTCGAATCAAAACTGTCAAATACGGCAAAAAGATCTTCGTACTGATTGGATAAATCATCTCGCAATTCAGCGGGTGACTCCCCTTTCTGAACCTTTTCCAAGATCTGGGGAATATTTTCAAAAAGAGTCTTTAATCTTTCCTTATACTCATTTTCGGCAACACTTAATTCTGTTGTGATATCAACAAACTGATTACTAATTTGATTAAAAGAGGCTTTGTTAATAACGGCTTCAGAAACGAGGTTAAGAAGGTTATCAATTCGTTTGCTGTCGACTCTTAAAATGGACGATGAAGCGGCCTTTGATTTTTTCTTGGGAACAGGCTTCTTTTGAACCGCCGCTTCGGCCTGCGCTTCTTCAATCTCTTCCTGAATATTTTCTATAGACTTTTCTTCTGTACTTTCCACGACCTCTTTGGACACACTTGCTTTTTTCTCGACGGGAGTACTTGCCGGTACGGATACCGTAACTTCCTCTTTCTCAAAGACTTTTATATCTTCACCGTCAAGGTCGGAAACGGTAACATTTGTGGTTACATCACTTATCGTTGCAGCCACTTTAAGATCCTCTTCTGAGTTCTCCGTAGCAACAAAATACTCAACAACGGCCCAATACTGATCTTCATAAAGTTTTTCAAAATCAGGAATGGTTTTGAGTATGGAACCTTTGTCTTTCAAACGGGCAAAGACCTGTATCCCCCCTACACTGTTCATTGGGTTAGATTCATCAAAGGATACACTGACTTGATAAACTTTACCGTCACCGGCGGCTTCTTTTAATTCAAGCATCTCATATTCAGATACTGAAGTTGAGACATCATTTAGTTCGGGTTCATCCTTAGTCGCTGAAGCTTCGGGTGTAGTGACGGCGGCGGGAGTTCCTCCACCTAAAAATGCCTTTAACCTATCTTTAAGTCCACTAATATCCTCATCGAAAACAGATCCATCCTGTCTTTCGGAGATCATACTTTTAATGGTGTCGATTGAGTTAAGAAGAACATCTACAACTCCTTCTGTAATCACAACCTTATCGCTTCGTATTTCGTCAAGTAAGTCTTCTACAATATGAGTGAAGCCGGTAAGTTCTTCCATTTGAACTGTGGCAGATGATCCTTTTAAGGTATGTGCGGCCCGAAATATTTCATCAATCGCTTCCTTATCACCGGGATTACTCTCAATAGCGAGAATATTTTGTTCAAGCAATTCTATCTGCTGAGTTGCCTCAATAAAAAAATCGTTTAGCAATTCTTCGTTATTCGGATCAAAATAATCACTCATATCATACCTGCTTTTGGTTAGAATTTTTCTGTTGCCCTAATTCTAAACAATTTTCATTAAGATTGCATCCTTTTTTTTAATTTTTTAATGAAGGAAGTTTATAAACCAAAAAAGCCCCCTGTCTCCAGGGGGCATTTACATTAAATGTAATCAGTAGATTTCTTATTCAGCGGTAGTTGCATCACCACTGGTTGTTACGCCGTCACCGTCAACATGCATTTTCTGCTGTTCGATGTAACGAAGCACCTGGAGATTACCAAGTCTTTTAATCTCATTTTTACGGCGTTCTTCTTCCCTGTCGGCAAGAATACCCCATACGGCTTCGTCATCAATTTCTTCATCAACATTTTCAAGAACAGCTAAGTCATAGGCTACACTAATATCCTTAACATAGGCGATAAAGTCACCCCCATCCATCATGGCATCCTTGTAAAAATCAATACTTTCGAAAGTAATGGAAGGTGCCATTGTGGGATAGAGAGCGGATCGTCTCATTTCTCTGTTTCTTACTTCAGTGATATAGTTCGGGTTTTCCCAAACAAGTTCTTTCCATCCCTCGAAATTGAGGTAACCGAAAGGAACGTTAATTCTTCCTTCCTGTTCATCTCTCAGGACAACAGCAATACCCTGATCGAAATTCATACCCTTAACATTGATGGAAACACTTTTAATAACTCCCACATTCTTAAGTACACCGTACCCGTTAAACTGATTACCCACACTGGCTTCTTCATCACCGGGATGAGTAGCATAAGCGGGAATCTCAAAGGGGGGTTTTACAAAACCGTAAGAATTGAAACTCTGCTCGGGATAGTGGATTCTAATACCGATAACAGTTTCACCGGGGAAATTGATCGCACCTTCAGGTACGGAAACTTCCTTCACGTAGGAAAGACGGTCGTTCAGTACAGTTCGGGAAGATGAAGTCAACTCTACTTCCCAATTCTCAATATATAGAGAAGAAACCATCTTTGATTTTTCATCTTCAGAATAGCGTGTACCTGCTTCACTACCATAATCCATTATCGTAGCGGGGTTCTGGCCTGTGTCATCTGCTGTAAGCATGGAAAAGTCGATAAGGATATCTTCCTTGGCAAATACAGCAGAAGTCATTAACGTAAGCACTAATAGGACAACTATAAACCTCTTCATTAATTAACTCCTTTTAATTTGACGTAAAAATCTACTAACTCAAATTATACTTACACCAATAGGTTTGTCAACGAATTATTTTTTTTTTTGCCCTTTTTGATTTTTTTTGTATTCATCCAAGGGGCTTTTTATATTTGTGTGTCCCTGAACACGTAGGAATGGGGAACCTCGCCGTCAATAGTGAATAGAACTTGTTCCAGATAGGAAAAATTGAAACGAAGGTTCTTTTCGAGAATGGCCAGCATTCGGTCACCGTCAATCTCTGATGAATGACTTTCCGACAAATCAAGCAGTTCCAGAGAAAGGTCTACATAAAGAACTTCCTTCTCCTTATCATAGATGAGGGAATTAATTACGACACCTTCCGGCACGGTTTCATTCAAATGATAGTCATAGGGTTCGAGTAGCGCCTCAGCCAAAAGAGCTTTCATACTTTCTTCTCTACTGTGTTTCCGAGGAATAATATGCAAATCCCCGGATACTGCATTATAGTCATCCTGGGGAAAGAATAACATAACCCGCTTTTTATCCGGTCCGAAGACCAGAAAAAGAAGAAGACTAAAAGAGAACACAGCTCCCAATATGATAGCTATATTTTTCGTGGTAAGGGAAAATCCCTTTATTTTATTTAACATAGTTTATTTCTCCTTGATTGATTCGAGGAACCAGGTAGCTCCCTGAAGGGATCCTCGCAAAAGGGCCGTCCAGAAATAGTATGAGAAGAGGCTGGCCTCTCCCTTTTCAAGCTTAAACTCCCCCGTTACCGTTTTAAATACTTCGGAAACTTTCCGGCCCTGCCAATCCGCCGCGTCGGGAGAGATGATATCCTTTGGGACCTGTACAGCTTCCCATTCGTCAAAGGGCAAGTTAGCAAAATCGGCAGGACCATACTGCTCCGCCAACTTGGTAAGGGCCTCGGATTTCTCCGAGAAAGCGGCAGGGGGGAACTCTTCCAGGCTCCCCAAATACTCCGCAGTCTTTGGATTGTTTCTTTCCAGTCTGACAAAAATAGAACGAGCCGCCCGTTCCGCCGCATTAACAGCGCGCGTACGATCCTTACCGCTGGCAATGACATTACCAACTTTTTCTACATTATTGCGAGGGAAGTCTACCTCATCCCCTTCATCCTTGAGAATAAAAAGATCCTTAACCAACTGCATTTTGTGAGCCGTCTCCAGATTCTCCAGAGAACCAATCTTTCCGGGGATGGAAATAAAAGCTCTTTCCGCCGTATAACGATCTTCTACTTTCACATTAAAATCCGGTTCCATTCCGGTACAGATTTTTAAAGCCTCTCTTACAGCACTGCGGCCGGAACAGTAAGGATAGGTCCATCCGGACATAAATCCTCCGGAAAGACGGGCGGCTATTTCACCGATCCAGGCTTTTCCCCGGGAAAACTTGATATCACCCTTGGCTGCACCGTTTTCTATTCCCACAGCTTTGACGGCCTCTTTGAAGGTCTCGATGATTACCCGAAGAGTTTCTTCATCGGCAATGGAGGGAATGGTATGTCCCATCTCTATAAAATAGGGAGGAAAGTAAATATGCCTGTCCGCGATGCCGTAGATTTCCACTTTACCATTATAGACTAAAGCATCAATACTGAATTCATCCCCTTCGAGAAACTCTTCCACAATGGCTCTGTCCGAACGGGAAAAGGTGATTGCCTTTCCAATAGCTTCAATCAGTTCAGCCTCATTATCAACTCTACGAACACCGCGGGCACCCATATTATCCACCGGCTTAACAACCAGGGGGAATGAGAGTGTTTCCAGAGGAGTAAGAGGGCCCATTTCGGGGGACATTTCTATATACCCCGGGGAAGGTAGACCGGCTTCTTCGAATTTGGCACGCATTCTTACCTTGTCCGAGGCATCAAGGGCTGTCTGAAAGGGGATTCCCGGGAGGCCCGCTTTCTCTGCTACCCAGGCAACGGAGGGAGAAAAATCGGTTCCCACCGTCATAACACCGTCGAGGCCGTATTTTTCCTTGTAGGCAATGGCTGCCTTGGCCAAACCCACTCGGTCTTTAAGGTCTATAGGAAGAAAATGATCACATAGAGGAACGGCGGGAGCGTCGGCATCCCGGTCTACACAAAAGGTCTTCCAACCCATTTCCCGGGCTATTTCCAGGGCGGGTATCTGCATAATTCCCGCTCCCAATATCATCACATGCTTCATTGGATGACTCCTTGCTCCGCTGTTTTTACGGCATAAATTTCCAGGCTGTCGCCCAGAGAAAACCATCGGCTAATCAGCATAAGCGCATTATAGGTAAAAGAGCCTTTTTTTCCAACCCATGAAGCAAAACGTTCCGGATGGTGTCCCACACTTTTTACTTTTAAAACTTTAAAACCATGACGGGAAAGGATTTTTCGGGCTCCCCGAGGGGTATAAATGACATAGTGGTCGGCCGGACTGGCCTCAAGAAAGGCAAACAAGCTTTTCCGGGCCGAAATGCCCTTGCCCGAAGGGGTCCCAAAGGCCAGGACACCGCCTATTTTAAGGCTTTTGTTAATATTTCCCAACAGCTCTTTCTGGGCCCCAAAATGTTCTATGACATACCAGAGGGTTGTCACATCACCGGGAGTCTCCCTAAGACGATGAATCACATTCTCATCTTCCAGGGAACCGCGAATTACAGGAATCTTGAGATTTTCTTCAATCCATGCCGCCCCGTCATCATTAATCTCCACGCCCCGGCATTGAAAGCCCTCTTCCTGTGCAGCAGCGAGAAAGGGACCAAAAGCGCAGCCTAAATCGGTTAATAAAGGAGGATTATCCTTGTTTACCTTAAGGAAGGCTTTAACTTCAGCCAGGCGGACCTTACTGACCCGCTTGATATTATTAAAATCGTCCAGATAGGTTTTCCCATATTGGGCCTTGTATTTATCAAAAAAGTAATCCCGATCGTAAACTTCCTCTTCCCTGTTCCAGTTTACCAAATAGTAATTGTCACAATCACCGCAATGGTAGAAGCTGCGGTCGGAAAAACGTTTTATTACGGGATTCGCCCTCTTTCCGCACAAGGGGCAGTGGGCTTGAGGAGCGTCCCCCAACCGGGAGATGAGAGAAGCCACTAAAGGAAGATCTCTGTTTTCGCCACTAAGAGAAGGCATTCTGCCCTCCTTAAAAAAAGCCCCTATCTTTGAAATACCCTTTTGACCTATTCCCAGGGAACGAAATCCCCCCATGGGTGAAACTTTCTCGTGTACCTCTGCGGGATTGATCAAAATAACAGGAACGCCGGCCCTTTCCGCCTCATAGGGAGTCAAACCAAAGGAAGTAATGACCAGTTTGGACTCCTTGAAGAGAGGGGCCAGGTTTGGGGGATTTTTAACCAGTCTGACACCGACCGGGAGGGTAAAATCCTTAGCCATGGGGCCCTGGACAACGATGAGATCTTCTGCTTGATGGGAGGTTGTCTTGAGGATTTCCCGTACGGTAGGTTCGGTTAGCTCCGCCGGGTCTTCGCCGCCAAAACTTATCAGGAGAGATGTCCCTTTTCCCCTCTCCTGCAAATCGGTGTAGCTATCAAACAGGGGACTCCCCTTAATATTGGCCTCTCCCTTTGCCAGATGGGGCAAGGAATCGATTAGATAGGAAGCATAATTACGGGCCTCCCCTCCCTCATCAAGGAAAATAAGGGGGGCAAGATCTTCCCACTCGGCCCACAGTTCATAGGAGGTTTCCCGGTTATCCATGATGATCCGGTCCGGAGTCAGCTTCATATCGGCTCGGGAGTTGTGGAGAGAAAACTGATTTAATCCGGCAAATCGGGCTTTAAAATCTTGCAGTTCGCTATCATTGAGGGACAGATAAAATTCACAACTGTCCCCCTGCTCTACCAATTGTTCCGCCAGGAGAATACAGCGTTTAAGGTGCCCCGTCCCGTTACTTTTGCGGACAGAGGGTATAATGAGATTGGTCAAGGCGTTTCGTCCTTTTTGATCCACTCCATAAGACCGTCAATTTCCAGGGGGAAGATTTTTCCCGACTCCAGAAAAATTCTTTCGGCCAGCGCAAGATCGTCCGGTGTGTCTACGGAGATTTTTCTGTGGCTAAAGCCGAATTCCTCACTGATATCGGGCCGGTTTATGATGAACCTCTTGGGATTATTATAAAGATAGGGGGCCACATGCTCGTGATCGTAGCTCTCCTCTGTCTCCTGAGCAGTGATTCTAAGAGCAGCCGTCTTGAGAACTTCCACGCCCGTTCCGAGGGGCATGCCCAGGAAACCGGAGTAGTCGGCCTTCCGTTCAAGATGGGAAAGAAGGATACGATTTGCCAAAAGGGCGGAAACATAGGGGTTATCACCGGTGGCGCGAACAATTTGCTCGACCCCGTATTTTTCGGACGCCAGAAGATAGCGGGCGAGAACATCTTCCTTAGGACCGGCAAAAATCTCAAAACCCTTCCGTTCGGCGCTATCCTTCAGGCCCTCATAGGAGTCTTCCGAGGTAAGGAGAACTTTTACGTCCACCTGAACGGCCTCGAGGGCTTCCATCACACGTTCGATAAGGGGAACTCCTCCCAGGGGAAGCAGTGCTTTACGGGGGAGACGGGAAGAATCGAGGCGGCATTGAAGAAATAGTCCTGTCATGATTGCTTCCATTGGGAGAGGAGGCGGTCCACATCCCACTTGAACCTCTTTCGGTTCTGTTTAACCCAGGAGCGAATAAAGCTGAATTCCCTATAGGTATCGAGCCCGTTTCCCCGGCTCTTGGCCAGTAAGGAGAAAAGACGGTAGCCCGGCAATCGGCCCATGCCATACTTTACCACCACCGCCTGGTTTTTAAGAAAGAATCGTCCGTAATTTTTGTCCGGAGTGATGTCGAGGGTAAGGATTTCTCCCTGATAGGAAATTTTTAAAGCTTCCTGAAAAGGAATAATCTCTCCCCACAGGGCGGCACGAAAACCCAAATCCAGGAGCTGCCAATAGGGATTGGATATTTTATGGTCATAGCCCCCCAGGGAGATAAATTTCTCACGCTGGTAAATCCCGCAGAAATCGTAAGGAAATAGGGTTCGGCTTCCCTGGCTGATGTCGTCATGAAAAACGATATCCACCTCCTTTTGGCTGTTCATCAAAGGAACGGCGCAGGCGGGGAGACTCTTTTCCCCGTCCGAAAGAAAGGGAACGGTACAAAAATTGTTTCTTTCGTTGATTTTCTCAAATACCCGGGAGGAGATTTTATCTCCGGGAAGAATCATATCACTCCAGAGAACAAAGACAAACTTTCCCGAAGCTTCTTTTATGCCCACATTAATAATATCCCCGGAGGAAGGATTCCCCTTTATGCGCAGGGTGTAGATATTGCTTTTGGTACTGCCCCGATCGTCCGATTTAACAGAGCCGTCCCCTACTTCCACAGAAATGATTTCCAGACAGTTGAGTTTATCCAGCTCGGCTAAAAGTTCCCGGCGGAACGGTTTTCCTCCCCTGGGCAGAAGGAGAATGGAAAAACCCTCCGGCTCCATGGGACGGCTGCTTTTTTCGGCCCCTCCTATGAGGGTATATTCCATATCGTTACGTTCAAAAGTTATAGGTGTAGTATTCATCGCATTTTGTACAATAGGAGGGATAATTCCCTTTGAGGTGATTTCCATAGAGCTCGTTGCCCCGTTCCCATACAGGTTCTATCTCTTCCTTAAGGAGGTTTCCCATAGGGTTCTCCCGGTCCAGTCTCTCGGGACAGGAAAGAACCGTACCATCAAGAAGAACGGAGAAGTCCCGTTTTATATGCCAGCAGGGATTTCTATCCCAGGGAGCCAGTTCGGTTACCTTTCGTGGCGGCAGGGTACCGCAAAAGTGATCGTATTTTTTTATGATAAGCTGCCCCGGTTTCTCTTTCCAGGCCTGATAGAGAGCTTCCAGGTAGTCTTCGTTCTCTGCCATACGAGTGGTTTGCACATAAAGCTTATCCGGGCATACTTCGCCGAGGAAATTAATAAAGTCCAGGACTTCGACCTGTCCTTCACCCCGTAAACTCTTATAAAGAGCCGGGTCGAGGGCATCCAGCTCTACCACCCAGTCGATTCGATCCCCTTCCTTTTCTATAAGAGAACGAAGGACCTCTTTATTCCACCCAAGACCGCTTGTTTCTATTAGGAGACGAAAATCTTCGAACTTAAGAACATCTTCCATAAGTTCAACAATTTGGGGATGGGTGGAAGGCTCACCCCAATAGGAGAGGGAAATAACCCCGTCCCCCGACAGGCGAGAGGCCTTTTCAATCATTGTTTGGAAGTCCTCCCGGGAAAGGAGTTCGTCCTTATCGGTAAATTCCGGTTTGGGAAGGTATGAAGGTAGCTGAAGGCGTTTAGAGCTAATCTGGAATTGGTAGAATGCCGGAAGAGTTCTGAGGAGATCCTGATTAACGAGGAGTTTTTCTGCCAAAGAAGCCCCCGAAGTCAGCCCCGCCCGGTCCAATCGATCCAGAAGAAGACAGTTCCGCTTACTGTCGGCGGCTAAAGTCAGTCTTAACAAACGAAAATCTACCGGAGCTATGAGAGTTTCCAGGTCAAAGGCATTGATATCCTTTTGAATCAGGCTAAAAAGGGAGTCCCGCTTAATAGGATCGGTCACGCCCCGGCTCAGAAGGTCCAGTTTTTCCAAAGCGCTCTTTTCCAATATTTCCGGAGTGAGTCCCAGGGGCCACCCGTCGCTAAAACTATACTGAGACAGGTATTTATGGTGGTGATCGATGAGTTCATTTGTTAAGGCTGAATCGAGGAAGGGCGTGTCGGACCAGAAGTAAATAATCCGACTGTGATTGGTAAAGATCTCCTTGAATGCGGCAACCAGGGAGGCGCAGTTATCGGGGCATTCCAGAGATTCGGCCATGGGGAAACATCCCGCAGTGCCGGGAGCGACCAGTTCTATGGTTTTGAGGGAAGGAAAGGAGCCCAGGTAATTCTCCAAACGGGAATTAACCCCATCCCCCGAGGAAAAGGCCTTGTTTGCCCACTCATTCCGCTTGATTGAGTTGATAACTAGAACAGTTGACATGGATTAATTACTCCCAATTTGACTATACATACTTTTTCGGAATGTTTACAGGGGGGATTGAGTTCTTTTCAAATATGAAGGAAGATAGTTATGAGGATATTATGCTTAAAATTGCCGAATACAACGAATTACAAATATTAACAGTGAAAATCAACGGTTGCTACCTGGACGGGGGCAGCGAAACTGTCTTTCTCCCCTCCCAGGAGATGCCCGACGGGGCGGATCAGGGTGACTACATTGAGGTTTACATCTACCGGGGACGGGACGGCCTCCTTAAGGCGACCACCGAAGTGGCTCCCGCCGTTATGGGAGGTTTCGGGAGCTTCAAGGTACGAAAAAAACAGGAATACGGTGCTTTTCTTGACTGGGGATTGGGCCGGGACCTTTTTCTTCCCAAGCGCTTTTACCGCAGTGATTTTGAAGAGGGCGACCAGATTGTGGTTAAGCTCATTCCCGATGTGGAAGATAACAGCGTGATTGCCACGGAGAAATTTAGCCGAGAGCTGGAAGAAAATGACACGGCCGAGCTGGAAGAAAATGACGAAGTGGACCTTTTGATATGGGAAATAAACGAACGGGGCGCCCGGGTCATTGTAAATGACAGTTACCCCGGCATGGTTTACGCCAACGAAATATTCGAACCCTTGAAAAGGGGTGATGAAAAACGGGGCTATGTAAAGAAAGTCCGGGAAGACGGAAAAATCGATGCGGCCTTGCAAAAGCAGGGTTTTCGCGGGGCCGTTGATGATACGCGAGAGAAAATTCTTAAAGTGCTAAAAGGCCGGGGCGGTCGGGTGGCCCTGGGAGATAAAAGCTCTCCCGAAGATATCAAAGCCACCTTTCAGATGAGCAAAAAGATGTTTAAAAAGACTGTTGGTGTTATGTATAAGGAAGGCATCGTCAAAATCGGCGATAATTTTGTGGAACTTACGGGGAAATAGTTGGACCGAAGCCATTTTTTCTATGATCTGACCCCTTTTGTTGTGATGGAAGCGGTTGAGCAGGCCGGTTTGAAGCCCGACGGCTCTTCCCTGCAGCTCAACAGTCTGGAAAACCGCGTTTACGACCTGGGAATGGAGGACGGGAGCCATGTGGTGGCAAAATTTTACCGTCCCGGCCGCTGGTCCCGTGAACAGATAGAAGAGGAGCACCGTTTTCTCGCCCTCCTGGCAGCAGAAGAGATTCCCGTCTGCGCTCCTTTGACCTTACCCGCCGGCGGTACCATTGGTGAAGCAGAAGGAATATTCTTTGCCCTATGGCCCCGAACCGGAGGCCGTCAAACCGATGAGTTCAGTAATGAGCAGCTTAAAATGCTGGGACGTTACCTGGGACGGATTCACCTTGCCGGAAAGTCTCTTAAATTTCAACACCGACCAAAGCTGGATTTACACCGCATGGTGATTGAACCTCTGGAGGCCATTGATAAATTGGAGATGGAGCCCCACCTTAAAAGCCGATTTTCCCAATTGGCCCGTGAGGCCGGTAATAAATACGACGAATTAAGTGCCTCCCTCACCCACCAAACCCTCCACGGGGACTGTCATGTGGGAAACCTTCTCTTTAATGGGGAGCGCTGTTTCTTCCTTGATTTTGATGATGCCCTGAGCGGCCCGGCTGTCCAGGACATCTGGATGCTTCTGGGGGGCGATGACTACGGCCAGCGTCTGGAATACCTTCTTGAGGGTTATGAAACCTTTTTGGCCTTTGACAGGAGGGAGCTTAAGCTGATTGAACCCCTCAGAGCCTTGAGAATGGTCTATTATGCGGGCTGGATTGCCAAAAGGCACGACGATCCCGCCTTCCGGCATACCTTTCCCCATTGGGGGACCCGGGAGTACTGGGAGCAGGAGATTGCCGACCTGGAAAAGCAGATCTCCCGTTTTAGTAAGGTTGACACCGTTTCATACGCCCATTCGATAAATGAAGGTGAGAAACCGGTGGAAGAATGGACCGATTCGGACTACTTTTTTGATATGTAGGGCCTGTTCCACAGATTGACACCCTTCCTTAGTTTCCCTATCATAATTACATAATTAATCGAGAGGTATTTATATGACTCCTTTTCAGTGGAATTTTCCCACCAAACTCACCTATGGTGAAGGCAGAATAAACGAAGTAGGCGAAATCGCCAAAGCATATGGTAAGAAGGCCATGGTTGCCACTTACGCCAAGGGCGGGTTCCTTGACCCCATCATCGAAAAAGTTGAGGCTTCCCTTAAAGCTGCCGGCGTAGACTACGTACTCTTCACCGGTATCGAGCCCAATCCCCGTTCCCAGACCATCGACAAAGCCATCGAGCAGTTCAATGCCGAAGGTTGTGACCTGGTTATCGCCCTGGGAGGCGGTTCCGTAATTGACGGTTCCAAATACATTGCCGGTTGTGCCTACTCCGGTGGTTCCTGCTGGGATTACGTAGTACTCGGAGACAGAGAGCAGCGTCAGTACACCGGTGCTTACCCCATCATCTCCATCCCCACCGTATCTGCTTCCGGTTCCGAATGTAACGCCGGTGGTGTACTTACCAACGGTGAAACAAAAGAAAAGAGCTTCTCCCGTTCTGAATACCGATTCCCCAAAGTGGCTATCGTTGACCCTGAGATCCTCACTTCCCTTCCCGAAAGCATTACTAAGGACAGCTGTGTAGATATCTTCTCTCACCTGATCGAGCACTACCTCTCCAGCCACGCTGAGTCCGAGTTTGCCGATAGACAGACCGAAGGTATGATCCTCTGTCTCAAAGACAACTTTGACCTGATCCTTAAAGATCCCAAGAACACCGAAGTTCGTGGTCAGCTGGCTCTCTGTTCCATTTTCGGATGGTCCGGAATCCAGGCTCTTGGCCGAACAGGTTGTATTCCCATGCACTCCGTGGAAATGCCCCTCTCCGCCATCTACGACCTGCCCCACGGTAGAGGTATGACCATCGTAATTCCTCCCTACCTGGAGCTGATGGCCGATGTTCTTCCCGCACGTTGGGCTAAACTTGCCAGAAGATGTTTCGGTGTAACCGAGCAGGACGATGCGAAGGCAGCAAAAATGCTGGCTCCCAAGGTTGTTGAATGGCTTAAGGCTACCGACTCCTACCTTACCCTGTCCGACGTAAACATCCCCGCCGACCAGTTCGAAAAGATGGCCGACGATGTTGTACGTATGTTCAAAGGTCCCGAACCCAACACAACTCCCGGTCCCCGTCCTGTAACCAAGGATGAGATCGTTAAGATTTTCGAGATGTGTAAATAAGACTCTTAAGTGAGGATGAGCCCCGGGCCGGTCGGTTCGGGGCTTTTTTTTTGGGGGGGGAGTAACGAAAAATTAAGCTGACCAGCAGAATGATGGTTCAGCTTCAACAGCATCGTTACTTTTACATTCTTCATAGAAAAAAATCATATCATTGTAAAAACCGACGATATTGATCTGGTATAATACTAGATTCACTGCTAGTGATAACATGATCGTTTACAATATGTTCAGCAATAGGATTCCCACTTAGAATTAAATCATAACAATTACAGCTATCAGGGAAAAAATCTGAAATTGAATTATATGCATAATTAATCAAACTTAAAGAACAAGGAAAACCTGTAATGTTTAGTGGCTCTAATAAATTACAATTAGAAAGCTCTAAGTATTCCATGACATTATTATTAGAAAGATCAATATCATAATTATTTATTTTTGAAGACTGAACAATCAATGCTTTCAATTGCTCTAAATCTGTTAGAAATTCAAAACTATTCGTTTCTGCAAAAATGAGAACCAGAACTTCAAGGTTTTTAGCATCTGAGAGAAAAGAATAGTCTTTTAAATAGTGCGCTCTATTTATAATAATAGTGTTTAAATTTTTTAACTGATCGAGTCCAAGAACCTTCGTTGTATTCGTTTTGTAAATGTACAATTCATCTAAATTTGAATTAACAGTTTTAACTTCTATTGAACCATCAGAGAAATGATATTCTAACTTTACATCTTCAGCAAAAGAGAAAAATGAGATGCACATAATAATCATAAGAGCTATTTTTTTCATAATTTATATCCTGAACCATTCATCAAGTTCATCTAATGGAGCAAAAGTGCCGTTTTCAACAGTAGTTCCACTCATATCCCATGTATTTTCAAACTGGTCTTCTTTACCATCACTATCATAAGCCGTGTACTTATTAGCATCTATATCCGTATTGTCATAAAACATTACATGATCTACAACTTTATCACCATTATTATCAATAAAGCCATATCCTGCTGTTCCTTCAGGTGGCTTATCAGCTTTATTAGGATAAAGTGATGCAATATCATCTGCGGTTAATATATTCCCATCCCACGACTCTCCACTAGGTGTTCTTGGGTCATAACCTTGTTCAATTGCTTGATTCCAAGAATTTATATCACAGTGATCATCTTTTGGATCAAAAGGAGTCAGCTCAACTATTGGCCCATCAAATTCATTATAATTAATAGCATCAGAATCAGGATTTGTAGGAGTCGGATCATCCGTATCATCAATATTAGATTCCCCCATTGCATAGGGATCATCACTGTCAGCATCAGTCTCAAGCCCAGTCGGGTCAGTATATTTCAAAGGATTATTCCCACAATAAGCAAACCACAACATCCCGTCCTTAATCGGGTCCTCAGTCATAAACCTGGCCGTCTCCGGATCATACCACCGAGCATTGAAGTAATAGAGCTGAGCATCCTCATCCCACTGTTTGCCCGTATAAAACATAAGCCCCTATTCCAAAACCCCGGGATTCAACGATGTCAAAACCAACTCCCCATGCCCGTCCCGCACGAGCCACCAGGTATAAAAAGGCTCTTCACGAATCGGTCCGATCATGGTGGAACTGAGCCACATTCCCGGCCGGTCGCTGATTTTGGGTTGATCAAGGGTAAGTGGGACCGGTTGTAACTCCATAACCAGGGAGTCATCATTGCGAGGCGGTTCGGAAAATCCCAGGGGATATTCCCGCTGGGTCATAAAGAAGAGTCGCCAATCCCAATTCACCCGTTCTATTACAAGATAATCCCCACAGCCGCTCACGGTGGACTCCCGGCCGTCGGCATAAACCACATTGTAACTGCGCCCGTCCGCCGTTGCGGGGAAACAGGTAATTTTTACAGGATAGATCCCCTTCTCAACGGCGTAATTTCCCGAAGAACCCCAAATAATAGGTATGAGTGATCCCAAAAAGATAAGAAAAGGGCCCAGAACGGCCAATCGCCAGGAAGCGGCAAAGAAAAACAGGGTTAGGGGGATATAGAAAGGAAGCAGCCGGTCTACCACGAAACCGGGAACAATAAAGTCGGTAAAAATGAAGGCTCCCCCCAGGGCAAGGATAAAAAGGGAGAATCCCGCCATAAGCCAGAGCCGGCTGCGGTCTTTCCTGACCAGAGAGGACAGGAACAATCCTAAACCCAGGGCGGCAAAAACCAGCCACCCATAGGGAGAACCTTCATTCATAAAGCCTTAGGGCATCTCCTTGGCGTCAATCTTTTCCTGAATCAGCTTGATAGCCTCATCCAGGGTCAGACCGTTAATCTGTTCGCCCGATCGGGTTCGGATACTCACCTTGCCCTCTTCCTGCTCTTTGGCTCCCAGAACTACCATGTAGGGGATTTTCTGATTCTGAGCTTCCCGGATCTTGGCGTTCATTCTGTCGTCGCCCAGATCTTTCTCCGCCCTAAAACCGGCGGCACGCATCTTCTTCCAAACATCATTAGCATAATCGTCAAAGTTGTGGCCCACGGGAATTACCTGAACCTGAATGGGACAGAGCCAAACGGGATAAGCCCCGCCGTAGTTTTCCAGCATCACGCTAAAGAACCGCTCAATAGAACCGAGTAGAGCCCGGTGAACCATGTAGGGTCGCTTTTCCTTACCGTCGGTGTCCACAAAGGTCATGTCGAAACGTTCGGGCAGATTAAAGTCAAACTGAATAGTGGAAAGCTGCCACTCACGGCCCATGGTATCCTTTACCTTGAGGTCGATCTTGGGTCCGTAGAAAGCGCCACCTCCTTCGTCCACCTTGAAGTCCAGTCCTTCCTTCTCAATAGCCGCCTGGAGGGCTTCCTGGGCTGAATTCCAATCGGCCTCCTCACCTACGCACTTACCTTCCGGTCGAGTACTGAGGTAGGCTGAGATTTCCTGGAATCCGAAGCTCTTGAGCATGTACAGGCTGAATCGGAGTACTTCGGAGATCTCATCATCCATCTGGGCGGGAGTACAGAAGATGTGGGCATCGTCCTGGGTAAAGCCCCGCACTCGGCTCAAACCGTGGAGGGTACCGGACTTTTCATAGCGGTAAACCGTTCCCAGCTCGGCCCAACGGAGGGGCAGGTCGCGGTAGGACTTTTTCCCTTCGTTGTACATCATAATGTGGAAGGGACAGTTCATGGGCTTACAGTAGTAGTCGGCCTTGTCCATATCCATGGGCTGGTACATGCTCTCCTTGTAGAAATCCAGGTGACCCGAGGTTTCCCAGAGCCAGCTCTTTCCTACGTGGGGAGTAAATACGATGTCGTAACCGTTTTTATAGTGCTCTTCCCGCCAGAAATCCTCTATGGCCACGCGCATCCGGCCCCCCTTGGGGTGCCAGTAAACCAGTCCGGGGCCGGCGTCTTCATGAAGGGAAAAGAGATCCTGATCCTTACCGATTCTTCTGTGGTCACGCTTCTTCAGCTCTTCAAGATGTTCCAAATGAGCCTTAAGCTGTTTAGGATCGCCAAAGGCGGTGGCGTAGATTCTCTGCAACATAGGACGCTTTTCATCACCCCGCCAATAAGCACCGGCGATGGAGAGGAGTTTGAATCCCTGAGCGTTGAGCCGGGAGGTTTCTTCCACGTGGGGTCCCCGGCAAAGGTCGGTAAAAATGTCGCCCAAATGGTAAAGGGAGATAACCTCGTCCTCGGGGAGTTCATTGATCAACTCCACCTTGTAGGGCTGATCAGCAAACAGTTCCAGAGCTTTGGCTCGGCTGACCTCTTCCCGCTCGATCTTGTGGTTCTCCTTGATGATCTCCTTCATGTTTTCGGTGATCACTTCCAGGTCTTCCGGATTAAGCTGACGGGGCAAGTCGAAGTCGTAGTAGAACCCGTTTTCGATGGACGGGCCAATGGCGATTTTCGCTTCCGGGAAAAGCTTGATTACTCCTGCGGCCATCACGTGGGCCATGGAGTGGCGCATGGTGGCCAACTTTTCCAATTTTTTCTTTTCTTTTGATGACAGTTCTGCCATACGTACCTCCAACGGGAGGGTTTGAAGCCTTCTTCAAACATCCCGACAGGACAAAAAAAGAGCCGTCTCCTTCCTCGTCCTTGGTATAAACTAACAAAGGACGAAGAACGCAACGGCTCTCCGCGGTACCACCTTCATTCGCCGGAGACAGTGTCTCGCTCCCCGGCGCACTTAGCTCCCCCTTGTCGCGGGGTAACGGCACGGTCTACTCAACTCCCGTCTAAGGGGAACTTTCGGCGTGCGGCTCGGGAGGGGTTTTCGGAACTCCTGCGTCAGTCTTCTTCCAGCCTGCCGGTATAACCGGTCCGGAAGACCTCTCTGGGACGTGGGGTGAACTTAATCGTCTCCGTCTGTGCCTTAATCGTAATTTACGAATATAGGACAGAAATGTCAAGATTTACCCAAACAAATAGGCCTGTATATCCCTAAAAGATTTAAAGAGATAGAGGATGAAGACTCGCTCTATGGGATTTTCCGCTTAAAGGAAAGAGCCCTTGACTAATCCCCCGCTTTCCTTCAAGATTTTACTGCTTCTTAAATCGGATGAAACGTGATCCCTTAAAGACTCGTATTCATTGATGATGTGGAAAGCAAAAATTCAAACAAGCGAGCCATATGGCTCAGGACTTGATCTTTAAGGACAGGTACCATGAAAACTCATTACTACGGGATTGTCGGCAGCGGCCGATTGGCATCCCATTTGCGGGAATATTTTCATCTTTCCCGCATTCCTTCTGTAAATTGGAACAGAAAACAGGACAATTCTCCTCCCGCAGCCAAGCTGGCTGCCTGCGATGTTATCATCCTCGCCGTTTCCGACGGGGCCATAGAAGAAATGGCCCGGCACTTTAAGGATTCCGGCAAAAGGGTCGTCCATCTCTCCGGGGCAAACAGCTTCGACGGAGTAAGCGGCTGTCATCCGCTTATGACTTTTCCGGAAGAGTTGTTTTCCCTTGAAAAGTATAGGCAGATTCCCTTTGTACTCGATGAGGACTGCCCGGAATGGAGCGATCTTTTTCCCCAATGGCCAAACCCTCACTATCGTATAAAAAAAGAACTGAAGTCTCTTTACCACAGCTGGTGCGTTATGGGCGGCAATTTCACTACCCTCCTCTGGCACAAGGCTAACTCTGTCTTTTCCGATGAACTGAATCTTCCTTCAGAAATATTGGTCCCCTATCTTAGACAGACCACCTCAGCCTGCTTAAGCCCTGGAAAAGAGGGATTAAGCGGCCCTTTGGTTCGGAATGACAGAAATACGATGGAAAGGAACAAGGCGGCCCTAGGCAAGACTTGGGCGGGAATTTATGAGGCCTTTGAAAAGGCCTATTATTCTGACCCCATTTTCAATTAACTAATAGGAAATTAGTACAATGACAATTCTCGATTTTGCTAAATATAAACAGGACCGGAGAAAAATCACTCTGGTAACTTGCTACGACGCAACAACAGCTTCCCTACTGGATGAAACCTCGGTTGATGCCGTTTTGGTTGGTGACAGCGTAGCCATGACGATATACGGATTCAACAACACCCTTAAAGCGGATATTCCCCTTATGGCTGCCCATACGGCAGCGGTACGCCGGGGTAACAAGAATATATTCCTTATTGGGGACCTCCCTTTTCTCTCCTACCGTAAAGGCCCCAAAGAAACCCTCGCAGCGGCGGGAGAACTCCTAAAAGCCGGGGCTTCGGCTGTAAAGCTGGAAGGGGGCGATTCAGTTGTTCTTGAGGCAGTAAAAGCGATGGTACCTGCCGGTATTCCCGTCATGGGCCATCTGGGGCTGACTCCCCAGTCGGTTAACGGGATGGGGGGCTATCGGGTTCAGGGAAAAGAGGCTTTGGCGGCAGAACAGATTCTTACAGAAGCCCTGTCGCTAGAGGAAGCCGGCTGCTTTGCTCTGGTTCTTGAGTGTGTTCCCCGTTCTCTGGCGAAGAAGATCACCGAAAAACTGACCATTCCTGTAATAGGCATTGGAGCCGGAAAGGAGGTGGACGGCCAGGTGCTTGTGATTCAGGATCTCCTGGGAGAAACGAGGGGACCCCTCCCCAAATTCGTTCGTTCCTTTAGTAATGGTGCCGCTCAAATAGTAAAAGGGGTAGAAAATTATTGCCGTGAGGTTCGGGAAGGAAGCTTCCCTTCTATTAAGGAGAGCTACAAATAATGAAAATATTCAATTCCGTGAAAGAGTGGAAAAAGGAACTCTCCCAACTCAAAAGTGAGGGATTAAGCTTGGGCTTTGTCCCTACCATGGGAGCTTTACATGAAGGGCACGCTTCATTATTCAAAGAATCCCTTAAAGACAATGACCGAACTTTAGTCAGTATCTTTCTTAACCCCACACAGTTTGATAATCGGGAAGATTTGAATAATTATCCTTCCTCCTATGAGGAAGATATCAAAATCCTTGAAGACTTAAAGGTTGACTATCTTTTCTCCCCAGCCTATGAGGAGCTTTACCGGGACAATTACCGCTATAGCTGCCGGGAAAACAAACTTTCTCAAATTCTTTGTGGTGCCGCTAGACCGGGACATTTCGACGGTGTATTAACAGTTGTTATGAAGCTTCTCAATATTGGGGGAGCACAGAAAGCCTACTTTGGGGAAAAAGACTACCAGCAGTACCTACTCATTAAAGAAATGGCACAAACCTTTTTTCTTGAAACGGAGATTGTGCCCTGCCCGCTCATACGTGAGAAGGATGGCTTGGCTTTAAGCTCCCGTAACAGACGTCTCTCTTCTGAGGCACGTCAACTGGCTCCGACTTTTTACGGGCTACTCAATTCGGGCTCATCCCGAGAGAAAATTAAAAAAGATCTGAGTAAAGCCGGTTTTAAGGTAGATTACATCGAAGATTACCATATGCGCCGCTTTGGAGCTGTTTATCTGGAAGAAGTGAGGTTAATAGACAATGTCCCTCTTAGATAAGAATATACTAATCCACGTGAGCGGATCTATCTCTGCTTACAAAGCCTGTTCACTTGTTTCGTCCCTTAAAAAAAGAGGAGCCCAGGTCCGGGTTAGTCTGAGTGACGGGGGAAAACGTTTTGTGGGAAAAACAACCTTTGAAGGCCTGACAGGAGAAGGAGTTTACGATTCTCTTTGGGAAGGAAAGCCTGACTTTGTCCCTCACATCACTCTGGCCCAAAACTGGGCTGACCTGCTTCTCGTTTATCCCGCGTCGGCCAACACCATTAACAGATTAGCCGGGGGAATGGCGGATGATCTCTTTGGAGGCCTTTTTCTGGCGAACAACTTTCATAAACCGGTCTGGATCGCTCCGGCAATGAATTCGGAAATGTTCTCCCATCGGGCCGTACAGGAATCGCTTGAAAAGCTTACCCGTTGGGGCTGCCGAATCCTTCCTACCGGCGAGGGACTTATGGCTTGCGGGACCCGGGGCAAGGGACGCCTTTGGGAACCGGAGGATACCTTAAAAGAGATAGAAGGCCTTTTTCGAAGGGAGGCGGACCGGGATCTGGCAGGAAAGACTCTCATTATTACATCGGGGGGATGTGAAGAAGCGGTAGACGGGGTTAGATGTCTCAGTAATTTTTCCAGTGGCCAAACCGGGACGGTTCTGGCAGAAGAAGCTCTTTCACGAGGGGCGTCGGTTAAGCTTCTGGCCTCTAAAAGAGCCCGAATTCCAAAGGCGCAAGACAATCTTTCGATTGTAAGATTTACCGACTATGAGGATCTGCAAAAAAAACTGTTTATAGCTATGGAGAATAAACCGGACGGTCTTATTATGGCCGCAGCAGTCAGCGACTTCTCCGTGGATAAAATAAGCATAAACGGGGAAGATTCCACCGAAAAGAAGGGGAAACTCTCCTCTACAGAGGCCCCGATTCTTTATTTAAAGAAAAACGGAAAATTGCTGGATAAACTGTCACCCCATTACAGTGGGATAAGGACTGTAGCCTTTAAATTAACAAAAAGTAAGACCGAATCGGTTAGACAGGAAGGAGTGACACGATTGTTCAATCACGAAATAGTCGACTATGTCCTGGCCAATGACCTGAATGAAATAGAGGGAGAGAAACACCTTTTTAAACTTATCTCACGGGATGGTACAACAAAAACGGGCAGAACGAAGGCGGATTTATCCAAAGCGGTTTTAGACGTCTGGAGCGGAAACAACTAAGATGATGATGCTTTTGGATGTGGGCAATACCCGCCTTTCCGGATCTCTCTTTCGGGATAATGTTTCTCTATGCCAGTTTTCTTGTCCTACAGGGGATATAAACAATTCCCGGGACCTGAGACTCTTCCTTGAAAAAAACTTTCGAAAGAACAGGATTGAACCGGCTGAAATAAATTCTGTCAGCTGTTCTTCCGTTGTACCCGCTCTCCATTCATGCCTTTATGAAGGGTGCCTCAATTTTCTGGGAGTCGTTCCGTTTTTTCTGGATGGGACTATGGAAACCGGTTTGAATTTAATGGTGGAAAACCGGGAAAAACTCGGGCCGGACCGAATTGCCGCTGCAGCTGGAGCGAAGGAATGTTTTCCCGGGGAAAATTTAATAGTTGCCGACTTTGGAACGGCCACTACAGTGGATTGCGTCAATGACAAGGGAGATTTTTTAGGAGGAGTTATCCTTCCCGGCTTTAATACGGCTCAAGAGTCCTTAAGAAAAAATACCGCTCGCCTTCCCGGTATTCAAATTAAGAAGCCCGCCCGTTACTGCGGGAGAAATACGGAAGAAGCCCTTTGTTCCGGTATATACCTTATGCAACTGGGAGCTGTAAAAGAGGGGGTCATAAGAATGAGCAAGGAACACTTTTTTAAGACCTCTCCCTTGATAATCGGCACCGGAGGATTTTCCTCTCTCTTCCAGGGGGAAGAATTGTTCGATCACATTATACCTGAGCTGATATTCAAGGGGATCTATCGGATAGGGACCATGAACAGGAGAAACGAAAAATGCAAATAGAAATGTTAAAATCAAAATTACATAGGGCAACAGTAACCGACGCCAATCTGGAATATGAAGGTTCCGTCTCTATTGATCCTGTCCTCTCTCAAAGTGCCGGGTTATTGCCAAATGAAAAAGTGGATATTCTTAACTTGAATAACGGAGAGAGATTCACGACCTACGTCATCAAAGGCGGCCGGGGAGAAGTATGCCTGAATGGAGCTGCCGCCCGCAAAGCCTGCATAGGAGACCGGGTGATAATTGTCTCCTATGCCCGCATGTCCCGTGAAGAAGCGGAACAATGGAAGCCATGGGTAGTTCTTTTAGGAAAAAACAACACAATAGAAAAAGCGCCCCTTTCTTAAGAATCGGATCTTATAAAACCTGTTGAATTACGGAGGGTCAATCGACCTTCCAGACTAATATGACGGGGAGCTGTGTCTCCCTCTGCCCTGTCCAGAATAATTCCCAAGGATTCATGGGCCAAAGCGGCATAATCCTGGGCAAAAGTAGTGATCCCGGGAGTGAGGTAGCTCGCTGGTTCTATATCATCAAAGCCGGTGACCGATATATCTTCCGGTACGGAAAGTCCCAAAGAAGTGACTCCCTGTAGAGCTCCAATAGCCAGAATGTCGTTAGTACATGCCAAAGCCGTGATGGACCGATCCTCTTCCAAAAGAGCTTGAGCACTTTTCTTCCCACTCTCCACAGTATGAATTCCCTGACGGATGAGACCAGGGGAATAGAGCCCCCCCGCCTCTTCCATTTTCTTCCGATAGGCGGCAATCTTTTTGTCATTGGTCCATTTTCCGGCAGTCCCGCTAATCAGGGCAATACGCCTGTGACCCCGTTCCAGCAGGTGATCCATAACCTGACCAAAAGCTTCCGACTCATCGGTCCCCACATGGGAGCAGTCATCAAAACCATAACCGCAATTAACAAATACAAGAGGAAGTTGCGATCCAATCTCTTCCACATCCCTTTTGAAAGAAGTACTCACCTTGGAAAAATTGCTTCTTCCTCCCAGAATGACAAATCCATCCACCTGTCTCTTTACAAAATCCGCCAGAACCTGCTGTTCCCTCCGGGAATCGGCCTCATCGCTCCCGGTAAGCCCTATGATTAAAGCATAGCCCCGGGCTGCGCAGGCACAGTCCAGCTCATGGGCAAAGCGGGAGAAATAGGGAGTGTAGAGCGATTCTGCCACAAGACCTATGGTCCGGGATGTTCTCATAGGAAGAGTCCTGGCTATTTGGTTGGGAGAGAAACGGGACTCCTTAACAGCGGTAAGAACCTTTTTTTCCGTATCGGGCCTAACATTGCCCCGTTTATTGATAACCCGTGATACGGTAGCCGGTGAAACACCTGCCCGGCGGGCGACGTCGTAAATGGTGACCCGGTCTTTGTGAAAACTCATGCCCCATTGTACGTCTCCCTTCCGGGCAGGTCAAGGAAGTCTATTTTCCTATTTCCGAGTCCACATAGGCGGAAATCCATGCCAGAGGGGAGTTCCAGTTAATGGCTACCTCATTGGTAGACCAGGATTTCGAACTGTCTACATAACGCTTCGATATACCCCGTGATGTTACTTCCGGTGCCTGGGCCGTAGGATCGGAGGGATTTTCATTCGGCCCGCCCGCTACAACTCCGGCGGGGACCTTGGGAAAGCCCTTATGAGGCTGATCCGCCCAGAAGTGATGGAGCGGATGGGAAAGTGAGTTGGTTCCGTATCCGGAAACGAAACTGAAATTTAAACCGTTCATTCCCATAAGATAATCAAGGGCACTGATTAAACCGGTCATGTACTTGTCATCCCCGGTAAATCGGTGGGCACAAGCTATGAGTATGCTGTTGTTTAGCATGTTGGAGTTAGAACCCCAAACATAACCTGTTACCGGCAAGGAAGGACCGTAGCCTTCTTCTGTTAAACTCAGGTAATAGTCGGCTTGAGCTATAATCTGGTCGCGAAAGTGCTTTCTATCCTCATCGGATAAGTCGGTCTCAACCATGGCCAATGTAATCCGTCCCAAAGCAGCTGTTCCACCCCACCAAATGGAAGAGGGACCGGTTTTACTGAATTCCCTGGTCTGGTTCCAGTAGACGGAAGCCTTGAGAAAATCAAGATAAACCTCTTTTCCCGTTGCAGCATATAGCTCTGCGGCTGCCCAGAAATACTCGTCGTCCACATTGCTGTCATCATAATTCCCCCCCCCTTCTCCGGGGATATTTCCATAAAGGAAGAGAGGATTCTCCCGGGAGGCCTTCCAGGCTTTCTCCGCAGCATCGAGGCAACGGGAGGAAAAATCAGCATCATAATCAGCCCATAAACGACTACTCTGAGCTGCTGTTGCGGCAAGATTGAGAGTAGCAGCCGTACTGGGAGGCATGAGATAGCGCCCACCGTTGGGATTGCTGTGATCGTTATCGTTATCATATTCCGCAGGGGGAAGCCAGGGGATGGGGCCCCAATGGACGTCATGGAGCTTGTGGTGAACCATGCCGGCTTTTTTATACCCCTCGGGGACCTGCATTCCCAGGAGAAACTCCATTTCCCAACGTGCCTCGTCAAGCACATCGGGGGCGCCGTTATTTCCTTCCGGAAGGGAAAGGGAACCGTCGCCATAGTAGCCGGGAAGTATGTCCGCCGTATTCATAAGGGTCCAGGCGGCAATTCCCCCGTTAACCACGTATTTTCCCACATCACCCGCATCATACCAGCCTTTCGATGCGTCAAGGGTGTATTCTGTTCCCACCCAGGATTGTCCCTGCCCATCCCGGCCTTTGTAACCGGTCACTTCACTGTCCGAAAGATGTCCGGGGCCGCGGGCGTACTCCTCACCGCCGGCGTATTGGGCTTCTATAGGGGTTCCCGATCTGTTGCGATAAAAATAGGCCATACTATCTACGGGAAGATTACCGTAAATATCATCACCTATGGTAAAGGGGACACTTTTTACTTTAAGTGCCGGAATAAGCAAGTAGTATCGTCCCGGTTCTTTAAAATCACTAAAATCTATCTCGTTAATATAGTCTCCTGAGGCTTTATCCAGATAGGCTGCAGCGGTCTTTCCATTAAAAACACTCTTCCCCGACTCTTCGTCTATAAGAGTCCAAGAGTAAGAACGCTTCTCCTCTTCCAAGGGAAGAACGGCTTTTTTATTTCTATTTAGATAATATCCCGCCTGATTTACTGCAATAAAAGCTTCGGGGATCTCTTCTTCAAACATTGAATAGGGAGGCAGAGTGGTGGCGCCAATTTCAAAAAACAGGGCCTGACCAAAAAGTCGGGGATTTTCATAGGAGTTGTCCTTTACATCGTTCCGGGACCATATGAGTTTCTGATTCCGGTCCTTCAAGGAGGCTCCGTTCAGATGGGCCTGGAAGCCGATTTCCTTGCCATGGCCCACTTCAAAGGGCATGGTTACGGCTATCTCGAAGCCCCAGCCCTCTTCTGTTTCAAAAACGTAGCCCGAAACATCGGCCTGGGAACTATTTGATCCTGTGAGGGTTAACTCCTTTGGATCACTATTGCCCCTATCTCCGGGATTGATGTTAATCTGATATATACCCTCTCCATATCCTGTGGCAAAAACATCGTCGGAAAAATTAAAATATACTTCCATAGAGTCTTCATTCCAGTAGTCACTTCCATGCTTGCCGGTGACAATGTTGGGATCCACAGCAAGCATATAGACATAAAGAGTATTTCCCTTGGCGGCTGTGGAAAAACTGAACTGACCGCCCGGAATGAGCTTGGGCCCCCTGTCTACAACAGTAACCGGGAGGCCTTCCCAATCACTCAAGTCCCCGTCTACCTCAATATCCCGGGGAAAAGGTATATAGAGAACATGGCCGGAAATCTCCGGTGGACAAATCTCATATGAGACAGTTATTTCCTTCTCCGGACTGCTGCCGCAGCCAAATAAAAACAGGACCATAACCAACAGGGGGACCATTTTCTTCATAAAAAAACTCCTTTATTCCATTAAACCCCCGCTTTTTATACATGGCAAGAAATAACTTTGTGAAAGCGGTTTCATCGAAGTTTCTATAATTTCGTTGATTTAAAAATTAGGGCATGTATAATTAAACTATGCCTTTGCCCAAAATGAGCCTCATTCATCTATTACTTCTGCTCCCTCTTCTTTCTTTGGGAGCTCAACCCAAGAACAGTGATGTAAGAGTGCTCTATCTAAACTCCTACGACTTCCGTATGGACTGGACCGAAGACATCCTGCAAGGGATAGAAGAAGTTCTTGAACCGGATAAGAGGGACATCACCCTCTACAGCGAAGCGATGGATACCAAGGAATTTCCCACAAAGGATCACTTCATTTTCTTCCGGGACTACCTGGAGAAAAAATACCGTAATTACAACCTGTCCCTCATTCTCTGTTCCGATAATAACGCCTTTGATTTTTTACGCCTCTATCAGGAAGAACTTTTCCCCGGGGTGCCTGTGGTTTTCTGCGGAGTAAACAGCTTTAGCCACGCCCTCCTTAAGGATCACGATAACTTCACCGGGATCAGCGAAATACCTTCGGTCCTGGACACGGTGGAATTAATGCTCAAACTTCACCCGGAAACAAAAGAAATATATGTTATAAACGACTATATGAATTCGGGGAGAGCCTGGAATGAACAAATTAAGTCGGACCTTTTTCTATTGACCGATCGGGTAAAACCGGTCTTTTCCGAAAACATTCCTCTTTCGGAACTACTGAAAAAAGTGGCCTCTCTGCCTGAAGGGACTCTTATTCTTCACGGGGTCTATTACTCCGACAGTAACGGACTAACCTCCAGCTACGAAGAGATGGCCGAACAGATTGCCCTGAGTGCCAAAGTACCTATTTATACTCTTGTGGACTTTAATATACAAGACGGGGTAGTCGGCGGAAAGGTTATCAGCGGAAAGATTCACGGTGAGGCTATCGCCCGCATAGGACTTCGGATTCTGGGTGGTGAATCGGCCTCCCGAATCCCCATTGTTTCCGATGAATTGAACCGTTTTATCTTCAATTTTCCCGAACTGGAAAGGTTTGGAATCAAGGAAAAAGATCTTCCCCCGGATAGTTTTATTATAAACAAAACCTATACTTTTTACGAAGAGTACCATTGGGAATTCTGGGCAATTGTCACAATACTCACGACCCTCTCCCTGGCCCTGATAGTTTCCATATTTAATATCAAGAAAAGGAGTCAAGCCGAATCGACCCTGCGGGAACTGGCTGACGCCACCTGGGAAGGAATTATCATTCACGACCAGGGAAAGGCCATACAAATAAACAAAATGTTTTCCCAAATATTCGGCTATTCTGCTGAAGAAATAATCGGAAAGGAATTCATCGATAAAGTCATGTCCCGTGAAACGGCTCAGATAGTAAAGGACAAAATAAGCGCCCAAGATTTTACCCCCTATGAAGGAACGGCTCTAACCAAAGAAGGTCGCATCATTCCTATTGAACTCCGTATAAGAAGGATTCTTTACAAGGGCCAACCCGTTCGTGTCGCGGCCATACGTGATCTTTCCGGCCAAAAACAGGCGGAAAAGGAGTATGTTTACCTCCAGAGTCTCTGGGACCGGATGTTTGAAGACTCCCTGGAGGCCATCTTCATCTACAGCTATGGAGAAAACAGGGTAATGGAACGGGTAAATAAGAGTTTTTGCCATATTAGCGGCTACACCCGGGATGAGATCATAGGAAAATCCTACAAAGCACTTCTCTCCGAATACCTCACGGAAGAACTATTACATGAGATAAGCCTCTCCCTCCAATCGAAAATGAACTGGACCGGCGAAATCCGGGGACGGCGCAAATCGGGAGAATTATTCACCCTATGGATGAGTCTTTCCCTCTTTAATGATCCCACACTCTCGGGGGAAAGTAAAATAATCGGGCTTTGCCACGACATTTCCGACAAAAAAAGACAGGAGGAAGAGCTGGAATGGATGTCTCGCTACGATAGCCTTACCGGTTTTTCCAATCGCACTTTTTTCCTTGAAATCCTTGGCACTGAATTAAAATCGGCCGAACGAAACGGTGAAATTTGTGCCGTATTGATGCTGAATATTGACGGTCTCAAACACATCAACAATACCTACGGTTTCATATCGGGTGACAAAATTATAGAAGAGTTCAGTAAGCGCCTACACAATGCGCTAAGGACCGAAGACATTGTCTCCCGTTTCGGCGGTGATGAATTCGCCGTATTGGCCCCCCGTTTTGACGAGAGGGTTCAGATTGTCCCCATGGTAAAGAGGATTCGGGAAGCTGTCTCCCGCCCTCTGAATCTAGGGCAACAATCGCTGGACCTGTCCGTGAGCATCGGCCTTTCCCTTTTCCCCATAGACGGTCGGGAGGAGAAGGAGCTTATCGCCAAAGCGGAAACGGCCCTAAGACGCACGAAAACCCAAAAAAGAGGTTCCTACACCCTGTTCAATTCCGATTTGGACAAGGCCGTTATGGTCCACTCCGAACTTGAAATGCAGTTAAAGCAAGCCCTGGTTCTTGATGAACTGGATGTTTTCTATCAACCCAAAGTCGACCCCTTTGACAACCGTATAAAGGGTTTTGAAGGACTTATCCGCTGGCATAAAAATCATGAAGAATGGATTAGTCCGGGACTCTTCATTCCCCTGGCTGAAGAAAACGGACTCATTAACGATTTTGGCTACTTTGTGATTAACAAAACCTGTGATTTTATAGAAGAGTTGGAAAAGAGGGGCTTCGAATCCTTCCATGTGGGCGTAAATATTTCGGCCCGGCAGTTCTCCGATCCCTACTTCATAGGGAATCTCATTAACATGGTTGAATCCAAGGGTATATCCCCCTCCCGACTGGACCTGGAAGTGACCGAAAGTATTACGGTAAGTAAAATCTACGATGTTATAGACAGCCTCAGCCGTCTCTCCCAACAGGGCTTCACCATTTCCATAGATGACTTCGGGACAGGCTATTCGTCACTCCAGTATCTTCTGAGTCTCCCCTTTGACACATTAAAAATCGACAAATCCTTCATTGACGCCATATTGGAGGGGGAAGAAAAATGCACTGTCCTGGATACAATGATTTCCCTGGCCCAATCCCTGGATAAGCAAATCGTAGCGGAAGGCGTTGAGACTAAGGAACAGAATGACTATTTGAAAGGCCAAAATTGCCGTCTGCTGATTCAGGGCTACTATTACTCCAAACCCCTGCCCATGGAAGAGGCTATCAAGCTTTGGGAAGCGGGCGAAATACTATTAGATTAGTCGTTTTTGCTGAAAACCTCTCCCAGTTCCTCAAAAGAGAGGGGCTCGTAAAAGTAAAATCCCTGTATCTCATCGCAGGCTTTATCCGCTAAAAAGGCCATCTGTTCTGGATTCTCCACCCCTTCGGCTATTACCTTAAGATTCATACTCTTTGACAAATCCACAATAAATCCTGTAATGGATTCATCATTCTGACTTAAATTGATTCCCTGAACAAATTGCTTATCTATCTTAATTCGGTCAACAGGCATCTGCTTTAAACGACTCAAAGAGGAGTACTCGGTCCCAAAGTCGTCGATGGAAATGGTAATCCCCATATCACTCAGCTCATGAAGAGTTTTTTGCACAGCCAGGGAATCTCCCATGGCAATTCCCTCGGTTATTTCCAACTCCAAATATTGCGATTCCAAGCCGGTATTCACAAGAATTTCCCGGACCATTTCGGTCAGAACACCTCCGGCAAACTGCTTGATAGAGAGATTCACAGCGACTTTAACAGGGGGAAACCCCTGCTCTTGAAGCATTTTATTCTGAAAACAGGCCGTTTCAAGAACCCATCGTCCAATGGGGCCGATCAATCCGATATCTTCGGCCAAAGGAATAAAAAGAGAGGGAGGGAGAAGGCCTTTTTCCGGATGATTCCAGCGAATAAGGGCCTCCATTCCAATTATTTTGGAACCCTCAAGCTCCAGTTGAGGCTGGTAATAAAGAACAAATTCTTCCTTCTCCAGCGCCCGGTAAAGTTCATTGGTGAGACGAATCTTCTCATGGGCTCCTTCCTTCATCTCCGATTCAAAAAAGGTGTAGCAGTTCTTACCCTTTTTCTTGGAAGCGTACATAGCCATATCCGCATTCTTTATAAGGAAATCCGGGCCCTTGGCATCGTCGGGAAAAAGAGTTATCCCGATACTACCGGTAATATGGAAACTTTCTCCGGCGACTTTGATAGGTTCCGCCATAGCATTAATCAGTTTTTCCGCAATATTCGTTACTTCTCCCCGGTTCTCGACCTGGGAAAGAACGAAAAGAAATTCATCTCCTCCAAATCGGGACATGGTATCATACTCCCGAATGCGATGAGAGAGCCGTTCCGCCACCTGTCGAAGCATAAGATCCCCCGCATCATGCCCCAGGGAATCGTTAATATCCTTGAATGAATCCAGATCCATCATCATAACAGCCGCTTTTTTACCGGTTCTGGTAGCCAGGGCGGCGGCTTTTTCCAGCCGATCGTAAAAGAGGGAGCGGTTGGGCAGTTCTGTAAGGGGATCATAGTAAGCCAGATAGTTAATTCTCTGCTCACTGTCAATTTTAATAAGTGCATCGGCAGTAAGATTGGCGGGAATACGGAACATACGCTCACGGTCGGGATAGGAGGAGAAAGCCCCGGATACAGTAGAATTCAGGCCCAAAACCCCAAGGATCTTGCCTTTACTCATAATTGGGACGGCTGCTAATGACCTAAGAGTGGGAGAAAAGTTTTCCACAATCCAGCCCCCTTCAGAGGGGATTTCACTCAAATCATCTACAATAAGAATCTTATTATTCAGAATGTGACTTAAGATCCAGTTTGAACGGCCCTCACTTAAATCACTTAACGTTTCCCAACCGAGGAATTTTTCATTGGCCCCCCAATGAAACACATTGTTTACAGCACGGTTATCACGATTATAGGAAATGAGATAGGTTTCGTCACAATTAAAATAACGACCGAGATCTTCAAGGATGGAGAGAAATCGATCTTCCAGGTTTTCTTCGTTAATGGATACCAGCTTTGAGGATATCTGAGTGACCATCCTCTGAAAATAGATCTGCTTCTCATTAATGCTTAATCTATCCAGATAGACCCTGTGGATATAGGCTGCGACAATGGCAAAGGCCAAATAGAAGATAATCCGAGGGAGAACGGAAGAAATATCTCGCTCCAGAAAATGAGCATATTCCAGAGTGGCAGCAATCGAAATAAAAGTGGTCAAAGCCAACATGATCTTACGTCTATACAATACGGAGGTTAAAGTAAAAAAGACGGGGAGAGGCCATACAAAATGATCAAGACCACCACGATAAAAATAGAATAAGACAATTACCATGGTGGTATTTAAAGTAGCGATCAAGAGCGTTTCCCGAATCCAGTTGCTATGCACAAGACCGTGGAGGAAAAACAGAGAAGAACCGGAAAGGAGAAGAACCATAGAAAGGGGAAGACTCAGAGGAGCGATTCTATCGGTCATCAAATTAGCCATGGCATGAAGAAGAGAAAGAAAAATGAGAATAGCTCCCGTATAGTGATAATAACGACGCCTCTCGGCCATAGTCAGAACCGAATCTCCCTCCCCTATTTCACTATAGCCCAAACTAATCATGACCCGCTCCCTTCTTACACTCCAGAAAAAGGCGGCCATAGGGAAAACGGAAAATGCGGGATAGAGAGATAATACCGTACTGGGACGATAGTGGTTAACGTAAAAATCAAATCCCAATCCCAGGAGAATTGCCAGACCATAGGCAGCCCCAAAAACGCGGGCTTCTCTCTTGTTTTGCTGCCCCTGTCGACTCCAGCGAAAAATGAGAAAAAGAGTTAAGGCCGAATAGGAGATGTAATAGACTTTGAACAGCCCATTCCAGAAAGTGGGCGTATAAACATATATCCAACGTCCCATAATCCATCGCAAGGTATACTCTCCTGCGGCAAGGGAAGAAATAAGTCCGTTAACACTAAAAAAAAGAAGGGCCGGAAGATAAAGTAAAAAATAGGATTTTCTATGGACGACAACTTTCCCACCATTTGAAAGTATAAAAGCATAATGTAGAATATAGGCATAAAGAGTCGACCATCCAAAAGAAGCTATCCTTCTACATAGTAAAGCCGTGGAATAGGAAGAGACCCCTTCGGCAATAAGAATAAAGGCTATCCAGATACTTAAAGAGAGACTGGCAAGAAAAAGTAGACGATTCCTTGTGGATTTTCTGTCTGTAGAGAGAACTTCAAGGCCGGTAAAGAGAGAAAACCCCAGGATCAGGAAAAGAAGGCTCTGATAATAACTATAGACTGACTCCAATGAAATCCTCGGTTTTTAACTTAAGTGTGACTAATTATATATTCAAAAAGGAGAAAAGACAAGTTGATTCGCCCCCTGTCTTCCCAGGAATTCCTCTTAACTACTTGTCATACCCCTCCCTTCCATGCGAAAAATAAAGGGGAGTAAATATGATAGAAAAAAACGACATAATAGATTACCTGCATAACGACTTTACCGACCCTGTCCGAGATCCGGTCTGGGGAAATATATATCTAAGCCCCCTTATGCGCCGCCTCATCCAAACAAAGGATTTTGCCAAGCTTGGGCGAATCCGTCAACTCGGTCCTGCGGTTCATGTCTACCCCGGAGCCACCCATACGCGCTACAATCATAGTCTGGGTGTTTGCCACATGGCCCGTAAACTCATTCTTCGTATTGTAGAACATCCCGAATGCCCCGCCCTTACTCTTACCGGGGTAAAATCCTTTCTTAATGCGGCCCTTCTTCACGACCTGGGCCATTTCCCCTATACCCACTCCCTCAAGGAACTTCCCCTCATTGACCATGAAGAGCTTTCGGGGAATATCATTCTGGAAGGCGAGATTGGGGAAATCATCAGGGAAGATCAAAACATGTCCCTTACCATGACAGCCGCCATCGTAGATCACGGTCTTCATATTGAACCGGAAGAGTGGGAAACCCAGTTCTATCGCAGCCTTCTTTCGGGCGTGTTGGACCCGGACAAACTGGACTACCTTAACCGGGATGCCTTCTTTTGCGGCGTCCCCTACGGGATGCAGGACACCGACTTTGTTCTCTCCCAGATCATTCCAACTAAAGAAGGAATCAGCCTCTCTGAAAAGGGAACCCTGGCTGTGGAAAATATCCTTTTTTCTAAATATCTCATGTATAAAGCGGTCTACTGGCACCGGGATGTTCGCATTTCTACAGCTTTAGTTAAAAAAGCCCTTTATCTGGCCCTGGAACAGGGAGAACTAACCGGTGAAGAGCTCTACGGCCTGACAGATGACGAGTTCAGACTAAGAGTAAGCCAACTTTCCCCCATGCTGGAAAGACTTATTGAACGATCGGAAAAACCTCTTACCTATAAGGCCGTTGTGGAAAAAGATTTTGACAAATCCAACCCGGTACACCTAAGCCTGGAAAATCTGGAAAGCCGAACAGCCTTTGAAAAGGAACTGGCAGAAAAGCTTCAGAGCGAAGGGTGGGATATTCACCCCGAAGAGATTGTGGCGGACGTGCCGGAAAAGATATCCTTTGAGGTAGAACTCCCCATCCGCATAGAAGGCGAAGCCACGCCTTTTACCTCTATGGAAACCCTTTTTAGCACAGGAGCGGCGGAGAATCTCCCGGGTGTTCTCCGTAAGGTGAGGATTCTCCTCCCCGAAGAGAAGAGCCAGGGCGCCATTGAAAAAATTATTTCCCAAATGATTTAGGATTTAAGCCCCGAAAAATAAAAGTTCACACATAGGACACATTATATGATATAAATGTTCTCCCAAACAAAAAGGAGAATAATATGAAAAAGTATCTACTAGCCTTGCTTGTCTTAGTGGCCCTGTTTCCTCTGTCTGCCGAGGGGGGATTCTCGCTCAAATCACAGGTAGTTCAAATTACCGACTCTTTCTTCGCAGCTGCCCAAGAAGGAAATTGGGAAGAAGCGACGTCCCACCTTTCGGAAGATTTCAAAGCCAGTACGGAAACCTCCGAATTGGAAGACTACCTGAGCAAAGAGGGTTTCCTTGACTTTAAAGAGGGGCAATGGCCTTCCCGTAGCGCCAGCGGAGGACAGAAAGCCCTCTCCGGCTCCATAACAACCCACTCCGGCAGGGTGATCCCCTTAACCATCAACTTCATTAAAGAAGGGAATGATTGGAAAATATATTCCCTAGAAAAACCATCGTCCGGCTTAACCGAAACAACCGACGAAACACAAAGCCACCCTCTCCCTTCCGGAGCCGAACAAATGGAGCTTGTCAGAGAAGCCATGCACCAATTCGCCCTGGCGGTAAATGACCAGTCAATGGCCCAATTCCATAGCTATATATCCCATGTATGGCAGCAGCAATTTACCATAGAAGACCTGGACAACTCCTATGGTTCCCTCTACAATATAGGGCTGGATCTGACTGTCATAGACAATATGGAACCTCTCATCACAACAGTTCCCACTATTACCGAAGAGGGCGTCCTGGTACTTACGGGCCACTTTCCCTCTCAACCGAACAAGGTATATTTCACACAGAAATTTTTCTATGAAGGAATAGGCTGGAAGCTTCTGGGATTCAATATCAGTATCAAATAGGTTTTAAGAGATATCAGTTTTTAAACAGATCGTCCAGATCACTCAGATCCAGGGCCGGTCTGTTTTCCTTCTCCCCGTTCCGAGCTTTTAACGGCAGGTATTCGTTATTAAAGCTCCGGGCCAGTCGAAATATATCGTCATCTTTATAATTTTCCGGAATGGACACTTCAAGATTGTATGCTTCTTCATTCAGCCCTTTTGTCATAATATTAATGGGATCGGTCACATTAATGGCAAAATGGGGACTGTAGGTAACCATCAGAATAAGTATTACCAGAATGATTTCTACAAAAACAACTAGACTGGCCCAGCCATCGCTCACGTTCAAAGGCTTGAGGTCATAATAAAATCCATATCCCCCGGCAGAAAGATAACCGTAGTCGCTAAAGCCGTAATATTCGTTGTAGTAGTCCTGACTGTAACGGCTGTATAGATCACGTCCCTCTTTCTTGATGATGAGAAAGTCCGTTTGGGTTTCGCAAAATTCAGCAAGCTTCCCATGATCCGCTTCCAGTCGGCCGTCGGCCAGAAGATAGAGCATATTCTCTTTCTGGTCCTTCTCATAGTTTCCTGCCAAATCGTTCAGATAGAAAAATGAGGCCGTGAAAGACATAAGTGTCAAAGCCAGAATAATAGATGTCACCACGGTGGTAATGATACGGGAACTATGACGCTGGGCCATGACAGAATCGGCATATTTGATGTGCTTGAAGATTTTTAGGATACGTAAAAGCCGAAGCATCCGAGCGATTCGAATAGATTTAACCACCTTAAGGATGTTCAGAACACCACCGAAACCGCCCACAACCGTTCCCGTTAACAGGGTAAAAAGTTCCGGGGTGGAACTAAAAAGCAGCAAAGGGACGGAAACGATGAAATCCACCCACCCTTGGCGATAAAAGAAATATTTCGCCCCCTCTCCCCTGTAGAGAGCGGAAAAAAAGCGAATAAGAAATTCAAGGGTAAAGAAAAGGTCAAAGGCAAAAGCGGTCCAGATCATAAGTTGTCGAAAGGACCAGGGCCAATCGGCAGCCACAGCCAAATCGGAAAGAAAGGTCTGAACCAAAACCAAAAAAATAACGGCCATTACCAGGTTTTCCATAAATTGATTGAATCGTCTATTCATCTCTACCACCCCATCTCTGCCGCAATATTATATAATTCCATGAGCATATCCATGTCGTAACCGTAATATTTATAGTTTTTACGGGCAATACTGAACCAACTTTTATCGGAACTTTCCGCCCCCCGGTCAATTTTCTGATCCGGATTCCAGTTAATCGCCCTTTGAGTAAAAATCGCACCTAGCCGGCTTGTTGCGGGAAGGTCCCGGCTCTCGGCAAAGGAGACATTGGAATGAACGATTCCTTGAAGAAGTATTTCCGGCAGGGCGGGATATTTTTCATGAAGCTGACGAACAATCTGATTCGCATAGGGAAGAGAGATACAGCCGTTGATAAGCTCCCCCGTATTATCAAGAAAAGTATGAACAATGGGTTTGAGAAGAACTGTCAATTTTAGAATATCCACAATATTCTCAGGAATTTCTTTAAAGCGCTGCACCATACGTATCTCAAAAGAGATATATTTCTGACGGGTGATAAACTGGGGAACATAACGGTTAAAAAGGGGTGAAGCAAAGAGGGTAATTGCCGGAATAAGACCGTCCCGGCCTTCGGAAGAAGAAAGAACGGAAGTAGTCATCTTCCACAAGGCTTCTCTCATGGCATTAATATTCGCATCCTTATCCTTTACCGCACAGCTAAGAGCAGAGGGACGGAGAGAACCGGTAATGAATTGTTTAAGGGGAGGAAGAATCGTTTGATTTGTCATTTCCCTGAGAACCCCTATTAGCAAGGCATTAATTTGCTTGCGGTCCATACCCGGGAAAAATGCCGGAGAACATAGAGTGGGAAGAAGCTGTTCTTCATTCACCTTGAGGAAGTAGGCTATTTGCTGCTCCTTTTTCAGAGGAGCCAATCCTTGAAGGGCCGGATTGGACATAAGCCGTATAACAAACTGCTGCGCCTTTTCTCTGTCGATTCTGTTATTCTCATTCATAATATAAAATACCTGACGGCGGCATTGCCGAACAAGAAGGCTGACAAAGTCGGACTTCTTGATTTTTAGCTCGATTCATGTAAATAATAATACATAGTGAAAATAAAAGCACACACTTTTTTTGCTGCCCTACTCCTCCTGTTTCTTTTCTCCGCCCTTCTCTTTGCGGAAGAAACAAGCCTTTCCGAATCAACCACAGAAGAAGGTGAAACGGGAGAAATTCAGGAAGAAGCCCCTTCCCATATATGGTCCTATTCCCTGGACGACAGCAATGTGGACTTTTACTGGGACGGCTATTGGCGTTTTACTTTTTCCGCCGGGCTGGCCTTTTCCGTGGATGAAGGTTCTATGGATTGGAGCTCCACCTATTCGGACTATACCGACGGATTTTTCTTTGAGCAGGCCCCGGACCTTCTCCTCTCCCTCTGGATAGACGACCGCTATTTTTTGGAAACCAGCGTCGTGGAAGACTACGACTACAATACCTATCTCGTAGGATACCAGGGCGCCGATGATGAATACCTCCAGTCAGTCAAAATCGGAAATACGGATATAACCACAGACAGCTATGCAGGCCTCTCCGTTTCCAGCCCCGAATACAATACTCCGGGACTCACCATAAAAGGTGAAACGGAAAAGATGCAGAATGAATTCATGGTCCGATTTGACGGCACCTGGGAAGACAGCAAGACCTACATTGGCTCCTTTGAGGCTGATGAAGAGTACTTTGAACTCTACGACTATTTGGAAAACCGGAAATTCGTCCTCCCCGACAGCGATGTGGAGTCCGAGGACCTTCTGGTCTATATACAGGATGACGACGGAGATTACGACGCCTCCACCTCTAACTACAGCTATCGCCTGGCCGAAGAGGGGGACTACCTTTTGGACAGCGAAAAGGGGATTCTGACAATAGAGGATGACGAAGACGGTCCTATTGCGGTGTTTTATACGGTTGGAACTTATGAGATAGGAGCTGATGAATTGGGAGATGATTCAATCATCCCTCCCACGGGCCTCGATACGGGTATTCCCGATGTGGATGGAACACCGGAAGCATTTACCTGGACCACAGAAGACCCCTACGACACTCTGGACCGGAACTGGAACGAATCCCGCCTGGAAAGCATCGACGGAAATGACTGTCTCCTCATCTACGAGCCGGACCGTTTCTCCCCCTTTGCCGTCTACAGCCGCTACTCCTACAGCCAAAGCCTCTCTTCCGATAGCTGGCGCAACGACCTGAACCTGGTAGACCGGAACGGGGACGAAACGGATACCCCCGACGACTTCTCCTGGGAAGCGGACACTTCCGACAATATTATCACCCTCTACCGCTCCGATTCGGACGACCGGGACGCTCTGAACCGCTACCCCCTGGGGGACACCCATCCGGAAGTCTACGGAAACGCCCCTTACAACGACTCCGATCTGGTTTCGGAACAGCTCCAACTCATAACCAAAAACAGCTCCAGCGGCTACACCCTGGGGAGCGGAGTCGTAGCCGGTTCGGTAAGTATTACGGTAAACGGCGAATCGGAGTACAACTACAGCCTGGACGGCGACACAGGGGAAATCACCTTCAACCGCTACATCTTCCCCGACGACCGCATCGTCATCTCCTACCGCCAGGAAGCCCTCAGCTTTGAAGGGCAGGAGATGCTGATTTACCAGGGGAACCGCTTTACCCTCTCCGAAAAGGACAAAATCGAACTGGCCGCCTCCTTCAACTGGGTCTTCCCCGACGGAACGGACTACTCCACCCCCGACGGGGGAACCCTTTCTCTGGGAACCACCTGGGATCACACAAACGAGTCATTCAGCCTGACCACCGAACTGGTTGGTGAAGCTGATTTGGGCGATGCCGACGGCCTGCAGAGCGTTATGGGCATGGAGGATGCTCTCTCATCCTATCCGGTCTACGAAGAAGCCCTGGCAGAACCAAAGGCGGGAGAGGGAGAAACGGATAACGATTATGACGAAGCTGATTACATTGTAATGAACGACGGTGACGGTCCTCTTGAGGCGGACTCGACCACAGCCTATATCGACGACTACATGCTCGAATCGGTCTTTACCCTGGAAGACGGGGAATGGACCGGTGCGGACCTCCACCTTACCTCCAGCGGTACGGCAGACTACTCCACCCTACAGGAAGTTCGCTTCTACGTACAAGTCCCCAGCGGCACTCCCGGAGATATCGTTCTCAAACTGGGAGAGGTGGGTGAATACGACGATTTTGACGATGACGACACCATAGAAGACTATGACGACTCCCTGGTGGCCACCCATATTATCGACGCAGCTGATCTGAGTAGTAGCTGGACACAGGTCACCTGGGAACTGGACTCGGACGACCGCCAATGCCTCTCGGCCACCCGTTCCCTCCGTTTTATCTTTGCCAACGGGGGCACTACCGGAGACAACTACGCCGACGACTACTGGGAAGATGGGAACAGTACGGTCTACCTGGGTGAGGTCGAATTCGTGGGACAAACCTTCGCCATGACCCTCAACAGCAGCGAAACCGACGCAGAAGTCAGTCAGAGCGAAGAGGATGACGATGATTTGGAGTCGGCCTACTCCGACGAAATAGACCAGTTTCACTCGGACGATTCCGATCAAAGGGTGGCCAAAATCAGCTGGAGCGGACTGGATACAAGCGACGACTGGGAAGCGGTCAGCTGGATCGACGCCCAGGATCCCCGGGAATTCGGCAAACTTATTTTCTTTGTCAAAACGGAAGATAGCACGGGCACCTTTACCATGGAACTCACCGATACGGATTACGAAGGTATTACCCTCTCCTGGGAAGCGGACGGGACCGTTACGGACTGGCAGAAGGTCACCATAGACTTAAGCGAAGAGAGGGCCACCTTCGATGAGGGCGCCCAAAACATCAGTCTTGATATCGACTCGGGAGTCACATCGGTCAGCCGAGTCTTCTTTAGCGGGACCGGATCAAGTTCGGGAACCTTCTATGTGGACGAACTTTACTTTGAGGAATCGATTCTGGCCCTCAATGGAAAGGCTACGGTAAATCTTGAATATGACCGGGAAGAGATCCTCACAGGAGCGAAGGGCTTCAAATGGCTGGCCAACTACTCACTGGACCTCTCCACCTATGCTTCGGCCACCGGGAGAAACGGAGGAATGGCCGACGATGAAGGCTCCCTCTCCTTCGACGGCTTGACCGGCGTGGACATCATGTATCTGGGAGTGGGGATACAGGGAGACGGAAGCTACGAAGACGGAACCTATGCCCTTTGGGGCGGCCACAGTCTGGAATTTCCCACCGCCGATTCCCCTGTCGTGGTGGAAGAGTCTTTTGCCCTGGGCGATGACAGCGACTCGCCCCTCCTGAGCCACACCGCTTCGGCCACGGTCAAGCCGACCGGTAGGGTGACTCTGACGGGAGACCATGAAGCGGTACTGGAACAGGAAGAACTGGAACAGGAGTGGTCGGCGGAGCTAAACTATTCCGGAGAGAAATGGAAGAGTTCCCTGGAAAGTGACTGGTCCATTGAATCGGATGAAGAGGAAAAGCACAATTCAGGCTATTTTACCGTATGGGCTGACTCCTGGACCTACTTCATCCCCGATGAAACGGAGGTAGACGACCGGGCCACGGACGGAGATTTTTCCCTCACATACAAAGGTGAACGTTTTTCTCCCTCCCTTGACGTCAGTTTAAGTACCGACTTGGACTACAGTTCCGACTGGGAACAGACGAGTGAACTGGACACGACCCTTTCCCTTCCCATCAGCTTTGGAGGAAGTCAGAATATAACTCTGACTCCCGAATACAGCCGTACCCTTTCCGTAACAGAAGAGGAAGACTATTCGGGAAGTTTCTCATCGGACTACGAAAACTGGGGAAAACAGGTGGGTCCGGTCCTTCCCCTAACCCACTTTATCCCCTTCTGGGAGCTGGCCGACAGCGCCGATGTGATGAACACTCTCCCGGAAGAGGGAACCTACAGTTACACCCCCGAATTGGGATTAACCCTCACACGGAACTACGGTTCCAGTACAAAAGATCTCTACCTGCCCTCACTGGCCCAAGCCACCTTTTCCAGACTCTACGAAGGGGAAACCGATTCACGCTACTTTAAAAACACCTGGGATTTTACCCTCCAGCAACGAGCCCTCAACCTCTTTGGCAGCTTTGGGGTTAAACCGACTTTTGACTTCTACACCACAGAGGAAATTGCCAACTCCTTTACGCTCAGCTTTGAAGAAAAAAACGACTATTATCCTGCGGGGGAAAGCTTCTCCTGGAACAGTTATACCCGTTTCCAGGGAGAAGGGGGCTCCTCTTTTAATTTAGAAAATGACCTGACCTACGATTTTGACGGTTCCTCAACGACGGAACAGCTCTCCCTCTCCTACGATTGGGACAAAGAGCGTGAACCCTACCGCAAGATTCCCCTCTCCCAGTATATCCTGGATAAGGAGAGTTATGTGGCCAACTCGGAAGAACTAAGTTATGAATTTTCCTACGATGATGAAGACGACTGGTCCCACGAAATCGGCTTAACCCATGAATCAACACTCTATATTGATGACTTGGGAACCCTGGAAGCCTGGTTCAAAGCAGGCGTGGAAGTGGATGAAACGGAAACAACCCTGGGCTCGGAAGTGGGTGTTGAACTAACTCTGACGTTCTGAAAGATGAATACTGTGGGTTTTCAAAACTGTAATAGTGCCATTTATTGTTAAACGGTAGATCATAAGCTATAATACACAGCATGAAGATTTTTCATCTTTACTATCTGGACAAGAAAAGCGAGATATCTCCCAACCGCTCCTACACCCTGGGAAGAAACTGGGACAACAGTATTATTCTTCCTGAAAAATCGGTTTCCCGAAATCACGCTGTTCTGGAAGGCCGGGGGGACTCATTTATTCTTCGCGACCTTGGCAGCACCAACGGGACATTCGTAGAGGGAGAACGGATTACGGAAATACCCCTTCGTGACAACGGAAAATTCCGTATAGGATCCTGTAATTTAGAGCTCGTATCCCGCGAAGCGGACCTCACCCCTTCCGATGCTCTTCCCAGCGACACAATGCTTTTCGAAAACCGGATATCCAAACTGATGAACGATGTGGATGATCCGGGTATCGCCGAAAGAATTGAGGGGCTCAAGCAATTTTTCAACAACAAGCGGGAATCCCTCTCTCTCAGAGCCAATAAAGACGGTCTTACCGGGCTCTATAATCGCCGTTATATGGATGAAAAACTGGAAGAGGAAATTGAACGGGCCGTACGGTACAACCGTCCCTTGAGCCTGATTATGATTGATATAGACCGGTTTAAAAAGTTTAATGACGCCTACGGCCATCAAAAGGGAGATGAAGTGCTTAGCACTGTCGCCCGAATACTTAAAGTGACCAGCCGTAATATGGATATTCTCTGCCGTTACGGAGGGGAAGAAATGGCCTTCATCCTGCCCGAAACAACACCTGACCACGCCCTGACCATGGCCGACATGTGCCGTCAGCGTATTTGTGACAATGTCGTTAAAGAAGCCGGTGTTAAGGTGACCATTTCCCTGGGAGTAGCGGGAGTTAGCGAAAGATGTGCCACCGCAGAAGATCTTATCGCCGCAGCGGACAGAGCCCTTTACCGGGCCAAAAACAACGGGAGAAACCGGGTTGAATGGGAGGAAACTTGAAAATTTTACTAATTGAAGACGACCGGGGAATCGGTTCGTTCATTCAGAAAGGTTTTGAACAGGAAGGGCACAGTCTTGACTGGGCCGAACGGGGAGATGACGGACTGATGATGGGTCTGTCAGGAGAATATGAAGCAGTTATACTTGACCTGATGCTTCCCGGAATGGAAGGTCTCGATGTACTGAATGAATTGCGCAACGGAGGGAAGAACTTTCCCGTTCTGATACTTAGCGCCAAGCAGACCGTTGACGACAGAGTCACCGGACTCAAGGCAGGAGGCGATGACTATTTGACCAAACCCTTCGCCTTTTCCGAACTCCTCGTGAGAATTGAAACCCTGGTACGCCGGGCGGGATCGGGCCATGAAAGCCGGGAAGTTACCCGCCTGAGCTGCGCCGACCTTGAGGTAGAACTCCTTTCCCGAAAAGTCGTGCGGGCCGGCCAGCAGATAGAACTTCAGCCTAGAGAATACGCCCTTCTGGAACTTTTCCTGCGTAATCAGGGCAATGTTCTGACAAAGACTCTCATTCTGGAAAAAATATGGAACTGGAATTTTGACCCCCAAACCAACGTGGTGGATGTTCTTGTCTCCCGTCTGCGCAGCCGTATAGACAAGGAATTTGAGCCTAAGTTGATTCATACTGTCCGGGGAGCCGGTTATGTTCTCAAAGAACCGGTTTAACCCGGTCTTCTTCCGCTCCATCCATTTTAAAATAGGCCTGGTCTTCTCTATTGCCTTTATTATTCTTTTTACCGTCCTGACCTTGTGGGTCTTTTATACGACCTTTACGGCCTTGCTGAAGGACGAAATGCAATTTATGTACAATAGGCTTGCCATGTTCCAGGCCCAGTATGAAATGGCCGGAGAAGAAGAACTTTACCAACGGGCCCAGGAAGAGAACGAAAGTCTTCCCTACATGGCCTACTTTCTCCGTTTTAATGACGCTTCCGGGGAAGAGGTTTTTTTCTACGTCCCCCCCGGATGGGAGAGCTTTAACTATGCCCCCCTCTACAAGGCAGTCGAAAACTACGATCACAGTCAAATTCTCTACCTTAGAGGACCGGACCCCTCTAAAAGTCTCATAACCCGCATCCTGCCCCTCTCCGACGGAAGCACCCTTCAGTGCGGGGTTGTTTCCGCCTCCCAATACAGACTTATTGCGGGGTTTCGAAGTGTGGCGTCCCGGGTCTTCCTTATCCTGACCATTACGGCTTTTGCTACGGGGATTTTCGTAACCACCCGAGCGCTCAGGCCGATTGCTCACCTGAACAGAGAGATTGAACAAATTGCGGAAACCGGAGAAATCTACCACAGGCTAACCACCCGGGGAACGGGAGACTACATAGATTCCATGGCTCTGCGGGTAAATAATATGCTTGACCGGATTGAGGACCTGGTAGAGGGGCTCAAGGGTACTTTGGACAGCACAGCCCATGACTTAAGAACCCCCTTAACCCGCCTGATGGGCCGGGCCGAACTGGCCCTGAACGGTACGGTGGAAGAGAAAGAAGAGGCCCTGGTTGTCTGCATGGAAGAGAGTCGTCACATACTTACCATGCTCAATACACTAATGGACATCTCCGCTGCCGAGAAAGGTCTTATCCAGATTACCGAAGAACCCATTGATATGAAAGAACTTACCGGCCAGTTTGAAGATCTCTATGGTTTTGTAGCCGAAGACAGGGGGCTCAATTTTTCCTGTTTCTGCGAGGATGAAGTCTTCCTTAGAGCCGATCCGGTTCGTCTTAATCAGGCTTTGGCGAACCTCATGGACAATGCTGTCAAATTTACACCTGAGGGAGGGACTGTAAAACTTGCCATCAGGACAAACCCTGTGGGGAAAGGAACTGTCATAACAGTGAGCGACAATGGTCCCGGTATTCCCGAAGAGGAAAAAGACGCCGTATGGAAAAGACTCTACCGGGGAGAGAAAAGCCGGACCAGCCCGGGAATGGGTTTGGGGCTAAGTATGGTCAAAGCCGTAGTGGAAGCCCATAAGGGCCGCATTATCTTAAAGGACAATCCCGGGGGCGGTTCGATTTTTCAAATCACCCTCCCCTGATTATTTTATATTTTTATATTTACAAATGGGAGTTAATAACCGAAAAATGAGTATTATGAAGAGACTATTATTTATTACAACCCTAACGACTCTCCTGGCAACGGGAGCCCTTTTTGCCGATACCGGCCTGGGAGCGGCCTTTACCTACGGATACGATAATGATAATGAATCGATGAATTCCGGAGGGGCCCTCACCATCAACACACCCGCCTTTCCCGGAACCGTTCAAACCATCAAACTGGGCTTTAACGGCTCCGACTACATCAACTTTAATTTGAGTGATGACTGGTGGGTTATCCAGGAAAACCTGACTGGTCTTTTGGATATCTATATTGGCCTTGGTTTTAATGCGGGCTTTACCATTGACGACGATGAATGGGATATTAATCTGGGAGGTAGAGTTCCCGTTGGTTTAACCATTAAGCCCATAGAATATATGGAGTTCTTCATGGAAGTAGCTCCCACTATGGGCCTTGGTTTTGAACCGGAAATCTACTTTCCCTCCTGGAGTGTACAGGGGGCCCTTGGTTTCCGCCTCTGGTTCTAAACTAAAAGATATCCGTCCTTACCCCAAAGGCGATCTTTGGGGACATTCCCCCTTCCACGTCGGAAGAGATAAACCAGAGTTGTCCTTCCACATAAAAGCCAAAACTGTTAAATGTTTTCCAATTGGTGGTAATTCGGGCGAATTCCCACTGTCCCAACAGGGCACCCAGAGTAAGGGCTCCTTCATCATCATGATCGGAACCGGTCATGGTGAAGTAGGAAAAATCGGCCCCTACAGCTAAGCTCATGGAATAAAAGTCCCAGTCCGGTCCTAAATAATAGCCAAAGGGAAGTACGGCTATATTGGCCAGGAGCTTAATACTGTAAACATCCCCGTCAAAACGTCCCGCCGGAGCCTGTCCGTAGGATCCCTGAATTTTGACGTTGTCATCAAAGAAGGTTAACCCTGCTCCTACTTCAAAGTTGGTTGCCCCAAAAGCATGGAAGTCCAGATAAAGTCCCTGAATAAAGGAAGGAACCTGATAACGGGATTTATCCCCCTGCCTTAAGGCTACGGAAACATCTTCAAGGCCGTAAAGGTCGGAGGCGTTACCTTCTATCACGATGGAATCGTTAAAAAGCATCCCCTCCTCCGGAGTAAGGGTATGGATTTCCGGCCGGGTTTCATCAATGACCAGGTAGGTTTTGGCAACAGCCGTTGAACCGTCGGCAAAGCGGGCGCTCACCAAAACAGGCAGAGGGCCGTCGGCCATCAAACCTGTCTCTATGCGGTATTTCCATTCCCCCTTGCTGAATCCGGTCTTTTCAAAGCTCCGACCGTTATCAAGACTTATAAGAATTTCCTCAATCGCTTTGGAATCTTCCAGAGCCTTAATCGCCTTTTTATCATCAGCTAAAGCCGCCAACTCCTCCTGAGGAATAACATAGCCGGCCTGCCCCTGAATCCAGGGTCTGTCACGGAGAAAATCCCCGGCAAGATAATTATCGATACCGATCCACGGTCCATCGGGTGAGTAGCTTATAGTTCTCTCCCCGGAAGCGGCCGATTCCCCACCGGGGAAAATAGCTTTGGCGGAAAGAGTCATATCCCCGGAGGGGAGTGTTTCTTCTTCCGGCAGAGTATAGGAGAAAAATCCGTTGGACTTTACCTTCACCGTGGCCGAAGCCTGGCCGTTTATATAGAGATTAACCTTTTCCGGCAGGGGTGTTCCGATAACGCGACCCTGAATGGTAAGAACCCGATTTACCTGCTCTCCTTCCAGAGGAAAGGTAATATCGATGTATTTATCGGCCTCTTCATCTATTTTTTCAAAGTTGCGGGAGAGGTAACTCCTGTTATCCGCCTTGTCCACAGCTGTGATTTTGAGGTTGTACCATCCCGTAGGAAGGGATGAGAGATCAAAAGCCTCTTGAAATGGCCCCTCAGTGGAGAGGGATTGGACAATTCCCTCAAGGGGGCCAGCCTCTTCAGTTGAGGTAAAAACTTCTATGGGTGAGATCCGGGCTTCCAGGCTTTCAAGAGCCACACCGTCCCACGCCCGTCCGATAATATCCAGTTTCCCCGGAGTCTTTTCGCCGTCATCGGTGTTGGTCAGTTCGATTTCGGGAGCCCGGTTATCCACATTTATAAGAGAGCTGTAAAGGCCGCCCAATTCGGTATTGTCCACAGCCAGAATCAGAAGGGAGTGAGTGCCGTCCTGCAAGTATTCGCTCTGGATGTCGTAATACCAATTTTCCTGCCCAACAGCCCGATTAAAGGTATTTCCGTTATCCTGGGAAACATAAACTTCCGAGATTCCGTTGGCATCCCAGGACTCGCCGGACACACGGATAACGCCGCGATTCGTTTCCTCGATGGAAGGTGAGAGAAGTTTTGAAACGGGAGCCGCTTTAGAGACCATAAAGGTCAAAGAAGCCACATCACTCTCTGTGCCCCAGAGGTCCACTGCTTTTACTTCAACGGTGTGTTCATTGTCAGTGATATTATCAAGAAGAAAGGGGATTTCAAAATTATTACTTCCCTCAAGATAGTAGAATTCCCCCTGGTCAATTCTCCAGTAGATCTCCTTAACACCGTCGTCGTCAAGCACCATTCCGGAAACAACGAAATCGGTTCGTACCACCCTCTCTTCAACGGGGAGTTGTATCATAACACGAGGCTTATCCCCTTCCCAGTCGAGAAGGGAAAGGGGGTGAAGAACGGTTTGATTCCCCGAACGGTCGGACACACGGAAATTCATCATCTCCAGATCCAGATCGGGCTGGGTAAAATCAATCACAACACCGTCCACAGAGGGGTTGTCCAAAGTTTGGTAATTTACCCCGTCCGGGCTGAATTCCATCTTGTCCGTACCCCGTTCATCCACTCCTTTTACAGAGAAGAGGATCTTACCGTTTACCCCATCATCGGCAACGGGGGTTAATTGTACCAGTTCCGGAGCTTTTGTATCTTTTACAATGGAAAACAGGAAGTTGCCCAGGTTACCCATTTCATCTTTTGCCTTTAGGGTAACCCGATGGGGGCCTTCCTCCAGCCCGGAAATATCCAGATTCTCGGAAAATCGATAATGACCTGTTTCATCATCACGTACGTATGCAATAGGGGTTTCATGATCCGATTCATCTATGGAATAGGAAAAAGAGGTAATATCTAAATCATCAGTCAAAGTTCCCTCAAGGGGAATTATATCCTGGAGCCACCAGGGGGATTGAACCACATTCGTTGTGATCCCCGGAGCTGAATTATCAGAGATAAGCATAAATGGTCCCAAGGAGAACTCCTCCCCGTCCACAGTAACGGCCTTTATGACAACATTTTCACTTTTTCCGGCTTTCAAAGATTCCAGAGAAAGCTCCTGTCCCTTCCGGGTAACATCCAAAAGCTCAGAAGATGACTCTACACTCTCCAGAGGACGTCCGATGAAATACCCGTCAAGCCGCTCTCCCGGGGCCAGATGGAGTTTCCCGTCCAAAGAGAGGTCCACACCGGCCAGACGCAGGGTGGGAGTATTCTCCAGAGGGGCAATATCTTTACGATGGAGGAGAAAAAACTGCCCGGTGAGCCTGCGTTCCTCACCACGATAATCCTTAAAGGTCATGGTAAGACTGTTTTCCATATAGGGAAGGTCTTCGGGAAGGGTGATAAAGCTCTCGTCCGTCTCCCTATCCCTTTCAACGGGAACATCAATGGCGCCGTTAATCCGCAAAGCTAAATCACTATAGAGAGAATCCTCACCAATGGTTAGATACAGCCGATTCCCTTCTTCCTTGAAGAAAGCTATGGACTGGCTGAACACTTCCCTTTCTCCGGCAACTTCAACCTCTCCCCATGCGATTTCGCTTACCGCTTTTTGGATTGTAAAACCCAGGGAAGCAGCTTTAATAGATTTGCCTTCCTCAGTAGTACCGCTTAAAACGACCTTGTGGACTCCCACATCCAACCCTTCAAGGGGGAGGACAAAACCATTCCCCTTGAGATTCACATCCACCACTTCACCATCTACTGTTGCGCTGAGGGTGGCACTTCCCGAAAGATTCTCGATTTCTCCGCTAAAAGCCAGCCCTTCTCCCTCAAAAAGTTCCGCCTCGGCCCGGGGCCAGGTTATACTAATAAGGGGTGCCGGCTCCTTCCCTTCCGGATCGGGAGTATAACTGCTTGTATTGTAAAGAGGGAGATAGGAAAAGGCACTATTACCCTTTAAGTCTTCCGCCTGCACTTCCGCCATAGCAACTCCGGCAGGCAGCTGACTTAGGGGAATCTCCAGACTGAATTCACCCTTTTCATCGGGGTTAATGTCAAACTCCTTTTCTTCTATAAGGAGACGGGAGAGAGCTAAAACACAATCTTCTTCAATCAAACCGCTGACCCTATAGGAGGAACCTGTTAGTTCCGCTTTTAACTTATCTATGCGGGGCGGTTGAAGGTCGGAACTGATATCTATCGCCGGGGAGCGATAAGTATTGCCCAATGAGTCCTGAGCGACAAGAGTGACTCCCCTGAAGATTCCTGAAGTTAAGGGTGTTACAGTAAACTGCCCCTCCTTAAGACGCACATCAAAAACAGTCTCCCGAGCCCCTTCAACAGTCAATTCCGTTAAATCACGGCTGATAACCCGTCCTTGCAGGGGTGTTTTCCCATCGAGGACAAAACTGTTACCTTCGGGCAGGTAAATACCGTCTTCCCCAATTATTCGGCTATAATCCAACAGGGAAAGATAGGCCTCCGCCCCTTTCTCTTTTCCATAGGCGTCTTCTGCTTTGACTTCTACCGGAACAAATCCGGCGGGAAGCTTATCCACGGGAATAACAAAAGGAACCCTTCCCTCTTCATCGGCCTTTTTCAAATCCACCGGGATCTCTTCTCCCCCGGGGATAACTATACGGGCTCCAGCGGGAGGATTGGTAAAATCAATAACACCGGTCACCTCCTTATGGGTGGGAGGAAGCAGTTCCATCCCCGGATAATAGGGGGTGCTTTCACCTTCGTAAGTAAGAACATTGAGAAAACTAATCTGAGGTGCCTCACCGGAATAACTGAAGTTAACAATAGATGGGGGACCAACCAGTCCATTTTCATCGGTTGCGCTAAGGGAGATCGTATGCTCTCCCGGATTAAGTTCCGCCGGCAATTCAAAACTAAAAGGACCTCGGGTCTCCATAACGATGGCTTCTCCCTTGTCCAGAGAATAGGAAAGAGAAGCGGGGGCATCGTCATCAAAGACAAAGCCCTCTACCAAGAGACTGTCCCGTATATCGCCCTCTGCAGGAGTACGCACGGTAACAGTGGGAAGATCCGCTTCCAGATTCAGCTCCCTTTCTACGATAAGGGTACTGATATTACCTGTGACATCGGTAGCAGTGAGGAGGATTTTAGCCTTTTTCTGCCCGGTAAAATCAAAATCCTGATTCCAATAGGGGTTACCCGGTATCAATTCGATTACACCGGTATCTTCTCCCGCTTCCCAGCTCAATTCGGAAATACCGATCTCATCATAAAGTGAACCGCTCAAAGTGAATTTTCCGTTCAATCCCTCTTCTTCGGGAAGAGGATCGAGAATAGTAATCTCCGGCGCCCTGTTATCCAGGAAAAAAAGAAAGGCAGATATTCCTTCGGAACCCATATTGTCGCGGCTTTTTAACCAGAGGATCTGGGGGCCGTCTTCTGTTTCCCGGGTATCAAGGGAAATCTTGAATTCCGCAAAGTGGTCTTTCTTGTTTATGGCAAGCTTTACCGGCTCATAATTCTCTCCGTCCAGACTATAGGAAAGCTCCCTGATTCCGTTGTTATCTTCAACGGTGCCCACAAATTCTATTTTTCCATGAACAAGAGCCCCGTTCTCATAATTGTTAACACTGTTAACCGGTGTTTTTCGATCCAAATGAAAAGACAGGCTACTTTCCAACCCGGCTACGCCGTATATATCCGTTCCCCGGGAGGTAATAGTATAAAATCCGTCTTCCATATCTGAGGTATCCAGAAAATAGGACCAGAAGTGGCTTCCCTCGGCACGGATATACTCCCCCTCGTCAATTTTGATCTCCACAAAATCCACATCATCATCATCAACACAGGTCCCTACAATATTCAGGTCACCTCCCACGCGCATTTCCGGCTCCGGGTTGGCAATATGGCTGACGGGAAGGTCCGAATCGGGATCAACCTGAATATTCAAAGGACTAGAATAACTAATATTACCGGTATTGTCCGTTCCCCGGATAATCACATTGTAAGTACCTTTTTTCAGACCCGATACGTCAAAGGTATAGGACCACTGTTCCAAACCTTCCACCTCTCTGTATTCGGAAGGAGAAGGAGAGGAGTTCTCCTCCTGAGCAAATAAAAAATATGTAAAACTGAAAAAAATTATCAAGACAAACTTGAACTTCATGGGACACCTCATTGTTTTAAATAGCATTCTTTAGGAAAGATAACCTTATTTTACCATAAATTGTACATTCTTTCTTGTTTTTGTGCAAATTTTGTATTATCATGTGTTTTACGTGAAGAAATATTTAAAAATCAAAGGTTGATTTCTTCAAACGACCCTAGGTCATTATTTTGCTGCCGCTCTTTCCTGTTGCTTTTCCTATATTTATCGTCGGTGGTTAATTTTAGCAGGAGATTAGCTATGAAAACATTTAAAAAAATCCTTATGCCTCTCTTTATCTTATATATGGTGACGATCCTCAGTTGTGATATGCTCGATTCAGGGCTGGGAGAAAATGTGGACCTTTCCGACCCGGAAATTGCCGTTTCCAACGAGGCCAACTTCTATGTGATGGGAACCACCGAATTGAGCGGAACCCTTTCCGATGACAAGGGTATCTCTTCGGTTACCGTAAGCTATACCGCAGCAGACGATACTGAACAAACTGTTAACGCTACCTTCTCTTCCTCCTCCTGGTCCCTTTCCCTTGTCTCCGGTACGGAAGACAGCGCTTCCATTGCCGAAGGGGAACAAACCTTAACCATAACCGTGACAGACACGGGCGGCAAAACCACTTCAGTAGAACATAGTTGTCGTGTGGATAACACTATGCCCACGGTCCTCATCACGTCACCCCTGGAATATATGGATGATGAGAGCGACGATGCGGTCTATATGAGCAAGTACATAGATATCAAAGGGGAAATCTACGACGAATTCTCCCTGGGAGAAGTCACGGTTGAGCTAATCGACTCCACCGATGACTCTGTCATTTCCACTCAAACCGCCGACGGAACCGTTACCTGGTCCACTCGTTTTTACCTTAAATCCACCAGCGACGAGGGAGAAACCCTCTCGGACGTTCTGGTCAGTGACAGACTTTATACGATTAATGTCTATGCCGAAGATGGAGCGGGCAATATTAATGAGGGCTACCTCCACCGGGACGACTTTTACGAAATGATTCCCGACCTGGATATCTTTCCTTCCATGGATGAAATCGGCCTGGCCGACCGGGACGAACCGGTTGACGGCAGTGACGTAACAAGCCACGATCAGCTGGAAGCCTACCGCCACTACTCAGACCCGGAAGAGGATGAACTGGGTCTGGTCGGCTTTACCTACACCGATGACGACCAGCCGGAAGTTATCTACCATAACCTGGATAAAGAAGCCTCCGATGCCTCGGACAATGAAATCTACCAGGTGGACGCTCTCATAAGCGGTACGGTAAATCCCGTATCCAACGGTCCCGCCATAGATAGCTCTACCCTGTCCGTTCTTTTTTATGAAGACAGCGATGTGGATGCCTTCGTCTCTCTCTCCAACACGGAAGACGACGATTCGGATCAAATTGATATCACCGATACAGGAGACAGTATCACCTTTTCTCTCTCCCTTAAGGACGGGGGAGAAGATTTTCCCGTAGGCGATTACCGGATGATCCTCTCTGTAGAAGACGAGGATGGTACTGCGGCTCCCACGGAGGAGGTTCTTTTTTGCCTGACCGCCGGGGAAAGCGCATCTGTGGAAATCACCTCCCCGGAAGATAATATAACCTGGACCTCCTCATCGGATACGGTTCTTTTGACACTGGAAGGAACTGTTTCAAATTATTCGACGGGCAGTATGACCGTATCCCTCAACGATGGCACAGCCGAATCGGTTACGGAAACAACAACCGGCTGGAGCTACGACTTTCTCACCGCCGACTTTGACGCCCTTGATGACGGCTATCACGTCTTTACGATAACTGCAGGCGATGCGGAAGAGTCCTGGCGCTTTACTAAAGATACGGTTTCTCCGGAAATCAGCATAATTACTCCCCTTTCCGGCACCAGTCACAATGGTTCGGTTACACTTAAGGGAACAAGCAGCGATGACAATGAAGTCTCTACCGTTAAAATTTTCCTTGGTAAGGATGCCGACCCCGATACTGACACAGGGATTACTCTGGACGGGACCTACTCCTGGGAATATGAACTTCTGAATCTTGATAACTACGCCAATACCACCTACGCCACGGAAACCGAAACGGACAGCAATGTTTGGAACCTTCCCATTTACATCAGCGCCGAAGACGGCGGGGGAAATGTTTATACCGAATCGGACTACTACATCTATCTGGACCCCGACGGAGACACACCCACCATAGAAATCATGAGCCCTTCCGACGAAGAGGTGACCGGCGGTTCTGTTCGCGTTTACGGTACGGCCAGCGACGACGACTCTCTCTACGCTGTCTATTACCAACTAGATGTTAACGGCGACGGCGACTACGACGATACGGCCGCCGACTATCCCGACGGTTCGGGAACCTACGATGAAACGACCCTTGTCACGGCGGACGGTACGAACAGCTGGTCCTTTACCCTGAACAGCGACGGGGAACTGGCCAGCAGCACCTCCGGTGAACAGAGTACCATTAACTTGAGAGTGAAAGCCCAGGATTCCAAGGACAGCGGCTCCACAGGAGATACGGACAGCTTCTGGAGTGAGATATCCCTGACCATAGACAACACCATTCCCATTGTGGAAGAGGTAAAAATCGACTATGACAGCGACACCGACACGGGAGACGAAGAGTATTACACCAGCGGTATGACCGTCTCCGGCTCCTTCTGGATAGACGCCATAGTAAAGGATGAAAGCGGCATAGCCCAGATCGACCAGGTCAACAGCAGCCCCCTATCCAGTACCGAGCAGATTGACGACGACTCTTCCATTACCAGCGACCTGGATGACGAAGGGGGTTACGTACGAAAATCGGTGCGCATTCCCATTGATTCTGCCGACGCCGACTATTATGAAGACACAAGCGGTTCGATCACCCTCAGTATTAAAGTCACCGATACATCCAGTCCCAATCCCTATGTGACCTATTACAGCATGACTCTCCTGGCGGACAACTACTACCCCGAGGGCAGTTACACCGCTTCGAGCGACCTCTCCGGAGAAAGCTTTGAATTGGCCGGAACCGCCACCGATGTGGGGACCGATTCGGGAACTGTGGCGGGTATAGAAAAAATTGTCCTTTACCTGGAAGACAGCGGAACCTACTACGACCTTTCTGACGGTTCCACCTCCACATCAACGGACAGTCTCACAGTAAAAAACCTTGCCAACAGTGATCTTGTAGAAGCCATAACCATTCCCGCCACCTCATCAGCCTTTATCACCATTGACAGTTTAACCGAGCTGGGCTCAAGCGACAGCGACGGAGACGGCTTTGTGGAAAGCCTTGTTCAGGAGGGAAACGACTACGACTGGACCGCAGAAATCGACAGCACAAATCTGCCTGACGGATCAATCACCCTACACAGCCTTATTTACGATGAAGCGGGAAATATCAGCCATTCAAGTGACTCTCTTTTTGTGATGAACGACCATCCCGAAATCAGCTCCATTGAACTGGGAACGGACCTGGACTTTAGCGGTACCATCGATGCCGACGAAAGTACAACTTACACCGACGACTACGATACCACCGGTTTTACCGTAAGAAATAACCTGCTCAACGTGACAGTTAACAGCACAGGCGGTAACGGCACGGTTTATTACAGCCTCTACTATGACGGATCGGAACAAAACGGCACCTTAACCGAGAGCAGCATTGACATGAGCAGTTTTGCCGGGGATACAAGCTCGGAAAACGGCGCTGAGTTCACCCTGCAGGTGTACGATTCGGTCGGGCTGAACCAGTCCGGCGGCTACAGTGATGAATCGATCACTCTGGCCATGAACTTAGACAATACGGACGAAACCTCCCCCACCCTGGCCATAGCTCCCTTCGGACAGTACTACGACGACGGCGACGATGAGAGCGCCAAAGTTTTGGAAGATGTGGAAGACTACAGTGACAACATCCTCCTGGACAGCGATGATGAAGTTCAGGGCCACGTAGAGTATGCCGCCGACAGCAGCCATGACGGAACTGATGCGGACCTTTCGGGAGAAGTCATTTTTTACGGAAAAGCCTGGGATAACCAGAAGATTGATACCATTACCGCAACAGTTGACGGCTACAACAGCGATACAGCGTTTACAGTGTACGACCAGTCCGCCGGAGGAAGCCAGTCCGGGACCGATTGGACCTTCGCTCTGGAAGGGGACAGTGCCGACGAGGGCAGCACCGGCTATATTACGGAGGACAAGGGAAACGTCTTTAACTGGGCCTTCACCTTTGACACCAGCCAAATCTCCGACGTGGCCGCCAACGATGTGACGATTACCTTTGACATTAGCGATGTGGGCGGCGAAAGCAGCGACGGCAGTGACAGCCTCAGCTTTGATGTAGTACCCTACATCACCTCCCTGGAAAGGGGAGGAACCTACAACACAAACCGCTCCCATTACGGAAAATATCCCGTACAAGTGGGCGAGACTATTACTGTAAACGGATTTAATCTGGACGGAAACACAAGCTATACAGTGGGTGATAATTCCTCCTACTTTAGTGTGACCGTCAACAGTATTGAGTCGATTAATAACCTTAATGACAACGGCTTGAGCTATAATAGCGAAGACGACGGCAGCGACGAATCGGCTCTGTGGAATGACGACCGCTACCTCTCTGTCTGGGACGCAGACCACTACCTGGCAGATACGGATGACAGCGGCTACTACCCCGCCCTCACCATGGGAAGTGACGGTACCCTGTACGGTTCCTGGCAGGACGGAATTAATACGACCTATTGGAATATTTACGATGAAACAGGTTCGGCCCGAAATATCGGAAAAACCTATGACCCGGCGGACTACACCGATATTGCCATTGACGCAAGCGATTCGGGCGATGTAATTCCCACAGTTGTCTACCTGGCGAACCATATTGGGGTGAATCCATACTGCGGAGTCGGGCCCTACGATATTAACAACTCCGGAGGGATTATTCTTTACGGGGAGAACGCTTCTCTAGTGGGTATACAAAACAGTACGGGCGATTCGGGGAGCCATATTTATGGTTACGGAGTCGAGGGAGCCGGAGCGGACCAAAACGTATGGCAGTTCCTCCGTCCCAAAGTGGCCACCGTGGGCGACCACATGCACACCGCTTACTACGATGTAAATACCAATGCGGTAAAGTACTCCTATGTGGCCGATGACGGTAATAATATGGGAACCGTAACAGAAGGATGGATCGTTCTGGACGGCGGCTACGATGAGGGAGACACAGGCGGCGTTTTTGATATAACAACTCTTCGAGGTGATAATGTTAGCGACCTGGATACGACATCCAACGACGGTGGAGATAGACATATTACTCACGCCAACCTGGATGGCCTCGATTCTGGCGACCTTGTGGGAAGAATTATTACTATTCACGACGACGATACCTATGTGGCCCGCCTTATTGAGTCCTATACGGACGGGACCGGGGAAGGAACCATCTATTGGGAAATTACCGATGCCAGCGATCCCCGTCCGGATACGGCCAATCTGACAGGTGACATCAGCTTCTTTGTTAACATGGGCGATGACGGCGGAATCGGTGTGGCCGACGGGACGGGCAGCGTAAGCCAGTCCTCCTCTGCCGGAGAATACGTTGCCATCGATCTCACTTCCGACGGCTACCCGGTCGTTATGTATTACGACATGGACGGTGGGACCCTGCGCCTGGCCTATGCCGACAACACGACCCCCACGGCCACTTCCGACTGGGTCCGCCAGGAAGTTTTTGACTCCTCCGATCCCTACGGGGACGATTCGGCAGGACAGCACGTGGCCATGAAAATCGACTCCTCCGACAATATCCACGCCCTCTGTAGACAGAACTCCACCGGGGAACTGCTCTACCTCTACGGGGAACAGCAGGCCGACGGCAGCTATGATTTTGACTTGGCAGAAGTGGTGGACGACAGCGGTTCTGTGGGTAAACTCTCCGATATCACACTGGACTCGTCGGACAATCCCCACATTTCCTACCTGGGCATAAGTGTGGGTACCCTGGATGGGCTCAAATACGCCTACAAAACCACTGTTGACTCCGAATCTGTCTGGGAATATATGATTGTCCCGGCAGAGAACAAAGTTTCCACCGGAGACAAACAGCGGACCAGCATCGAATATAACACCGTAACAACGCCGGACTGGACAGGAGATGTGGTCATTTCCTACCTCTCCGACCGATTCGAACTCATTTACTTGAGGGGAGAATAAAATGAAACGATTTAAAAATAGAAGAATAAAAACGGGCCTCCTCTTTGGGGCGGTCCTTGTAACGGCATTTCTCATAAGCTGCGATATGCTCACCCCGGGACTGGGCGATTCGGTTGACCTGGATGCCCCCGACCTGAGCATTGATCAGGAAGCAAACTTCTATGTCATGGGAACAACCACCGTAAGCGGAACCGTTACCGATGACACAACGGTTGATACGGTCAGCCTGACCTACACCGGGACCGACGGTTCCGACTGGACAGTCTTTGCGACTTTTAGCGATGAATCCTCCTGGTCCGTAGATCTTTCTTCGGGCAGCGGAGCCGATTCGGACATGGCCGAAGGGGAGCAAACCTTTAGCGTTACAGCTCTGGATACCACGGGACGTTCGACAACGGTGGACAAAACCTGCTGGGTGGACAATACCATGCCCACCGTACTCATCACCTCCCCCCTCCTCTACTCCAGCATAGACGAATCCCATGATGAGAGCACCACCATAAGCAAATACATCGATCTTAAGGGAGAAGTCTATGATGACTTTGACCTTAGCGACGTGGAAGTCGCCCTATTCGACAGCAGTGATAATCAGCTTTACTACTCGGACAGCACAGAAGTAAGTAAAACGGCCAGCGGCACCACCATATGGTCCGTTCGGTTCTACCTTAAATCGGAAAGCGATGGGGAAACCCTCTCCGACGTTCTCACCGACGGAGAAATTTACACCTACATGGTTTACGCCGAAGACGAGGCGGGCAATGTGAACGAAGGCTATCTCCACCGGGACGATTTCTATGATATGATAGATGACCTGGACACCTTCCCCTCCATGGACGAAATCGGCCTGGCCGACCGGGATACCCCTGAAGAAGGAAGTCTGGTAACCGGCCACGACCAGCTGGAAGAGTACCGCCATTACCCCAATCCGGAGACGGACCAGTTAAGTCTTGCCGGCTTCACCTACTCCTCCGACGATCAGCCGGAAATCGTCTACCAGAACCTGGACAGCACTGCCGCCGATGCGGCCGATAACGAACTCTATCAGAAGAGCGACGTAATAGGCTACATCAACCCCGCAGACGGGAGCGATACCACCATCGACGAGGACAGCCTTTCCGTCTCCTTTTACAAAGACAGTGAAACCACCCCCTTCCTGACTCTGGAAAATACGGAAGACGACGATTCGGACGGTATTGAAACAGAATCGTCTGACAGCACTGTCACATTTTCCCTCACCCTTCAAGATGAGGGAGAGTACTTCGACGCAGGGGAATACAGCCTGATTATGACCGTTCAGGACAGTGAAGAAACCTACGCCCCTTCTGTGGAAGTCCCCTTTACCATTGTGACCGGCGACTATCCCACCATTGCCATCACAGGGCCCGATGAAAACGAGACCTACGGAGCCAGCAGTTCCTCGGTCGTTCTTACCTTGGAAGGTGTTATCGACGAATACGCCATAGACGACGTATCGGTGAAAATTGACGACGGCGATTACAGCGATGCCACGGGAAGCGGCACCTCCTGGTCCTGGGGCCTGACTCAGACTGACTATGACGCCCTGGACGACGGACTCCATACTCTAACTGTCTACTCCCTGGGCGCCATAAAGACCTGGTACTTCCGCAAGGATGCCACCGCCCCCACCATAGAAATCATCGATCCCCTTTCCGGTACCACACACAACGGTTCGGTAACCATTTACGGGGCCTGCGACGACAACACCAACATGGAGAGCATTGAAATCTATGTGGGCGATTACGGGGACAGGGAAACGGACGACTGGGAACTGTTGGAAGACAGTACCTACTCCTGGACCTACGAATTGTCCAACCTGGAATACTACGCCTCTTCCGACTACGCTACGGAAACCTCGGCGGACAGTAATATCTGGGAACTATACATTTATGTCCGCGCCATCGACGAGGTGGGTAATGAAGCGGTGATGGAAGACTATTACCTCTATCTCGACCCGGAAGGGGACCAGCCGGAAATTGTCATTACCAGTCCGGAAGACGATGAGGTAACCGGCGGAGAAATACAGGTCTACGGCACGGCCAGCGATGACGACGCCCTCTATTCCGTGGAATATCAGCTTGATGTGAACGGCGACGGGGACTACGACGATACGGCAGCCGCCTATGCCGACGGCAGCGGAACCTACGATGAAACGGCCGTTTACGAAGCGGACGGAACAAGCAGCTGGTCCTTTACGATTAACGAAGACGGAGAACTGGCCAGCGACACCGAAGGGGAACAGAATGAAATCAATCTCCGCGTAAGAGCGGTGGATACCAAAGACGGCGTTACGGCCGACAAGGAGAGTTCCTGGACCGAAGTCAGTCTTACCATTGATAACACCCTCCCCATAGTGGAAGAGGTGGAAATCGACTTTGACGACAGTACCGACAGCGGCGACGAGGAGAGCTATGAAAGCGGCATGATCGTGAGCGGCTCCTTCTGGATAGACGCCATCGTGAAGGATGAGAGCGGCATCGATCAGATAGACCGGGTCGACCTGAGCCCCCTTTCCGGCACGACTCAGATTGACGACGACTCCTCCATAACCTGGGATCTGGCCGACGAAGACGGTTACCTGCGCAAGCAGATCCACATTCCCGTGGATACTATAAACGACGGAATCTTTGCCGATACGTCGGGAACCTTTACCATAAACATTAAGGCTACCGACAATACGGACCCCAACCCCTATACCACCTACTACTCAGTCTCACTCTCGGTGGACAACTACTACCCCGAAGGAAGCTATACCGCCTCCACCGACGTAAGCGGCGACGAATATAAACTAACAGGTACCGCCACCGACACGGGAACCGACTCGGGCACAGTGGAAGGGATTGAAAAAATCGTCCTCTACCTGGAAGACAGCTCTACCTACTACAACGGGGGAACAGGAGACAGCAGCAGCTCCTCAACAAGCCTCACCGTGAAAAACCGGGACAATTCCGATACGGTAGAATCGATTTCCCTTCCCGACTCCTCCGACTACCTGATCAGCATTGACAGTTTTACGGAAATGGGAGTATCCGACAGCGACGGGGACGGCTATATCGAAAGCCTGAGCCAGAGCGGGGATGACTACAACTGGTGGGCCCAGATCGATTCGACTCTCCTTCCCGACGGGGAAATGACTGTCCACTATCTGATTTACGATGAAGCGGGAAATATTAGCCACAGCTCGGAAGAACTATTCATAGGAAACAATCCCCCTCTCATCTCCTCCATCGAATTGGCCACAGACCTGGATTACAGCGGGACTGTGGATTCGGACGAATCGACGACTTTTACCAGTGATTACGACAGCACCGACTTTACAGTACGAAACAATCTACTCACCGTAACAATCAATAAAACGAGCGATACCGGTAACGGCACCGTCAGCTATACCCTAACCGACACATACGGAAGCGGCGGCAGCTTCTCCGGGGATTTCTCCGATGATTCTGTAACGATAGATATCGGCAGCTTTGGAAATGATACTGACTCCAACGGAGCCACCTACAGCCTTATTATCTACGATACGGAAGCCCTGAATCAGTCTTCCGGCCATAGCGGCGAAACCATAACCCTGGCCATGAACCTGGATAACAGTGACGACACCTCCCCCACCTTGGGAATTGCCCCCTTTGGTCAGTTCTACAGTGACGGAGAGGATGATTCGGCAAAAACCCTCTCCTCCGTGGACTCCTATACGGACAACATCCTCCTGGAAGATGATGAAGTCATGGGACATGTGGAATACGCCGACGATAGCTCCCACGACGGAAGCGATGCAGACCTTTCGGGAGAAGTCATTTTCTACGGTAAGGCTTGGGACAACCAGAAGATTTCCACCATAACCGCCCTGATAGACGGATATAACGGAGACGCGGCCTTTGACGTTTACGACGAAGCCACAGGGGCTCTGTCAGACACAGACGGGGATTGGACCTTCGCTCTTGAAGGGGACAGCGCCGATGAAGGAAGCACCGGCTTTATTACCGAAGAGGAAGGAAATGTCTTTAACTGGACCTTCACCTTTGACACCAGCCAAATATCCGACGTAGCCGCCAACGATGTAGAGGTGACTTTTACCATTAGCGACGCCGGAGGAACCAGCTCCGATGGAAGCGACAGCCTCACCGTAGACATAGTCCCCTACATCACCTCCCTGGAACGGGACGGAGACTACAATACGAACCGATCCCACTACGGTAAATATCCCGTTCAATCGGGAGAAATCCTCATCGTGAACGGTTTTAACCTGGATGGCAACACCTCCCATACGGTGGGAAGCAACTCGGGCTCTTTAAGTGTGACCGTAAACGGCATTGAATCGATTAACAACAGCAACGATAATGACCTCTCCTACAACAGCGAAGATGAGGGCAGTGACGAATCGGAACTCTGGAATGACGACCGCTATCTCTCGGTCTGGGGTACGGGGAACTACTTTGCCGAGAGCGATGAAACATTCGTAAGCTACCCCTCAATGAGCCAGGACAGCAGCGGAGAACTCTATGCGGTTTGGTCCGAACGAAGTATGAACCGGATGGTGATGAATACCATTGACGGGACGAAGGAATCGCTCTATACCACTTACGATCCTCCCGAATATACAGACATCTATGTTGATTCTGACGACGAAGTGAATATTGCCTATTTAACTAACTACCAGTCCGGTAGCCAATGGGGCTGGATGGCTGTCTACACAGCAAACGCTCCTAACAGTGTAAGCTTCAGCAGCATCGATTACTACTATTACGGAATTGAATCTCTTCGTGATGATGAACGACTTCTTCAGTTCCAGCAGCCCCGTATTGCCGAACAGGATGATTCAATCCACGTAGTCTATTATGACGAATATACGGGAGCAGCCAAATATTCCCAATTTGACGACGACGGAAGCGGAGCAGTAAGTAATAATAACAATTCAAACGAAAAAGGCTGGGTTGTACTGGACGGCGGTTATGATTCGGAAGACGATGAAGTGGTCAGCAACGGAGAAACCCAATCCAGCGCTGCCGGAGAATACATCTCTATTGACCTGGACGAAGAGGGATACCCGGTAGTCATGTACTACGATAACGAAAACAGCACCCTTAAACTGGCCTGGAGCCGCTCCGCCGATACGACTGAAGCGGATAACTGGACCAGACAGACCGTTTTCCAGTCCGACGACGATTACGCCCTCCAGTCGGGAACCCACATTATGATGAAGATAGATTCAAGCGGTAATATCCATGCCGTTTGTTACAATACGGGAGACAACGACCTTCTCTATCTTTACGCTTCCGACGCAGACGGCACCAGCAACTACAGCTTTGACTACGCCGTAGCCATTGATACCCAGGGAGCTTCCGGTGAAGGGGCGGACCTCATCCTTAACGGTGATGAACCCCATGTCTCCTACCGCTACCTGAACAAGGCCAGCACCGTGGACGGTCTTAAATACGCCTACCAAACCACAGTGGACTCGGAAACGGTCTGGGAGTACATGATCGTCCCCGCCGAAGAGACAGTAGAAGACGCCCGAACCTGTATAGAGTACAACAAGGGCAGCGTCTGGACCGGCTCCATAGCCATTTCTTACCTGTCCGACCGCTACGAACTGGTTTACCTTCAGGAAGAATAGAAAAAAGGAAACAAAAAAAGGGCAGCCCTCGGTCATCTGACAGGGGCTGCCCTTTCTCTTATGGCCGAATCGGCACTCTCAAGTTCTACAACTGCAGGGCCTTGGCCGCAATATTTTCTGCTGTAAAACCAAAGTGCTTAAACAGTTCTCCCCCGGGACCGGAAGCGCCGTAACCTTCCATAGAGATAACAGCCCCTTCAAGGCCCACATACTTGTACCACATATCACCCTTCTGGGCTTCCACGGCAACCCGCTTCTTTACAGACAGGGGAAGTACGTCTTCCTGGTAGTCATCATTCTGAGCGTCAAAGAGCTCCGTACAGGGCATGGAAACCACACGCACTTTCTTACCCTTGGCACGGATAATTTTCGCCGCGTCCACACAGGGTTTCACTTCAGAACCGGTAGCAATTAGAATGATATCGGGATGGCCCTGACAATCTTCCAAAACATAACCGCCCCGGGCAATGTCTTCCACCTGCGCTTCCGTTCTGGGAAGGGGCTCAAGGTTCTGACGGGAAAGGGCCAGAGCACTGGGGCCTCTGGTGTACTTAACAGCTTCCCGCCAGGCAATAGCCGTTTCCATCCAGTCCGCCGGACGCCAGGTCTGAACACCGGGCATGAGCCGCAGAGTGGGCACCTGTTCGATGGGCTGGTGGGTGGGACCGTCTTCCCCTACCCCAATGGAGTCATGGGTATAGATAAGAATGCTCTGCTGCTTCATGAGAGCGGCCATTCTAATAGCGTTCTGGGCATAATCCTTAAAGATAAGGAAGGTCGCGTTGTAAGCGAGGAAACCGCCGTGAAGAACCATTCCGTTAACCAGAGCGGTCATGGCAAATTCCCTTACCCCAAAGTGGATGTAGTTACCGTCCGCATCGTCGGCGGTAATACTCTTGGAACCGGACCAAAAAGTGAGGTTACTGGGAGCCAGGTCGGCCGAACCACCCACCAACTGGGGAACCAGCTTACCCATCTCTTCGAGAGACAGGAGAGAGGCCTTACGGGAGGCGATAGCCTTGGCATCGGTCATAAGCCCCTTAACGTACTTGTTATATTCCGCTTCCCATCCTTCGGGAAGCTTTCCTTCCATACGGAGAGTCAGCTCCTTGGCTTCGGCGGGATAAACCTTGGCATATTCAGCCATAAGAGAGTCCCACTCGACTTCGGCCTTGGCCCCCTTCTCTTTGGCGTTCCAGTCGGCATAAAGTTCTTCGGGCACATAAAAAAGCTCTTCATGTTCCCAACCCAGTTCCTTACGAACCAGTTTACACTCATCATCCCCCAAAGGAGCGCCGTGACAATCTTCCTTGCCTCCCTTGTTGGGAGAACCGTAACCGATTGTGGTTTTACAGATAATAAGGGAAGGTCGCTCTTCGTCGGCTTTAGCCTCGGAAAGGGCCTTTTGAATAGCATCGCCGTCATGACCGTCGATAGGACCGATGACCTGCCAGCCGTAAGCATCAAATCGTTTGCCCGTATCGTCGGTAAACCAGCCTTCCACCTCGCCGTCGATGGAAATACCGTTGTCATCGTAAAAGGCAATCAGCTTACCCAACTTATGAGTACCGGCAAAAGAAGCGGCTTCGTGGCTAATACCTTCCATCATACAGCCGTCACCCAGGAAGGAGTAAGTGTGATGATCCACAACGGAAAAATTGTCTTTGTTATAGCGGGCGGCCAGGATCTTCTCGGCCAGGGCCATACCGACGGCATTGGTGATTCCCTGTCCCAGAGGGCCGGTAGTCGTATCTACACCGGGAACATCTTCGTATTCCGGGTGACCGGGAGTTTTGGAACCGAGCTGGCGAAAGTTTTTCAAGTCCTCCAGGCTCAAATCGTAACCGGTCATGTGAAGGAGGGAATATATGAGCATGGAAGCGTGTCCGTTGGAAAGGACAAAACGGTCCCGGTTAAACCAGTGAGGATTGGCCGGATTATGTTTAAGATTCCTTCTCCAAAGAACTTCGGCCATATCGGCCATTCCCATGGGAGCGCCGGGGTGTCCCGATTTGGCTTTCTGAACTCCGTCCATGGCTAAAATTCTCAGGGCATTAGCCTGCATTGAACTTTTCACTTTTTTTACTCCTTAAATCGCTATTATATTGCGACACTCAATATACTAAATGAATAAAGTAAAGAATATACTAAAATGAAAAAGAGTGCAAAATATTTAGACCAAACTTTAAAGAACTTGTTTTTTTAATAGGAAAAACATCAATATTTAGATATATTAAAATCAGTTGCCCCACAGCTATAAAATTGTTTTGCCAACTTATTGTATGAAACAGGAGGGAACCCTATGGAAGATCAAGCCTATCAATTATTCCTGGATTTGGACGGAGTTATGGTGGACTTCAACCGGGGAGTGCATTTTTACACGGGAAAAAGCCCGGAGGATCAAACTCCCAAACAGATGTGGTCCGTCCTTTCCCACGTAAAAAACTTCTACGCCAAACTGGACTGGACCGAAGACGGGCAGGACTTATGGGAAAAAACCCGCATCCTCGATCCGGTAATTATTACCGGCCTCCCATTGGGAAAATGGGCGGAACCGCAAAAACGTGAGTGGTGCCGCCGGGAATTGGGAGAAGATATCCCCGTCATTTGTGGAAAGTCCAAAGAAAAACATCTTCTCGCATGGGACTGGCTTCACGAAAATGACCTGAGCCACGCCACCCCCATCCTCATAGACGACCGACTCAACCTCAAGTTCCCCTGGGAAGAGTCGGGGGGCCAGTTCATCCTCCACTTCTCCGCAGAGGAATCCCTTAATCAGCTACAGCAACTGCTGGGAGCCTTGACTATTTAAACTTCAAACGCTCCGCTTCCACCATGGAGTCGCACTCTTCATTATAATGGTTACCCGCATGGGCTTTGACCCAGTTCCATTCCGGCTTGAGTTCATCGTCCAAGCCTTTGAGCTCCTGCCAGTACTCTTTATTCTTTACAGGCTTCTTGGCCGCAGTTACCCAACCTTTCTTAATCCAGCCGTCGACCCACTGGGTGATTCCCTTCTGGACATATTGGGAGTCGGTATGCATCTCAATACTCGCCCGGGGAATATCGTTAGCCAGGAGAAATTTCAGAGCCTGAATAACCGCATTCAGCTCCATTTTATTGTTAGTGGTGGACGGCTCTCCCCCGGAAAGACGGTACTCTTTCCCTTCGGTGAGAATAACGGCAGCCCAACCGCCGGGACCGGGGTTACCGGTACAGCCGCCGTCGGTGTAAATTATAGTCTTGTTTATGTTCATTTTGTGGATTATAGACTATAATCGCCCCATGAATCAATTAAAGTTGTCTATCATCTCAGCGGTATTACTCCTTTTAGTAAACCTTTCACTCAGCGCCCAGTGGGATCAGGAACTCATTCCCCTGGACGACGAACTATATGAATTAACAGAGCTTCTCTACGAAGAAGCGGGGTTGATCATTCCCACACTGGCCCGCCCCTGGACCAGGGCCGAACTTAATAACCTTCTTGACCGATTACCCGCCGATAAACTCTCATTGCCCTCCCTCCAGCTGATGGGCGAATTAAGTCAGCTTAATAATCCTGAACCTTCTAAGGAGTGGGAAGGTTTCGCCTTCAGAATGGATATGGCCCTCTCCCTGGAGTATTTTGACCACGAAATCCTCTACTCCGAAGGCGATGTTCCCGACCTTTATCCCGTGGAATATGCGACCCAGGATCATCAGAATTTGTTGGAGATTCCCTTTCATATCTCCTATTTTGACAATCTATATATGGAAAGCCGCATCAATTTGCGTGAAACACCCGTTTTAGACCTGGAAAATGAGGATAATTACACCAACCTCCCCTCCGAAGCCTACGATATGGACTTTATGTTCCCCCAACGGGCCTATGTTAGTTACGGCGGAGAACAGTGGAATGTGGCTTTAGGCCGATTTGCCGAAGACTGGGGAAATGGCCGGACGGGCAATATGTTCCTCTCTCCCAACAGTGACTATATAGATCATTTCCGCTTTGCCGCCCTTATGGATAAATTCACCTTTACCTATATTTTTGCCTCTTTGGAGTCCCGTGTAGGAGTTGAAGATATAGACACCGATGGTGATGGTGAAATAGACAGCAGCGGCGTAAGCTACGATTCGGGTGGCTGGTCCGGGAGCAAATCCCTGGTTGCCCACCGCTTTGAATTCAATCCCTCCAAAAGACTACGCATATCATTTGTGGAAGGACTGATTATGGGGGGAGAAGACTTTCAGCTAACCCTTTATCACTTCAATCCCATGATGCTCTACCATAACTGGTTCACCGGTAACTACGGCAACTCTTACCACAGCCTGGAAGTAGATTATACCATCCCCAACTACCGTTTCTATACACAAATCTGCCTGGACCAATATCAATCTGTTGCGGAAAGCCTAATGTACCCGGATAACGCCGATGAACCGGCGGCTTATGGATTTATGGCCGGTTATGAATCAACCCACAGAGCCAAGTCCGGCTACTTTCACTCAGGATTTGAATTCGTTTATACCTCTCCCTATCTCTATACCTATGACGATTATTACAATCGCCCCACCAACGGCCAATTCTATTCGGCCGATACAAGTTATATAATAGAGACACCTCTGGGCTATTCGGAGGGTCCCGATACGATTGTTTTCTCTCTCTATGGAGCCTATGAGGTTCCCCGGGAGTGGTCTCTGACAGGAGAAGTCCGTTACACCATTAGCGGGGAAAACACCATTGAAACGGTCTACCCCTTTGGTAATGACGATGCGGACCTGGATAATCTGACTCCCACGGGAGATGCCGAATATGAGTGGAAGTTTGCCCTGGACGGGGAAAAAACACTTAGCGAACAGCTCTCTGTTGGCGCGGGAGTTGCCTTGTACCTAAAGGATAATCCGGAAGCCCTTTTCATGTCCGACGATGACGAGACCTATTCGGGAACCCTGGATAGCGTGGAATGGAACTGTTTTATGAGTTATAGTTTGTAAGAAGGCAAGGAGGACTGGCAAATTGAAATATTTTATCTTAACCATGGCCATAATAGGCATAACAGGATGTCATTCAATCAGTCAGTCCTCACTCATGACTTACGAGCAAGCTCAATCGGCCTATCAAGGCTATCTCTTAGACCTGGCTGAATCATCTATAGCCCGGCTGGATCCTAAACTTCATAAAGAGGACAATACAGAGTACATTCAGTCCCTTCTGGACTCTGAAATAGGCGTTCTTATTATTCCGGCACAACCCGGTCCATGGACAACGGGCCCCCTTTTTATTAATCGGGATAACCTGACAATCCTTTTTGAACCGGACGCCCGGTTAGAGGCGATAAAAGAGGGTTTTCAAGGACGAAACGACTGCCTCATAACTGTAAGGGACAGAAAGAATATTACCCTTAAGGGTTTTGGCGCCGGCGAGGGCCTCTATATGCGCAAAAAGGACTATTCCCATCTCCCCTACCCGGAAAGCGAATGGCGGCACTGTTTAAGCCTGCGCAGTACAGAGAAGATTATTGTCGAAGGTCTTACCCTCTCCTCTTCCGGGGGCGACGGAATTTATCTGGGCCTTTCCAGATCAATGGGCTCCAACAATTACTGCCTGGATACGGTTATACGCGACTGTCTGATAAGCGATAACAGACGGCAGGGCATCAGTGTGATCTCTGCCGAAAATCTCCTTATCCAGAATGTCACATGTCGGGACACCCGTGGAACACTCCCCAAGGCGGGGATCGATTTTGAACCGAACAATCCTTCGGAAAGGCTGATTAATTGCCGGGTGATAGACTCGAACTTTATTTCTAACAGAGGACCGGGAATCCATATTTACCTCAAACAATTTGACGAGACAACACGGCCTCTGGACCTCTATTTCGAGGGGAATTATTGCCGGAAAAATCTTTTGGGTATTGGCATAAATCTGACCCAACTCCAAAATAAGCCCCGCGGTTCTGTTACCTTTAAAGATAATGATTTTGGCCGAAGCCCCTTTAACAAGATTCCCCGTAATAAATCACTGGAAATCATTGAGCTAAATTAAAGACTCCCGCCCAGGTTACTCCAGAATAAGATTTACCAGTTCATCAAGATCCCGAATCTGCTTGTCACGAATCTTTTTTTCCCGATTTAAACCTTTCTTTGTAAGCTCACAATGCAATTCAGAATCATTTTGCAACCTTAATATACGCCCTTCCAACTCCTGAACAGAGTAAGGGTTAGCCCATAGGACAGCATCTCCCAAAAGTTCCGGTAAGGAATTTATGGGACTTGTGATAACAGGAGTCCCCTGCCTCATACATTCCAAAGGAGGATAGCCAAAACCCTCGTTTAGTGTGGGAAAAATAAAGGTATAGGCATTCTTATAGAGAGACGTCAGCTTTTCTATACTAAGATAATCGGCAACAATAAAATTCTCCCTAGCTTCATAAGCCTTGAGATATTTTGCCTTTCCCTTACCGGTTATTATGACTTTTTTATTTAATAGTCCTTTACCATAAAGATTTTCCAAAGCCTTAAGAGCCCGATAGGGATTCTTGGCCCAGCGGTTGCCGCAAATCAGCATAAAATAGCCCTCCTCATCCAATTCATATTCCTCAAGGACGGAATTATCCGGCTCGGTATCCCGAATTTCTGCGGGGGAGTAAAATGTACTGATTAAAGAAGGATTGAGTGTGGGATATTCGGAGAGTAAGGCATAATGGGAGTGCTCAGAAACGGTAATTACATGGTAATTTTCTGCAGCATTGAGAAGTTGCAGAAAGTCGTTATGCCTCTTTCTTAAGTACGTTCTGGGGAAAAGACGTGTGATCCCGTATTTGAGGATGGAACGGAGGGAATAAAAGAAAAGAGGTTCATACTTATCGCCAAGGAGCTCCAAGGGGCGTAAACCATGGATGGTAAATATAAATTTTACATGGGAGGGAAATTTGAGGGACTTATATCTGAGAGGAAGGGCACTATAAAAAACATCTACCTTGAGTTTTTCGATAAAAGGCAAGAGTTCGGTTCCGGAATCTTCAATGAAGTGTATTGTGATACCCTTTTCATCGGACAATCCCGACAATACCGGGTCCAGAGCTCTGCCCCTCAAAGCCAGTGCGGCGATTATGTTTCCCTCATTAAACTTGTCCAGTCGCTCAATTATCCTAAAATATACCCGTTTGGCATAGCTCCCTCCACCGCTGACAGGAGAGCTCCCCGTAGGCTGTGTTGAAATAAGATCGTATAAAACGGTTGTTCTTTTTCCCATAACTAATTGGCAATTTTTGCAGTAGGAAGGTCTTCTTCACGGCTTTTGGTGAGAGATCTTCTTAGACATTTTTTGAAGCAGAAGGGCATATAGGAGTAAAAGATTCGTGCCAAAGGGAAAATAAAACGCCAAGCACCCAGGTTTAACCCTAATATAGCTTTACACTGAACAAATGCCAGTTCCCTTTGACGCCTATGGTATTTGAAATTCTGATGCCAAAAGCTGTCCTTATAGACATAATGAACCCCAAGGACTTCCGGTATATTGGCGAATTTCCACCCCTGTTTCCCTACGCTTATCCAAGTTCGCAGATCGGTTATGTTCTTCACATCCGCAATACCTCCCGCCGCAACAAGAGCCTCTTTACGCAGTGCCACTTGAGTATGAGCAAAGGGAATGGCCTTTGACATAGTTTTCCTGATTGAGTCATGGTCGGTGGGCCACTTTCTTATGTATTTCTCATTCCGATTATGATCTTCCAAAACATACCAGGTCCCCACCAGGCCTACTCCCGGATTAGCATCCAGAAATTCAACCTGCTTTTCAATTCTTTCCGGATAACTTACATCGTCAAAATCCTGACGTATAATATATTCCCCTTTAGCCTGGGCCAAAGCGTAATTAAGAGCCTTGGAAAAGCCCATTCGACCGTTCCTGATAACTCTGACACGGGGATCCTCTTTTTCTACTTTTTCGAGAAAAGGGGCAGTTCCATCGGTAGATCCATCGTCTACAATCAAAAATTCAAAATCGGTATAGGTCTGATTAAGGATACTGGGAACGGCCCTGTCTATATAGGGCTCCCCGTTATAGACAGATGTTAATACGGTTACTCTGGGCATATTCATTCTCCTATGATAGTACTTCTTCCATGGCGGTTTTGAACCGCAAAGGCAACTGATCTTCCTGTTTTAGATAGTGATTCCAGCCATTGCGGGTTATCCGGTCTCGTTCTTTTTTGTTGGAAAGATATTTTTTACAGGTTTCTACTAAATCCTCTCCATCCCATCGAACGGGAACATAGGTTTCGAAAGGAATAAAGATATCCGGCCATGTTTCAAGATGAGACATATCCGGTTTGATAAGCAAAGCGCCGCTCATAAGGGCTTCAAAATCCCTAAAGCATAGCTCACCCCAACCAAAAGGGCTGTAAATGATTTGAGAATTGTAAATTTCCCTGTTGAACTGTTTTTGATTAACCTTTCCCGTTAGAACACCGTCCAAACTGTCCAATTTTTCCATATGAAGCCTGCGCTGATAGGTAATGCTTTCCCGCGATTGGTATCCCAGGCGGGCGTTCATAGGATATTCACCCCTATTACGGGGTTCTTTTAAACGATTCTCCCTCATAAAAAGACGGGCCCCATGAATACCTACCATCCTGGCAGCGGCGACACCAAAACGTTGACGATATTTATGGCGGGGAAATTCACCAATACCTACATTCCAGGAAAGGCGAAGTTTGGCAAAATCCTCATGGTTTAGAATAGGAGGTGTAACTTTCTCTTCCCCGTCTTCTATGGAATATTTTTTATGATAATAATCAGAATAGAGTTCGCCCCCATAAAGTTCCCGGCCATAGATTCTTCTGTCCAGAAAAAGGGATTTATTAAAAAAAAAGTCAACATAGGGAAGGACTTCCGGACGATGGATTCCTCCCCCCGCATTACCGTTAAAAAAAACGATCTTTTTGTATTTATTTCTAAGTTTTTCCAGAAGCTTAATATCTACAAAATCGGGTTTAAGAAAGTATCGGACCATGAAAAGAGTATCATTGCGATCTTTTTCAAGGCAGTATTTTGTAGAATCGGTATAGGTAATTTTGAGGCCCTTTCCATATTTAAGAAAAGGGCTCAAAGTATGATACAGAGAAATTCTGTCAAATAATGTTAGTATAGTTATGTGCATCTTTGATAGTCCGACCACAACAATATAGGCGGACTATCAAGAAAATATAAACATTTTGTTTATTTTTTGTTAAACTATGTAAACTTAACTCTGAAATGCGAAGCTTTCCTTAAACCATTCAAGTATTTTTGTCACTCTTTTTCTAAAAAAGCCCTGAATATTAACGGACACCCCCAGAATCTTTTCCTGAGTGGGAGGATCGGCAACAAATACACCGGTATAAACATACAGTCCCTCTTCGCAGGGGATAACAAGGTAGGCCATGATGTTTTCATCGGGCTTGGCAACAGTGAAAAACTTCATAACCGTAAGATTGGTTCTGTTGGTAGTTGTGAGCAAAGCCCCATCTGCGAATAACTCACAGTGATAATCAAAATAGTTACCCCCAAAATTCACATCCTTCTGGTAAATAACCACATCGGCTACACCGGGGGCTGAATCGAACTGGAAGTCTTCTATAGCCTTTTTATCTCCCGATTCTTCTACGGTAAAGGAATCTTCGATAAGAACCAGATCTTTTTTCCTTGAAGATGAGTAGTAACGAATCCCCTTTTGAGCTGACACATTGAGAAACTGATTCATAACCTGACGCAAAAAATCCGGGTCCGATGAGACTCCTTCTTCCAGAGGGATAAAATTGACAATTTCAACGGCCATCCCCGGCTCCAGTTGACGGTAGATATTCTTCATTTTGGAAGCCAGGTAATGATCGGGTAACCAAATAAGTCCCTCTTCCGGAGAGGATTCACGATGGCAATCACCTTCTTTTTCAATATGGGCAAAATCTTCACTTCCAAGCTTTACCGCCAATTCATTAAAAGTGGGAAGCCCATGAAGAGCCAAAGTAAATGCCAATAATACCAATATAAAAGTTCGTTTAACCATTCCTATTTACCTCTAATTCTAAAATTGTACTTATGTAACAATTAATAACAATGTTTTCGTCATATTTTTCTTCCGCTTTTTTCCGTGATGCGAAAGCCATTGAATCCCGTTCCTCTTCAGATAGATTGATAAAGTCCCGAAGAGCTTTCTTAAGAGCTTCCGTAGAACGGGGTTCTACCATATAACCATTTATACCGTGATCAACTGTCTCACGGCAACCGGGAGAATCGGTCGTAATAATCGGTCTTCCCAAGGCCATTCCTTCTAAAAGAGAACGGGGAGTTCCTTCCCTGTAAAATGAAGGGAGGACGACACAGTCCGCTCTTCTGAGTAGCTCGGAAACATTGTCAGACCAGGAAATCCATTCAATAATTCCTTCTTTAACCCAACTATCCAATTCAGCTTGACTCACCGATGTTTTATTACCCGGGTCGACCTTTCCCAAGAGAAGGAATGATAATTGGGGAAACTCTTTTTTAAGAGATCGAGCCGCCTCTACATATTGCACGACCCCTTTCTCCTTAAGCAAACGGGCAGACATGATAAAAGAGAGTTCCGATCCTTTCCTCTTTTCCAAAGGAACGTGGGGAAATCGCTTTAAATCCACTCCTGAACCGGGAAGAATGGCTGTTTTATCCTTAGGAACAAGTCCCTTCGTCGTGAATAGCCCATAGTCATCGGGATTCTGGAAAAAAACCTTATTTGCCCGGGATTGGCTAAAACGATAAAGGTTTTCGAGAATCAATCGAACCGGTCCTTTTTTGGCAAATACAATACCCAAACCGGCTATATTATTAATAACCAAAGGTCGTTTCTTCTTTCCGATTAAGGACGCGGCGATGGTACCCCAGACATTAGGCTTAGTCGTAAAGTGTAAAACCACATCTACTTTTTCTTGAAGGTAGATTTCTTTTAGTTGCTTAACAAGCTTTAACTCACCAAGGGGGTTTATCCCCTTCCTGCTGATATCCAGGGGAATATGTCTTACAGGAAGTTGTGATGTATATTCGTCGGAAGGAGAAATAGCAATGACGTCATTTCCCTTTTCGACCAATGCTTCTATCAGATTTTTTCGAAAATTAAACAAACTCCATCCGGTATTGCTGATTAGGGCTATTTTTTTAATAAGGCATTCCTTTTTACTCAGGATTATTCATTGTTGGAAAACCAACTAATCCAATTATAACAAATAATAATTTATATGACCATTACTAATTTAACCAATCTTACAATAGATCAAAGTAACTCGTTTATAAAAGTGTTATATTTCGTTTATATGCTCTCATACACATCCATGATAATTTTCTATTAAATTATGATCAGGATGTGATTGAAATGATAGTAAAATCTAAAAACGTCGCTCGATTTCTCTTTTATACACTGGCCTTTCTATTCGTTGCCCATCTGGCTTCCATATTTGTGGAAGTAAAATATGGCACTGAAAGCTATATTTATTCAATGTTCTCCAAATGGGACTTTGGTACGGAAAAGAATTTCCCCACCTTCTTTTCTTCTATAAATCTTTTGGCCAGCGCTGTACTCCTAACAGTTATCGCTTATTTACACAGAGAAAAAAAAGAAGCCTACCATTCTTGGGCCGGTCTTGCATTGATTTTTTACTTTCTCTGTGCCGATGAGTTCATTTGTATCCATGAACATTTTTCCAAACCAACGAGAGACTATTTGGGAACTGGTGGACTTCTCTATTTTGCCTGGATTATTCCTTATGCGGTACTAGTATTGACAGTTGGATTGGTGTATCTAAGATTTGTACTTAATCTACCCCCAAAAACCAGAAACCGCTTCTTTCTTTGTGCCGGACTATTCCTTTTTGGAGCCATGGGACTCGAGATGATACAAGGGAATGAAGCTTTTATCCACGGCAATGCCAATAAGGAAACATTTCTCTTTTACTTAACCTATACCATTGAAGAACTACTGGAAATGTCCAGCATTATTATTTTTATCTCAACCCTACTTGATTATATTGCTTTGAAGTTTGAATCATTCAATATTAGTATGGCAAAACTTGAATACCAACAATAAGCGCCTCACTCATTCATATACAAAAAGTTAGCAATATGCTATTATATTTGTGATGAAAAAGCCTAAAATCGGTATCTTTACACGACCTATAGATCAAGGATATAGCGGTAGCGGTCACCACCTTTTGGAGATCGTTACACACCTCTTAAAGCAAAATAACGATGAGTTTGATATTCATCTTCTCCACTACGTCAAAAACGATAAACCGATTTATCAAGAGACGAAGGAACTAATCCTTCCCAGAAACCCGCTAAAGGCTTCCGCCATTCTTCGAAAACATAACTTTGACCTGCTCCATTATAGTCCTTTGACTCCTTACGCCCCTATTTGGGGTGTAAAATCCAAAAAAGTAGGAACCATACACGGGGCGGAACCGGACCTCCTTCCCCATCTGTACCCGTTTAAAGCAAGGTTTCATTCACGAGTTACGAAACCCCTTCTCAGTAGACATATGGATCATATCTTTACCGTTTCAGAAACAAGCCGGAACTACTTTTCCAAGAATTATCATATTCCCAAAGAGAGATTTTCCATATGCTACAATGCGGTCAACCCCAACTACAAAATCATAGACCAAGAAAAATGTGATGTTCGGGAAAGACTAAACACAGGGAAACGATTCATTCTTCATATAAGTAATTACGGCGAACGAAAGAATCCCTGGACGATGATGGATGCCTTTGCAGCCCTTCTAAAAGAACCGGGGTTTGATGATTATAAACTTGTCCTGGCCGGTAATCGCTGGGGTAATGAAGAGACAAAAGCCTATGCAGCTAAACTGAATATCTCAGAAAGAGTCGTTTTTCCGGGATTTATCTCGGAAGAGGACGCCGTAGGGCTTTTTAATTTAGCCGAACTGTTCCTCTTTCCCTCACTGGCCGAAGGGTACGGGATGCCTAACGTTGAAGCCATGGCTTGCGGTTGTCCCGTGATTACCAGTAATGTTTTTGCCCTGCCGGAAATTGTGGGTGATGCGGCTATGGTTCTTGATGATCCCCTGGATTCGGAAAGGCTTACAAAACTTATGACTCAGGTTTTGGCAGATGAAAACAAAAAATCGGAGCTAATAGAAAAAGGCCTGAAAAGAGCGGCAAGTTTTTCCTGGGAAGAGAGTGCCGATACTATTCTGAAAGTTTACAGAAATTTGTTATCTTGAAAAACCTGCTTAACTTTTTTAAGTAGTTCTTGCTTCCCCAAGCCTTTCCCATCAATACGAAAAAGCGTTTTATAGAGAAACTCATTTTCCAAAACACTCTCTTCGGCTTTTTCAAATTTTTGTAAAGCTGCCAGTCTGTCTTCCGGATTCATTCGTTCTATACGGCTTTGAGTCCCCGTCCGTTTTTCCAAGCGGGAAAGAATCTCTTCGGGAGTTACATCAATGTGAATGATAACATCATTGGGATGCTCTTCTCTAAGGGAAGGAGGAATCAATAGGGCTATATCCTTCTCTTCGGAACGAAAAATCAGAGAAGTAAGCGCCTGAAGCTTTCCCTGGTCAAAAAGGACAATTTTATTATGGTAGCGATCTTTATTATAGCGCCAATAGAGGGCCCCTACATAAAGAATATTCAGATATTGTGATAAACTATCTTTCATTCCCTTTTGCCTCGACCTCTTAACAATACGCCGGGCTAATTGAAAAAGGATAGGATGGGCAAACTGAAACTTGAAAATCAACTTTAACTTATGGGCGATTCTGTGCCATTTATTCCAGCGGGCCGTATGGTAGAGCCAATTTACAACCTCATAACCCTGTTCTTTTAACCAGGATTCTAAATCCTCACAAATGGTTGATTTTCCAGAACCGGGGAGACCGGTGAATTCAAATATCATTTAATCACCCCAGGATTTCTGTAATGATTGCCTCAAACCTATCATCAAGGGCATTTATTTGAGTTTTATAGCTTTCAAAGGCATTCTCTACGACCTCAAGTCGCTCCTTCTCATGGGCCAACCAGTATTCTCCCTTTTCGATCAGGTCGGAACAGTCCCATTTAAAGGGTATGTAAGTCTCTTCGGGCTTGAATATATTAGGCCAGGTTTCTATATGGGACATCTCCGGTTTGAGAAGAAGAGAGCGATTATAGACAGCTTCAAAGTCACGCTTACACAATTCACCCCAACCAAAGGGGCTTAAAATGATTTTAGACTTCTTTATTTCCTTATTAAACTGATGCTGGGAAACCCGTCCGTAGAGAAAATCGGGATGGTCCTTGATTAACTCAACAATCATCTTCCTCTGATAATGAATGGACGCAGGAGGGGGAAAGCCCATTCTCGCATTTATAGCCATAGGTTTGGGATCATCAGCTTTGGCAGCACCCTTCCAAAAATTTCTATGGTAAAATATTTTTCCCAGCTTTACATGGAAGATTCTTGATAAAGCCACTCCAGCTCGCTGTGCATAACGGGCGTTGGGAAAATCAGCAACACCAATATTCCAGGAGATTCTTAGCTTTTTAAGGTCTTCATCATTTTGAGGTAAGCTTCTATCCCGTGGATAGTCATCGGTTATTCCATAATTATCATGATAGTACTGGGAAAAAAGCTCATCCCCGTAGAATATTTTCTTATGATTTTCTCGATCTACAAAAAGAGATTTATTATAGAAGAGATCGACATAGGGCAAAACTTCCGGGCGAATGATGGAGCCGCCGGCATTACCGTTAAAAAAAGCGATACGTCTGTACTTTTTGCGGACAGCTTTCAAAAATTCTATATCAACCTTATCGGGTTTAAGAAACCACCTAAGCATGATAAGTACTTCATTCTTATCCTTATTTAAAACATATTCAGGGTCGCTTGTATAATCAAACTGATTCTTTCTATGCTTGGAATACAAGAAAGGTTTAAGGGTGTGATATACGGAGATTCTATCGTAAATTGACAGTACGGTTATTTTTTCCATGGTTATTATCCTTGTTCTCCCGTTACGGAACTATACAGTTTTTCAAGCTTATCCGTTAAAACGGACATATCATAATTCTCCCGAACAAAGCTGTTACCTGCTTTTCCCATAGAGACTCGCAAATCCCTGTCCTTAAGGAGAAGGCTGATTTTATCGGCGAGAGCCTGACTATTCTTCTCGGGAACCAAAAAGCCGCTCTCTTCGTCCAAAACTCCATCGGGGATCCCGTTATGCAGGGTAGAAACCACCGGGACTCCCATAGACTGGGCTTCCTGCAAGACCAGTCCCTGCCCTTCCATATCTCCGTCGGCGGAAATAGCACTTGCCAGCACAAAAACATGGGCCTGGCTGAATTCCTGTCTGACTTCATCGGCGTTAAGTGAGCCGCAAAAGCTTATCACCGACTCGAGACCTTTTTCACTTACCAGTGCTTTTAACTGCTCCTTCATAGGCCCATCCCCCACAATATGATAGGTGAGTCCTGGGAATTCAGCCTGTAATAAACCTACCGCTTCTATAGCCCAGGGATAACCTTTCTTCTCGACCAAACGGCCTACGGTTAATATGCGAAGCCCGTTCAGTCCCTCAGTGGGAGGGTCTTCTCTTAAGGGATAATCGGTCGTATTCAAGCCAACCGGTAAAATAGCAATATTATCAGGATCAGCCCCATTATTAGTAATTTTCCCTTTTGTAAAGGAGGTATTAGCCGTTATCAAATCGGCTTTTTTATAGAGATGATGATAAACATCGTGCCCGTAACGTCGTGGATAACTATTAATATCCGAACCATGGTAGGTAACAATCAGTTTATCAACAATTCCTACATCTTTAAGGAAAGAACCAACTAAACCGTTAGGTCCAAAATGGGCATGGAGGAGAGGGATTTCCTGCCCTACCAGTTTATCTAAAATAAAAAGGTTCTTCAAAGAACTTGCGGCTGTGCGATATTTCTTTTTATTTAAAGCACGAAGGCATAGTGAAGGTGCTTTTACAAAGAGCTTTAAAAAAAGCCCCAATCCTTTTACCATTCTCTTTGATAAAGAAGAGGGCAAACCAATCACCGTCCAGGCCTCCTCGCAATTAAAATTATAAAAATCGGGATGAACACGGTTCATATTTGGCTTTTTAAAGGAGATGACCTGGACCTCCCAGCCCTTCTTTTTAAGACCGACAACCTGATTCAGAATAAAGGTCTCTGAAAGGGAGGGAAAGGTATTTAAAAGTAGTGTTACACGCTTATTCATTTAATAGATTCCTTCACATAGTAGTGTCTATGGTTCTATAAGAAGCTTTTCCCAGGGCTCAATCCAGTCAAAGTCAAAATGGGTCAATCTTTCGTTGCATAGGCCTTTAGCTTCTTGATAGTTAACAGTATCAAATAAAGGCTCAAGGCATCGGCATAAGTCTTCCACACTTCCCCCCCGAAATAGGAGCTCCTCATGGTGCAGCATAGTTTTTATCCCCGCCACATCGGTTCCAATCACCGGTGTTCCCACGAAAAGAGACTCAAGGACCGTATTGGGAAAACTGTCGTATAGAGAGGGAGCGATGAGTAGATCTCCTTTAGAAAGAGTTTCCAGGGGGGTATCAATACGACCTTTAAAATCAACCCAATCGGGTAACTCAGTTATATCGGTTCTGGGAAAATCACCAATGAGAGTAAGGGAAAACTTATGGCCTTTTGCCCTCATTTCCTTCAAAGCCTTTAGAAGAATAAAGAATCCCTTCCTCTTATCATCACTTCCCACAAAAAGTATCTTTTTCAGCTCATTTGACTGATTCTTCCCCCGCCATTCATCTAGAAACCATGAGGCTTTAACACTATTGGGAATGAGAATAGTTCTGGATTTCTTAAATCCATTTCTACTACAAACAGAGTCGCGGTCAAAGGCGCTTTGAAATACTAAGTGATCCACATTGAGAGTCAGCTGTAGTTCACGGTAGCGATTTCGTAAATCGCTAATTATATTCTTTGGGGATTTATTACGCGTGATACGATTTGCCACATAATTATTGTTACGTAACGCCACAATGAGAGGAATATTTAAGACCCGTTTCAGGTATATACCACAGGAGAGGGAGCTTTCGCCAAAGAGAAGGATCTTATTTGCATTGATACTTTTTAGTTCTTCTAAATTGAGGTTCTTGAGTGCTTTAGTGAAAGCCCTTTGTTGGGAGTAACTATTTTCGACTTCTAAAGGATGGAGAATTATATTTGACGGTAAGTCAAAGGGGAAATCTCTTTCCTCTCTATGGAAGAGATGCACCGTATGGTTTCTTTGGGCCAAACCGATTAATACTTCCAGATAGCGTTTTTGACCACCGGTGCGGTAGTTTTTGCTGATGTAGATGGCGATGAGGGTCAAGCATCTGTCTCCATGGCAAGACGTTTGAATTCGGGTTCATTCTCAATAAGAAAATCGTAGTTTCCTTGATTTAGAATTTTTCCATCTTTCATGAGGATAATCCTATCACAGTCTTTAACAGTTGAGAGTCTATGGGCCACAATTATCAGTGTTTTTTCACCGGATAAGCGGTTGATAGAATCCATAATGGCCTTTTCAGTGAGATTATCCATGGCGCTTGTTGCTTCATCAAAAATCAAAACATCAGGTTGATGATAAAGAGCTCTCGCGATAACGATTCGTTGGGCTTGTCCCCCGGAGAGTTTTACGCCCCTCTCACCAGCTTGTGTTTTATATCCTTCAGGCATATTCATGATGGTATTATGGATTTCTGCTGAGCGAGCAGCAGCCTCTAAGCGTTCTTGGTCAATTTCAGAAGGTTTGATACCAAAGGCAATGTTCTCAGCAATAGTACCATCGAGAAGATATACATCCTGAGATACTAACCCAAGGTTTTTTCTCCATCCGGATATGTTTTCTTTAGTCAGTTTACAACCATCTATGGAAATATAACCTGAATCTGGTTCAAGAAGCCCCATAAGAAGATTTAGCAATGTTGTTTTTCCTGATCCGGAAAATCCAACAAGACCAATTTTTTCGCATGACTTAATCTCCAGACTAAACCTATTTAAAACAACATCGATTGATTCGGGATAGGCAAAAGATACTTGTTCAATATTGATTTTATCTTTGAGATGAATAATACCATGATCTTTTTTTTCTTCGTATGAATATGTCTGTAGACTATACTTAAGTTTTTCAAGAGATTCCATTTTAGTTGTAATTGCATTTACGGAACGCGATATCTTTTGTAATGTTGGCATTAAGCGATAACCGGCAAAAGCATACAACGAAATACTTGGAAGAAGCTCCTGAATATTAATACCAGTCGAATTCAGCAATATTATCATTATGCCAAATATAACAAAGAGGAATGTTTCAACAAAGTAACGAGGTATAACGCCATAAACATCTGACCGAAATGTATTTCTGGCAACCTCCAATGCTACTTTTTTATATCGTTCTAAGTAATACTCTTCCTTTTCACGTATTTTGACTTCTTTAATTCCACCAAAAATATTATTTAGAAGAGTGAAACGAGACTTGTCCAAGCGGAATCTCTTTTTACCTAAAAATCTTAATCTCTGTCTAAAGAATAAATACATAAGAAAATATAACCCACCAAGAACAAACAACATTATTAATGCAGCCTTCCAGCTTTCAAGAGCTAATAGAATAACAAGACCTAATGCAAGAACAGAATTTGTAAACGTCAAAAGTAAGTTATAAATTATCCCTCTTGCAACAAAAATAACTTCTTGAATAATGAGTCTTGGAAAATCTGAACTATTTCGATTAACAAACCAAGTGTATTCTTGAGATAAAAAACTTTGTAATAGACGTGTACTCATTGATCTATAGATTCTTGTATAAAAACGCGTTGTTTGAGCAAAGGTAAATAAACTAAAGCAATTTTTTCCTATTGTTAAAAAAATAAAACCAATTGCCACCAAATGTAATAAACTGGTAGAAGTAAAGCCAGTTAAATCTGAAATTATCTGAACAGGCCTGGACGAGACATTACCTACAGCAACCGATAAAAGAGGTGAAATAGCGCCAACCCCCAGCATTTCAAGGAATGAATTTGCTACCATAATAATTAAAAGAATATGATAGCTTCTCTTTTCCCTCTTCGTAAAAAGAGATTGTATTGTTGAAATTAGCCTATAAAATGATTTAAAATTTTTCATGATTAACTAATTAATTCCAAAACAGAAGAAACCTTCTCTTCAAGTTGTGTAAAAGCTGAAAGATACACATCCAATGCATTTTCCGATAAATATTTAATTAACTGAGGATTTTCCATTAATTCTAAACTTTTTTCCTTTAAATCTCTACTATCCCAATCAACAGGCCAATAAGTCTCATTTTCCCTATAAAGATTTGGCCAAGTTTCTATATGAGACATATTTGGTTTAATAAGAACAGACTTATTAATTATAGCCTCAAAATCACGAAAACATACTTCCCCCCAACCAAATGGACTAAAAGTAGCCATTACTGTTGAAAGCTCTCGGTTGTATTGTCTAATTGGAACCCTTCCCGTTAAAAACAGTGGATTTTCTTTAACCGTCTTTTCATAAATTTTTCTGTGAAAAGCCACAGTATTCCGATCAAACTTCATCCCGTAACGAGCACTAATTTTATGATCTGATGGGATTTTGCTTTTATACTTAGTTGGACTTTTGTATAGCAATTTTATTCCATGCAATCCAAAATAAGGATGTATTCGTCGAGCTAATCCATTCCTATGTTTTGCTTTAGGATAACATCCTATACCTAAATTCCATAAAGGATGCATTTTTTCCAAATACTTCTCGTCTAAGGGCTCTCGAATATTTTCATTATCATCAACAACGCGATATCTATTATGATAATAATCAGAATAAGCCCTTCTTCCATAAGCGGACTTAAGATATAATCCTTTATCACGATACATCTGTTTCTTCAAATAATAATCAATAAAAGGGAATACTGTATTGTTCAATTCATCAGCGCTTGCCGTATCATCAAGATAAATAACCCTTTTATACCGGTCTCTTATCCTTTGTAGAATGTTATGATCCTCTGCTATTTCTCTTCTTTTAAAAAAGCGAACAAGAATAAGGCTTTCTTCCTCAGATCTATTAAGAACATAGTCAAGATCAGTAGTGAAATAGAATAACTGTCTATATTTTTTGATTGTTAAAAGAGGATATAATGTATAAAAAAGAGTTATATCATCTTCTAAATAGTAAATACAAATTTTAGATGCCATTGTAAACCAACCTCAAAGCTCCATTATCTATTATGCTTTAATAGACACATAATACAATTTTCAGATTTTTTTAACAAGTTTCGATTCTTTTACGACCAGCTCAAATACTTCAGTTTCCCAAATGGAATCTACGTTTTTACAGGAATATTGATTAACGACTTCCCTCGTATTCTTAATATATGACTTACAAATATCCTCATCTTCTAACCATCTAATAATGCGTTCAGACAGTAAATGTATATCACCATAAGGAACTAATTCTCCATTATACCCGTGCTTAATCAAATCTCTAACACCAGGAGCATCATAAGCAAGTACGGGCGTACCTACAGCTAAGGATTCAATAACAGCCATCCCAAATCCTTCCAACTGTGAAGTAGAAATTGAAAAGTCAGCTTGCTCAAGGTAGGACAATACGCTATTTGTTCTACCCGGCAAACTAACACATTCAAGGAGATCCTCCCTCTGAATTATTGATTCTAAGTTAGCCCTTTCCTCACCCTCTCCAATAATAACAAGATGAAAACCTGACCCTTTAGACTTAACCTCTTTTATTGCCTTAATTAAATGATCAAATGATTTTAGAGGAATTAACCTTCCAACAGAAATTATTATCTTCTTACCATCCAGGTTCTGCCCTGTAAATTCATTTAAAGGTTCCACCTGATCTTTTTTTTCACTAACATCAATTGGATTAGGAATTGCAACAACATCAGTTTCATAAACCTTTGGGATAGTCATCAGTAATTCACGTTTAATTGATTCAGATAGAACTACTAATTTAAAAGCTCTTGGATACAAAAGCTTTCTTAATAAAGAAATATGTACCGGGACATCACTCCTGTTGATTAGCGAACTTTCCGATAAAACCAAGGGAATATGACTCCCCCAAAGAGCGAAACTTGAATAAATATTAGCCTTATGTATAAATGAAATAACAATATCTGGTTGAATGTTTTTCGTTACAGACTTAATCTTTTTTATTATTGAGAATTGAGCTTTCAAGTTCCAAATCTTTCGTTTCCGACCTTCCATATCGTATCTTACAACTAATGGAGAAACTTTATAAAAATCCTTATTTTTGTTACTAAATGTCAACAGATGGATTTCATGGGATTTACACCAACGAGCCGTCATATCTGCGACAACATGTTCCGCTCCCCCCGAAGTCATTGATGGAATAATAATAAGTATTTTCATTTATTTACCTTTAAAAAAGAACAACCTGACAATCTTCTTTTGTAATCTCCCGGGAAGAACCGCGAAAAAAATCAATATAGCCGTGAAAATAAGATCTTGAGATTTGTACAAGTGTTTCAAATCTCTCATCTGCAATTTACCGTGAAATACCATTTGTTTATAAAGAGATTTTTTCTCATAATTTGATTGCTTCTTTATAATTGAACATAATCCACGACCATATTTACACCTCAAGTCGGTATTCTGCAAAATGTCCTTATATGTCTTTTCATGACATGGGGTTAAACTTTTTGGAGTATCAATAGTCACCATATTTACAGTATCGCGATAGTATACCGCACCAATAAAGGGTGTCCAATACAGATCAGTAACCATAAGCAATCGTAACCAAGTATCCCTATCGCCTCCTCTTACACATCTTTTATGAGGAAACCCTCCTATTTCTAGAAGTAAATTTTTACTTACACAAACCGAAGAGGTCTGTATAGGATTTTGCCCCATTCCACCTGCGATTGAATATTCTAATAGATCAAATATCTTTATGTCATTTTGCTTATTTTTTTTACTATAAGGATCTAACGTTTCAATACCATCTTCTGAAACTCGTTTTTGTGCAGTTGCAATAAATTTACATTCGCAATTATTTTCAATGATTTGATGGTATTCATCTAGTAACCCCGGATACCACTCATCATCGGCATCGAGAAAAGCTATCCACTTGCCCCTTGATTCATGAATCCCAAGGTTTCTTGCCGCATACCCTCCTGGTCCAGGTTCATCCCTTTCTAAAACAATGGCATTTTGTACTTCTTTGAGAATATCTCGAATAATGCTCAAACTATTATCTGTTGAAGCATCATCGATAACAATAAGCTCATAATCCTTATTTGATTGATTAAGAACAGATTCGATAGCTCGTTGAATATGAGGAGCTTTATTGTATGCAGGTATTACAACAGAAAAGAGAGGATTATTCATATGCTAATCATCACCATTTATTATTTTTAAAGTTTCTCTAACAATAACATTGGCGAAATAACTACTACGAAATTGTTCTGATTTATCGCTATTTAAAAAAAGTTCAATATTATTTAAATAATCCTTATACTGATTATCATCCATACTCTTTAAATATTTATGCAATTTTGAATAATCATTGAATTTTCTTTCATCAATAAAACAATTCTCTGGAATATATTTATCTATGTTTGATGCTCCTCTATAGACTGGTACACAACCAGCAAAAAAAGAATCAAATATTTTTTCTGTAATATAGCCTTCTATATCTAGAACATTTTCATAGGTGAACGAAAATTTATACTTAGTCAAAATATCATATTTAGAATCAATCATACCCTTATAAAATGAATAATTGGGTCCAAATAATTCCTGAAGTTTGTCTATCCGATTTAATCGTCTTATTCCTTTAATCTTAGGGAATATATATTTATTCCAATCCTTTCCATAAAGATCTATATCTCCTGGTTCATATTTTTCAAACCAATCGAGAACATTTCTTCTCGCTTTTAAACCACTATTCTTTCCAAGCCGTGATTTATTACCAGCAATTAGAGCAAACTCTTTTGTTTTATTTTCTATATTTCTAGGAATGGAAATTGGAATATCATAGGAGTAATTAACTTTATAGTATCTTTCATTGTCAATAAAATCATCACAGTTAGTAAATATCCGCTTATATTTAACATGCCTTTTTAAATTATAGTTATCAGGGCGAACATGTTTACTTTCCAAAAACAAAAGTAAGTTGTTTTCATTATCATTCAATTCTTTTTCTTCTTTCGGAACATTGTAATAGATGACTGCATCAACATCATGAAGATTAACCATATCATGCGTAACTAAATCATAACCATTCACTTTAAAGCACTTTCTTAATTCATAGAACTGATGTCTGCCATTATCCCTATTCAAAATGGGATCATCTAGTTCAAACATCTTATTATTTCCAAAAACAAGGTTTGACACATGGAAAGCTATTTTTTTCATTTTAGTTTCTCCTAAACATTATAAATAAACATTTCATCATAAACAAAAACGTTTTTGAAAATCATCATATGAAATGGCAATACCTGTTTCTAACTCAACTTTCGGTTTCCAGCCAAGACCAACCAATCGAGATATATCCGAAAGCTTCCTGGGAGTCCCGTTAGGTTTGGAAGAATCCCATTCCACTTCACCCTCAAAACCAACAATACGGGCAATAGTCTCTGCCAATTTTTTAATAGAAAGCTCTTTACCGCTACCCACATTTATAAACTCACCAATATCAGAATAATCTTTATTCTCCATCAGATATATAACTGCATCTGCTAAATCTTCAGAATAGAGAAATTCTCTTAAGGGTGAACCATCTCCCCAGAGAAGAACTTTACCTCCATTTGTCTTTGCTTCATGAAATTTTCTGATCATAGTAGGAAGAACATGAGCCGTTTCCAGATCATAACTATCACCCGGTCCATAGAGATTAGTAGGCATGGCAGAAATATAATTTGTTCCGTACTGATCATTATAATGCTTACACAGTCTAATAGCACTAATTTTTGCTAAAGCATAAGCTTCATTTGTCACTTCCAAAGGTCCAGTTAAAAGTGCATCTTCCTTTAAAGGTTGAGGTGCCATTTTAGGATAAATACAAGTTGATCCCAGGTTCAACAGCTTTTTTACTCCAACTTTATAAGCCGAATGTATTACATTTAGTGCAATTGCCATGTTGATATAGATAAAATCAGCGGGATAAGTAGAATTCCCCCCTATTCCGCCAACCTTAGCTGCAGCCAGAAATACATAATCGGGTTGCTGCTCTTCAAAGAATGTTTCTACATCGATCTGGCGGGTCAAATCCAGCTCATTGTGAGTCCTAGTGATAATATTCTTATACCCTTTCCTTTGAAGGCTCTTCAATATAGCACGACCCACAAGTCCTCGATGACCGGCGACATATATTTTATCCGATTTATTCATTATATTCCTTAACCTCAAAGCCGCCTTCCGCCAAATGTTTATCTCGCTTGGCATCTTCCATATCGGCATCTACCATCATATGACAGAGTTGTTCTACAGAGACTTCAGTTGACCACCCCATCAACTCTTTTGCTTTAGAAGGATTACCTAACAACTGGTCAACTTCACAGGGTCTGAAATAACGGGGATCAACTGCGACAACGTCCTTACCGGTCGCTCTATCAATCCCAATTTCCTTTTCACCTTCCCCCTTGAAATCCAGTTCTATTCCAGCTCTGGCAAAGGACATTTGAACAAAATCTCTCACTGTAGTCATCTTTCCCGTAGCCAGTACAAAATCCTCCGGTTTGTCCTGTTGAAGCATCATCCACATGCCTTTTACATAATCCCCGGCAAATCCCCAGTCCCTTAAAGAATCCATATTCCCCAGGTAAAGTTTATCCTGAAGTCCAAGTTTAATCCGTGCTGCCGCCCTAGTAATCTTTCTGGTTACAAAAGTTTCCCCACGACGGGGCGATTCATGGTTAAAAAGGATTCCGTTACAAGAATACATCCCATATGATTCCCTATAATTCTTGACAATCCAAAAACCATATAACTTTGCCACACCATATGGACTACGGGGATAAAACGGAGTTGTTTCACTTTGGGGAACTTCCTGTACCTTACCGTAAAGCTCACTAGTGGATGCCTGATAAAATCTAATCTTTTTTTCCATTCCCAATAACCTAATAGCTTCCAATAATCGTAAAGTACCCACCGCATCGGAATCTGCGGTATACTCGGGAACCTCAAAGCTAACTTGAACATGGCTTTGAGCACCCAAGTTATAAACTTCATCAGGTTCTACCTCTTTAATGATTCGAATCAGGTTAGTAGAATCAGTTAGGTCCCCATAATGAAGAAAAAAACGAGCTTTTTTTGCATGTGGATCTTGATATATATGATCAATTCGATCTGTATTAAAACTGGAAGCTCTTCTTTTAATTCCGTGAACCTCATAACCTTTTTTTAAAAGAAACTCTGCGAGGTATGACCCATCCTGCCCAGTAATACCAGTAATTAAAGCTTTCTTCATCCTATGCATTTTCCCCAGGCTCACCCACAAAATGATATTCCCAGTCCCATTCTTTCATCGCTTCCGGATCGTACTGGTTTCTTCCATCAATAATCACCTTATTCTTCAGAAGCTTCTCCATTTCTATATAGTCAGGTGAACGAAATTCCTTCCATTCGGTCAGAAGAATCATAGCCTCCGCCCCCTTAAGAGCATCGTACTTGCTTTCACAGTATTCAAGGCCTTTTACATCCTTCAAGTAATACCCTTCAGACTGCTCCCGTCCCTCAGGATCATAGGCCTGAACTTTTGCCCCACGAGAAGTGAGTTCCTTGATTAATGTAATAGAAGGCGCTTCACGCATATCGTCCGTGTTAGGCTTAAAAGTCAGCCCCCAAAGACCAAAGGTCATTCCGGAAAGATCTTCTCCAAAACGCTTAACCACCTTGGCGGGGATCAGTTTTTTCTGATCCTGATTCACCTGGTCTACCGCTTCGAGAATCCGGCTGGTATAACCGTAATCCCGGCTGGTTTTGATTAAGGCATTAACATCCTTGGGAAAACAGGAACCGCCGTATCCCGCACCGGGATAGATAAAGGAGTAGCCGATTCTTCCGTCCGAACCGATTCCCAAGCGTACCTTGTTCGCATCGGCCCCGACACGCTCACAGATATTGGCAATTTCATTGATAAAGCTGATTTTGGTAGCCAGCATACAGTTGGCGGCGTACTTGGTCATCTCTGCAGACTTGATGTCCATGGTAATAACCCGATCATGGTTAAAAGTAAATGTACCGTAAAGGGCTTTCATTTTTTTGGCAGCCTCTTCCGAATCGGCCCCGATAACAACGCGGTCGGGATACATAAAGTCACGTACGGCATTTCCTTCCTTGAGGAATTCCGGGTTTGATACGACATGAAAGGGAATATCGGCGCCACGGCTTGCCAATTCACCGGCAATGGCAGCTTTTACTTTTTCCGCCGTACCTACGGGAACGGTAGATTTATCTACAATGATAAGTTCCTTCTTCATGGCCTGGCCAATCTCTTTAGCCACACCCAGAACATAGGTTAAATCGGCGCTTCCGTCGTCTCCCATGGGAGTTCCCACGGCGATAAAAACGACTTCCACATTCTGAATAGCCTCTTTTAAACTGGTGGAAAACTGGAGATCTCCGTGTTTATGACAGCGCAGAACCATTTCTTCCAGGCCCGGTTCATAAATAGGAATAATGCCCTCTTTAAGCTTATCAATCTTATCCTGATTCACATCAACACAGGTGACACGATTACCTACTTCGGCAAAACAGGCTCCCGATACTAATCCTACATAACCGGTTCCAATTACGGCAATATTCATAAACTGACTTCTCCTTTAATTTCCAATTTCCCCAAGTAAGCGGCTTTATCCGGCTCAACTTCGGTATATTCCAGTCCTTTTTCCGAAAAAACAGTAAAAAAGGACGATTTTATCTCATTCCTGGTAAATTCCATTCCATAATGCTGACAGGCCCACTCAAGGATAAAATCCAAGTCGGACTTCCCCATCAGGCTTATCCCTTCATAGCCCTCTTCCGAAGCCTTTCGCACAAGCTCTTCCACCGCTTCCCGATAGTATACCACGTTTTTAATTGTCCGTTTCATATACTTCTGGGTGCGCCGATTAAGTTCTTTGCGGCCTTCTGGGGTGAGGATATACTTGATATTGCGGGAATTTACCTTTTCCATCATAAGTAGGCCCTTATCGGCCATGCGCTTTAGCAGTCCATTGGTCATCCCTAGGGAAAGACCGGCTATTTGGGCCAACTCCCTTTGCTTGACGGGCTCCTTGTTTTGAGAAAGCTGTTCTAAAATGATGGTTTCTTTTTCTCTATCCATATCTTAAATAAGATTCCGTTTGATAGTTATTTTTTTAATTTTTTGGAAAACCTTAGCCATTTCGTTATAAGCGTCAAGAGCCCTTATTATCCCTTCTATAATCTCCGCTTCATTATCAGGATATTCATGGGTTAAAGTATTTCTTAATTTCCTGTTTTCCATCCATTCAAAACTGCTGTCGATAATTTCCAGTTTTTCCAACTTATCCAGTACATCAAGGAGAGACATGGAATCCATATAGTCACCCAATCCGTTCAAGAAAGATTTAAACAGCCGATTCCCTATCTGGTCCTGAATTTTAATAAAACGAAAAATAAAAGAATCAATCGTTTTAACTTTCTCAAAGTCAGTATAAACAGCGGGATTCAACTCTCCCCATTCGATAATTTCATCATACGCAATATTTGCCCGATTAAAAAGCAACTCAATTTGGGTAATAATATCTCGAATCATAATAGAATCCCTTTTGACATGGCCTCTTTTACTACAGGGGAATTCACATTCTGGGGATTTTCAATAATCAAGTCTACTTTTCTCTCAATCCCTCTCATTTCCAGTAAAGTAAGCACTTTTAGTTTATCCTTTAAAGAAATCAACTTACCCGCTTTAACAAATAAATCGATATCCCCGCCTTTGCGGGAATCATCAACCCTGCTGCCAAAAAGGTAGATGTCCATATTCTTTCCCAGACTTTGATAGAGTGTGCTTTTTATGATGTTCCGTTCTTCTTCAGATAATCTCATACAACAACTTGTTCGATTTATGAACAACTTAAATATAGCCCCCATAAAGAGAGATTTCAAGATGTATATGAAAAAAGATCAATTATTTTATGTACGATTTATACCAATCGACAAACTTTCCTATACCCTCTTCAATGGAAACCTGCGGTTTATAGCCATAATCCCGTTCCAAAAGAGTCGTATCGGCCCAAGTGGTCTGAACATCACCGGGCTGCATAGGTCTAAATTCCTTTTTAGCTTCCTTACCCATGGCTTTTTCGATAGTCCCGATAAAATCCATCAAACGAACGGGAGCACCGTTTCCAATATTATAAATTCTGTAGGGAGCGGAACTGGAAGAGGGATCGGGTTTTTCCGGGTCCCAGGAGCTGTCTTTCTTGGGAGGGCTCTGAATTATTCGCACAATACCTTCCACCACGTCTTCCACATAGGTAAAATCCCGGGCCATATCACCGTTGTTGAATACCTGAATAGGCCGGTCTTCTTCTATGGCACTGGCAAAAAGTACGGGAGACATATCGGGACGTCCCCAAGGACCATAAACCGTAAAGAAACGAAGTCCCGTGATAGAAATGCCATAGAGATGGCTATAGGAGTGGGCCATGGCCTCGCAGCTTCTTTTGCTGGCGGCGTAAAGACTGACTTGATGTGCCGCTGTATGGGACTCTTTAAAGGGCTGCTTCTTGTTTAATCCGTAAACACTGGAACTACTGGCAAAGACTAAATTATTAGTACCGCTGTGCCGACAGGCTTCCAGAATATTCAGAGTCCCTTTAACATTGCTTTCTGCATAGGCCAGAGGATTCTTAATACTGTAACGAACCCCCGCCTGAGCGGCCAAATGGATAACCCCGTCAAACTTCTCCTTCTTGAAGAGTTCCAGAAGGGCCTCTCCGTCTTCCAGATTCAGCTTGATAAAGGACGTTCCCGGGGCACAGCTAATCAACTTACCATATTCAAAGGTGTTACCGGCAAAACCCAAATCGAGCAGTCGGCCAAACTTGAGTTCCACATCATAATAATCGTTAATATTGTCCAGACCGATCACTTGATGACCGTCGCTGACCAGTCTTTTTGCCGTATGGAATCCGATAAACCCCGCCATTCCGGTAACAAGAATTTTCATGATTGCCATTTTATCCCCTGTTTATGTTGTTTTCAACTATTTCACAATATAATAGTGCCGTTTTGTGCTTAATTTTTTGTTTCAAATATACTATAATAATATTATAAGGATTACCCATGGATGATATACGATTACTGTTAACGGTTCTCTCCGTTGCCTTCTCTTTTGCTACTAGCCATTTTCTTCTCCCCAAAATCATTGCCACGGCCCATAGATTTCATTGGTTCGATCCGCCGGAGGATAGGAAAATCCATACCGGTCTTATTCCCCGCTTGGGTGGTATTGCCATAGTCAGCTCCCTTGCTATCTCGGCAATTGTCGCTCCTTTTTTGGCCAGCCGCATTATGGGTAAAAATATTTCTCCCTTTAAATACATGATTCCCAATATGATTCTTGTATCCGGTGGGCTCCTTATTTTCGTGGTGGGCCTTATCGATGATTTTAAGAGCATCTCGGCCAAGAAAAAACTGGCCTTCCAGATTATTGCGGCCCTTCTGGCCTGCGCCGGGGGAGCCAAAATCAATTTTTTCATGGTTCCCTTCATTTGGTATAAGGTTGAGTTGGGTATTTGGGCCTGGCCGATTACGGTGTTCTGGATTGTAGCTATTGTTAATGCCTTAAATATGATTGACGGGATGGACGGTCTTTCCGGTACTATTTCCGGACTGGCCTGTTTGACCTATGGACTGGTTTTTATGCTCCAGTCCAATTATCTCCTTTCCATTTTTTGTTTTGCCCTTCTGGGAAGTATCATGGGTTTTCTTATGTATAACTATCCGCCGGCACAGATATTTATGGGAGATTCGGGCTCTATGTTTCTGGGATTCTTTCTTGCCGTAATTCCCTTGGCAGCAGAACCGGATTCGGGCGGGTCTCTCGTATTACCAATAACCATGCTTGTTATTCCTATTATTGATGTTATTGCCGCCATTATCCGCCGGGGACGGGACAGGGTGCCCTTCTTTGAGCCGGATCGCTCCCATATGCACCATAAACTACTAAGAATGGGTTTTGACGAGAGACGCATTCTTTCCCTTGTCTGCCTGTTCTCTTTCTTCTTTGGCCTCTGTTCGGTATTAACCTACTACTTGTCCGCCCGTAAAGGTCTAATACTTATATTTATTAACTGGGCTATAGGAATATTGTTTTTTATTATGCTTCATTATTTGAATAAATTTGGAGTTAAGAAAAGGAAAAATACATGAAAAAAAGTTTTATAGTTGGCTTGGGAATGCTGTTATCCCTTTCGGCCTTCTCTCTGGACATCATCGATCCTTCGGACATGATCTATCGCGATATCGAATTCTGGGATGAACAGGGATATTTTAAACAACTTCCCGATATCCGGCCCTATTCGGCCCAGCTCATTCTTGTTCTACTCGATCAGGTTATGGAAAAGGGAACTGCCGATGACGCCCGCCTGGCTAAAACCTACTATGACGAGATAAACCAGGGTTTTAGGGCGGAAATAAGCGCACAGGGGTCCACCTATTACGGTAACGACGGCATCGGCGATACCACGGGAAGCCTCATTCTTGATATCCGTGGAATGCTGGGTGACAAACTTTCCATTTGGGGAGAGGTCAACGCCAACGGTGTACTTTTCAATGAAGATGTCGACTATTATATGTACGATGACGATGTTCCCTACGGGGAAAGATATGTTGTGAACACCAAGGAAGATGCGGGAAGCTTTATGGGGATTGACCTCATGGGGGGAACCTCAAGCATGCTCTCCTATGGTACGGACAAGCTCTATACCAATATGGGTTTTTACCGCAGTTCCTTTGGCCCCTTCCAGGAAGACGGAGTCGTTATTAGCGACGAAGCCTACCAGCAGGGCCACTTTGAATTGACCTGGCTCGATGAGTACTTTACCTACTCCATGCTCATGCTTTCTCTTATTGGGACGGATAATACCGGTGAAGAGCATTATGGGGAAATCGATGGCGAGTCTTATGATGATGATGACACAAATGACGAAGATGACGATGACGATACGTATAATAAGTTCCTTGTACTTCACTCCTACTCCTGGGCTCCCTATAAATGGCTTGATGTAGGTTTCTTTGAATCGGTCGTCTATGGTGAACGATTTGAACCGGTTTATCTCCTTCCTTTTAGTTACCTGTTCTACTCCCAGGGATACTCGGGCTTCGCGGACAACTCCCTCATGGGACTTGAAGTCACCACCAAGTTACCGGAAAACATTGAATTCAACGGTATCGTCTATGTTGATGATGTGAATTTCAATGAAATGGTCAAATTCAACTTTGATACAAAAATGAAGATGGCTCTGGAGACAGGTTTATCTTGGTCTCCCGGTCTTAGCTGGCTCAGAAGACTCAGCATGGATTACACTGCAGTCATGCCCTATATGTACACCCACTACGATTGGCACTCGACATACGATGCTAACGATTTTAACGCTGATAACTACACTCACAACGGGGCCAATCTGGGAACAACCCTTAGCCCCAACTCGGACAGAATTAACCTGACCGGTTACTACCGTGTGAATGATGCGTCTGAACTAAAGCTGTTCGGAAACTGGATCCGCCATGGCAATGCTTCAGATGGAATTGATTATGATAATCCTGCCGATGAAGTCGAAACGGACGGCTCCATCTTCGACAACGGAATCGATGACTACGGCGAACTTTACTTCCAGGACTCCCTCCCCTTCCTGACCCAGGACGTACTGGAAAAAGTCCTCCAGTTCGGCTTGGAATTCAATACCACCGTAGACATGCCCTTCCAGGACATAGAACGCTACTACGGCATGGAAATGACCGTGGGATACACCTTCGAAATGATCTGGAACTCCGGACGGAACAGCTCCAACGGCTACGCCCCGGAAGAAGGAGACGACGAAGTAAACCAGTACCTCTCCCTCACCATGCGCTTCTTCTTCTAAAAAAGGTAATGTTCCCAATCCTTGAGCTATTTACTCCAAAGAGTTTGAAACACTATATCCTTCTAATCCTCCATACTTATGGGGGATTATGAGGGAGGGAAGTGGAAAAATCGTGCAAACATATTTGTGAAATCCCACAATTTTAGGAAAAGCTCAAGGATTAGGAACACTATAAAATTGATTAAAACGAGCAGATCTTTCCCTAACGACGGATAGCGGATTAGATGCCGTTTTAATAGGCATTTTCGTGGATGAAGCCCCGAAAAAGAGTCAAAAATATAATCTTGAAATCCAGCCAGATCGACCAGTCATTGATATAACGAATATCATACTCCACCCTTTTGTAAAGGCTCGTATCGCCCCGCCAACCGTTCACCTGGGCCCATCCGGTTAATCCGCCCTTTACCTTATGGCGCAGCATATATCCGGGTACTTCTTCCTTAAATTCTTCAATCAGTTCGGGACGCTCCGGCCGGGGACCGACAAGGCTCATCTCTCCCTTGATGATATTCCACAATTGAGGCAATTCATCGATGCTGGAATGGCGCATAATTTTCCCAAACCAGGTGGCCCGTTCATCTCCCCGGGTAACCCAAACGGCTCCGGTTTCTTCTTCTGCGTTAACCGGCATGGAACGGAATTTATACATGGTAAAAAGCTCCCCGTCCCGGGTCATACGGGTTTGTTTGTATATAACGGGCCCTTTTGAAGTTAGCTTTATAATGAGAGGACATAGTAAAAAAGCCGGCGAAAAGACAATAAACCCGGCCACAGCGCCTACAAAGTCAATGCACCGCTTAAATAACCGGTCGGTCAAATCAAAATGGGTCCGATTCTGATGAAAGAGAGTCAACTGGTTCAGATTGTCCACATAGGCGTTAAGGAAGTTGTATTGCTGATCGGAGAGTATGATGACCGGTATGAGAAGATTATAGATTTCATCCTGATACTCCGAACGGGGAACGGTGTTCTCCCGTCCTGCACAAACTACAAGATTATCCACGTGGTGTGTCTTGAGAAAATCCTTCAATTCCCCTTCCACAAGAGGAATCTCTTCGGGGCGGTGAATGGGAGGATCATACCAGGCAATAGGCTCAATGCCTAATGAAGGCTGTTTCTTAATCAGTTCCAGGTAGGCATCCATTTCATCCCCTCGCCCTACGAGAAGTACGGTGGTTTTATTAAACCCTTTAATACGCAGCTTTCGTAACCAGTTATGAAGAAGAACCCTGCCCATTGTTAAGAAGAAAACCAGCATTACCAGGAAGATGATCATGGAAATACGGGAAAAAAGATGATAACGGATAAAGAAAAAGGCCAGAACGCTTCCCATAAAGGACTGAATCGCCGACTTAATGACCGTATACATCTCTTTGGTCCACTGGGTATAGCGGTTAAGGGAATAGAGATTATTGGAATGGAAAAAGTAGAAATTGAGCAGAAGCAGAATAGGAACGGCAAAGAGAATGTCCTCTAGTTGTTCGCTATAGTCCATCTTCTCAATCAGTCTAAAGCGAATGAGAGTCGATCCGAACCAGGCCGCCAAAACCATGAGCGAATCAACGGTCAACCTTAAGGTATACACTAGTTTTTTAGATTCACCCGTATCCATAATAATAGTATATCAGCTTTTAACCCTATTTAAAACTATTTTATTTTCCCAGTTTCCTGCTAATAGGCCAATTTGGTATTCAGATAGAAATAGTGATTCAACTCGTCATCCCCCTCTTCCGGGGAGTAGCCGTTGGAACTGTTCCTTCCGGAATTCCAGATGCGCTCAAAGGTATATCCCATCCCCACATCCAGGGCCACTTGGTCCTCCCGCACATGAAAGGGCAGAGCAACGGAAGTCTCCATATCCACACCAAACTGCAGGACCTTTTCCAAAACATCCTGGGTCAAAAATTCAAATTCCGAGGCAAAATCGGGCCATCCGGAAAGGGAAAAACCGTTATCCCAGAGAGAACCGTCGGTGGTATCGTAATCACCATCTACATTTTCCGAGGACGCGTTGCCATGGCGTATCCAGTTACTCCTAAAGATAAACTGGGTCTTTGGTGTCGCTCTCCACCGGGTACTCAAGCTGATTCTGTCCGAGTTGGGGCTCAGTGTCACCCCCAGATTTTCCCCGTTATGGGAGTAATTTGTGCAATTCATGTCGTAAAGATCGTCATAGTCAACGTCACCATCTCCATCAGTATCACCTGCCTCATAGCCATCCTCATAGTCACTCTGCAAGCCATGGGTATACATATAGGGAAATACGGCGGTATAATCCAGATTAATTTTATCGAGCCAGCTGCGAGCAGGCGTCCAGGAAGCGCCCGTTTCAAAGGCTATTTTGATTTTCGTGTCAAAGTCAGCCTCAATCAGCTCATTAAATCCAATGTCGTCCACATAGAGAATACCGTTAAATTCCACTCGATTTTCCGTGAGAATTCGGTATTTAAGCCCCATAAGAGAGTTATCGTCGAAACCGGCCATCCCCTGATTATAGAAGAAATAGGTGAAGGGCATCAGATAGAGCGGCTCAAGCCGTTCCCCCCACACCACGGACTCAAAAAAACCCACATCAAGCCAATCAAAAGGAGCCCAGTTATAGGAGTGAAGAGCCATATACTTCTCGGAAAAACTACCCTCCCCATAGTAATCGGTCCCCACCAGCTCCAAAAGAAGCATGGTATAGGAGAAGTGGTCCTTCCGCCAGGTAAGTTCCATATGCCCCTGGGAGCTGGCTTCGCTGCTGATAACCACACTGTCTCCCCAGTAGGGCCCAAAGGAACTGCGGCTCACCCCTATATTGGCATAAAGATTTTCCGTTCCGTATGAAAACATCCCCGTACTGGCCTGCAAAAGCGCCACGCCGCCCACTTCGGAAATATCGTCCACCACATTGCTCTCCGACCGGTCACCATAGGGAACCGAAGGGTCGTACATATAGTAGTCCACCTCTTCCTGCTCCACAATTCCGTTAGCACTCACTTCACCCCAAACGGAAACCTTCTCGTCAATCATTCCGCGAATCATAAAGTTGGCCGAACCGGTCGTTTCTGCGATCCCTTCCCGGCCGGCACCACTGGTTAATTCCAGTTCCCCGTCCAAACGAAGCCCCCGATTAATCTGCTCGTAATAGGAAAGAGCCAGCTGCCTTTGAACGCTGTGATCCTTAATCATGACCCGTTCCAGAAGGGATAATATCAGCTGGGCCGAATAGGGGCGGACTTCGGGAAGGTGGCGGTAGAAGCCCAACTCCTGCCAGTATTCCAGGTCCCGGTAAAGATTGTCCGAAGGATCATTAATATCGAGAGCTGCCCCCTGAGACAGAATCAAAGCTAAAAAGATGAGTACTAGACTGATTTTTTTCACGGAAATCTCCTTTGCGCCCATAGCTCCAGGGCGGCTTTAAGAACTTCATCCGGGTCGATGGTATCGAGAGAACGGGGATCTCTCTTATCATATTCAAACCCCAGATGCAGGCAACCGGCGCTTGTAGTGGTGGCACAGAAGTTAATAGCATCACCAGAAACCGGCCCCCAACGCAGGACGGAAGTAGGCCCGTGGAGAGCAATCAAAGCCTGCCCGTAGGCGGCGGCCATATGCATAATCCCCGTATTCACGCTAACGACCAGGGTCGCCTTACGAAGATACTCCCCCGTTTCCTTAAGACTGTATTTTCCTGCGCCGTTACGGATGAGCCCCTTGTCCCGGCATTGGGAAATAATCCGTTCAGCCGCCCCGCCATCGGCAGGCCCGCCCGTTATGAAGACAGGGATATTTTCCTTTGTTAAGCCGTCAATCAGCCTAATCCAACGATCATCGCTCCACTCCTTAAAGGAAGCTTTATAGCCGCTGGGAAACATATGAACCACCGCATAGGCGTCCACAACGGAAGGTTCCGCTTGCCCAAGAACAGGGAGAGAGGCTGATTTAATCCCTAAAGGGGCTATAAGCCTTCGAAGATTCTCCAGCTCATGACAGTCGTTACGATGGTCTACGGGAATATGATAAACATAGTGCCGGTACTGCTTAATAGAATTAAAACCGATTCTACAGCTGCTATGGGAGAAAAAAGCCAGCAGACTGTTCAGTCGGGGCCAGGGTCCGCAATCAATGAAGAGGTCGAATTTCTCCCGGCGAATGATCCGGGCCGCTTTGAAGGGATTCTTTACGGGAATAATAACAAGCTTGAACCCTTCCAGAGTCATCCCCATAATACCTTTGATCGAATTCCCACAAAATAGAACTATTTCCGACTGTGGAAGGGCTTTCTGCAAGTCCTTTAGAACGGGGGAGAGCAAAAGGCTGTCACCAATAGCGGCGGTTGCGAGAATACCTATTCGTTCCGGCTTCTCCGGGACAGGCTTTTTCCGAACACCCAATCCGCAGGCCCACACCAGAGGGATCCCCAGGTACCGATCGGCCCAACGGAGAAGAACATTTCCCCGATCACCCATTCAGCTTATCAATCCTTTCCAAAAGACCGGTGGTGGAAAAACCTTCCACAAAGGGGATAGTTAGTGTTTCTCCGGCGAATTCCCGGCCTACGATATTTTCCGGGGCATAGTCGCCCCCTTTCACAAGAATATCGGGACGGAGGGATTTAATGAGACCAAAGGGGGTATCTTCTTCAAAAAGGATTACCTGATCCACAAAGGCCAGGGACTCCAACATGATTTGGCGGGTATTTTGATCATTTACTGGACGGCTTTCGCCTTTCAAACGCTTCACAGAGGCATCGGAATTCAGTCCGACCACCAGAAAATCCCCCAACTGCCTGGCCTTTTTCAGATAATCCATATGGCCGGGATGGAGAATGTCAAAACAGCCGTTGGTAAAGACGATTTTACCGCCTCCCTGTCGGGCCATCTCCCAGTTTTGAACGGAATCAACTCCGTCGGCCTCCAAAAGGAGTTCCTTCGTGATGGAATGGGTCCCCAGGAAGCCCACCACAATACCGGCGGCGCGATTCGCCCAGCTAACCGACTCTTCACAGGAGTTCCCGTCGCACAGAAAACGAAGAAGACCGGCGGCCACCGTATCGCCCGCTCCGGACACATCGTATACTTCACGGGCCTGAGTGGGAAAGTGGACAATCCGCTTCCCTTCGGCCAGGGTCATCCCCTTTTCACTGCGGGTAACGACCATTCGGTCAAAATGAAATTTTTCTATAAGATGCCCGGCACCGGTAGAAACGGCTTCATTCGAGTTGTCAATCTCCCTTCCCAGGGCATCGCCCAGCTCCTTCACATTGGGCGTAATAAGCGGGGCGTTCCGGTACTTTTCCCAGTCCGAACCCTTGGGATCAACCACGGTCACAAGATTTGCGTCCCGGGCCTTTTCGATAATAGCCTGACAAAGTTCGGGAGAACAGACTCCCTTGTCATAATCGGAAATAAGAACCCCGTCGTATCGTGAAAAATCGCAGGCGAGAATCCTCTCCTTCAACTCATTTAGCTCTTCCGTCCGGGGAGGTTCTTTTTGCTCCTCATCAACGCGGACAATCTGTTGACGGGCGGCGGTAATACGGGTCTTGGTAATGGTGGGGCGGGCCCATTTAACCGGCTCCAGAACAATTCCCGCTTCACCCAAACGTTTTTCGAGAACCAAAGCGGCCTCGTCATCTCCCACAAAGCCCATCAGGTTCACTTCGCCGTTTAAACCGGCCAGATTCAACGCCACATTCCCCGCCCCGCCGGGCTTATCCTCTTTCTCCGAAACGGACAGGACAGGAACGGGCGCTTCGGGGCTGATCCTTTTAATATCGCCCCGAATATACCGGTCCAGCATAATATCACCCACCACGAGGAACTTTCGTTTCTGATCCAATATTCCGCCGGAATCAAGCATGGGGAAACATCTCCCGCTCCACAATTTCACAGATAATATGGCCGGCCAGGATATGGCCTTCCTGAATACGGGGCGTATCTGATTCGGGAATTTTTATTACAATATCGCACCACTCATCCATGAGCCCTGTCTTCTCTCCGGTAAGCCCAATAGTGTGCATCCCCATTTCCCGGGCCTGCTTTAGGGCGTTAACAATATTCAGGGAGGAGCCGCTTGTGGAAAGCCCCATAAAGACATCCCCTTTCTTCCCCTTCCCTTCCAGAGCACGGGCAAATAGTTTCTCATAGCCAAAATCGTTGGAAATGGCCGTAAGAGAGGAGCTATTGACGGTTAAAGCCTCGGCGGAAAGGGATTTCCTATCCAGATAGAATCGCCCCACCAACTCACAGGCCAAATGCTGGGCATCGGCCGCGCTCCCACCGTTACCGGCTAAAAAGAGGCGCCCTTTTTCTTCGCGGTAACTCTTGAGAATTATCTCCACCGATCGATTAATCCCGTCCTTGAGACTTTCGGAACGGAGCATTTTTTCTTTTACACTTAAGGCCTCTTCCAGCCTGGCTAGAATTATATCTTCATATCCCATTTCTTATCTCCCGAAAAAGGAGGTCAAAGCTCTCATAGGTTAAACCGCTCTTCCCTCTGGTATAAGGGCTCTCCAAAATCAGAGAACGCAAACCGGGATAGTCGATATTATCACTGAATTTATCGCCCACCATAAAAGAGTCTTCCAGGGACAGATTTAGATCGTCCCGGGCCTTGAAAAACATACCGGGAGCCGGTTTTCTCTCCTCCGACTCAACGTTGTACGGCTCCACACTCCCCTTTTCATGGAAAGGACAAAAATAAACAGCATCAACAAACACATCCCGCTCGGCCAGGGCCTGATTCACCAAAGCCTCAAAACTCCTGTACTGTTGAAGAGTAAAATATCCCCGGGCAATTCCCGACTGATTTGTCACAATAACAATCTTGAAACCCTTAGCCTGAGCCCATTTGAGATGGGGAATAATCTCCTCACGGATGTGCAAATCTTCTTTTTTATATGGGTAGGAGACATCATCAATAACAATCCCGTCCCTATCCAAAAAGAGAGCCCTGTTTTTCTTTTCCATTTTCAACGATTAGTATAAAGGATAGGTCCGCTCTTAACAACTGATTTTTTGACGCTCCCCGGCTGCGGGTAAATCAGAATCATGAAGTTTCAATGATGGTAAAGATTTTTTCAAACAAGACGCCATAGTCTCCAAGGCGAGCCTGAATTTCTTCGAACTGGGCTTTATCATAAATATGACTTAACTTGTTGCGATCATTTAAGCTATCAACTAATAAAAGGTACTCATCATGACTGAGATACTCCAACAAAAAAAACCGCTTTATAACTGATTTAGGACTTTTTTCATCAAAGCCGTGAATCTGGTCAAGAAAAACCTTAATAACTTTCCAGAGAAGTTCCACAGTAAATTCAAATTTTTGGACCTGACCGCTTTTTACAAGATCAATAAGGGGAGCATCCAATTCGCTCAGATCCAATTTTAAAGACAGAATAAAATCGCTAATAGCATTTTTCAGCTGATTCTTCTTATACTCTAGCTTTGCTTCCATAAGATTTTATCCTGTTCTGCAATTTCTTTAAAACGTTTACTTGCTTGAGGAAAATAAACCAGATCCAAATCATAAGGAATAGAAGATTCTTCCCAAAAAGAGAGGATTTTCCGTTCCAGGTCACGAAAGTTTTCTTTCGTCATATGATCAAATCCAAGATCAATATCGGAATCGGCCTTCTCTTCCTTCCGAGCCCCCGAGCCATATAGAAATATATCACCTTCCACACCTTCAGCAAAAAGGAGAACTTCCTGTTTTAGACGTTCTAGATATCTCTGATATATTTCCATACAAATACTATAGGAAAGATTTTATCTTCCCGTCAACATTACTTACCCTTTAAGTACGGAAAGAACTGCCTTGGGCAACAGTTTGTGCTCTTCTTCCAATACACGAGCCGCTAGAGTCTCGGGAGTATCCCCTTCAACAACAGGAACCTTGGCCTGCATGATAATTTCTCCGTTGTCCACCCCTTCTCCCAGGAAGTGAACCGTACAGCCCGATTCGCTCTCATCGGCCGCCAAAACGGCTTCATGAACATGGTGGCCATACATGCCCTTTCCCCCGAATTTGGGAAGAAGGGCGGGATGGATATTTATCATTTTTCCCCGCCAACGGGCACTGAATTCTTCTGTAAAGATGGAAAGATAACCGGCGAGTACGATCAAATCAATCTTATGTTCGGCCATAACCTTTTCAATCGCCTCGGAAAGGCCGGATTTTCCCAGTTCCTTCCGGCTCAGTTCTACCGTTTCAATGCCCGCTTTCTGCGCCCGTTCCAGGCCAAAGGCAGGTCGATCGGAAACGACAAGGGCTATGCTGTTCTTTACATCCGAATCGATAAGGGCCTGGAGATTACTCCCCCCGCCGGAAACAAAGACGGCTAAACGAGACATACTTTTTCCTTGCCCTTCACAATCTCTCCGATAAGGTAGGAAGGTTCACCGGCAGACTCGAGAACCTGCTGCAGCGCCTTAGCCTGATCAGCGGGAACAACGATGGTATAACCGATTCCCATATTGTAGGTACCCCACATCTCTTCTTCGGGGACACCCTTGGAAGCGATCAGGTCAAAAATGGCCTGTTTGGGAAAGGAATTCTTCGTAATTTGAGCACAAAGACCTTCGGGCATAATACGGGGAACATTTTCAATAAGTCCGCCCCCGGTAATGTGGGCCATCCCCTTAATATTAAAACCGCCAAGAAGTTCCAGAACCTGAGTTACATAGACCTTGGTCGGCTTGAGAAGCTCCTCATGGAGGGGAGCCCCGTTAAAATCCATATTATAATCGGGAAGCACCTTTCTGGTCAGGCTGAATCCGTTACTGTGAAGCCCGTTGGAGGGAAGACCGATTATCACATCGCCCTTTTCAATAGTAGAACCGTTAATAATTTTTTCCTTATCTACCACTCCCACACAAAAACCGGCCATATCGTAGTCGCCGTCCTTGTAAAAACCGGGCATTTCCGCCGTTTCACCACCTACCAGGGCGCATCCGGCCTCTTCACAGGCATGGGCAATCCCCGTTACCAGACGGGAAGAAACTTCCGAATCGAGCTTTCCACAGGCCAGGTAATCGAGAAAAAAGAGAGGTTTGGCTCCATGACAGAGAATGTCATTGGCACACATGGCAAAACAGTCCTGACCAACCGTATCATAATTCTTAACCGCAAAGGCCACTTCCAGTTTTGTCCCCACCCCGTCCGTACCGGATACAAGCACGGGATTCTTTACGTTGGAAGGAAGTTCAAAGAGAGAACCGAAGCTTCCCAGACCGGCCAGAACACCCAGGCCGTGAGTACGGGAAACGGCTTCTTTAATCTTATCTACGGCCTTATAGCCCTCTTCCTTATCCACACCGGAATCTTTGTAACTAATCATTCTTTATTATCCTTTCTTCATACAAATAAACGAACTGAAATTAAACCATGTAAAAAAGAGATCTACCGCCTCAAAACCGCTTTGACGGAAAAGCTCCTTTTCTTCCTCCACCGTATAGGGGATAAGCACATTCTCCAAAGCCTCCCGCTTACGGGAAATCTCCATCTCACTATACCCGTTTTGCCGCTTCATATGATAGTAGTTATCCATAAAAATCCGGCTTGTATCGGTATGACTTTGCTGGGTTTTGTCACTTATGAGCAAAACGCCATTATGATTCAAACCGCGGTAAATCTTCCCCATCAACTCTTCCCGAGCCAGAGGGTCAACAAACTGCAGGGTATAATTCATCACAACAACAGAAGCATTTTCGATGGGGTAGCTTTCCAGGTCATTACAATCTACGGTCCACCTGTCGGGAGAGGCGGGACTTTTCCCCAGCTTTTCACGGGCCTCACGGCACATGGGTTCCGAATTATCCACCCCCATCAAACGGTAGTCGTCCACCCCTCTCTCTTCAAAGGCCTGGGCCAGAAGGGCCATCGTCGTCCCTGTAGAACAACCCAGGTCATAAATGCGGCTTCCCGGCTTAAAAAAGGTCACACCAAGGGTAGTAACCATCCGTTGAACTTCCCTGTACCAGGGGATGCTCCTTTCTGCCATATCGTCAAAGACATGGGCCACATTCTCGTTGAACTCAAAGGGTTTTACTTCCCCGTCACCATGGAAAACCCGGTCTACCCGCTCTTGAGACATTAGAAGCTACGGGCCTTTTTAATCACATCATAGGAAGACTGAATTTCCTGGAACTTTTCCGTGGCAAATTTAGTAAATTCCTCGGGAAGTCCCTTGGCGGCAATCTTATCGGGGTGGAATTCGGCCACCTTCTTGCGGTAGACCTTCTTTACCTCGTCATCGGAGGCATTGGGAGTTAATCCAAGACTTCCATAGGCGGCGTTAAGGGCAGTGCCCCCTGTCCCACCGGTAGACTGACGAGAACCGGACTGTCCGCCCGAAGAGGAGCCTCGAGAACCGCCGTTATAGCCGTAATTCCCGCTATAATAGCCGTAACTGCGGGAATTTCCCTGATTCAATCTAAAGGTCGAGGCTGCCGTTTCCAACAAAGCCTTTTCCTTGTCACTTATCTTTCCATCGGCAGCAGCCACCTGCAATAAAAGGTTGTAGGCCAGTTCCAGAATAGCCGGACGGGAACGGTAATGGATATAAAGCTGTTGAGCCCAATAGGCAAAGTCATGGGTATTATCCCGGGAGGCCTTATTGAAGTACTCCATCGCGGACTGCTGACTCACCGGGTTCAAGCCCAACTGGCCGGACATAAACTCACGGACAACCCGTTCCTCGCTGGCAGATATAGCTCCGTCTACGGAAGCCAACTTACCTAACATGGAAAAGATACTCTCGAAGAAGAGCTCACTGGCACGGGATTGGCCGCCGAAGTCATTACCAAAGAAGGTTCCCCTTCTGTGAATATTGTAGGCTCCCCGGGAGGATGAACCGAGAAAGGCGCCAATAATCATACCCAAAAAGGGCAATCCAATGAAACCGCCTATAATTAATCCTAAAAATCCCCCCAAAACGGGTCCTATAAAAAACATGCCTTACTCCTGACTTGAATTAAGTCTCCAATATACTAAATCGCCCTGTAATAATCCATAAACGAACCGTTTAGGGAGATTACATTTTTGCAAGGTAGGGAATGTTAATAAGATCAAATCCCTTCTTAAGCATTTCCAGAACGGCTAAACTCAGCTGTAACCGGGCTTTAGCCAGTGACTCATCCTCATTATTCAGGATGGGATTATCATGGTAATAACGGGAGAAAATCTTGGCAGCATTATAAAGGGCGCCGGAGATAAGAGAAGGGTTATGGTCCGTACCGGCCTGTTCCACCACACGGGGGAAATCAGCCAAAATACCCACCAATTCCCACTCTTCGTCACTCTTTAGGAGAGAACCGTCAACGCCACTAAGGGTCGTGTCCCACCCCATGGCGGTGGCCTTTCTTTCCATACTTGAGATACGGGCCGCCATATACTGAAGGTAGGGACCGGTATTTCCGTTAAAGGAGAGAGACTCCTTGGGATTAAAAATCATATCCTTCTTGGGAGTAACCTGGAGCAAGTAGTAGTGAAGAGCGGCCAAAGACACGGCGTCCGCAATGGCCCGGGCATCATCCACTTCCTCTTCCCGTCCCTTAGTCTTGATCTCTTCCAGGGCCAGGTCGGAGAGGTCGACCAGAAGCATGTCCGCATCCACGACGGTTCCTTCCCGAGACTTCATTTTACCTTCCGGCAGATTTACCATACCGTAGGAAAGGTGGTAGAGGTCCTCGGCCCATGTGTAGCCAAGCTTTTTAAGAACATAAAAGAGAACCTGGAAGTGATAGTCCTGCTCATTGCCCACAACATATATCAGCTGGTCAAAGGGCCAGTCGCTCTGTCGGGAGATGGCCGTACCGATATCCTGGGTAATATAGACACTGGTACCGTCGCTTCTTAGAAGAACCTTCGTATCCAGGCCTATTTCGGACATATCCACACGGGTGCTTCCGTCTTTATCTTTGTAGAAAGTTCCCTCTTCCAATCCCTTGAGAATATTCTCTTTTCCCAGCTTGTAGAGCTGGCTTTCATAGTAGTATTTATCAAAGGAGACGTTTGTCTTCTTATAGGTTTCGGCAATACCGTCCAGGGTCCATTTGTTCATGGTTTTCCACAGTTCCTGAACCTTGTCGTCACCGGCTTCCCACTTCTGAAGCATCTCCTGAGCCTGCTCCTCGGCAGTGTTGTCTTCCTTGGCCCACTGGGCGAATTTAACGTAGTAATCCCCTACCAGTCGGTCCCCTTTAATGCCGGAAGACTCGGGAGTTTCCCCCTGGCCGAACTTTTCGTAGGCCAGCATGGATTTACAGATGTGTACACCCCGGTCATTAACAAGAATAACCTTCTGTACATCGGCGCCGTTCGCCTTGAGAATTCGAGCGGTACTTTCACCCAGAGCATCATTACGAAGATGGCCCAGATGAAGCGGTTTATTTGTGTTGGGACTGGAAAATTCTATCATGATTTTCCTTCCCTTTAGAGATTCGTTGTTACCCCAATTCCCCTTGGCTTCGAGGACACTTTTAAGGGTATCCGAAACAATCTGAGCCCTTTCGAGAAAAACATTAACATAGGGTCCGGCTGCGACGGCCTTACCAAGAGGAGTCTCTCCCAATTTTTCGACTACTTCACCAGCCAACTGGGGAGGCCCCATTCGGAAATCCTTGGCAAAGGGAAAAAGAGGAAAGGCGATATCACCCATATCCGCTTTGGGCGGCTTGCTTCCCTTAAGGCGGGATTCGATACCGTTTATTTCGAGATTTTTCTCAGACGCCAGGCTTGCCAGCGCATCCGCAATTTTCTTTACCCATTCTCCGTTCCAGTCGGCCATAAAATATCCTTATATCATTTGCTAGGTTAGGAATATACCAGATAAGGGCGGTCACGGTCAATTTCCGCGGGCAGATTTTTCCTCAAGAGAAACAATATCCAAAAAGGATTTGTGGAAGCTGGATACAAGAAATTCCATAGAAATCAAATCATTCTTGAATTCCCTGTTTCGCGTACCACCCAGTTCGGAATAGTTGGAAAGCGTATCGTAGGCCCCGCCGGTTCCCATGATAATCCCCTTGAGTAAGCTGGAAAGGGAAGAAACAATTTCCAAGGCATTCTTGATAATGTCCTTACCTTCCTTATCGGCCAGGATTTTTACAGCTTTTATCCGCTCTTCCCCATCCTTTTCGCCGCCATTCTTAATAGCATCATGAAAACGAGTATAAAAACTGCCCTCAACAAGGAAAGAAAGAGAATAATTCCGAATCTTTGCGGGAAGGGACTGGAGGCGATCGTAGGTCTCGGAAAACTCGGCCCGATTATCCCGGCGATAAAAATCTCCGTTTATATAAACCATGTTCAAGGGATTGTAGTACTTATCCTGCAAGACCTGATTAATAAATACATTTAGGACAGAAAGGGACGATTCATAGGTAAAAGGCTCGGATAAACCAAAGGTTTGTCCCCTATACCCCATAAGAGGTTCAATAAAACTTATTCCCCAGGTAGCTCCCAAAGTCTTAACAAGGTCCCTTTTCTTTTTATCATTAACAAAATTGCGAAAGTTTTCACTAATCGTAGCTTTCAAAAAGGTGCGATAATGACGCAAAGCCCCTTCCCCGCCGCCAATAGGAGTGGGAAGATAATTGATATTGTTACCCACTACTTTCATCAGATCGGTAAGGGGGATTTTCTTATTCAGATCACGGATACAATTCATGGCTTCCACGGCCGAACCGATTTGCATGTGAAGCTTCTCTTCCAGATTTTCCATGGTGCCTTCCGTTAATTCCCGACGATATTCAAAAAGCATCAACGCTTCGATTAAAGTAATATCGGGAGGCTGATTAAAGGAACAAAGAATATCGTTAAGCCCCATGAGAGAGGATTTAATCTTTTCCAGATCCACAAAACCGGTCACCCCTTCCTGATTCACACTGAACGGCTTAAGAAGCCTATCAAAATCAAATTGGGCCAACCCATGAAGCTGGCGGGTAATCACAGAGTAAAAAATCAGCTTGCGCTGCTTATCCTCATCGAGGCTTTTCATTATCCTCTCATAGTTTTCGTCTATCTTACGGTGAATCTGATTCACCGTGTAATCGGGATTATCCTTCTCAATCTGATAGGGATCGGTCTCCCGCAGAATCTCCTCTTCCTTCTTACCCAGAACCCGGTTCGTGAGAAAAATAAAGAAGTCCTCCTTCTCTTTCATAGCCATAAACAAAGGTTCTCGCAAAGAGTTAAAAGAGTTACTCAGATTATTAAGAAGATGATAGAAAGGAGGAAGACCCTGAAGCTTTTCAAGACGGAAATAGGTAGAATACTCCCGGTTAATCTTTCTCTTTAGCTTGTTAATAAAGGTCTGAAGAACAACCTCACCCTTCTCTTTACCGGTAAAGAGGCTAACAAGGAAGATATAAATTCGGGTAAGAATATCGGTCTGATAATAGTATTCTGTAGGGTCAACTTCCTCCTCCGGTTCATGGGATTCGGGCTCAGCCAAAGGCTCCGGAGAGAGGGAGAAGGTCTCTTCGATCTTGCGTAGCATCTCCTTCCTTTCTTCCGTGGAGAGAGATGCTACAAGTCGATCGAATTGAGACTTGACCATAATTAAAGCTCGTAGTCTCCTTCGGGGAGAGCTTTAACCGCCACTTCATTCGTTCGCAGATACTCAATGGCTTTTACCGCCGCAGCCGCAGAACTGGTAGTAGTGGTATAAGGGATTTTCCGCCTCACCGCTTCCGCCCGAAGGTAGGAGTCGTCGATCTGGGAAAACTGCCCCATGGGAGTATTGATAAGAAGATTCATCCGTCCCGCCTGGATATGATCCATGACGTTGGGGTGACCTTCGTGTACCTTAAGGATAACCTCGGAGAAGATTCCCTTCTGGAAGAGAAAATCCGCCGTACCACGGGTAGCGCAGATCTCAAAGCCCAACTCCTGGAACTCCTTCACCACGGGCAGAATAGTTTCTCTGTCCCGTTTATTCACAGAGACAAAGACACGCCCTTCGGTGGGAAGCTTCGTTCCTACGGCAAACTGAACCTTGGCAAAGGCCTCACCAAAGGTCTCACCTGTACCAATAGCCTCTCCTGTGGACTTCATTTCAGGTCCGAGGATGGGGTCGAGTCCGGAGAATCGGTCGAAACTGAATACAGCCTCTTTCACGGACCAACCGGTCTTGCAGGAACCGATACCCACACCGGTCTTCTTGTCGACCAGCTTCTGTTTTACCAGATCTTCTCCGAGCCAGACCTTAACAGCGGCCTCAACCAGGTTGACTCCGGTTGACTTGGAGATAAAGGGAACCGTTCGGGAACCTCGGGGGTTTACCTCGATAATGTAGAGTTCGTCATCCTTGACGGCGAACTGAATATTCATAAGACCCTTAACCTGGAATTCACGGGCCATCACAACAGCGGCCTGTTTCATCTCTTCTTCAAGGGCAGGTTTTGATTTGTAAGGGGGGTACACACAGGCCGAGTCTCCCGAGTGAATACCGGCTGCCTCAATGTGCTGCATAATACCGCCCACATAGACGTTATGACCGTCACATACGGCGTCCAGGTCGTACTCAAAGGCATCTTCGAGGAATTGATCTACCAGAACGGGTCTCTCATCGGAGATAGTGACGCCCCGGTTGATAAACTCGTCCAGTTCCTTGTCCTCATAGGCAATAAACATGGACCGTCCCCCCAGTACAAAGGAGGGTCTGAGAAGAACGGGAAAGCCGATCTCTTTGGCAAAGGCCCTTACCTCTGCCTCATTACGAGCGCTTCGGTTCTCGGGCTGTTTTAGTCCAAGCTTGGTTATAGCATCGGAAAAGAGGCGCCTGTCCTCGGTTTTGTCAATATTTTCAACGCTGGTACCTACAACGCGGGCACCGGCTGCTTCGAGCTCATTAACCATGTTCAGAGGAGTCTGACCACCGAGCTGTACAACCACATCCTTAACCTGCTCTTTGTTCATCACGTCAATAACGTGCTCGGAAGTGAGAGGTTCGAGGTAGAGTCGACTGGAAATATTGAAGTCGGTTGATACAGTTTCGGGGTTGGAGTTAACCATGATGGTCTTGTATCCGTGCTTTCGGTACATAAGAGAGGCCAGCGTACAGCAGGTATCGAACTCGAGTCCCTGACCAATACGGTTGGGACCGGAAGAAACGATAATAACAGCCTTCTCTTTTTCACCCAAAGGCTCACCCTCGTCTATTTCACCCCAGGTAGAGTAAAAGTAGGGAGTAGCAGCCTGGAACTCACCGGCACAGGTATCAACCAGGTGGTAACAGGGTTTATGTTTGGAACGGTACTGTTCTGTAACTTCTGCCTTGGAAAAACCGCTGATTGACGCAATCCGCTCATCGGAAAGCCCCATCTGCTTGGCTTCCAGATAGAGGTCATCATTCAGCTCGGTTCTTCTGAGTTTCTTTTCAAAACGAATCTGTTCTACCAAAGCGTAAAGGAACCACTGGTCAAAACCGGTCTTCTTAGCCAGTTCTTCCATGATTTCTTCACCGTCCCGCTTGAGAACCGTAAAGGCTGCCAAAAAGCGATGGGGATGGGCGGTAGTCAGGATATTTTCCAGCTCATCGGTGGAATATTTTGTCAATTCACAAAGACCGTCAAAGCCGGACTCGGAAGCGCGGATAGCTTTGTTGATAGCTTCAATCGCCGTTCGTCCCATGGCAAGAGACTCACCAACGGACTTCATCTGGGTCCCCAGGGCGGTATAACCGGTGGGGAACTTTTCCATCTCAAAACGGGGCACTTTAACGGCACAGTAGTCCAGGGCGGGCTCAAAACAGCTGGCAGTAACGCCGGTAATCTCGTTCACAACCTCGTCCAGAGTATAACCGACGGCCAATTTAGCCGAACAGCGAGCAATGGGGAATCCGGTAGCCTTGGAGGCCAGAGCGGAAGAACGGGATACACGGGGATTCATCTCAATGACGATCATTCGACCGTCGGCAGGATTCAGGGCAAACTGTACGTTAGAACCACCGCAGTCAACACCAATGGCCCGAAGAATATCGATGGAAGCCTTACGCATCATCTGGTACTCACGGTCCGAAAGGGTCTGGGTAGGAGCAATGGTGATACTGTCACCGGTATGAACTCCCATGGGGTCGATATTTTCAATGGAACAAACAATAATCGCGTTATCCGCTTTGTCCCGCATAACTTCCATTTCGAACTCTTTCCAACCGATGAGGGACTCTTCAATCAGAGCTTCATGGGTGGGACTTTCGAGGAAGGCCTTCTCAAGAATCTTCTCCAACTCGGGCTGATCCTGAGCAATAGCTCCTCCCATTCCCCCCAGAGTAAAACTGGGTCGAATAACCAGGGGGTAGCCGACTTTTTCTGCCATTCCCAGAGCATCCTCAATAGAATGGGCCACGATGGACTGGGCCGACTCAAGACCAAGACCTTCGATGACTTTCTTAAACTCACCCCGGTCTTCCGCTTTATTGATCGATTCGGCACTGGCTCCGATGATCTCTACATTGTGCTTTTCAAGAATACCCAAATCTTCCAGCTCAAGAGCCAGGTTCAAGGCAGTCTGCCCCCCCATGGTGGAAAGAAGGGCGTCGGGCTTCTCTTTAACAATGATCTCTTCCACGTAAGTGGGGTTAAGAGGCTCCACATAAATAGCATCAGCAATGGTGGGGGTAGTCATAACGGTGGCCGGATTGGGGTTAACAAGGATAACCTGATAACCTTCTTCCTTCAAAGCCTTTACGGCCTGTACACCGGAATAGTCAAACTCACAGGCCTGGCCGATAACAATGGGGCCGGAACCGATGATCATAATTTTCTTTATATCTTTTCTTGCGGGCATGGGGACTTAAGCTCCTTTGATAGTGTCGAGAAAGGCCTGGAAAATCCAGCTGGAGTCTACCGGGCCGGGAGCGGCTTCGGGATGGTACTGTACACAGAGGACCTTCTTTTCGGGCATTTCAATCCCTTCTACCGAACCGTCGTTGGCATTGACAAAACGCACATTGACACCCTTGGGCAGGGACTCGGGATCTACGGCAAAACCGTGATTCTGAGAGGTAACAAATACCCGGCCGGTCACTTCATCCCTTACGGGGTGGTTACAACCGTGGTGGCCAAACTTCATTTTATAAGTCTTGGCTCCCAAAGCCTGGGAGATAACCTGGTGTCCCAGACAGATTCCCAGAATGGGCATTTCACCAAGAAGATCTTTTACAAGAGTGGTCTGTGCTTCCAGAGGAGCCGGGTCACCCGGTCCGTTGGAAAGGAAAAGCGCCTGGGCCCCGGTTTTCTTTACCTCTTCCGCTGTGGCGGTGGAGGGAAGAAGAGTCACACGACAACCCAACTGCTGGAACTCTCTCAAAATATTCGCTTTGAGACCACAGTCCAGAAGAGCGATATGGGCGGACTCTTCCTTAATGGGAGTAAGAGTCTGAACCGCAGCGGGAACGGCATCCTTAAGCTCACATTCGCAAGCCTCACCTGTTCCAACCTCACCGATCAGGTTAGCCCCTTCCATGGAGGGGAGAGATTTAAAGTAGTTATCAATGGCGTTTTTTTCTTCTGCGGAAAGCTCCTCCCCTTCGGGAGTAACAATTATACCGTTACAGCTTCCCTTGTCTCGCAGACGGAGAGTCAGGCCTCTTGTATCGATTCCGCTGATACCGCAGATATTTTCTCTTTTAAGAAATGCATCGAGAGTTTCCCGGCCGTGGGGAACGGGCCCGGTATAGAGGGAACGAAGAATAAATCCGGAACATTTGATCTCACGAAGATCTCTCCCGGCTTCCTCACCTGTTTCTGACCAGGCCGAATCGTCACCGTAATTCCCCCCGTGGGGATAGGTCATCATAACCATCTGTCCCGTATAGGACGGGTCGGTCAGAATTTCATGATAGCCGGTCATACCCGTATTGAAAACAATCTCCCCGGCGAATCGCACGGTGGGAATTTCTCCGGTCAATTGAAGCGCTTTCGGCGGATTTGCTCCGAATGCCGAACCCCGATAAACCGTACCGTCTTCCAGTACCAGGCAGTCTTTACCTTTACCCATCTGTACCCCTTTCCTTATTACTATATGGGAGAGATTAAAAAAAATCTATAATTCCGCTTAAAAAAAAGGCGGCCTTTATTGAAAGGCCGCCCATTTTCAGGACTAAATCAGCCCCAGGGAGTAGTACCCGGTGATCACAATGATCCAATTTGCTTCCCGAGGAGGACTTGAACCCCCAAAGGCAGAACCAGAATCTGCAGTGTTACCAATTACACTATCGGGAAGTGTGTTATTGCAGCTCTTCAAAAGCTGTGAGGGATAATAACGAAAATAAAAAAAACTGTCAATCCTTTTCTGCAAAAATATGAAACTATTGAATATTTCCCCTCCCTTGTTTATTATGCCTTCCATAGGATTTTAGGAGAAAATACATGATCGTTATGAAATTCGGCGGTACATCCGTGCAAAACGCCGACAAAATTAATAACGCTTTGAATATAGCGGAAAAACAGCTTCCCATGAGAGGAGTCGTACTGGTTTCATCGGCCATGGGAAAAACGACAGACCGAATTATCGACGCCTTTACTTCCGCCGAATCGGGTGACTTGGAAAAAGCCTTAGCCTTTATGGAAGATATCAAGGATCTTCACTTTGAAACGGCTCGCCAGTTTCTTACCGATGCCAATCTTCAGGAAGCCACAGTTAATCTGGACCGATTATTCGGACAGTTTGCCTCACTCCTTAAAGGGGTGGTTCTCCTGAGAGACTGTACCCCCCGCACAAAGGATGCCTTCCTCTCTTTCGGAGAAAGATTATCCACCCTTCTCATATCCCTAAGAGCTAAAGAGAGAGGCATCAACGTACAGCTTCTGGACTCCCGGAAGTTTATGATTACCGACGACAACTTTGGTTCTGCGGCTATAGATTTTAAAACGACTAACGGGAAAATCGAATCGGCAATCAAAAAGGGGCGGGAAAAGCTCTATGTGGCCCAGGGATTTATCTCTGCCAACAAAAACGGCGTGACCACAACCCTGGGACGGGGAGGAAGCGACTATTCCGCCTCCATAATCGGCGCGGCCCTTGACGCTCAGGACATTCAGATCTGGACCGATGTTGACGGTATTATGAGTTCCGATCCCCGTTCAGTAAACGGAGTAAAAACTATACCTTCCGTTACCTATAGGGAAGCGGGTGAGTTGGCCTACTTTGGGGCAAAAGTCGTTCATCCCGCGACTATTCAGCCTGCCGTGGGAAAGGAGATTCCCGTAAGAGTTCTCAATTCGGGAAATCCCGAAGGAAAGGGAACGACAATTTCTTCCGATGCTCCTGTAAACGGCCTTAAAGCCATTGCCAATAAAAAAGGAATTACCCTCATTAATATCGAATCTACCCGAATGCTCAACGCCTACGGTTTTCTTAACCGGATTTTTAGTGTCTTTGACAAATACGGCACTTCCGTTGATTTGGTAACTACCAGCGAAGTGAGCGTTTCCCTCACCATTGAGGATATTTCACGACTGCGTGAAATCAAGGAAGAACTAAAGCCAATCGGCCATGTCCATGTGGAAGAGAATAAAAGTATTGTTTGCCTCGTAGGACAGGAGCTTTGGAAGGACGGAGGATTTCTCTCCCGGGTTTTCAAAACCTGCGAAGGAGTTCCCCTAAGAATGATTTCCCTTGGTTCAAGTGACATAAACCTTTCCCTGGTTGTTCCCTTTGAAAAAACAGACGAACTGGTCCAGAAACTTCACGATCAGTTTTTAAGTTAATCCTTCTCCCCCGGGGGAGGCTGCATAAAAAGAAATCGGTTTCCCCCGCGCCCCTCCTCCGCTTTTAGTTCTATGAGCAGGGGAAAATCCCCCTCAAAATAATAGCGACTATCCCCTACTTCCCTGGTCCATGTCCACCCACCCCCACCCAAAGGCTCGGTGAAAACAAGAGGGCTCTCTGAAATCGGCTTAAAAGAAAACAGGTAGGCCCCTTCTACGTCATCAAGAGAATAGCTGCTAAGCAGGGAGGAGGAAAACTCAACAACTCCTATGAGGACCTCTCCGTTCTCCCACAGAGCAATCCCCATACAATTCCATCGGGGATCCAGTATCTGCTCACGATGGGAAGGACTGTTCCACCAGGCTTCAAACAACTCCTCTTTCGGAGCCTTCACTTCACAGGTACCCAGGATTTCTCCCACAGCCAAAGCGCTTCCTCCTGAGGCCTTGTACCTGTCCAGAGGCCCCCCTCCTTCTTCGTCTCTATGACTCAAGAACCTTTTCGCAGACAATTCCACTATATATTTTTCCGCCGATTGGGTAAGTGAATCTTCAAAAACCAGGGGATTCAGCCCTTCTTCAGAACGTGTGTTGTTTATCCAATTTTCCACATCTTTCTTTTCTATGGCAAACAAAGAAAAGGGGAGAAAAACAAGCAAAAGGGAGATGCACTTCCTCAACTATTTTCCTCCAGATATCGGAATAGCTCTTTAAAAACTTCATGGCGCAAGCGATCCCCCTCATTCAGGATATGATGGCGTCCTTTTTTATAATAGTGTATTTCCCCGTTGGTTAAACAGTTCTCAAGGATGGGAATGTTTGTCTTCCACTCCACCACATTATCCTTTTTCCCCTGAAGGACAAGAACCTTTTGATCAGACTTAAAATCCACCCATTCCCGATTCCAGTTAACCATGGATTTTATCCAGTCCAGGGAAAATCGTTTAACCCCCAAAGGATCGCTCCAACGAAATTTAAGAAAGGATTTGTTCTTACAGGTTTTATTTTTGCCAGCGGGCAACATTTTCATCCAGTCGTGGGCCAGATCAATCCCCCGGTCAAGCATACTGTGGGAATTCATTTTAACCAGAGGGGCGGCAAAAACCATTCCCCTAAAGGGAGTTTTCCCCTGGCGGCAATAGTTAATCAATATGGCCGAACCCGTACTGTGACCAAGAGCAAAGGAACCGGCAGGATCTACCTCCCAATGGGTTAACAGATTTTCGAAGTAGAGGTCATACTCCTCAAATCCGGCTATACCGCCCCGCACTCCGCCGGACCTGCCGTGGCCCGGCATATCCCCGGCGATAACCCGGTACCCCTTCCTCAAAAGCTCAAGAATCACAAAACGATTCGTCAATGAATGATCCAAAAAACCGTGTAAAACAATTACTGTAGCGGTCCAGCTCTCCGGTTCCAGAGACCAGCTCCAGATGCGGTAGGGACCTGCGTTAAATTCTCCGGCCCGAAAGCTAAATTCCCCGGGGATGCCATAGTAATCCAGATAATCCTGTTCCATAATGTCATTCTATCAGACTTACACTCTTATTACAAAAATATAATTTCTTTTATATGGATTTTTCAAAAATCATGAAGTATTATTTAGATGTTGACTTAGGAAAATATGATGGTTAAAGACTTTATTGAATATATAAATCGTGCAGAATATTTAGTACTTACTTCACATGAAAGTCCCGACGGTGATGCAATCTGCTCCGAGCTGGGCCTTTATAAACTACTAGTAAGCCTTAACAAAAAGGTGATCATCCTCAACAGTGATGAAGCAGAAGAAAAATATGATTTTCTAAACACAAGAAAGTACATCAATCAGATAAACACCAAGAATCCCCAACTACCGGAAAGATTTTCCCTTATAGTAATGGATACCCACCCCTATAACATAGGAAAAGCGGGGGAACTTCTCAGATCAAATGCGGATGAAGTATTCGTCATTGACCATCATGAAGACTCCTACTCCGATGAATTCATAGGAATACACGACAGTACCGCCTCCAGCACGTGCCAACTGGTATTTCAAATGATGGAGGAGCTGAACTTCAAACCGGACGTGGAAACGTCCAATGCCCTGTTCTCCGGTATTGTTTATGATACGGGCTCCTTCCAATACAAAAAAACGACCTCCGAAACATTTCGTATTGGAGGTAATCTTGTAGAGAATGGTGTAGACCCTTTTACCATCCATAACCACCTGGACCAGAGCAACAGCAAAGCCTTTCTGGTCCTCCAGATGGAAGTTATGAAAACATTGGAGTTTCACCTGAATGATTCGGTAACATCCATGACCATGTCCAAAGAGCTCTTGAAAAAAAGCGGAGCCAAATACGAAGAAGGCCAACCCCTGATCAACCTCCCTCTCATTTGCAAGGATGTGGAAATATCCATTCTTTTCAAAGAGAACGAATCGGGCGTAAAAAGATGCTCCGTCCGCTCGAAAGGTAATTTTGACTGCTTTGAACTGGCCAACAAATACAACGGTGGGGGACATAAAACGGCGGCGGGGTTTAAGATTTCCGGTTCTTTCGAAGAAACAAAACAACAGGTGCTTGAAGAAATCAGTCATTTTTTCTCATAATAGCATACATGATTAACAGAACCATAATTTTCTTTCTAACCATTGCCTTATTCCTGACATCCTGTGGACAAAACCGTCAAGTTGGTTCTTCCAAAAAACCGGAAGCGGGACAAACCATCATCCCCGATTCGGGCCGGGAAACATCCAAGACCAATGAAACATCCCTTACTCTTAACAGCTCCGAAGAAGAAAGCACTCTTATTCCCTATATTCCCATCGAAGCAAAATGGAATATTGTCAAACTCATAGATGTTAATCTTGACGGGGATACAAATGAAGAGCAAATAATCATTCTCGAACCAAAAGAAGGTGACGATAAGATTCTTGAAATATGGATATCCGATTACAGCACCTCATCCAATTCACATATCCTTGCCTGGAAAGATAAGCTATCCGTAAAGACCAGTGAAAAACTCATCATAACAGTCAACGAATCGACGAATCAGGGACAATTTGAAATCTATATCATCGGTTTCGATTCCAGGGACTATCATACGATCGATGTATTTTATCCCCTCTCGGACCAGACTCCCAAATACAAAAATATCTTTTCCCAATCGGTTAAAGGCACGATTGAACTATATTACCCTCAAACAGCCGGCTCATCCCTTAGTGATGACTACGGCACACGGGTGCGGATATCTCCCCAAATTATCATCACCGAGGCTGATGAAACCGCATCGAACAGCCTCGACTCTATCGTTACAACCTGGGAGTTATCCTACTCCCCCCTCCGGTATAAAGTTATTTCCACAAGAAAAATCAGACCTCAGAAAGAACAGGAAGAGATGCTTCTTGGACTAATGAGCGGCACTACCGACGATTTTGAAAACCTCCTGTCCGATTACTGGTACAAAGAAGAAAGCAATAACGGAGCTATATATATGCTCAATATTGACAATAAAAATGAGTCTGTAGACCTACTTACTTTGACCAATTTTGAACACTTCAACTGGGATACTTCATATAAATATAGTTATGCTCCCAGACTTAACATTTATGCAACTAGCGAATATATAGATTCGGTCAAAGAGAAACTCACCATAGATGTAATCAATACGGACACCGTTAAATTATCCCTTTTTGACAACGGTTCCCCAAATCAGAATCTCTCCTGGTCGGGAACCTACAAAAGAATGACCGAAGGCATGAAGCTTTCCCTCATAAAAGAATACGTTCGGACAATCAATTCGGATACCTTCGAATTAAAAGGCAAATACAAAAGCACAAATGGGGAAGAACTGTTTTTCGATAATAATACTTTTACCCTGAGCCGGGAGGGGAGCTCAAAACTGGAAACGGGCTATTTCACTCTCTTCATACTTAATAAAACGCAGCTTATGGAACTGGTTTTTTATGACAATAGAGGAATTATAACAAAGAGGGAACAGTACCTCTTTTCCTATAACGTAGAAGACAATAAGGAACACAGAATAAGAAGCTTCCTTATTAGTTCGGGCCAAACTACGGCCCACGGCTTTACCCCCTCCGATGAAAGGGAAAAACGGTTCGAACAAATAGAACTACTATCCAATTAGGGTAATATCAAGTCGTTAGGCTTTAACCTTCTCTCCCCTCTCCCGGTAAGAACCATAGCCTCGGGGGAGGAAGGAAAATCTCTTTTAATAATCCATTGCAAACGACCCGCTTCGGGAATCATATCCAATTGCTCATAGGCATCACTCAATCCCATAGCCCATGGGGGATAGGATGAGAGAAATAGGGATTTCTCTTCCATAATCAGGAGAGCCTCTTCCTTACGCCCCTCTTTGATCAAGCTATGAATTTGAATGAGAAGAACATCGCCCAAAATATGGTCTTCGACATTTTCATTGGCAAGCTGAGAAGCTAATAGGGAGAGTTCGGAGAATCGGCCCAATTCAAATTGAATCTGAAGAATTTTTAAGCGGCAGAAATGAGAACTTGAACCATCGGAGACAAGGGTAGCCCGCTCATAGGCCTCCAAAGCGGAAGTCAACCTTCCCGCAGCCAATTCTTCTGCTGCAAAAAAAATCAGACTTTCCCCCGATTCATCCTGTACCTGGGAAAAAACGGGGGCCAACAGCATTCCCCAAAAGAACACTATTGTTAATAGACTAGATTTCCTCATCCTTGCTTTTCCGATGGGGCAAGAGCTTTTTCTTCTCTCTTTTTTCTCCGTCTGCCAGGGACTCGGAAGAGGACTTCTGCAGTTCTTTTATCTTGTTCTTATCTTTCTTCCTGGCCTTTACCCTAGCCAGAGAACGGGCAAACCAGAAAGGGACCGTAGAAAGCAAACCTAAAAGATAGGCAGCAAAAACAACAACAATTACAGAAACTTCTTCATAATGGCCCTTTTCGTTAATCCAAATATTAATATCCGTACGATTATCCAGATTAAAACCGATAAAAGCAAAAACCATAACAACAAACAGGATAAACCCGATCAGTTTAAAGGGCATTATTGCTTCTCCTCTCGGCGGACAATACCGTATTGTACAAAAGCATTGTAATAGTCATGGGCCCAACGCCGCCGGGGACGGGGGTAATATAGGAAGCCTTTTCCTTCAAACCCTCAAAATCCACATCTCCCACCAGGCGATATCCCCGCTTCTTAGTATCGTCGGGAACACGATTGACACCCACATCAATAATTACAGCACCCTCTTTTACCATATCGGCGGTAATCGTATCGGGACGTCCTGCTGCGGCAATGATAATATCCGCCCTTTTCGTGTGGCTAATAAGGTCTTTTGTCCCTGTATGGCAAATGGTAACAGTGGAATTCCCCGGATGACACTTCTGCAGCAGCATATTGGCAATGGGTTTTCCTACAATATTACTTCTTCCCACAACGACAACTTCCGCACCGGAAGTTTCGATATTTTTCTCTTCAAGAAGTTTAATAATCCCATGGGGGGTACAGGGAAGAAATGTTTCCTGGCCCAACATCATTTTCCCGACGCTAACAGGATGGAAACCGTCCACATCCTTTGTGGGAATAATACGCTCGATGACCCGATCGCTGTCGATGTGGGAAGGGAGGGGAAGCTGAATGAGAATACCGTGAATGGCATCGTCACTGTTAAGCTCATCAATTAGGGAAAGCAACTCCTCTTCCGTCGTTTCTGCAGGCTTTCTGATATCCCGGGAATAGAGCCCCATTTCATCACAGGCCCTTTCCTTTGCCGTAACATAGGACCGGCTGGCCGGATCATCTCCAATAAGCACGACAGCCAAACCGGGCTGTACCCCTTTTGCTGTCAAAAGCGCTGCTTTTTCTTTTAACTCTTCCCTGATTCTGGCTGCTGTAGCCTTACCGTCGATCAAATTCATATATCACATTCCTCTCACAAGCTCTTGTTGATGAATCATATAAAGTATGATAATATCACAGTACTTTTAATAAGAGGAATAGCATTGAATATAAAAACACAACTATTTTTCCTGTTGATGATTATCACAGCCTGCCTTTTCCCCCTCTTTGGAGAGGAAGAAGAAATAGACGAGAGAATCATTTTGACCTATCACTCAAAGGGTGATCAAACTTTTTCCATTGAAGCCGGTTTATTCATTCCCCTTTTTACGATTGATCCGACCCCCGATGGGGATGGTGATTCCGGTGATACCATAAACAGCTTGAGCGGACAAATGAATCTGGGAGGTTCGGGCTTTTTAAGTTATATGGGCTATCTTAACAGCAAGTTTCGCCTTGGGGGTGAGTTCGGAGGAATGTTCTCTTCCTCACTAAACGAAAACAACTTTTATATGGTCCCCATCATGGTTAAATCAGCCTACGATATAAATATCAGCACCTATTTTACCATTCCCCTCTATCTCAGTGCCGGAGTTACCCTGAATAGTTATGATGACTACTTTAGTGTGGATCCCATCATCAAACCGGGAATAGGACTTAACTGGAACTACGATTCGGAATGGTCCTTTATCCTGAAATACGATCTTTGGGTAATCCCGGAAATCGCCCGGGAAGACAATCAGAGCCGAATCGGTGTATTTTCCGATGTCAGATTCGGTGTGGAATATCACTTCTAAGAGGATTTCATGAAAAAAATCATTATATTAATAACCCTGTCCCTTCTTCTTTTCTTCACAGCCTGTGACGGAGAGGGTCTCATTTATACCATAGAGACAGAAGAACTTGTGGATGATAACAACCTGGAAAATATTAAGTTTACCGATACGGTCGTAACCAATGACTACTACTATGCCCTAGGTAAATATATCTGGTATCAGGATGCCGACGGGGGGGACTGGAGCAGAATAGACTCTTCGCTGGACTCACTTTCCTCCATGGTATTGTTTAACGGCACCGTTTACTACACCGGGAGAATTGGTAGCAGCGCTTATGTTTATACAATTGACGAATCGGGTACTTCCCCTGTCGAAAGCAGCACCGCCGTTTGCGAGATCACCACAAGTTACGATTATGTCTGGCTGCAATTATTCTCCAGCGGTACCGATCCCGACAGCACCTCAGATGTTATGTATTTAAACCAGGTTGAATACGAATACGACGATGACGATGATCCCTATGTGGAAAATTCCTTACTGTTTTATACCGATGGCAGCGATATTGAAGGCGACTTTGACGATGATACGGCCACATACCTGGAAATAGTTGATGACGACGATGGAGATTACTGGCCTATTCAATCGGAGGGAATGGCCTTTAATGTCTCCGGAGGAGAAGCCTGGCTGATTTTTAACGACATCGATCCCGACGAAGACCCCGAAGAGGGAGGGACGCTCTGGTATAGCACGGACAACTTTAGTACAGCAACAGACATGAGTAGTGCCGATGCAGATGATGACGATGATTATGACTATGACATCGCCGATTACAACCATTACTACCATGCTATTTATTATGCCGATATCTCTTCCGGCGGAACCTATAGTTACAACTACCTCCTTATCAGCTCCCGTTCCGACTGGTCCGCAACAGATACCAGCTTGCTCTATGCCAGCAACGATTATGATGGCGACAGCTGGGTAACCTGGTATGAAAACGATGAAGACGATGACTGTGACAATCTCTACTCCTGCTTTGTTTACAATGATAAGGTGAGCGATTATATCATAGCTTCTACCAGAAGTGATTACTATATTGACGCCGACGGTTACGTCCTCATAGATATTAGCGATGATGATCCTTCAAGCCTTAGCATAGGCTCAGACGATGACGATATGGCCGATGAGGATAACTATGAAAGTAGTGACCTTGAAGACTCTTCCGTCTATTCAATGACCTTTGATACGAACAATTCGGATTTTGCTCTGGTGGCCGGAACATCTACCGGTGTCTGGACCTTTGATTCCAGCGATCTGGAGTGGACACAGGAATAAAAAAAAGAGGACTAATATAGTCCTCTTTCACATTTAATTTGCCGCCTTAAGGGGCGGCATTTTTTTATTTACGCACAAGAGAAAATACATCTCTCAGTTCAGGATCTTGACTGTAGTAGTGCTCTTCCAACTCTTCGTCGGTCAATCCAACCAACTCATGGCTCATATAGTGAATCCAAAGGTTATCTTCCGGCTTCTCAATGACAAATTTCCGACAGTAGTAATCGGGATGAACGCTTAAATGATCATTTTTTCGTTCCTCAAAACGAACATCCTTATAGTCATGAACAGCAACTTTAATATCTTTGCGAGGAATCCCGCGCTGAAGAATAACATCAACTAAATAATTAATGGTTCTACCGCTGTCAAAAATATCGTCAACAAACAGGATCTTGTCTCCCTTTCTTAAATGCTGCGGATCATAGGTCCAGCCATCAATCATAATAGATTCGCTCTCATGTACATCCGTATAGGAACGAGCCACAACTGCAGCATAAAAAACGGGCTTGGTACCATCCACAATCAGTTTAAAAAACTCACTTATAATATTCCCCATATAGGCGCCGCCGCGAAGGGGGATATATATTACATCGGGGACAAATCCATCCTGATAAATCTTTGCAGCCAATTTTAAAGCATCGTTTCTTACCTGAACATAGGGCAAAAACTGTTTATTCGCCATAACTTTCCCTCTCAACAATCAAATCAATTTCATTAACCACATCGGTGATTCTTTTTATATGTAAATTATAGACATCTTTAGAAAGAATACCTATATTTTCATAAAAATCATTAAGAGATTCAACGGGTTCACCATTAATACTCTCAATAATATCCCCTACCTGTACTCCGGCTAACTGAAAAGGTGTCTTAGCGTAAGTATCTTCAACAATTACCCCGGTAAAAGTCTCATCCAATCCTAAAGCTTCGCGAATAAGATCATTTAAAGGAAGAAGGGTAACACCGGGCCAGGCAAGATTATTTGTCGAAGTGAGCTGATCTTCATCTCCCCGGCTGTCAATCGTGACAGAAAGGGTCTTTTTTATTCCCGAACGAAAGACTTTTATGGGTACTGTACTGTCCGGTTTTATCTCACCAATACGATAAGTAAGATCTTTACGATTTTTAACAGGAACATCATTAAGGGAATAGATAAAATCTCCCGCTTTTAGCCCCCCTTTCCAGGCAGGCGAACCTATAAAGACCTGATGCACAAAGGCCCCGTTAAGGCCTTCTTCAAGCCCGATTTCTTCGGCCAACGAGGGTGTGTTATCCCCCATACTGACTCCCAACCAACCGTAACGTGGCTTGCCATAAGTAATGATATCATCGATTGAACTCAGGGCATTATTTATAGGTAAACTGAATCCCAATCCCATGGAACCACCGGTGGAAGTACTAATCCAGGAGTTAATACCAATAACTTCACCCTGCATGTTAATGAGAGCACCACCAGAATTTCCCTGATTAATGCTCGCATCGGTTTGAATGAAGTCGCTGATATTTCCCTGCGGTGCATCTTCACGCCCCAAGGCACTGACAATACCGGCCGTAACAGATGACTCATACCCCAAGGGGTTACCTATAGCCATTACCCAATCACCTACATAAAGTTTTGAGGAATCGCCCAAACGAGCTAAGGGAATATCCTCTTCTTCTGTCTCAAAAGAAACAAGTGCCAAATCTTTCCTGCTATCCGTTCCCACAGGGACGGCATCGTACACTCGCCCGTCATAAAGAGTAATTTCTATTTCCTCTGAATCACCTACAACATGGTAATTCGTTATTATGTAATAAGTAAAATCAATCTTCTTAACAATAACACCGGAACCGAGCCCATAGAATTCAAAGCGATCCTGCGGTACGGTACTGTCCGGCGCCGAAAAAAAGTCATCCCAGGGAACCGCTTCGGACATCTCTTCCCCTGCTTCTTTAGTATTCAGTACATCAATTTCGACAACCACAGGAAGGTTTTCAGCCGCAACACTTCTAAAAACATCCTGCATTTCATCAAAGGCCACCGAGGAAGGAGGAGCGGCGTGAACCTGCGTCAAAGTGGTAAACTTTAATTGACCGACAAGTACAAAGACAACTCCGGCTAAAAAGGAGCTTAAAACGGTAAGTAAAAAGATTATCCTTTTCTGTTTAATCATCAAGTAAACTCCCGGTCATTATCTCATAGCCCTCTTTTGTTACGACCACAGTATGTTCAAAATGGGCTGAGAGAGCTCCATCCTGTGTCACAACAGTCCACTCATCATCAAGGATCTCCACTTCGGCTGTTCCCAAATTCACCATAGGCTCAATAGCTAAAACCATACCCGGCTTTAAACGGGGATTCTTACCTCGGGAGGGATAATTATTGGGAATCTGAGGGTCTTCGTGTACTTCAAATCCTACCCCATGGCCACAAAAGGAGTGAACAATACCATAGCCGTGAGGTTCGATCACAGATGTAACGGCCTTAGAAATGTCCTTTACCCTACCATTCGGTCGAATCGCTTCAATCCCTGCCATCAAGGACTTTTTTGTAATTTCAAGAAGTTGCTCCACCTGGGGAGAAACTTTTCCGACCTTATAGGTTCGAGCGGCATCACTAATCATGCCTTTATAAGTTACACCGATATCACAGCCTATGATATCACCCTCTTTCAAAGGTTTATTACTGGGAATACCATGAATAACCTGCTCATTTACAGAGGTACAGACTGCTGCGGGAAATCCGCTATATCCGAGAAAGGAAGGAATTGCGCCCTTCTCTTCCATAATTTTTCTTACTAACAGATCGATATCTTTTGGAGTAACGCCAGGTTTGATATAGCCCTTCAAGACTTTAAATATTCCGGCCAGAATAGCCCCGGACTCTCTTAAACAGTCAATATGTTCTTCATTCTTTAGTGCAATCAATTATTTACCACCTTTCTTAATTCTTCCGCTTCTTCAACTTTACCCATATGCTCCTGGAGAATGGCAAGATTCATGGCGCCATACCAATCATTAGTTCTTCCATAGTATTCTCTCAAAACGATTTCTGCCTCTTCATAGGAAGGAGGACTCTTTAAGGCTAAAATCAATCCTTCATAAAGAGTGAACCATTGAGGCCTGGCTCCTATGACTTTTTCATGACGAGCCATGATAATTCTCATACTCTCATGGTCTCCCAGGACACACATATACCAAAGAAGATAACGGGTAACTTTTTCATTCCCACTATTATCGTTAAATAATTCCCACAAGAACGCTCTATATGATTCGGGTGTCAATTCTCCGGGAAAAGAAGAAAACTGCGCCAGTCTAACTTCGACATCTTGAGGATTGATAATTAAATATTTATTTACAATACGTTCAGCTCTTACAGGATAGGTCTCTTGCCAATTATCCAGGAAATAAAGCACCACCTCTTTAACATCACTAAATTCAAGCAATCCTTCAAGAATGATATTTGACGCTTCTTTATAGATTCCGGCCTTTTCGTATATAATGGCTCTATTTACGAGAGGCTTCCAGTTATTGTCCTCTTTTATTTCTCTGGATGTGAGATAATGATATTCCGATTTCTCCCAGTCTCCCAAAAGAAAATACCCATCTCCTAAAAGATTATTCAGAGTCCAACGACGATTATGATTCTTTTGATCTAATTTATCCTGTCCTTCTAGATAGGAAAGAGACAACTCTACTTCTTTTAAATCCCAGAAAAGCAGTCCCAAAATTTGTAAATACTTTTCCCGATTATCCAATGTCCCGGCAATTTCACGGGCCCGTTCCTTTTCCCCCAGCCCCATCCAAAGAATAAGAGCATCAACCTTTAGATCATCCAGTCCGGAAATGTTCCCAACCATTTCATAAAACTCTGCATCCCTCTCGTTTTCAAGTTTTATCATAACCCCTTCATAGGGCTTGAGGTCCTTATTGAGAGCCAGACTTTCTTCAGTCAAACGAATTTCGGCCTGAATAGTGGGATAATTTGCATCGGAAAGACGATCCTGATATTTTAATAACCTATCGTACTGGCCGGACCATAATAATGAGCTTAGATAATATACCCAAAACTCGTCACTCCCCTGATACATCTTTACAGCCCTTTCGGCAAAGTAATGATATGTATTCCAGTCTTCGGTTTCATTTGATAGATTATAGGAACGCTTCACAATGCGGCGCCAATCATCCCGCCCCTGTGCAAAGGAGACTGACTTTTCAAGCATAACGGCCGCTTGCTTATATTTTCCTTCTTGATAGAGGGAGTCGGAACCATGGAGATAATAATTAATCGATTCGGTTCGTGGTATTCGATAGAAGATAAGAAAGAGAGAGATGCCCAAGGCAAGCAAAAAGAGTAAGACCGCTAATAATGTAAGTACAATCCTGCCCTTTTTGTCAGCCATAGTTAATTATAGAACGGTTTTTGCTATTCCATCAAGGACGCCATTGATAAATTTATAGGACTCCGGTGCAGCATAGTCCTTGGCAATTTCAATCGCCTCATTGATGGCAACTCGAGAGGGAACATCTTTTAAAAACAGAAGGGTATAGGTACTGATTCTTAGAATAGCAAGATCAACCCGGGCCAGACGGTCAAAATCCCATTTAAGAAGATGATCGGCAATGGTTTTGTCTACCTGTTCCCTATTTTGCAAAACACCGGAAATAATCAGCTTGGAGTAAAGGAGCGTATCCTCTTCGACTTCTTCCTTAAGCCATTGAAAAGAGAATAACTCCTCCACATCATTACCTGTCATATCCCAGCCATACAAGGCCTGAAACGCGAGGATACGCGATTTATGTCTATTTGCCATGAATTAAAGAGCATCCTCGAAGGTTTTAACTTCAGACTTTTCTCTAAGATCAAGTACAACTTCCATTTGTAGTTTGGCATAAAGTTCTTGCTGCATCTGAGAATAAATCATTCTTGAGAGATAATCCCGAACTGTAATTTCCTGCATAGGAGTAATACGATCGTCAAGTTTTAGTACTCCCGCTTCTTTATGCTGGTCCAAACGAACAATATGAAAACCCACATTTGACTCAAGCAAATAGACACGGGATATTTCCTTGTCGGCAAAAAGAGCATCTGTAAAGGATTCTCCAAAATACTGAGCAGCCTGACCATCGGCTTTAGCAACAGTAAAAGGCTGCCCCTTAACCTGGGTAAAAGGAAAATTATCGCCCTCTTCTTTTACAACTTCATCAAAGTTGAGCTGCCCCCCGGAAATTTTCCTATAGAGGTCTTCCGCTTTTGCTTTTACAGCGGTTTTATCTGAACCTTCGCCCAAAGAAAAGAAAATCTGACTAATTAAAACATATTCAGGTTGGGCGAACTGGGCAATATTCTGGTTATAGAAACCCTCGATAGCCTCATCATCAGGGCCTGGCATATTCATGAAATCATCTCTTCTTGTTTCAGTGATATATTTCTCAATAAGGAGACTATTTTTAGCATTTTCAATATAGAGATCATAATCATGGCCATTTTGTTCCAATAAAGCTCGGAATTGGGCGGGATCGGTAAGCACGGCACCGGCGGGAATCTGACCTAACTGCTGAAGCTCCATAGATAGTCCTTCCATGGCAGCAGGCAGGACTTCTTCATCGGAAACGGCAATCCCAAGGGTCTCCGCATCCTGTCTAACAAGGATCTGATTAATCAGAACATCAAGAAGTTGAACCTTTTCGTCCTGAGAAAGTTCCACCCCCTGCTTCTGAAGTTTCATTGTATTTTCGTATCGAATGTACTTACTTTGAGGAAGCACCTCGGTTTTATGCAGTTTAATAACGGCTACGGGACGGTCTACTTCGACAGCCTGACCAAACAACAGTGTAGAAATAAGAATAAAAAGTGAAATGAGAGAGACTTTTTTCATGTTAATACCTTTTTTACTTCGTTATATGGAGTTTCTTTCCAATATAAGAAGCTTCTTCCTTTGAATTTATAATGTCGGAAGTTTTTAAAATAACCCCTTCCCCCTCAAGAAGGCCCATGAGCCCCTGAAGGACGGGAAAAGAGCGGAATCCCTTTTTCTGAACAAAGGCATAGGAACGTTTACCACTTACCGTACCGGCATTTTTAATAAAATTCCCAAGGGATTCGTCAAGTTTCTTACTAAAAAGGGAAGAGGGAGTTGTACCGATAGCAATATATTCAAACATGGTAAGCTTAACATTACTTTCCATAGCCCCATTGATGACTTTCACATCATGACCTTGCTCGGCAATTCCATGGGCCAAGGCTTCGGATACTTCGGTAAGTTTACCTTTATTTTTCTCGAAAAAAACTACCGCAACTCTCATAACTCTTCCTTTAGGATAAATTAATTCTGGGGAATAACCAGTTCAGATCCCTTCTCTGCTTCGGGAACTACCGCATCACCTTCCCACCAGTCACCGGCGGCTGCGCTTTCATTAAGGATTCTGGACTCGCCAATGATGCTATCCTTATTGGAAGTCTTGAGAAAGAAGGCTACCGTAAGAGAAAGAACGAGGAAAAGAATACCCAGGACACGGGTCAGCTTAACCAAAACACTGGAAGAAGAGGCTCCAAATGCCGTATTGCTCCCACCGCCGAAGATGCCACCCAAAGAATCACCCTGTTCATCCTGAATGAGAACGAGAAGAGCCAAGAGTACAGCATCAATAACATACAGTACGAACAAAATTACACCTAATACACCCATTATAACTCCTAAAAGTGCCCCGGAGAACACTTTTCTTGTATTTTTTAAGACCGGCTCCCTGGGAACCGGCCATTTTTACTATTTGTTAAAGTTAGCCAGAGCCTGGAAAGAGTCGGCTGTAAGGGAAGCGCCCCCAATCAGTCCACCATCAATATTTTCCATAGCCATTAGCTCTTTTACATTACCGGGCTTAACCGATCCGCCATACTGAATACAGGTGGCCTGAGCCGTTTCCTCATCAAAAAGGTCGGCTATTTTACTTCTGCAAGCAGCGTGAATCGCTTCGGCATCCTCGGGAGTAGCCGTTTTACCGGTACCAATGGCCCATACAGGCTCATAGGCAATAACAACATTAGCCATATCAGCCTTGCTCAATCCGGCCAGACCTTTTTCCAACTGTTCAAAACAAACAGCTTCGGCCTTACCCGCTTCTCTCTCTTCAAGAAGTTCACCAATACAAAGATCAACCTTCATACCTTCTGCCAAGGCAAGCTTAACCTTTTCATTGATAAGCTCATCGGTCTCACCGTAGGTATGTCTTCTTTCCGAGTGACCAAGAATTACGACTTCAACACCCAGATCCTTGAGCATAAGTACAGAAGTTTCACCGGTGTGCGCCCCTTCTGTAACGGATGCCATATTCTGGGCGGCCAAAATAATATTGGACCCTTTGATAACCTCCGCCACGGCGGGGATACATACAAAGGAAGGGGCAATCATAACCTGACTGTCACTATCCTTAACCAGGGGTAAAATTTCCTTCGCCAGAGCTGCTGCTTCGGAAGGAGTTTTATTCATTTTCCAGTTTCCTGCAATTAGATATTCTCTCATAAAATTTTCCTCACTAAAAAAAAGCAGCCCCCTTCGAGAGCTGCCGTATTATATCATAACTATTTCTTAAGAGCAACCACACCGGGAAGAGCTTTGCCTTCCAGGTATTCCAGGGAAGCACCGCCTCCGGTGGATACGTGATCGATTTTATCACCAAGGTTGAACTTGTTTACTGCCGCCACGGAATCACCCCCGCCAACAACAGTTGTTCCGGCACAGTCGGCTACGAAATTGGCCACCTGTTCGGTACCCTTTGAAAAGGCGTCAAACTCAAATACCCCCATGGGGCCGTTCCAAACAACCGTCTTGGCAACGGCAATTTTAGCTTTAACCGCTTCAACAGTCTTGGGACCAACGTCCATGGCAAGCTTTCCTTCGGGAACATCTTCGGAATCCACAGCTTCGGGAGCTGCGCTCTCACTAAACTCGGAAGCGACAACATGGTCCATGGGAAGGATTACAGTAGTACCCTGCGCCTCGGCTTTCTTAAGGAAGGATTCGGCCGTTTCCAGATAATCCTCTTCAAAAAGTGAGTTTCCGATAGACTTACCCTTGGTTTTAAGAAAGGTATAGGCCATTCCCCCGCCGATTACGAAGGTATCGCACTTATCAAGGAGTGATTCAAGAACACTGATTTTGGAAGAGACCTTGGCACCTCCAATGATGGCAACCATGGGTTTTTCCGGATTTTCCAGAACCTTATCAAAGAATTCACACTCTTTTTCCATGAGGAAACCAGCGGCAGAAGGAAGGTACTTGGTAACGCCTTCTGTTGAAGCATGGGCTCTATGGGCGGTACCAAAAGCGTCATTTACATATACATCTCCAAGGGAAGCAAGTTTTTCCGCGAAAGCGGGGTCATTCTTCTTCTCTTCCTTGTAGTAACGGGTATTTTCCAGAAGCAGGATCTCTCCAGCATTAAGATTATCGGCCAAAGCCTTTACTTCATCACCTACTACGTCCGGCGCCATAACTACTTTAGCACCGCTGATTTCGGCCAGGTGACCGGACAGCTGGGACATACTCAGTTCGGGCTCCCGGTCTGTACTGGGACGGCCCAGATGACTCATTACGATGAGAGAAGCCCCTTCCTGCTCAAGTACGTACTTAAGGGTGGGAAGAGCTCTCTGCATTCGGGTGTCATCGGTTATTTTCCCTTCCTTGAGGGGTACATTGAAGTCCACACGAACCAGAACTTTCTTGTTTTTAAGATCCAGATCTCTAACGGTTTTTACAGCCATTTCATCTCCTTGTTTGACTCCCCGGCCTATCACACGGGGGGATATCTTCCTAATAAAAGTATTTTTTTATCTGATTTTAAGATAATACAAAAAAAAGCCCCCGGTCAAGGGGAGCTTATTTAATTCAGCTTGAGCAGCTGTGATTTTAGCTCACTGTCCACGGGGGATTCATCTTCTATGAAAAAGTTTTGTTCTTCTTCGGCTTGCTCTTCCGAACCCTCTTCCTCTACGGGAAGAAAATACACTTCATCCCAACGACTTATCAAATCAAAAAGAGCGAAACGTTCGATAACAGCCAAGGATATTTCTTCGTCAACTTCGGTTAAAACCACTCGGGCAAGAAGATCCTCATCGTTATACTCAATTCCCTCTTCCCCGGTAATGAGCCTAACCGAATCTTTCTTAAAAAGAAGAGCTTCCCTCCCCTGTTCCAACCGGTGATAACGGCCGAGGCCAAGAATGGCTTCATCATCTTCCAAATCCAGAACTAAAGTCCGGGGAATCAGAGAAGCCTCAAGATCGGATGCCAATTTTTCCATAGCCAGGGCAATCCGATTCTTACCGGTACGCATAACAGAGGTTTCAAGGATTTTTGAGCCCGTACTGGTTAAATAGAGTTCGGCCCGGCAAAGAAAAGTTCTTTCCGTTTCGGAAAAGTCGAGAATAACAAAATAATCGCTCCCCTGACTGCGGGCGGCGGAAAAAGCCTGGGAAAAAGTACGGATTCTCTCACCCATAAGGGGATTAATGGTGGCATAGCGGAGTAGAATATACTTAAGATAATCGGAAACGACCATCTCCGAGCCGGTATGAACCAGTTGATTGGAATAGTGAGAGAAAAGAGAAATATCATAGGGATGGCCGACTTGGTCATACTGATCCAATCCCCACTTATCCCCCAAATCCTTCTCTTTGCGATGTTCCATGATGCGCAGTTTTTCGAGGAAGTCCTCCTCTTCATAACCATTCTCTTTCATGGCCTGTAGATTATCAAGATACTTCCCGGGAAAGCCCAGACGAGAGAAGATACGGCCGTACATCAGCCAGCCTTCCCAATCGTAGGGATCGATCCAGCGGCTCCGACGATATTCGGTAAAAGCTTTTTCAAAATAAAGAGAGTCTTCGAAATCCCGCCCCTTCTCAAGATGATAAAGGGAAAGTTCAGCCCTCTCTTCGGCGGAGGTGAAGGGATTGTTTATGAGAAACTGCTCCATCGAGATTCGCACAATTTCATTGTCCGGCTCAATGCGCAGAGCCTTGTTGAGAGTCTTTAAGGCGGCTTTATCAAGTGAAAGATGAATATAGCACTGAGAGAGCATATAAAGAAGAGTCACATTCATAGGTTCGCGGGAAAGGGCGTTTACCAGGGGATCAACCGCAGCCTGCCACTCCTCTTTCTCCATAAAAGCCTGCCCCAAAAGCATAAAAGGACCGGTTGATTCGGGAGCAATAAGAGAACCGTTTTGAGCAAAGTAGGAAGCCCGATCCACATCTCCCGTTCGGAGGTAGTGTTCCGCCAAGGCAATATAGACTTCCGGATCCCGGGAGTGATAGGTCAATGCCAAGTCGAGATATTTCTCCGCTTCCTTAGGGTAACCTTCCCGGTCATAGAGTAGAGCCAGAGACAAAAGGGCCCGCCGGCTTTCGGGAGCTAAAATCAGACTACGCCTATACTGTTCTTCCCCTTTCTTTCTATCCCCCCGCAAAAGAGAGATTTCAGCAATCCCCAGATTGGCTTCCAGGTTATTGGGCTCTTCCCTTAAAACTTCCCGAAAAAGGGTCTCTCCCTCGTCAAGATCTTCCCTCCCGACGAGAATACGAGCCTTCATATTAATGAGAGAGATATCATTCCGTCCATAGAGGGACGCTTTTTCTATAAAGAGATAGGCTTCATCGTACTCTTCGATACGAAAGTAGGCATCTGCCAAGGCTAGAATGGCATCAAGATAGGCCGGATTAAGTCGCAGAGCTTCCTGCAGGGAGTCTATAGCCCCGTAGTAGTCCTGCAGAACAAGAGACTGTCGCCCCTCCTGATAGAGTTCAATCGCTTCCCTATCCAGGGAAAACAGCAGGGACGGGAGAAACAGAAAAAACAGTAGACCTGCAGTTTTAATCCTCTTCACTCCCAACGGAACCGTCCCATTCAATTTTGATTTTTTTGATTTTATGGCCCTCAACGGCCTGAATAATAAAGCTGAATTTCTCCCAGACGATCTTTTCGTTTCGTACAGGAATTTTTCCAAAGAGGCTAAATACGAAACCACCCAGGGTATCATAATCCTCGGTAGGCAGATTCCACTCAAGGTCTTCATTGATATCTTCAATGTTTAAACGGGCATCACAAAGCCAGCTATTATCGGAAATCTTGACCAGATCTTCGTCTTCGTTATCAAATTCATCCTGAATATCTCCGACGATCTCTTCAATAATATCTTCCATGAAAACCATACCGGAAGTTCCGCCGTATTCATCAACGGCCACGGCGATATGTACTTTCCGTTCCTTCAATTCCCTCAGAAGAACATCAAGTTTCATGCTCTCCGGAACAAAGTAGGCCTTTCTCATAATATCCGAAATAGAGATAGGCTCATCCTTAACAATGTGGACAAGGAGATCCTTTACATAAAGAACACCGGTAACGTCATCGATAGTTTCTTTATAAATAGGAAAACGGGAATGGCCTGTTTCCAGAATACGTGCGATGAGTTCCTCATAGGTCAGATCCTCCGGAATGAAAACAACATCGATGCGGGGCACCATAATTTCCCTGGCAGAAGTATCGGATAGTTCAACGATCCCCCGGATCATCTCCTTTTCCTCTCCGTTCAGCTCATCCAGGGCTTCCTGATCGACGACATCGCCGTCCTTACCCGATCGTTTTTTAGTCCAAAAAAGTTTCATTGTCCTCCGTTAACCTAATGTCCTTATATTTTACAAGGAGTTCTTCCTGCTCCTTAAGCATACCTGTATTCCAATCATACCCCTCATGGGTCATCCCTTTCAAGTGCAAAATTCCATGGAGAATCACTCTCTTGAGCTCTTCTTCCGGGGAAACAGTCAAATTTTCCGCATTTTCCTTCACTTTTTCCAGAGAAACGATAATATCCCCCACCGCGTGGGGAAGGTTCGGATCGTCGGGGAAAGTGGATTCCCCCTCATCCATGACAAAGGTAAGAACGTCGGTGGGACCTTCCTTGCCCCGGTACTCTTCGTTAAGTTCCGCAATGTAGGAGTTATCGCAGAGGGTCAGGGACATCTCCCAGTTAGCTTCTCCCTGCTCTTCCACGAGAGTTTCCAGATAGGCCTGAACCCTTGCGATCCAGCGGGGCTCATCAATACCTTCCACAATCAAATCGATTTCAGCCATCAGCCTGCCTCTTCCTTTTTTTGGTCCGGATATTCAATACGTGTATGAAAGTGCCCAATAAGTACATGGACAAAACTGTCTTTTATTTTTTCAAGCTCGTTCAAGGTTAGGCCGGAATCGTTCAGCTCACCCGTTTGAAGTCGATGCATTATCAAATCCCAAACAAATTTTTCCAGCTTCGCTTTGCTTGGCTTCTTTAAGGTTCGCGAGGCGGCCTCAATCGTATCGGCGAGCATAACCACAGCGGCTTCCTTGTGCTGGGGACGGGGACCGTAGTGGCAGTAGTCCTCTTTGTTCAGGGAGGATTTACCCGATTCGGCTATTTCCTTCTCCGCCTTGTCATAAAAGTAGCGGATAACACTGGTGCCGTGATGCTGCTGGATAATCTGAATCACCTCTTCGGGCAGATTCATCTCCCGGGCCTTCTCCACCCCCAGCTTCACATGGGCTTTGATAATGGCTGCGGAAAGATTCGCCTTCAATTCGTCGTGTTTGTTGGAATCCTTCTGATTCTCGATAAAATAGTCGGGCTGGTCCATCTTACCAATATCATGATAGTAGGATGCCACCCGGGCCAGAAGGGAATTACAGCCAATAGCCTCACAGGCAGGCTCGGCCATATAGGCCACATTAATAGAATGAACATAGGTACCGGCTGCCTGAATAAATAGCCGCTTGAGAACCGGCTCATTAAGGTTGGCCAGCTCTGCCAGCCGATAGGCGGTACAGGCATTCATAAAGTGTTCAAAAAGAGGCAAAAGGGAAAGAACAAGAAGGGAATAGATAATACCGGAGAGAAAGGCAAATACCACATCTATAGCCATTGCCGACAAAAGGGCCTTTCCTATCAGGTCAAAATAGAGCACACAGGCCAGATTTATCGTCCCCAACCAGATTCCCGATTTAAGAATATCGATTCGCTTCTCTCCGCCGGTAAGAACCAAAGTTCCCGCCAAACCGGTGACAAGAGAATAAATAAGCACCGTCGAATCCAGTCCGCTCAGAAAGAAGGCCAATAAAGAAATAACAAGGGCGTATACCATTACCCCCATTTTCCTTACAACCAGCTGAGAAATAAGCAGAGTAAAAAAACCGGAGGGTACCAACACAGCAGTAAAAGCCATATTTTGGGGCACGATGATTTTCCTAAAGAGAACCACGGGGATGATAAAAAGGGGAATACTCCAGAACATAACAATGAGATTCTTGGGATTCTCGATTTGTATGGGCAAATAGGTTACAAAAAGAACGGCCAGAAAGAAAAGCCCCGCCAAGTAGGTCAGAGGCGTAACAAGCGGTACAAACTGAAGACTGCCGATTCTGTTCCAATAAGCATCCAGCTCCTGAACCACATCGGAAGTGACCACTTCCCCCATGGCAATTATCCTGCTGCCCTCTTCTACGGTAACATAAATCGGCTCAATGCTGTCCATAACGTCGGTTCTTTTCTGAATAGTGAGCTTTTCGTTAAAGTAACAATTTTCCTTAAGGAAAAAGTTGACCATGGCGGCGGTTATGGTCAACTCGCCGTTTTCCAGCCCCCTTTCCCGTAGCATATCCTCCAGGTCCAGGTTCTCGGAGGTAAGAAGATTCATAGCAGGCAAAGTAGAAATAAGCCCTTCATCCCCATTCCCCACTACCTCAACAACACCGGTAGCCGCTGATGGGTCTTCTTCGTAATTGAGAAGCTTATAATACCCCTGATTCAGGATTTGGGAAGTGATTTCCCGGACAAAACCGAATATGACTAAATAAAGCTGATCTTCAACCAGAAAAGCGATCTGATCCTCTCCAAAGGGCAGCCCCAGTATCTCGTACTCGGCAAAGGAGGAGTTTTTGGAAGCCAGTTCATCAAACTGGGCCCCGTAGTAGTCCATATCTTCCTGGATTTTCCGTGTAATCCCCTCCTGCCGTACAAATACACCGTTCACAGAAGCTAAACGGAGGTCGGTAAGTCGGTCCGTACTCTCCCGGTCAATGTAACGAAAAGACTGCTCCGAATAGATGTCCTCTTCCGCAATATCGCCCAGCTGCAGGTTATCCCTGTTATGAAGCTGGGTAAGAAAGAGATAGTTATCGGACAGGAGAATAAAGAAAAATGAAAGAATAAAAGCGGCAATGAAAGTCCGTTTAATCCCGTCATTACTCCAAAGAGGCGCCATGGCAGCGTTAAGTGTCCCGAAGAGGCTATGCTCCCCTTCTCCTTTGTTATTTTTCTTCCGATTCATAGGCCATTATTATTTGTTTAACTAACTGACTGCGGATAACATGGGATTTATCGAAGTGACAAAAACCTATGTCATCAATATCCTTGAGGATCTCGCAGGCATGAACCAGACCGGACCTTTTGCGCGAAGGCAGGTCGATCTGGGTAATATCACCGGTCACGATGGCTTTGCTCCCCTCTCCCAAACGGGTGAGAAACATCTTCATCTGTGACTGTGTCGTATTCTGGGCTTCATCGAGAACGATAAAGCAGTTTTTAAGGCTCCGCCCCCTCATATAGGCCAGGGGAGAAACCTCAAAAAGATTATTATCGCTCATTCTCATAAGCAAATCATTGGGAAGAAGATCTTCCATGGCATCGTAAAGGGGTCTTAAGTAGGGATTAAGCTTTTGCTCAAGATCACCGGGAAGAAACCCCAGATTTTCTCCCGCTTCCACGACGGGACGGGTAAGAATTATCTTGCGCTTTTTCTTTTGAAGTACCTCTTTCAGGGCCTGGGCAATGGCCAGGTAGGTTTTACCCGTACCGGCGGGCCCCACGGCAAAAACCATGTCCTGCTCATCCATCATACGAATAAGGGAAGCCTGCTTCTCATTATAAGGATAGAGTTCGCTATCGGACCCGGGAATACGAATCCGGCACTGGGAGAAATCCTCCTGGTCCAAACTCTCCCGGGGATTTATACTTTTAAAAAGGGATTGAATATAGCCTTTTTCCAGATCATTAGTTCGGGACCGGTCGGTCATCTGTTCTATAAGATTCTTGAAAAGAGGAAAATTTTCCTTGTCCTGGGATTCGAGAAAGATTTCATTCCCCCGGGAAAATACCCGGGAATTCAAAAGACCGCCCACTTCTTTGAGGTTGGCATCGTTGGGTCCGCAAACCCTGCCCAAAACCTGGGGGTCCTCAATAACCAGCATCAGCCTGTTACTCAATAATTACTCCTAAGGCATTAAGCCTTACTACAATTTTACCTAGGCGGCGAAGGATTTGTCAAGAGAAGCCCCCGTGCCACCGATGATTAAACCATATGGATATTCGACCGAACAGGACAGGGGGCGTGCTCTTCTTTTTCTTTCTCACACTCACATTTCTCTTTGGTGCAGAAGAAAATATCCCTAAAAACGTTCTTATTCTGGGCGATTCCCATGCCTATGCCCTAAAAGATTCCTTTTCTGACAGTTTTAACACGAACATTGGAAGAATCGATGTGAAGGGAATATCCTCCTCCGGTCTGGCCCGTCGCGACTTCTACGACTGGATCGCCTTTGCCGATTCCGATTTATCCGACGGTTACGACCTTTATGTGGTTATTCTGGGAACGAATGACGGCCAGGACAGCCAGGGAACGGAATGGGAACATTTTGGTACGTCCCAGTGGGAGTACCTCTATATGGCACGGGTAGAAAGTTTCGTAACCTCACTCAGCCAAAAGGGACAGGTTCTCTGGGTCTCCATCCCCCGATCGGAAGATAGACACTTGAGAATCAAAACAGAGTACATTCAGGCTCTCATAGATGAAGTGTGCCGTTATCACGGAGTGGAAAAACTGGATATGACCGGCCAGATCACAGGAGACCTTCTCAAGGATGACGGGATTCACTTCAATAAAATGGGCACCCTGGCCGTAGCAAGCCTCATAGAAAAAGAAGTGAAACAAGTTTTTACCCATTAAGGTTGATGTAAAAAGCCCCCTTATACTATAATTTGCCGAAATGCTTTTCCCAACACTTGAATTCGCCCTCTTTTTTTTCCTTCTCTTCCCCCTCTACTGGCTCGTAAAAGATAAATCGGTCCTCCGAAAAGGACTTCTTATCGTGGCCAGCTACTTTTTTTACGGCTACTGGGATGTGCGCTTCATCTTCCTCCTCTTTCTCTCTTCCCTGATAAATTGGCTCGTGGGATTGAAGGCCGAGAAAAGGCTGATTTTAGCTCTGGGGGTCGGTTTAAACCTTTCTATCCTTTTTTTCTTTAAGTATGCCGATTTTCTTATCCGCTCATTGAACAATTTACTTCTCCAGCAGGGAAGAGAAATCCTCTTAAAACCGATGGGGCTCATTCTCCCCGTGGGGATATCCTTCTTTACCTTCCAGGGAATAAGCTACATAGTGGATGTCCACCGGGGAGATACTGAAAAGCGCAGCCGTTTTAGCGATATTCTTCTTTATATATCCTTCTTTCCCCAGCTGGTCGCAGGACCTATTCTTCGCTCCGATGTTTTTCTCCCCCAAATTGACAGGACTCCCGATCCTTCGTCTCTAAACATCGGCTTTGCCCTCCGAAAAATCTTCTCCGGCCTTTTCAAAAAGATAGTGATTGCCAACTATCTTGCATCTCTGGCGGCGGATCCGGCCTTTTTAAATCCGGGAGATTACGGGTCCTGGGAGCTCCTTTTTGCCGCCTATGCCTATGGAGTCCAGATATTCTGCGACTTTAGTGCCTACAGCGACATTGCCATTGGGGTGGCCAATCTGCTGGGCTTTCACTTTCCCGAGAACTTTGACAAACCCTACCGCTCCTCCAGCCTTAAGGAGTTCTGGCGGCGCTGGCATATATCCCTCTCCTCCTGGCTCAGGGACTACCTATATATTCCTCTGGGCGGTTCACGGAAGGGAAAGGGGCGTACTTACCTCAATCTGTTCCTTACTATGCTTTTGGGCGGAATCTGGCACGGAGCGGGATGGAACTTTGTCCTTTGGGGCTGTATCCACGGTTTCTGGCTGATTGGTGAGAGGCTCATTATTAAAAAGTCCGCCTCCACTATGACAGGACGATTGGTAGGAAGGATAATCACCTTCCATGTGGTTACCGCCGCCTGGATATTCTTCCGCGCCCCCGATTTCCCTCTGGCCCTGAACTATTTCCAGGGGCTTTTTGCCTTCCGACCGGGCTGGACCATGATAACCCCTTTTACGGGACTGCTCCTGTTTATTGGAATTGCCCTTCATTTCATTCCGCCCCAATGGGAAAAGGGTCTTGAAAATGGCATAAATCGGCTCTCAGCATTCTTTACAGCCCTCTTTTCCGGCCTCTATTTTATTCTTTTGCAGATTCTTGCCCCCGAAGGCATGGCGCCCTTTATCTACTTTCAATTCTAGGAGGGATTATGAAGAACAACGTTCAAAAAGTACTTCTCATTATGATCTTTCTCATTCCTCTTGTCCTGACCTTTGGCTCCTATGGGCTTTATAACTGGTCCGTTTCACTCGATGGAGATATGGGCTACCGCTTTTTCTATGTTCCCCTTAAGAGCCTAAATGACAAGGCCGCTTCCCTGGGACTAACCGGACTGGTAGAAGGGGGCCGCGAGGGCTTTTCACACTGGCAGGAACTGACTTTTCATCCTCCCGAAGGCCTTGAAGAAGAAACAGAACTGGTTGTAGCCCCCCTTCCCGAGCCGGAAGGGCCTCTCTTTGAAGGGGAAACCCTGGATATTCTTGTCATTGGCGACTCCCTGGCCAACTCGGTGGGGAAAAAGCTTGAACCCATGATGAACGACTACTCCGACATGACCTGCCGGGTAGAAGGAGTGATAAGTTCCAACCTGATTCGCCTGGATTACTACGACTGGCTCAATGAGGCTCCCCGTTTAACAAAGGAAAATGCCCCCGACTGCGTTCTCATATTCCTGGGAGCCAACACCATGCAGAGCTTTTACCTGGATGGAACTAATGCGCCCCTTTTTAGCGACCGGTGGGTCGAGATATATAAGGAGAGAGCCGGAATCCTCCTGGACAGCCTGAATGAGCTGGAAGTGGATGTATTTTGGATGGATCTGCCTCCCATGCAAAAGGAAGGATACAACAATAATATAAGCCATCTCAACGGCCTAATTGATGCGGTCTGCCTTCAAAAGGAAGTGAAAAGGTTCAATTACAACAGCCTTCTTACCGATTCGAGCGGTGTATATACATCGGAACAAGTGGTAGACGGACGGCAGATACTGGTTCGCTCCGACGGGATACATTTTACCCTGGCCGGAGCCTCCTATGTCTCGGAATACCTTATAGATATACTGCGGGAATGGTATGAATTGCCCGACCCGGTCCTGCAGGTAGAGGCAATAGGGGAAGAAGAAGTCCTTAATTCACAGGAAATTCCACTCTAAAGCAGGAGCCGCCCCCTTTGCGGTTTGCGGCGGAGACCTGCCCGTCGTACCCTTCTACAATCTCTTTAACAATGGCCAGTCCCAAACCGGAATGGTTTCCCTTTTCTTCCCGGTCCGAATAAAAACGGTTGAAAATGTTATCAAGCGAACCTTCGGGAATACCGGGCCCCCGGTCTTTTACGATAAGAACGATGCTCCCTTCTTCCTCCTCCACTTCCAAATCGACCCGTTCCTCCGCCGGAGAAAAGGAGAGAGCATTGTCCAGGAGATTGGAAATAACCTGGGTCATACGGTCCGGATTTATACGCAGAAAGAGATCTTCCCGGGGATAGAGCAGGAAGATCCGACTCCGGGAGCGGTAATTATCTACAATACCCTTTAAGAAACCGACCAGCTCTAAGGGAATTCGCTCCTCCCCGTCCAATTCGGCCCCAATCCGGGTAATCTCCCGCAATCGGTCCAACAAACGCTCCATGCGGCTCAATTCGGAATTCACCCGTCCCAGGAAGGCCTTTTGATCCTCCCCTTCCGACTCTTCGGCCAACTCTACGGAAGTACGAATAGAGGAGACGGGATTTTTTAATTCATGGACCAGATCGGCCGCCATGGAATCGATAAAACCGATTTTCTTCTCCAGTCTTTCAGACAGCGTTTTGAGGGACCGGGAGAGGTCCCCTATTTCGTCCTTGTAGCCATACTCTTCAAAGTGCTCCCCAAAATGGCCCATCCGGTCCAGTACGTTCCCGGCCTGTTCGGAAAGCTTGACAACGGGAACCGTAATGCGCTGAGCCAGGATAAGAGAAAGAACCACAGAACAGCCCAGAGCCAACATAAAAATACGAATAATATCGAGACGCAATTTATAAAGGTCATTAAGAATGCGATAGGTTGATTTGGAAACGAGAACAGCCCCGATGACTTCGTCGGTATCACCAAAAATGGGAATAGCCGAATAGAGGTTGATGGACCTTTGACCTCCCGTGGAGAATCGCGTGGCCGCTCCGTAGCGACCTTCCAGGGCGGCCTTAACTTCGGGCCCCATAAGAAATTCCGTTCCCGAGTAAAATTCCCCCGAAGCAAGAGGGGTTTCGGGGGGAAAAAAAAGCTTTCTGAAGGTCATAATCGGGTAGGTTACGGTTCGATACAGGATATTTACCCGGTATTCGTTGGGATCGCTGCTCTGTTCGTAGGAACCCACTTCACGGACCTCTTCCAGATTCCCGTCTGTCTCGACCTTGGTGGCCGGACGGGCTGAGTCAGCAAGAAGCCGCCCCTGACTGTCCACAACACGGATTCTCGCTTCCAGACGCTTCCTCAAGTGGTGAAGCAACTGGTCCGCCTCTTCCTGAATATGCTCGGAACCGCTGAGGGCTGAAGCAAAAATTCGCCCCTGCTGAACCATGGCCCTTTCCTGGGTATCCAAAAGCTGGCTCTCGTAAGTATCCAGATAAAGCATACTGACGAGAGGAACAAATAGAAGAAGAAGATTGAAAAAGAGAAGGCGACCTGTTAATTTCAATCAGGACTCCTTAAAACGGTATCCCAGACCGTAGACGGTTTCTATAGCCGTATAGGGAGTCTTGAGGCTGAGTTTTTTCCTGAGTCGTTTTATATGACTATCTGCGGCCCGATCGCTTACGTAATTGTCAGCGGGAAAGGCGGCGCGCATAAGCTGCTCACGGGATTTGACAACCCCCGGATAGGTTATGAGCGACTCTAGCATGCGGAATTCGGTAACGGTGAGTTCCACTTCCTCTTCGTTTTGCCAAAGCCGGCAACCTTCTACGTCCAGGGACAGGTCGCCACAGCGGAGGATGCGGGTAGCTGTGGCACTTCGTCTGTCCGGATCGGTACGACGTAGGAGGATTTTAATGCGAACCATAAGCTCTTTGAGAGAAAAGGGCTTACACACATAATCGTCCCCGCCCATCTCAAGCCCCAGGATTCGATCTATCTCATCACTGCGGGAGGAGAGAAAAATAATGGGAACCTCTTCATCAACAGAACGGATTTTGCGGCATAGCTCAAGTCCATCCATGCGGGGCATCATTACATCCAGAACCAGCAGGTCCGCCATAGAACGGGACAGCCCCTCCCAGGCCTCTTCCCCATGGGAATAACACTCTACCCTATACCCTTCCTTTTCCAGGGCATAAAGGAGGTTTTCCCTAATATGTTTTTCGTCATCCACTACAGCAATTGTCTTCATGGGAATTATTCTATCCCAATCGAACGAAAAAACAACCCCCTTCCCGGCTCTGCCTCAAAGCTGCCCCATCCCCGATGGTGTTCCGCCATAAAGAGGTTGACGATGCGCTACTTTCGTGATAATTTTCTTAGGTTAATTCTGAAACTTTAAACAAGGATTTTTGAAAAATGTCTCCAAAAAACACACAGGATAGCTCCAATACTTTCAAGCAAAAGAAAAAGGGAAGCGTCTCCCTGGCAGGGAAATTTTCCCTTATTTTCATTCTCGTATTGGTCGTTCTCGCTTTCGTTGTAGCCCCCCTCTTTTCCGGTATCGGAAACAACGGTTCCGGCCAGCTCGTATTCGGTTCCTACGGGGACAACAATATTGAATACTCACAGGGCAGCTACTTTTACAACCAAGTCAACATGCTCAACAATATGTATAGAGACCAGATTTCACAGAGTGAAGACCTCTTTGATTTCTACCGCTATTACATCTGGTCCTCCGCTTATCAGCAGTCGGTAATCTATGCCGCCAAGAGCTGGGAGCTGGAAAAATCGGGATTTACCCTCTCCGACAAAGGCCTTAGCCGTCTGATCATTCAAAGCGGATATTACAACAATGAAGAAGGGGTATTTGACGAAACAAATTACGCCACAGCCACCACAACCCAGAGAGATGAGATTAAAGATTCTGTGGAAGCAACGGCCTACCTGAATCAGTACAACTCAGACCGATTGGGAGGACTTTATAAAAGTCAGGCCCAGATTGACAGCCTGATTGGTACCAACAGTGAAGAAAGAAAATTCCAGTATGTTTTCATCTCCGCCGAGGACTATCCCGATTCGGAAGTGATCGCCTACGGTGAAAGCAACGAGGCTCTCTTTACCTCCTACCCCCTTTCCCGATTGACTCTGGCTACGGCAGAAGACGCGGAAAAGGTTATTGGCGAACTCAACGACGGGAGCAAAACATTTGCCGAAGCGGCTGCTGCCTACTCAAGCGATATGTATGCCGCCACCGGCGGTGAAATGGGCGATGTTTACCGTTACACTCTCATCGACGAACTCGGAGAAGAGAGTACCGAAGCGGTTCTTTCCCTATCCGAAGGTTCCTACTCCGCCGAAGCGATTGAAACTGACTACGGTTGGTATATCTATTCCATGAATGGCACTGGGGAAACACCTGATTTTAGTGACTCAACTCTCCTTGAAGCCGTAAAAAACTGGATGACCTGGAATGAAGCCACCCTTATTGATGAGTGGATCCAGGATGAAGCGGAAGCTCTCATCGCATCGGTAGATAGGGCAGATGCCAACAGCTTCACATACAGTGCGGCCCGCATGGATTACACTGTGGCCGATACTGACTTCTTTCCTCTTAACTGGGGTTCTTCCCCCCTCGTCGGCGGTGGACTGGGAAGTTCGCAGGATGTGATCCTCCAAAATGCTTCTACTTCGGATGACTTCTTTACGGCGGCTTTTAGCCTTGAAAATACCGGAGACCTTTCCCAGCCTGTTATCCTGGAAAACGGCTCTCTCATCCTTAAGCTGGTAGAAACCCGAGAATCGGAAAGTAAAGTAGACGATTATACCTGTCGCAGCTATCTGCAGCAGACTCAGGACGAACTCTACAGTACCGGTATTTTCCAGTCCGAACTGTACGAAGATAATTTCTCCGATACTTACTATCGGGTATTCCCCTCGGAAAACACCGAACAGTCTTAATGATTTCCGATGAACCCTTACTCGTAGATACGGGTAAGGGTTTTTCCGTTAAATGGAGGAACCGTTTCCTCTACTCCTCCCGGGATCCCAAGGGTTCTGTTTTACGACGGGCCAAGGCACAAAATCTGGAGGAGGATACGCTCTATCTTATCCCTTCCCCTCTTTTGGGTTACGGGATGGATTATCTTCTTGAACAACTTCCCTCAGGCTCCTTTATACTTGGCGTCGAAAGATTCCAGGAATTAATGGCATCGACCCAGATTTATCTACCCGAAGAACTTCTTAAGGGCGAAAACTGCTCAATCATAAGAACGGAAAATATTACTGCCGCAGCAGAATTTGTTTCCTCCCTGGGCTGGGAACGGTTCAAACGGTGCCGAAGAATTGAACTAACCGGCGGCTCCCGACTGGACAGCGGTTATTATCAATCCCTGGAAGAAGAACTGAATCGCCGTATTTTTACCTACTGGCAGACTCGGGCAAGCCTGGTAAGGATGGGGCCTCTTTGGTTCAGGAACATATTCCGTAACATCCCCGCCCTATCCCAAGGCAAAACTCTCTCCAGTCTAAAAGTTAAGGGTAGCTTAATGCTCTGCGGCGCCGGAGAATCACTGGAATTATCCCTTCCTATGATTAAGGAAAACCGAGAGAATCTTTTTCTCTGTACGGTAGACACGGCTTACCCGGTTCTACTGTCCCGGGGAATCGTTCCTGATGCGGTCTTTAATCTGGACGGACAATTCTACAATTTCTATGATTACTACCAACACCGGGGAGAGAAAGTTTTTCTCATTTCCGATATAACTTCTTTTCCCCAATCCTTAAGACTCCCCGGGGTGGAACCGCTCTATTTTTCCTCCCATTTTGCCGACAATGATCTCCTTAGCCACCTCGAGAGCGCCTCACTTCTTCCTCACTCAATAGCACCTTTAGGTTCTGTGGGGGTTACGGCTCTACACCTCTGCACTCAAATAAGCGAAGGCCCCATTATCCTTTCCGGCCTTGATTTCTCCTATCAACCGGGAAAAAGCCATGCCAGAGGCAGTATTTATCACCAGCTCTTCCTTTCCTGGACAAAACGCCTTCTCCCGGACGGGGGAATGACCGAACTCTCCCTTAAAAGACCGGCCCGGGAAGCTCTGGGACAGTTAACGGGGAAAAAATTACGGAGTGATGTGGTTCTTGAAGGATATTTCCACAGCTTTAAGGAACTTCTGTCACTTCATAAAGAGAGATGTTATCAGCTCGCCTGGGACTTTCCCTCCCATCAAGTACCCCTACTAAAAGGAGAGGAACTGGGCAAACTGACAAAAGAGCTGGGCAAACCGACAATTGTCCTTTCCGATTCAGAAGATCTGTCCGCCCTATGGAAAGATTTCCTGACAGAAGAGATAGCCGGACTTGAATCAGTCCTGAAAGCTTGGGATATCTATAACCGGTACAATGATGCGCTCCCTTTAACAGAAGCCCTTTCCTCCTGTGACTATTTAACCATTACCCTGGGAATAGATAAAAACGATGGGGAAGAACTTTATTATACAGGGGCTGTGAAAAATGCCCGACTCTATCACTCCTATGCAAAACAGGCTCTTTTAAGTCTTTCTTAAGCCAAGAGAATCTGGTCAAATCGAATCATTATTGCTAGAATAGCCCAACTATGAAAAAAGTGATTGCCCCTTCTTGGGATTCCTATGAAATAATCGACTCCGGTGAGGGGAAAAAACTTGAACGATTTGGTTCTATTGTTCTCATACGACCCGACGGGGGAGCAAAGTGGAAAAGGACTCTTTCTTCCCAAGAGTGGCATGATTCCAGCCACGGAGAGTTTATTGAACATAAACCGGGGGAAGGTGAATGGCAGTTTCACAGAGAGATACCCGAAAGCTGGTCCCTATCCTACCCTCTGAAAAATGGTAACATATCCTTCCTTCTTAAACTTACCCGCTTTAAACATGTGGGCGTATTTCCGGAACAGACGGTAAACTGGAATTATCTCTACAAAAACTGTACAAAAGAGAGCAAAGTACTGAACCTTTTTGCCCATACCGGAGGCGCTTCCCAAGCAGCAGCTTTAACAGGAGCCGAAGTAACCCATGTGGATTCGGTCTACTCCATGGTGGGCTGGGCTCGCACAAATGGGGAAGCAGGGGGAGTTCAAAACATCAGGTGGATCTGTGAAGACAGCATGACCTTTCTTGAGAGGGAGTTAAAAAGAGGACGTTCTTACGACAAAATCATCATGGACCCGCCCACGTATGGTTTTAGTAAAAAGGGCAAACAGTGGAAAATAGAAAGGGACCTGGAACCTCTTCTGGAAAGATCGGCACAGCTCCTGTCTGAGGAAGGTGAAATTATCCTGAACTGCTACTCCCAACGAATGGAAAAACAGAGACTGATTCCCCTTCTGAATAAACTTTTTACCAAAGAGAATTACACAATAGAAGAACTTTATCTGCAGGATAGACAAGAAAAAGAGTTATTCTGCGGCTATCTGGTCCGAATAATCCTCTCATAACTCTCAAAAGTAAGCTCCCCTTCTCCTTCGCTCTTAACTTTATCCCATAGACTCCAATCCAGGGAGGGAAAAAAACGATCACAGGAGTAGGTTTTTCCTATACGAGTGATTTCGAGCCGGTTCGCTCGAGGGAGAAATTGCTTGTAGATTTCCGCTCCTCCTATAATAAAAAGGCTGGGCCAATCCTCCTTCTCCCCAAGCAGAAGCACATCTTCCGGGGAGGGAAAGAATTCAGCTTCCTCCGACTTTAAATCAGCACTCCTGCTCAAAACAAGGTTGCGCCGGCCCGGCAAAGGACCTGATGGAAGCGATTCAAAGGTCTTCCTTCCCATTAAAACGGGATTACCCAGAGTCAGGCGCTGAAAGCGCTTCAGATCAGCCGGATAATGCCAGGGAAGTCTATTTTCAATCCCTATGCCCCCTTCCCGGTCCATAGCCCAAATCAGAATAATTTCCATAGACCTATTGTACCGTTCTTCAAATATTCCTTCAATAAAAATTTCCTTGTCTCCCCGATAATCCCGTGATATAATTGCATGCAACAAAAGGAGGAGCCATGGCTGATTTTTCCCGTTTCAATCTGAAAACTGCCAATGACCTAAAGAAAGAGTTAGATCGACTTAATCTGTATCTTCCCATGAGCGACAACTACTCCCTTCTGGGACAAGCTCTTAAAATAGGTTCCTTTACCCTGCCGAACCGTTTTGTGGCACAGCCTATGGAAGGAATCGATGGAAATGAAGAAACCTTTGCTCCTTCGGATCTAACATTCAGACGGTACAAACGATTTGCCGAAGGCGGGTCCGGTCTTATCTGGTTTGAAGCAGCCGTTGTGGAACCGGAAGGACGGAGTAATCCCCGCCAGCTTATTTTAACAGAGGAAAATCTGGATCTCTGGAAGCGCCTGGTTGAGGAGACGAGAGAAGCGGCCCGTAAGAGATGGGGCCATGAAATAGTTACGGTAATTCAACTTTCCCATTCCGGCCGATGGAGCAAACCCCAGGGGAAGCCTCAGCCTGTTCTTATCCATCATAATCCCAAACTGGATAAGGCTGTTGGAGTAGATGAATCCTACCCTTTGGTCAGCGATCAAGAACTGGACCGCCTAAGAGACCTCTTTATCGCCAAGGGAGAATTGGCCGCTCGCGCCGGTTTTGACGGAATTGAGATGAAGGCGGTCCACGGATACTTTACGGGAGAGATGCTCTGCGCCCATACCAGGGAAGGACGTTACGGCGGAAGCTATGAGAACCGCACCCGCTTTGTCCGTGACTGCACAGTCGGTCTTAAGGAAAGACTCCCTGCCCCCCACTTTGTGACAGCCCGGCTTACCATGCTTGAACCGTCCCCCTATCCCTATGGCTGGGGAGTCAAAGAGGAACCGGGCTCACTTGAACCGGACCTGACAGAGCCCCTGCGTTTTGCCAAAGAACTTACCAGAGCGGGAGAGATGCCGGTGTTTAACTTTTCCCTGGGATATCCCCGCTTCGCCCCCTATATGAATCGTCCCTTCGATAATCCTATTGCGGGAGCTCCCAAACCACCGGAACATCCCCTGGAAGGAATTGTGCGATTTCAGAATGTGGGACGGGAACTCCAAAAGGCTATTGCCCCCATTCCCGTTGCCACAGCAGCACTTGGCTGGCTCCGTCACCTCATGCCTACCGTAGCTGCCGGACTTGTTGAGGATAACTGGTTTAGCCTGATTGGACAGGGCCGACAGATGTTCGCCTATCCCGAATCACCGGCGGATATCATGAAAAATGGCACTATGGCCCCTAAGAAATGCTGCTTAACCTGTTCCCTTTGTTCCCAAATAATGAAGGATGTTCTGGGAAGAAATGGCTGCCCCATACGGGATGGAGAAATCTATAAGGAAGAGCTTAAAAAAGGCCGTGAAGCCGCCCGGGCTAAAGGACTCCCCTAATGAAAGAAAAGGTCACTCTCTATCATATTGCCGAAGAACTTGGCATTTCCGCCTCCACCGTTTCTCGTGTGCTTAACGGTTCCTCCCTTATTAGTGACGAAAGGAGCCGGTTGATTCAGGAAACGGCAACACGCATGGGATATATCCCCCGCAATGTAAAAAGGCAGAAGAACAGGGCTATTCTGAATATTCAACTCTTCCTCCCCCCCTCCCGGGAAACCTTTATTCATCTATTCTATGATGTGGCCCAGGTACTGGAAGGCATACAGGAAGGTTTTGATAACGTCAGTCTGAATATTACCACCAGGCTGAATGACGGTGACGACTCCTTTCTGGAAAAGAAAAAAACCTCCCAGGTGGACGGCTGTATTTTTGCCTTTACCCGGGGAAGCCGCAGCCTGTTAAAAACCCTTGAGAAGAAGGATATCCCCTACATACACTTAAACAGAAAGGTCGAACCGGCCTATGTGGTTTACGATATGGCCAGGGAAATGGACCAGTTGGCCGAAGCGCTTTACCAAAAACACGGGAACTCACTTAAACCGGCCTACCTGGGATTCTCTCCCTTGAGTTCGGTGGATGAAGAGCGCTGGAACGGCGCCAAAGAAGCCTGTCGGAAAAGAGGGATTATTCTGAATGATCAAGATAGATTCAGCCTTGATAACATTGAAGACATGGACGACAACTTAGAAGAAATATGCAAAGGGGACTATAACGCCCTTTTCGCCTTTAATGACCTCATGGCCATGTCCTTCTACCAAAGAGCCCAATCCTCGGGAATCAATATCCCCGGAGACCTGTCCCTCTGCGGTATTGATAACTCTCCCATTCAACAGATTTCTCCGGTTCGCATAGACACGATAGATTTCTCCGTCCTTCTCTTGGGAAAAGAAGCGGGACAATGGCTATATAAAAGATTAATAGAAAAGGAAAAACTCCCTTGCCGGCTGACCTTGGACGGGGAGTACATCAAAGGAGATACCCTGTGAAATACGCCTACCATCATACCATAGTTTTAGGAACGGGAGCCGCCTCTCTCTGTGCGGCGGTCAGACTCAAGCGTTCCGGCATAGACGATATCCTCATCATCACAGATAACCTCAAGGGCGGTACCTCCCGCAACACCGGTTCGGACAAACAGACCTATTACAAACTCTCCGACTCTACGATAAATCCCGATTCCCCCTACGCCATGGCCCGGGCCCTCTCCTCCGGCGGCGCCATGCACGGAGACTTAGCCCTGGCAGAAGCCCTGGGATCGGAAAGCGGATTTTACCACCTCACCGCATTGGGTGTACCCTTCCCTTTTAACCGTTGGGGCGGCTATACGGGCTACAAAACAGATCATGACCCCCTTAACCGCGGAACCTCTCTGGGCCCTTACACCTCTCGAATGATGGTGGAATACCTGGAAAAGGAAGTTATTAACCTGGGAATACCTATCCTGGACAGCCATGATGCGGTACGACTGGTAACGATTGAAGAAAACGACAAAAAACGAATTGCCGGGCTTATAGCCCTGGAGAGAAATAAACTGACCAAGGGAGAAGAAGCCCTAAAACCCTTTCTCTGTGACAATCTTATATTCGGAGTGGGAGGCCCGGCTGGTCTCTATAAATCCTCCGTCTATCCTCCCGTCCATGTGGGTGCCATAGGTTTGGCCCTGGAAGTGGGAGCGGAAACGGCGAATCTTACCGAATCCCAATACGGTATGGGCTCCCTTAAATTTCGCTGGAATCTCTCCGGAAGCTATCAGCAAGTCCTTCCCCGTTACTTTAGCCGGGATAAGGAAGGTAGGGAGTTTGATTTTCTTTCCGAATACTTTAAGAACATGACCAGCTTAACCCGAGCCATCTTCCTTAAAGGTTACCAGTGGCCTTTCGACCCTCTAAAAGTCGAAAACGAAGGTTCCTCTCTCATAGATATTCTGGTATACCGAGAAACGGAGGTCTTGGGACGGGACGTATTTATGGATTTTCGCTCTAACCCATGGGATGAAAGCTATGACCTAACGACCCTGGATAGTGAAGTCCGTGAATATTGGGATAAATCGGGCCTTACAGGATCGACACCAATTATCCGTCTGGAGCAACTTAACAAAAAAGCTATTAGCCTCTACGGGGACCATAATATTGATCTCTACGGGGAACCTCTTCAAATTGGTGTATGCGCCCAGCACAATAACGGAGGTCTTGCGGGAGATATTTGGTGGGAGTCGACCAATATCGGCCATCTTTTTCCAGTGGGAGAAGTAAACGGTACCCATGGAGTTTACCGCCCGGGAGGAACGGCCTTGAATTCGGGACAGGTAGGAGCCTTTAGGGCCAGCCAGAAAATAGCCCGGGCCTATGGAGATTCCAGCCTAAACAGAAAAATGGCAGAAGAAGCCTGTGGGACGGCTCATAAAATAACAGCAGACCTTTTTAAAACTCTTACAGCCAATATGGATAAAAATAGCAGCGCTCAAAAAGAGTACCGTGAAGAATTTCAAAACCGGATGAGTCGCCATGCTGCCTTTGTCCGGGATTCGGAGCAGATCGATAATGCCTGTTCCCAAGCCCTGGAACAACTGGAACGCTTCTCCTCAACGGCGATTTCCCATACAGAACAACTCCCCTACGCCTTCCGTAACCGCCACATGGCATTGGCCCAATACTTCTACCTGGAAAGTATTCGAAACTATCTGGAGGAAGGAGGCGGCAGTCGAGGCTCCTATATTGTACGGGATAAGGAAGGAATCAGTCTAAACGGGGATTTAGAACAGGAGTGGTCTTCCAAAGTCGACCGAGGGGAATTGAAAAACAAGATTCAGCATCTCTCCCTGAAAAAGGGAAAGGTTTCCGTTTACTGGGAAGAGAGCCGACCTATTCCTCGGGAAGAGTCCTGGTTTGAAACGGTTTGGGGGGCTTATTTGGAAGGCTCTATCTTTAAAGAATAGTTAATGTTCCCAATCCTTGAGCTCTATCCCCATCTCCCGATTAAACCATGGCAACATTCATTGGGTTGAGTAATTCTCGGTCCCAATGTTTTCTCTGGAAGTTTGTCAGATATTGTTTGGATTCACATTCTCGTACCACAGGACCTGATATTACTGCATCAACAATCTCCTTGATTTTTTTTAAAGAAAAACCAGCGCATTCCCCATGATAGGAGTAAGCTGATTTTCTTTTATTAATTCGATATGGCTTCATGAAATTATGCCAGAAGATATAACAGGAGAATCTATCCATACAGTTATTCATATTTCGACCAAATTGAACCGTCTCCCTCGTATATTCGGCCAGGTCTTTTCTGATTTGACGATCTATATAGTTACAGGAAAACAACTTGTTTTGATAGTTTCTTTCTATCTTTGAGTTTGTTTTTCTGTGAGTGACTTTAGCTGAAAGGTTTGGATGATAGCGAAACTGGGAGGCATAGATAGGATTTTCATCGGTATCAAGAATAAAGGAAGATAGGGATGAAGAGTTAACCTTATTCCACAGAAAATCCAGGATTTCGTTGAATCGGTTAGATGCTGCTTTTTGTTCAAATCGGGCTATTTCATAGAGACTTGCTTTCTTTTTCTTTTGTTCATCGGTGCACTTCCCTTTTCTTTTGAAATGATAAGCATTGAAGTAATAAACGAATTGAGATTTCTTTCCCACCAGAATATTAACGTTTGTGGGAAAGTATTGAGATAGGATGAAGTTCTCCAAACCATCG
>JAQQAP010000036.1 GCA_028533045.1 Spirochaetales bacterium | reverse complement strand
ACTAGTTAATTTTGCCTGGTGATAATGGCGCTGAGGAAATACCTGTTCCCATACCGAACACAGAAGTCAAGCTCAGTTGCGCCGATGGTACTGCGGTTCCCGTGGGAGAGTAGGTCGTCGCCAGGCTTTTTTATTTATAATTAACTTTCCAAGGGTTACAGTGGAACACTTGAAAAAATATCCTGGCAACGACCGGAGCAAGTGGGGCTTGCGAAGCAAACCCACGATGACGGAGCAGCGATAGCTGTGTAGTGAGTCGCCAGGCTTTTATTATTAATTTAATTTTACTGTGGTCATATGGACCATAATGGATTAAGCTTCTTGTCTGATTGGTTACTATGGATTAAAGGCTATTTATCTCATCTATTGAAAGTGCTTTATGAAAGTAAAACCCTTGCGCTTCATTTATATTCATTTCTTTTGCCAGCTTAAGAAGTTCGGTGCTCTCGACTCCTAAGGCTATTATTTTTAGTCCCAACTGTTTAGAAGTTTCTATTATTCCCTTGAGGATTATAGATGAACGTTCATTGTCCAGTGCCTCCGATAAAAAGGAAGGGCTTACCTTTATGGTATCGATAGGATAGTTTCTTAAGTTACTTAAGGATGAAACTCCTGAGCCAAAGTCATCAAGAGCAATTTTAAAACCATACTCTTTAAAGGCTTTTATATTTTCCTGAGCGATCGCTCGATTGCTATGAAGGATATTTTCCCGTATTTCAAGAGTTATTAATTCCGGATCAATTCCGGTTGATTCAAGAATCTCAATATAGAAGTTTACAGAGTTTCTTTTAAGAAGCTGTGACGCAGAAATATTTATGGATACTGGTAGGGTTTGAAACTCTTCCTTATTCCAGAGTTGAATTTGTTCGCACACTTGTTTAAAGACTATTTCATCGATTTTCGACAGGAGTCCCATATCTTCTGCTACCGGGATAAATGACTGTGAGGCAAGGGGGAGACTATTTTTGTCAGAAAGCCTAACCAGTGCTTCGAAACCTGCTATTTCATTACTATTTAGATCTATCTTAGGTTGGTAATTAAGGTAAATATCTTCCGAATCTACCCGGTTTTGCAGAAGGCTTTCCAGGACAAGCCTCTTGTTGTTTTTCTCCTCTATTCCTTTATCAAAAAATACATATTGGTTACGCCCCTGTTCCTTGGCTAGATACATGGCATCGTCTGCATTCCTCATGAGCTTATCCGAGCTGTCACCATCGTGGGGGAACATACATATACCAATACTGAGAGAGGCGAGAAGTTCAATAGAATTGAGTTTTATTGGTTCCCTCATCTCCTTGATTATACGGTTTACTACTATAAGCACTTCCTTTTCACTTTGGGCATTCGGTAGGAGAACGGTAAATTCATCGCCTCCTAATCTTGCGACAATATCATTGGAACGGGTTGATTTCTGAAGGATTTGGGAGACTTTTTGTAAGAGAAGATCTCCAATAGCATGACCATAGGTGTCGTTAACATACTTGAATTTATTAAGATCTATGAACATAAAGGCGAAGGTCAGTTTTCGTTTATGAGAGACGCCAATCATCTCCTCTAGTTTTTCCAGGAATAAAGTGCGATTGGGAATATCTGTGAGAATATCGTTATAGGCCAGGTATTCAATTTCCCGGTCTTTTATTTTCTGTTCCGTAACATCCTTGAAGGCTCCCCTGTATCCAGAGAAAATACCCCCGGAGAAAACCGGTTTCCCCGCAAGAAAGACGCATATCGACTTACCTTCTTTGTGAGAAAACCAGCACTCTTCATCTATCATATTCTCCTTCTGATCCATTTTGCGCCGTAACTCGTTATTTTCTGAAAGGGTGAAGTTGTGAATCGATTTTCCCAGGATTTCGTTTGGACTGTAGCCAAGGACATCTTTCACTGAGGAAGAGGTATAGGTGAATACTCCGTTTCGGTTTGTCTCCCATAGCCAATTGGTAGTACTGTGGGCAATGTCACTGAATCTTTGTTCGGCTACTTTTACTTCCTGTATCTGAAAATCATTTTTAAGGGCTGTACTTATAATTACCTGGATATTTTCATAGGCCGATCCCGTTACTTTTTGATAGTCGGTCACCATAAAACCCAAGGGTTTTTTTCTGTATGAAAGGGGGAGGATTATCAAGGAAAAGCGTTTGGAGGAGCCCTCTATGGAGGAGGGTATCAGTTGTTTGGGTTTTAGCTCCCTTTCCTCTTTTCTGGGGAGAATGAAGTCCCTGTTTTTTACAGAAAGAACATTGGTAGATCCTTTGATTTTATCCTTGTCCATGATGTAGAGGGAAAGATATATATCGGAGATATTGAGTAGGTCAATGGCGTAGGAACGGATCGTATTCATATCAAATGAGCGATTCAGGCTGTTAACAAGGTTATTGAATGAGTTATTAAAATGACTTATTTTTTCTTTAAGGAAAATTATCAATCGGTATTCATAGATCTCTTTGAGATGAAGGAGTTCATCAAGAAATTCTCCGATGAATTGGGAATCGGAGAGAAGGCGGTTCGCCTTTATTACAGTACGGATTATTTCGTTAGTGATTGAATACCATGTGGAAAATTCCTCTACATCCATGGCATCTTGAAATCCCTTTGTCAGTGTGTGCAGGAAGTTTGAAGAATCCTCCCGGGTAATGGCATGATTCAACTCTTTGATGAGGGAATTGAGGCTTTCTTTTTCATAATGGCTATGATATATCTGTGGTTTCACAATTATCTTTTCGAGACAATTGTCCATTAGTTCATTGAGAGATTTACCGGAGACCTCTTTTACCTGTAAATCCAGAGGTTGGCAGCCACAGGATTGTCGAATGGAAAGGGAGGAAGGAACAAGTACCTGCTTTTCATTCTTCCGTCCGTGCATTTTATTCAGAAGTGATTTTAGGGCTTTGTAGCCCAAATCGTAGGCCGATTCTCTTACGGAAGTAAGGGGGGGATTTGTGAAAAGGCAAAGTGGGGAATCCAGGTTGCCGCAGACGGCAATATCCTCGGGAACGGAAAATCCTTTTTTATTTAAGGCCCGAATTGTCCCGTTGGCCATAAAATCGTTCATGCAAATTATGGCATCGCAGGTCTTTTCTCGTTTTTCAAAAAGCTCATCCACAGCGCCAAATGCCGCTATTTCGGTAAGATCAGAGGAGACTACAAGGTCTTCATCATACTCAATTCCGTGTTCTTCCAGACAGCGTTTGTATATTTCTAATCTATCGGTAGAGGTTGTATGATTTTCCGGACCTCGGAAAAGAGCAATTTTTCTATAACCATGCTTATTGATCAAATGAGACATGAGTTCCGTATAACCCGGTTCATAATCTGTTACAATGTTAATGTAATCCTGGCTGGAACCACCAATGCTGACAAGAGGGATTGGGCTGAACCTTTTGAGGTAATCATGCTTTTCTTCATGGTTGAGAAAACGGGTGTGGGAGCTTTCGGTAATGATGATCCCGTCTATATAATCTTCACTTATTAATTCAAAAATGGTGTCCCTTGTCTGGGCATATTGATTGGGGTTTTTTATGGCCCCGCCGCAAAAGGTTAAAACGTTACAGTCTCGTTGTTTGGCTAAATCCTGGGCTCCCCACATAATACCTTCGTGGTAGGCCGAGGAAAGGGATCCCAGAAGAAGGGCTATGGTTGGCTTTCCGTTTTTTAGTAACGGTTGTTCTATAGTTGTTCTTTGCATAATCTACTTTTTCTCTCTCTACAATTATATTTTATGTTTAGTAAAAAGCAAGCAAAAGAATAGGAACTTCTCCAAGCGGTTCACCTAATGGGAGGAAAATAAAAAGTTGTCAAATCGACATTTCTCCTACATAATTAAACTCTCATAAAAGGAGAGGAAATTTAAGAGATGAAAAGACTATTGACTGTGTTATTTGTGCCATTGTTGGCTTTACTGTCCTGTGTTACCTCCGGCGAAAGTAGTTATGAAGGCCCCATAGGGCAGGCGGATCATTATAATCCTGCGGCAATGGATACTTCGCCATGGGAGAAACCGGTCTATACGAAATTAGTTCATTCCATTCAGGAACTGTCCGAAACATTGAAGACAGCTGATGGGGGGGATGTTATCGCCCTTGCCGATGGAACATATAGGGATGTAGAACTGGATATAGCTGCGGATGGAGTGATGGTGGTTGCCGAGACAAGCGGGGCCGTCTTCATTGAGGGGATTTCCACAATTACCGTTTCCGGGGAAAACATAATCCTGGAAGGTTTTACCTTTCGAAACGGTTACCCCCTGAGCAGCAGCGGGGCGATTAATGTGACCGGGAGCCATAACAGGGTAACCAACTGTATGATTGACTCCTATAACGATGAGATTCTGGAGCAGACCTTTAAGTGGATCTCCCTTAATAATAAAACCACATACAACAGTATAGATCACTGTACCTTTAAGGGTAAAAGGAGCGAAGGGACAATTCTCGTTGTTTGGCGGGATGACGATTCTCCCAATTACCATCATATTTACCGCAATGTATTTATGGATTACAAATACAACCGGGGGGATGACCTTGGGAAGAAGGGACCGGACCAGAATGGTTTTGAGAGCATTCGTATTGGTACCAGTCAGCAGTCCCAATCCTCCTCCTATACCTTGGTAGAGTATAACTACTTCAATGAGTGTGACGGGGAGATTGAAATTATTTCCAATAAGTCCGGTCATAATGTGTATCGTTACAATACCTTTGAAAGCTGTTCGGGGCAGTTGACCCTAAGACACGGCAATACCTGTACGGTGGATAGTAATTATTTCTTTGTGGACGATATTTACGGCGGCGGTATAAGAATCATCGACAAGGATCACCTGATTATTAATAACTATGTGGAAGGGGCTACTTCGGGGAGTAATAATCGGGGGGGGATTTGTATTACCTCCCATCAGACAGATCCCAAGCTGAACGGCTACTGGGAAGCCAGTAATCTGAATATTAGTAACAATACCATAATCAACTCAAGACAGGCCTTCCTGTACGGTTCCAGCGCCAAGGCCAATCCGCCTAAATCCGCCCTGTTCTCCCATAACCTAGTGAGAAATGGTTTGGACGGAACGGAGGAGTTTGATGCGATTCGTGTCATGGGAGAATTGACTGTGCAGGAGCCGGTTTATGTGGAAAACTACTATTTTGGAGGGGATCTGGGGATCTCTCCCAAGCCCAAGGGGTTCAGCAAGAAGAAGGTTGAGCTGATTCAGGCTGAAAGCGGGCAGTATATCGCTGCAGACGGGTCCGTGGGGGCATCTGAATTGGAAAGGTTGGATCTTTCAAGCGATGTGGGATCCAGCTTCCAGTAGAGTGTTTTTAGAGTAATTCCAAATACTCTAATGCCGAGACGAGACCGGGTTGGGTGAGTTTTTTAGCCGCTTCGCCCGGTTTCATGATTTTCCTTCTTCGTTCCGACTCTTCCTGCCAATCATCGGAGATATTGGTTATTCTGAGGGGAAAGAGAATCATTGTGGAGATTCGGTTGCTCTTCTCGTAGGGGACGACTATGGGACTGTGGGTAATGGTACCTTCTATACCGGCCTCTTCGTAGGATTCGATCAGGGCTACCTCTTTACTGCTTTTTCCCGTCATCGGTTGTCCTTTGGGGAAAATCCAGTCGCCCTTCGCTCTGGTTGTTACGACCATTACCCGAAGTTTCTCCTTTTTGTAGGTGTAAGGAATTGTTCCAATGAGGGGGTACTCTCCGGGGGTGTTGAGAGAAGCAATTTGACGAATCTCCTCCCTGCTTATACGGGCCAACTGCCTGTTTTTGAAGTGACTGTGAAAGGTTAGTTCTTCCTCAAAGCAAGTAGGAGGTGTGAGATTCGCCGCTTCTTCCCGATTATTAAATTCTATTTCCCCTGTTATCAGTCCCGATAGATCTCCCCGATAGCTATCTATTTCCAAACGGTGTTTTTCGTAGGAGATGGTTCGTCGCTCTTTTTCCAGACGATGCCCTTCTGTGGAAGGCCAAAGTTGGTGGAAATATTTTTTAGTGAGGGGGATTTCATACTCTTCCCGGGAAAGATTCCCCTTCCCTTTGACTGTGAGAAAGTATTTGCGGTCGATCTGTCGGAGCCGTACTTCCTTTTGACTGCCCGCAGCGATGTATCCCTGCTTGATATACTGGGGTTTTACTTTTTCATATTCCCCGGGGAGCTTATGTATCAAAAATTTTCTTTCCCATTCCATAGAGGAATAGAGTAGTATGGAGAGCCCTTATGGTCAATAATCTCCTTTCCCGGGAATGGGAATTTTACAAGCTCCTAATGATTCTGCCTTGATTAAATCGAGTAAAACAGGGATAATTCCTTTACCCCGGAGCCTTTCCGTTCCGGAGAAGGAGTGAGAAAAAATGGTTTTAAAAAGTACCAGAAACGAAAATGCATCGGCCCAGTTTAAAGAGGCCATTTTTATCGGGTTGGCCCCGGACGGCGGCCTTTATTATCCGGCTGAAAAGATCGATTTTAGCGATGTTTACGGTAAATTTGATTCAACCACTCCTTTTAATACAATTGCAACCGAATTGACCGCTGCCTTCCTTAAGGATGAAACCGATCGGGAAGGGGCCGAGCGGATTGTTAACCGGGCCTTTAACTTTGAGCCCGTTTTGGCCGAAGTGGGCGAAGGGATTCAGGTTCTTGAACTGTTTCATGGTCCTACCTGTGCTTTTAAAGATTTTGGCGCTTCTTTCCTCGCTTCTTCCATGGAAGAGTTTTTAAACGAAGGGAAGGAAAGGGCTATAATTCTTACTGCCACTTCCGGAGATACGGGAAGTGCCGTGGCCCGGGCTTTTTACGGTAAGAAGAATATTGATGTTGTTATATTGTATCCTTCCGGCAGGGTTAGTCCTCTTCAGGAGAAGCAGCTTACTACTCTGGGCGGGAATATACATGCTCTGGAAGTCAAGGGTTCCTTTGATGACTGCCAGCGTATGGTAAAAGAGGCCTTTGGTAACGCTTCTCTTAAGGAAGAATTCAGCCTTTCTTCGGCTAACTCTATAAATATCGGTCGTCTCTTTCCCCAGTCCTTCTATTATGTTTGGGCCCGTATGCAGCAGGGGGGAGAAAATCCCGTTTTCTGTGTTCCCAGCGGGAACTTTGGTAATATTACCGCCGGTCTTTACGCAGCAAACTGGGGGCTTCCGGTGGATCATTTCGTGGCCGCGACCAATGCTAACAAGGTTGTTCCCGAGTTCCTGGAAAACGGTGTGTATAGCCCCCGAGCTTCGGTAACAACCCATTCCAATGCGATGGATGTGGGAGCGCCCAGTAACTTTGAGCGGATGGAGATGCTTTATAACAAGGATGTGGCAAACTTCCGGAAACAGATTCACGGGGACTGGGTTTCCGACAAAGAAACGGAAGAGACCATGTCCCGGATTCATAAGGAGTACGGCTATCTGATGTGTCCCCATACGGCGGTTGGATATCTGGCGGCTGAACGATATAGGGCGAAGGTGGGGAATAAGCCCGTTATTACTCTGTCCACAGCCCACCCCGGCAAGTTTGTGGAAGTGGTGGATGATGTTCTTGGTATTAAACCGGAACTTCCCCCCGAACTGAGCAGTTTGCTGAACAAGGAAAAGAAGGCTGAATTGGTAGAAAACAAAGTGGAAGAGATTGAAGCTTTTCTTAGACGTAATTTCTAACTAAGCCAATAGGACATAAAAAAACGGAGGCGAACGCCTCCGTTTTTATTTATAAGCGGGGGAAATTAACTTTCCTTAGCCGGTCTTTCTTCGTCATTTTGAATGCCCTCAATACCGTATTTCTGGGCTCGGCCTCTCAAATAGAAAGGAAGTTCGCTAATGGCTTCTTTCTTATCCAGCTCAATCAGAACCTTCTCGGTAAGGACCTTGTAGGCTTCCGGGTAAAGGTAGGCATAGGGACTATTATTGTATTTTTCCAGAATGGCATTGAAGTAGGTGCGGGACAGCTCGTAATCTTTCATCTTGTAGTGAATAAAAGCTCTTTCGTACTCGGCGGCGATTCCCTTTTGGTAATTCTGGGGAAAGCGGAGCAGATAAACTTCATAGAAGAAGAGGGCCGCATCAAGGTCATTATCGTCGTAGGACTGCTGAGCGTTTTTAAAGAACTGCTCCTCTGTCCAGTCGTCTTCCAGGTGGGTATTGTAAGTCGCGCAGGAAAAGAAAAGCATAAATGCGGCGACCGTTAGTATGATTTTTTTTATCATTGAAATCCTCATTTCCGTTTCTCCGGGTATTCTAAACCAAAGACTCAATTACATCAAGCTTGTTCAGGCGGGCCGGAAAAACGGAGAGAGGATTCTTCAATCGTTTCCGGCGTAAACTTCATCCTTAATAGGAAGAGTTTTCTTTAAATCCTTGATAAACTGCTTCGAATCGCCCATTGGTTCATAGGCTTCGCAATAATCCTGGCTTCTTCTGGCCACGGTGAAATATTTGTAAAACTTCTCTTCACCGAGTTTTTTCTTCCACATACCCGCTGCACAGCGGACTCTCAGCTGGTACTGGCTCGAACCCGTTGGAGTTCGTACAAGTTTACAGTGTACGCAATTGGCGCAGTAGATTTTTCCGGCTTCCTGTGTGTGATCATTTTCCATACTGAGATAATCCCCCTTACTCTCTCTTATTGATTACTCATTAAAATGTTCGGTAGAAAGGGGGATAAAATTTAGAAATTCATCACAGAAAGTCTGTCACTAAGCCACCGGGGTGGCTTAGGCAATGGTTTCCTGATGCTCTTCGGCTATCTTTATGTAGATGGGAGTTTCACGAATCTCGTTCAGTTTTTCCACTTCTTCAAGGACATCAAGAATGTCTCCTTCCCGGGCTTCGTGGGTTATGATTACTACGGAAACCGGTTCTTCCGTCTCTTTCTGGATCATGGAGCTGATGCTGATTCCCTTATCGCCCAGGAGCTTGGAAATATGGGCTACCACGCCGGGCTTGTCGTCGGTCTTGAAGCGGAGGTAGTAGCGGTTCACCGAATCTTTGCGGTCGATGAGTTGGGCGTCGGGGGTCTGGTCGGGCCAGCAGGTGAGGCTGTTGAAGGCGTTCTGCGTAATACCCAGTGCCAGGGCCAGGATGTCGGCTACAACGGCGGAAGCGGTGGGTGAACCGCCGGCTCCCCGTCCGTAGTACATGGTGTGGCCTACGGCGTGTCCGTAAACGCTTACCGCGTTAAAGGCGCCAGAGACGCGTGCCAGGGGATGGTCGGTGCTGATGAAGGAGGGAGAAACGGAGAGGTCCAGCCCTTTGTCTGTTTTCCGGGCGGCCGCTATGAGTTTAACAATGTAACCCAGTTCCTGTCCCATTTTGATATCCTGAATGTCCAGCTTATCGATTCCCTCTACGGAGAGGTCGTCCAGGTTTACGTGCTCGCTGTAGGAGAGGCTGCTCATAATGGCCAGCTTGTGGGCCGAGTCCATTCCGTTTACGTCCAGGGTGGGGTCCGCTTCGGCGAGGCCTCCCTTCTGGGCGGCGCTAAGGGCTTCCTTGTAGGACTGGCCCTTTTCGGTCATTTCCGTGAGGATGTAGTTACAGGTTCCGTTTACGATACCAAAAAAGGCGTCGATGCGGTTGGCCAGGAGACCGTCGGTGAGGGCTTTGATGATGGGGATACCGCCGCCGCAGCTCGCTTCGAAACCGATGGCCGCGTTATTTTCCCGGGCCAGGGCAAAAAGTTCCTTGCCGTAGTGGGCCAGGAGAGCTTTGTTGGCGGTTACCACGTGTTTGCCCGCTTTGAGGGCCTTTTCCATGAACTGTTTGGCTATGGTGAGGCCTCCTACCAGTTCCACTACGATTTTGATTTCGTCGTTTTCCAGGACTTTCTGGAATTCCGGTTCGAAAAGGCTTTCGTCCAGGCCCTGTCTGGTAAGGGCGGCTACGTCCCGATCCACTACGGCGGTGAGTTCAAGGTATAAACCGCTTCTCTTATTGATAAAGGCAATATCATCGGTAATAACTTTGGCGGTGGCTCCTCCTACGGTTCCGCAACCGATGATGGCAACGCCGACTTTTTCCTGGGACATAATGTTCTCCTTAACGACCCGAATGGGATCGTTTTCTTCTATAGTTTTGGGCGGCAATCTCTTGCCGGTAATGTCTTTGCTGCATTATTGAGGATTTGCCGGATTTTTTCAAGTGAGCTGCGTACCGAGTGAGCAATTGGAGCGGCACCCCGCAGGGGCGGGGGGAGCGGAGGGCGGCGGCGACAGAGCCCGTGAGCGACCCGGAGGCCGGCTTTGCCGGGCCCGGCCCGAGGAGTATGAGCGGAAAGTGCGACCCGCCGGTACGGCGGGGCACTTCCTAACGGATTTTTAACGATTTATATGTTACAATGGAGGGGGAGTTTGCATGAACAGGAAACGTGTTAAGCATGTTACGAGGGATTACCCTTTTATTAATAAAGAGATTAGTTGGCTGAGTTTTAACGACCGGGTTCTCCAGGAGGCGGGGGATTTGCGCAATCCTATTGGGGAGCGGATTAAGTTCCTGGGGATCTATTCTTCCAATCTGGATGAGTTTTTTCGGGTGCGGGTGGCCATGGTGCGCCGTTTTTGCCTGATGGGTAAGGAGGGGGAGCGTCGGCTCAAGGATTCCCCGGAAAAGGCGATGGAAAAGATTCAGGAGCTTGTTGTGGCTCAGCGGGAGAATTTTAACAGGATTTTCAATGGTCTTCTGGAGGAGCTGGAGTCTCTGAATATTCAAATTGTGGGCCAGGATGATTTGAGCGAATACGAGAAGGTCTATGTGCGGGACTATTTTCATGACGAGGTGCGGAACAAGATTTTCCCCATTATGCTCGACGCCCGCTACCGGCTCCCCGATCTAAAGGATAAATCGCTCTACCTGGCGGTGAAGCTTTTTCAGAGCAAAAAGCCCCAGGTGCGGCCTAAATACAGCATTATTGAAATCCCCACGAAGGTGTTGCCCCGCTTTGTGGTTCTTCCTTCTACCGGTTTGAAAAGGCGTATTACCTGGATTGACGATGTGGTGCGGGAAGGTTTGCCCCAGATTTTTGAGGATCTGGATAAGAAATTTGACTCGTTCCAGGCCTGGAATATTAAGGTGGTACAGGATTCGGAGCTGGAGATTGATGAGTCCGACCTGGATACGAGTTATATCAATAAGGTGAATGAGAGTCTGCAGAAACGTAAGGAGGGGCGGCCGGTCTGGTTCCTCTATGACGAGGCTATGCCTGAGAGGCTTCTGAGCTTTTTTACGAGGAAGCTCCGTTTTAACAAGTACGATACGGTTACGGCCGGGGGGCGCTACCACTATCTTAGGGATATGATGGGACTTCCCAAGCTGTTGGTTCTCCCCTGCGCGGAAAAGCACACTCCCATTGTTCATAAAAACTTTCCTCCGGGAAAGAATATTTTCTCTGCCCTGAGGCATAAGGATTCGCTCCTCTATTTTCCCTATCACAGTTTTGCTACGATTATTGACTTGCTGCGAACGGCGTCGATGGATCCCAATGTGGAAAGTATTAAAATTACCCTTTACCGGGTGGCAGATTTTTCCAGTATTGTTAATGCTCTCATAAACGCCCGCAAAAACCGCAAGGAAGTGGTGGTTGTTCTGGAGCTTCAGGCCCGTTTTGACGAGAAAAACAACCTTTACTGGGCCAATGTTCTGCGGGCGAATGATGTACGGGTGATTTTTGGGGTGGCCGGTTTGAAGGTTCACTCCAAGACTTTTGTGATTGAGCGCTGGGAGAAGAACAAGATTGTCCGTTACGGCGGAGTTGGGACGGGGAACCTGAACGAAAATACGGCGGCCCTTTATACGGACTGTTTTCTTCTTACCGCCGATTCCCGTATTTTGGAGGAGGTTTCCTCCCTTTTTGAGTTCTTTGAGAATAACTACCGCCACAGGCAGAACAAGCATATTGTGGTGAGTCCCTACAATTTTCGCCAGCGCATGTGCGAGCTGATCGATAAGGAAATTGACTTTGCCAAACAGGGGAAGAGGGCCTATATTCACCTGAAAATTAACAATCTGAGTGATGAAGGGATGATTCAGAAGCTCTATGAGGCGAGTCAGGCCGGTGTAAAGATCAAGATTATCGGGCGGAGTCGATTTTCCCTATCCCCGGAGCATAAGGGTTGGAGCGAGAATATCAAGGCCATTAGTATTGTGGATAAATACCTGGAGCATGCCCGTTTCTTTATTTTTCGCCACGGCGGGGAGCGGGTGACCTATATTTCTTCCGCCGACTGGCTGGGACGGAATATCGATAGGCGGGTGGAAGTGACCTGTCCTGTTTACCAGGAGAATTTGAAGAAGCAGCTCCGCGATATTTTTGATATCCAGTGGCGGGATAACCAGAAGGCCCGTATTTTGGACAAGGACTTGAAGAACAAGTACCGAGAGGATGATAAGGAGCCCCACCGCTCACAAAACGCGGTTTACGACTATCTTTTGAAAGAAACCGGATTCCATGGTAAGAAGTAATTTTAGGGGGCTTGTTTATGCTGATTAACTGGCTGCTGATTCTGGCCGGGCTGGCCATTCTTATTGCCGGGGCCGAGGCTCTGGTGCGCGGGGCGGGAGGGCTGGCTCTGGCGGCGAATATCTCTCCTTCCGTAGTGGCTTTAACGGTGGTGGCCGCGGGGACTTCCATGCCCGAGCTGGTTGTGTCCGCCCAATCTGCCCTGGGGGGGAATCCGGGACTGGCCATGGGGAATGCGGTGGGGTCGAACCTGCTGAATATTGGTCTTGTCTTGGGGGTGACCGCTCTGATCCGCCCCTTGAGTATTGGGCGAAATACTATGAAATTTGAGTGGCCTGTTATGATGCTGGCCACCTTGCAGTTCTTCCTTTTGAGCCGGGATGGGCAGGTGGATCGTTTGGAAGGGGGCTTCTTGGCCCTTGCCCTGGCGGCTTTTATGGCTTATGCGGTGGTTCTGGATAAGCGGGGTATTGCGGAAGTGACTTCCGGTGAAGCGCCCCAGACGGCCTCCTTTGGGCGTTCCGGAGCTGCGGCTTTGCTATTGAACGGTGTCGCCCTGGCTGTGGGAATTGCCGGATTGGCTGTGGGGGCCAATCTTCTGGTGAAGGGAGCCGTGGCTGTGGCTTCCGGCCTGGGGATTCCCGATACGGTGATCGGTTTGACCGTGGTGGCCGTAGGAACGAGCGCTCCCGAACTGGTTACTTCCGTTGTAGCCGCGTTTAAGGGGCGGGGCGATATGGCTGTGGGGAATGTGATAGGTTCCTGTATATTTAATCTTTTGGGGATTATCGGGGTGACCTCTCTTATTTCTCCTTTGCCTGTGCCCGGGGATATCCTTTCCCGGGATCTTCTGTGGCTTTTGGGGCTGACGGCGGTGCTTTTTCCCATGATGGGTTCGGGGAAGGTTTTGGCCCGGATTGAGGGGGGACTGCTTTTGGGGGGCTTCCTCTTCTATTTAATCAGGCTGATTTTCTAACTTTCCTTGCTATGGGGGACTTTTGGTTTAGGCCCTTCCGTGAAGCTTTCTGAACTGGCTGGGGGTCAGACCGGTCTGCTTTTTGAACATGGTGGTAAAATAGGCGTTACTCTCAAAGCCGCACTCTTTGGCTATTTGGTTAATGCGCCGTTCCGGATGCCCTTTAAGAAGGTATTTACTCTGATGAATGCGCAGGGCGTTAAGGTATTCGAAGGGCCGCGTGTCGAGGGCCTGTTTGAAAAGGGTGCATAAGTGCTGGGGGGAGATTTGCAGGACCCCTGCCAGCTGATCAATGGTGATGAGCTCTTTGTAGTGGTCTTCCATATAACGGAGGACCGGGTTTATTTTGTTGTGCCTTAGGGCGGGGGAGTCGTCGCTCTGGCTGGTGTAGCGGTAAAGGTCGGTGAGGAAGCTGTAAACCAGGGTGGAACAGTCCAGGGCGCGCATGCCGTGGCGGGAGTTGATGAGTTCCAGAGCGGTTTGGACCTGGGAGTCGAGTTCTTCCCGGTGACTTATGTTATAGACGCCGGTTTTGTTCAGCTGAAAGGTACTCAGGAGTCTCTCAATATGATAGCCCCCGAAGGTGAGCCAGTAAACTCTCCAGGGAGCGTCCACCGCTTTATAGCTGTGGGCTTCGTCGGGATTCAGGATAAAACCCTGATTTTCCCCGGCGAAATGGGTCTTCCCGTCCCTGTCCGTAAGGATGCCCTTTCCTTTGATCACATGAATCCACTGGTAGTGGGGATAACCGAAGGGGCGCTCCACATCTTCCTGTTCGTGGTTGACCCCGGCCCCAACGAGAAAGAAGGGGAGGCGGACATCCTGTTCGGAGAGAAGAGAAAAGGCGTATCCCGATTCCTGCAGCTTCATATATTTATATTTTACCGAATAAATTTATAATTGCCAATCATCTTTTTGACGTAAATGAAATAAATAATCATTTAGCAACAAAAAAGATCACCGAAAAAGGGGCTGGCAACCATTTTCGATAGCCCTTCCCCTGGGGACGATGGAAAAGAACCGCCAATCTTCAAATAGTTAAAGAATGCTTAATAAGTTCACGTTGACCGCTTTTAAAGAGGGGGCTTATCATAGATGTACAAGTTAGAAGTTGGAGGAAATATGAAAAAGATTATCTTACTGCTTTTTGCGGCTCTCTTTGTCTTTGCGGGGTGTAGCAAAAATGCCGATGAGGCTTCGGACAGCGGAAAAACCGTTATTATTTATAATTCCATGCACGGCGATCCCAAGCCCCGGGCAGCGGACGAACAGATGGTGGCCGAATTTCAGGCAGCCCATCCGGAGTTTGAAGTTATCCACTCCATCGTGGCCCATGAGGACTTCAAGCAGGCCATTCGGGCTTACCTCACCTCATCAACCCCTCCCGACCTGCTTACCTGGTTCGCCGGTAACCGGGCCCGTTTCTTTATTGACAAGGGACAGATCCTGGATATAAGCGATGTGTGGGAAGAGCAGGGCTGGAATGAATCCTATGCCAAGGGCTGGCAGAATATGAGTACCGTGGACGGGAATAAGTACTTCCTTCCCACTTCCTGGTATTGGTGGGCTGTATATTACCGGCCTTCTGTTTTTGAAAAATATGACCTGGAAGTACCCGAGACCTGGGATGAGTTCATGAATGTTTGCGATACCCTGGTGGCTAATGGTGTGGCGCCTTTTACGATCGGTACAAAGTATCGCTGGACGGCGGCTGCCTGGTTCGACTATTTGAATATGAGAATGAACGGGCCCGAATTTCATGTGAATCTGATGCTGGGTAAGGAAAGCTATGAGGATGATCGGGTGAAAGCGGTCATGACCGAATGGGGCCGCATGATAGATAAGGGCTACTTCATCGAAAATCCCGCCGCCTACAGCTGGTCCGAAGCTATTCCCTTTATGCTGAACGAAAGCGCTGCCATGTATCTGATGGGGGACTTCATCCGGGACTCCTATCCGGCGGAAAATGTGGAGGACCTGGACTTCTTCCGCTTTCCCATTTACGATCCTTCCCTGCCTGTGGGAGAGGACGCTCCCACGGACGGTTACTTTATTCCCGCCAATACGGCCAACCCGGAAGGGGCTAAAGCACTGATAGCTCACTTCGGCTCCAAGGAAACCCAGGAATACTTTGCTAAAGAGATGGGACGGCTGAATACCAATGGCGATGTGGATCTGAGCCTTTTTAACGAAAACCAGCAGAAAGGTATCGAAATGATCAACAATACGGACTACGTGGCCCAGTTTTTTGACCGGGACACTACGCCGGAAATGGCCAATATTGGTATGGACTCCTTTATGGAACTGTGGGAAAAACACACGCCTGAGGATATCGACCGGCTCTGCAAGAGGCTGGAAGAAGCCCGTCAGGACATTTTTTCCGAGTAAGCGGTCTTCGATGCGGGGGGCCGGCCCCCCGTTCTTTTCAAGGAGGTTCCTTTTTCTATGAACAAAAATTTCAAAAGAGACCTGACGCCCTGGTTGTTCCTGGCCGTTCCCCTCGTCATCTATTTGATTTGGGTAATCGGCCCCATGTTTTATACTTTTTACTTGAGCCTGACAAAGTGGGACGGCCTTTCCCGGCCCGAGTTCAGAGGGTTCTATAATTTCATAAAACTATTTAAGGATCCCGTGTTCTATACGTCTCTCAAGAACAATTTTATCTGGATTGGTTTTTTTATCACTGTTCCCGTTGCGGTGGGGCTGGCTTTGGCTATGGCGCTGAACCGCCGGGTTCCGGGATCAAAGTTTTTCAAAGCGAGCTTTTACTCTCCCATGGTCCTTTCTCTCGTGGTGTGTGGTCTTGTCTGGTCCTGGATATACAACCCGGCTCAGGGGCTGATTAATGCGGTCCTGCGGTCGGTGGGATTGGATTATATGGCAAAAGGATGGCTCAGCGATCCCGATTTGGTTCTCGGTTCAGTTATAACCGTAGCCGTCTGGCGGCAGGTGGGGTATGTGATGATTCTCTATTTGGCCGGACTTCAAGGGGTGGATACTTTTTTGATTGAGGCGTCTAAAATTGACGGGGCCAATAGCTGGCAGACTTTTCGCCATGTGATTCTGCCCCAGCTTCAGCCCATTACGGTTGTGGTTGTGGTCATAAGCATCATCGATTCCCTTAGGGCTTTTGACCTTGTCTCCGTTATGACCCGCGGGGGCCCCTTTAACCGGTCCAGCGTACTGGCTAACTACATGTACATTCAGTCATTTAACAACTATCGCATGGGTTACGGCGCGGCGATTGCGGTCATACTGTTTATGATTAGTTTGGGATTCATCATTATGTACCTGGGACAGATTAACCAGGAAGAAAACTATTAGGGAGATCCGATGGTAACGAAAAAAAATCTTCTTTTACGAATCTTCGGGCTCCTTAGTCTGACTTTGTTGACCTTCCTGTGGCTCCTCCCCATGATAGTAGCTATTCTGACTTCCTTCCGGTCCAACACAGAGCTTTTGACCGAGGGATTTCTCTCCCTGCCCAAAACGCTTAGTCTGGACAGCTACAGGAATGCCTGGAACCGGGGGCAGTTAAAGACTTTTTTGCCCAACAGTTTTATTATCACCATGCCTTCCATAATCTTTACCTTGGGGCTCTCTTCCCTGGCCGCCTATGCCCTGGCCAAGTTCCGATTTAAGGGCAGAAAGCTGATTTTGAGTGTCTTTGTCGGGGGGATGATGCTTCCCTTCCAGATTTTGCTGCTCCCGGTCTTTAGACTTTCGGAGAAGCTGGGAATATACGACACCTATTGGGCGCTTATTGGTATACATACGGCTTTTCAGTTGGGGTTTTGCACCTTTGTGCTGCGGAACTATATGGTAACCATTCCCCGTTCCCTTTCCGAAGCGGCCCGAATCGACGGGTGTAAGGAATTTCGAATTTACTATCAGATTATTCTACCCCTGGTGCTTCCCGCCATCGCGGCCATAGCCACTCTGGAGTTTACCTGGATATTCAACGACTATATCTGGGCTTTGATTCTGGTGAGAACCAGCAAAATGATGCCCGTTACGGCGGGATTGGCCATACTGCAGGGACAGTACGTGATGGACTGGACCGTCATAATTGCGGGAGCCCTTATGGCTACTATTCCCACCATTGGGATATTTATCTTTTTGCAGCGCTACTTTATTCAGGGGCTCACTATGGGGTCCAACAAATAGCCCTGTCAGGACATTTTACGCAGGCAGGAGAAATTGGTTTCCTGCCATTTTTTTTGCTTGTAAAATTTCAGGGCCGATTCATTATCATTATCTATGAGGAGCTGGGAACGGGCGGCTCCCCGGCTTACACCCCACTCTTCAAGGAAGTCCAGAAGCTTTGAGCCTACCCCTCGCCGTTGGTAATCGGGATGGACCACCACGTCTTCCACCCAGACAGAAGGCCCGCCCATGGCTGTGGAGATAACCGTTTGGCCTGTACACATGCCGCAAATATTGCCATTTTCTTCGGCTACGGCTACGGCTACGGCTACACAGCTGGCGGGTTGGGACTGAATCAGCAGAGTTAGACCTTTTCGATGGGCTTCTTCGTCAAAGTCGAAGGATGCCTCCAGCTCGGTGAGTCCTTTGAGGAGTCGGACTAAATCGTCTATATCTTTGTTCTGGGCGTTACGGATTTTCATGGGATTATAGTAGCACGAATGAAGGCTGCCATCTATGACGTTTTTATGAACATCTCTTTTTTTTGTATCCCAAAGTGCCTGTTAATATTGTATAGTATTCATATAGCTTGTATAGAGATGTATTGTCTTAGAGGAGTGGGTCATGGGGAAGATGTTGAAATTTTACTATTACTGTATGGCTTCGGCGGCGATTTTTGTGCTATCGCAAATCCCGGGATTTATAATTTTAACTGAAGGAAATAGTCTATCTCTTTCATATTTATTAGGTTGGTTTGTTCTCTCCCTTGCTCTGTTAATCGTATATTTTTTATTATTAAGGCCTTTGGCGAAATATGGGGAGAAAGACTTCAGTTCCCTGGGTGAGGATCGGGAGGCCTGGGACGAGTATCTTCTCTCTTTGGGAAAAATCCCCTTACAGGTTTATGTATTATATATTCTCCTATTCTTTGTTTACGAAGTGGTTCTTTATTTTCATATCCATCTGGTTGTAGGATTATCTTCTATTGATACCATTGTGTTCTGCGGTTATATGTTGAGCTATGGGCTATTGGGGGCAGGTTACTCTTATGTGAGTCTCGATCGTTTTGTCTTAACTTTTCTAAACGAGCAGAATATAACCTATTATCCTGTAGAAAGCATTGTGGGAAGACAAAAATCCAAGTGGGTTATCGTTCCCAACTACATGGTCTTATCCGCTTCCATCCTTTCTATTTTTGTAACGGTGAATTCTATCTATAAAATGCCTGCCTCGGGAGTACTGGGGAAGAGTGAAATCTTTCATTATATTATCAAAGCGAACTCTTTTCCCCTTTTGCTCTTTATAGTTTTGAGTGCGGCTCTTGTTATTCGTGCATCTAAAAATATGGGGATGCTTATGACATCTATAAATGACAGACTTGCCGAGATGGTTTCGGGGGATAAGGACCTTACCAAGCGAATCGCCGTATCCTCCATTGATGAGTTGGGGGCTATAAGCCGCTATATAAATATGTTTAGTGATATTGTTACCGATCATATGGGCGAGACCAGGCAGGTGTATGGAGCTTTGGCCGATAAACAGCATGACTTGAACACAAGCGTTAACGATTCTTCCCTGCGCATGGGGGAAATTACGGGTCTTTTGGATCGGAATAGGGAAATCACCGAAGCCGGTGATATGGTTGTGGCCGGTTCTATAAATACGGGGCGGACTCTGGCGGAGAACGTGTCCCGTACGGTTGAATATGTGGGGAACCAGTCTAGAAGTGTGGAAGAGTCTTCCGCTGCCGTAGAGGAGATGATTGCCTCCATTACGGAGGTGTCCAAACGAACGGAGCGTGTTAAGGAGAATACGGACCAGTTGGCCCTGGATTTTGACCAGGGTGGGGAGAGTGTAAACAAAACCATTGAAGCTATCTCCGGTGTTTCCGACTTATCCGAAAGCCTTATAGGTATCAACAATATGATTTCCGGTATCGCCGCCAAGACGAATCTTCTGGCCATGAATGCGGCCATTGAAGCGGCCCATGCGGGTGATGCGGGACGGGGGTTTTCCGTGGTGGCCGATGAAATCCGGACTTTGGCGGAAAATACGACCATCCATACCAAATCGAGTGCGGAGAGTCTTAGAACAATAATGGAACAGATTCGCACTTCCCTGGGGGTTGCCGAAGCAACGGGTATCGTATTTGAGAGAATGAAGGAAGGTGTGGAGCATATTCGGGAGGAATCCCTTTCTATTGCCGATTCCATGGCGGAACATGATACGGCAAATCGCGAAGTCTTGAATCAGCTTGTGACGACCCGTGACCTTTCGGGTAAGCTGAATGAGTTGGGCGAGGCCCTGGCCGGTCAGAGCCGCTCTCTTCTGCAGGCGTTTGAACAGCTGGAAAGTAACAGCAAGGCCTCCCTCGATAATTCCCGGGAGATTATGGATAAGAATAGCAGCGTTAAGGAGAGTCTGACCAAACTTACGGAAATAGCCGCAGAAACGGAAGATCTAAACCGGAAAACCGGTGAATTGGTGAGTTCTTTTAAGGTCTCACTGTAGGAGAGAGACTTTTTTACAAAAAGTTTAAATAAAATGTAACCCCCGACGGATTGGGTGGTTTCTTGTGTAAGAGTGATAATCCTGAGTAGCAGCAGGGATTGTTTTTTTCAAAGACTCCTCCTTATTTTAACCGGTCCGTTGGGCCGGTTTTTATTTGTAGAAGGCTTACAGGAATTTAACCCGCTCTTCCAAACTTTTTTTCGCTTTCCTTTCTGTCTCTTCCGCCGGGACTCCCAGGGGGAGGATTATCTGTACCTTTTTATCCGCTGCCACTCCGGCGATTTGGGCCAAGGTCTCACCCCTGTTCTGGGAGCGGAGCCAGCCGTCTATCCACACCGACCCGTATCCCAGGGCTGTAGCGGCCAAAAGCATATTTTCCACAGCAGCAGAGCAGTCTTCCAGAAGGAACTCGGTTTCCCCTGTTCCGTCCTGTTCTTTGGGGATTAGGCAAAGGATGTAGGCCTTTCCGCCGCAGAGAGCTTTGTTGCCGTCCGGCAGGGCCTGAATCTTTTTAATAACCTTAGGGTCATCAACCACAATAAATTCGGTGGTTTGGAAATTTCTTCCCGATGGAGCATCCAGTCCGGCCTGAACGATCTTTATTAAATCTTCTCTGGGAACCGGTTTATCCAGGAACTCCCCCCGGTAGCTGTAACGGGCTTTAACAACATCAAAAAAATCCATGGCCTTCTCCTGTCTGAGTATTATAATCGTAGTACACGCCTCGTCAAGACTAAATAATCGTAAACGGTTAGTTTGACGACCGGGATTTCCCGTAGTATCATAGAGCCTGTCAAAAGAAGGAGAATCGCGGTGAAAGGGAAAGCATCTATCAAATCCCTATTCATTTTGCTTATTAGCTTAGTTATTTTTTCCGGATGTGTAAGTAAAAGCCGAATAGAGCAATATCATGACTGGAAAATCATTGATACAGAATACTTCCGACTTTTTTATACTTCAGAGGATGCTTTTGTAAAAGAGTGGTCCCGGAGAATTGACGGGATTTACAGGGAAATACTCCGAACGATTCCCCATCCACCACAACCCCGGCCGGAAGACGGGGGAAGGTACCGTATTTTCTTTTCCGAGGGAGAATCTTTTTCCCAATTTACCGATTCCCCTGCAAGGGCCGGTCATAATTCCCGATATAAGTTTATCTGCGTTAATCTGGAGAAAAAGGATGACCGCGACCTGGAATCAACATTACGACATGAGCTCATCCATGCCTTTACCTTAAGCAGCGCCGATTCCCTGGCCGTTAATGTTCCCTCCTGGTTCCGGGAAGGGATTGCCTTATATCATCAGATGGGTATGGGCCGGGGAAATTTGGACCGGAGAATTATAAATGAGATGATTCGGGAAGACCGGCTTTATTCCTGGAGCAATATTGAGGGCTCCTCTGGCGAGTGGCCGGCAGTAGAAAGAGCGGCTATTTATAATCAGGCTTCCGCCACCTATGACTATCTTATCAAGTATTACGGAAAGCAGAATATAATTGAGCTTTTTTATCAAGAAGGGGATTTTTATACTAATCTTGAAAAACTGACCAATAAGAATAGAACCGTATTGGAAGAACAGTGCAAGTCCTATCTTTATTATCAATACGGGGGCGAACTGGTTTTTCTTGAAAATGGTAGTTTGGGAGGCGGTCTTGAATGGGAATATATAGATACGGAATATTGTCGATTATATTACAGAGAAGATGAGACCTTTGTAAGAGAACGGGCCAAAGTTATAGATACCATCTTTATTGAGGTTTGGGAAAAAATCGGCCACAGGCCTGCAAATAGTGAAAAAGGCGAATTGTATAGCCTTTATTTTATGGAACAGGATGTGTTCGCCGCTCATTATAATAACAGTAAGTTCAGTGCTTATTGCAGTAAGGATGGTATTTCATTAAATATGGCTAAGGACAAGCCAAATTGGGATAATACTATTAGACATGAGTTGATTCATGCTTTTACCTTAAACAGTGAGTGTTCCGTTGCAGAGAACATCCCCGGATGGTTTATAGAGGGAATTGCCGTTTACTACCAGATGGGTTTTACCAACGGAAGCCTTAACGAATCAGGTATATCTTCCAGTATTGAGATAGACGGTATTTTGGAGTGGAAAGTTATGGAGGGTAAATCCGGGGCTTGGGACAGTGCTACATTGACTTCCGCTTATCTGCAAAGCCCGGTTATTTATAGCTATCTTATTTTAAAATATGGTGAAGAGGGGATAGTTAATCTCTTTTTTCAAAAGGGAGATTTTTATTCTAATCTGGAAATCTTGACTAACACTTCCCCAGCTGTGATAGAAAAAGAGTGGCGGGAGTTCATGAGAAAGAATTATATTTCATAGGGAGGCTCTCATGGAAGCATGTCGTATGGTTGTTAGGGGAATTGTCCAAGGGGTCGGCTTTCGCTATTTTACCCGGCGGGAAGCTCACTATTTGGGATTGACCGGATGGGTAAAAAATAACTTTGACGGTTCCGTGGAGATTTGGGCCGAAGGCGATCCGGCAGGGTTGGATAAGCTTGAGCAGGCGGTGAACAGGGGGCCTTCCGGCGCTCATGTGTCCGGGGTGCTCCGGGAAGAAGGAAAAGGGACAGGTCAGTACGATCAGTTTGAAATAAGCTATTGAGGCTATAAAAAAAAGCCGGTCCCCGAAGGAACCGGCCAAAAGTCAAAGCGATAAAATCTAGAAACCCATACCCATATAGAACCCTGCCGTTACGCCGGAGGGGCTGAACATCTTTACAAAACGGGTGTTGGAGAACCCTACGTCGACGCCCATTTCAATGACTCTCACATTGAATCTGAGTCCCATCGATGTTTCCCAGAAGAACTTGTCGTAGTCCAGGGAAAGGCTTAAAGCGGTGAGGGGGAAGATATTACCTTCGGCCGTTATACCGCTTGCCAGGTACACACTTCCGTCATCAAGAGTGATTTCTCCCGTACCAATCCAGTCAATGAAGCTGGGGTAGCCGGTGAGCCGGTAGAAACCGCCGATAGCCAGGGGCATGCTCACCTTGTAATTCTCTTCGGTGGTCACAATATCCACATCTTCCGACTCTTCCGTTAAACTATCCTCATCATCGACATAGTCGAGAATATTGTCTGTGCTTATGCTGGTAGAGTAGGTAACAGTATTCGTGTAGGGCATCACAGCGGAAGCTACGGTTAAGCCGGTCAGGCTAAAACCGTAGGCCGGTTTGTCGTCTATTACGCGAATGGCGCCAAAGTCCATGGTGTAACCTAAGTATTCCGGGATGGAGCCTGCGTCGATCTCGTTGTCTTCCATGTTAAAAAGAGAGTAGAGAGGAATCTCCATACTGGCGGAAGCGGAGAGTGAGCCGTCATCTTCGTTAAGAGCGCTATAGCTAAAATTGGCATCGCCGTCGCTATAGATAAGGGGCGTAAACGCACCGAACTTGGCACTGAACTGCCATTTGTCTTTCCAGCGGTATCCGCCGTACATTCCCGCCGTAGCAAAAACTTTGGCATAGATTTCTCCCGTATCGCTGTTGCTTTCTCCAATGGAGATTCCGTCGGCAATAACTTCAATGACATTGTTGGGAACAGCTGTGGCAACAGCCCCTTCCACTGTTACGTATTGTCCTACGCTCACATCGAGCAGGGTTACCACAAAGTGTTGTTCCATATCTATTGATGCGGCGAATTTCAAATCCTTTCCGTTCAGTTCGTCGGCCATTTCGTTAAAGTCCAGAACGAGTACGTTGTCTTCGGGGAAGAGTTCCTGAAGGGTAAAGTAGCTGTTGGAGAGGGAGGCGTCCAGGGACATACCCAGTTCTACGTATTCTCTATTCCCCGTACTTAAAAGGGCGGGGTTGAAGTCGTGATCCCAGGTCTGGAGCGGGTTGGCGCTCAGAGCAAAGGAAATAAACATAAGAAAGAGGAGGCAAAGGCCTTTTTTGTTTGTGTTTTTCATTATTCGTCACCTCCGAAGTCGTAGGTATAGTCCACGTCGGACTGAATGGTCATGGTAACGCTTAGGTCCATGTCGAAGCCGTTAACCAATTTGTGCGTGCCGTCGAAGTCGTCCGTACCGTCCCCGTCCGTATCGGTGGGACCCATGAGGTAGATGTCATAGGAGGGCATGAACTCGTCATCCTCCACCATCCTTTCTATTTGGTCCGCAGTTAGGTCTATTTCCAGAGTCGTAGATTCTCCTGCTACCAGAATAAAATATTCGGTTAGTTCAAAGCTCGCATATTCGGTCCCGTCATCATATGTGGGGTTTGTTGCTTCTGTCATGGTGAATCCTATTCCAAGAAGGTCGTATTCCCCGTCGCTTATATCGGTCGTTTCTATGGGGTTTTCGAAGGTCACTTCTATGGTGGCGGCGCTGACCATATCCAGATAATCGTTAAGATCTTCATCGTCTGAGGAACCGTCCCGGCCAAAGAGGTCTTCGTCGGCCGCTTCGATGAGGGGGAACCCGTCTTCATCTTCCAGGGAGGCGTTGGCCGAGGCTTCCAGGGCCATGGGAATGGTTGCCAGAACGGTGGCGCTTACATTTTGTTCGTCCGCTGTTTCATCCAGGGATACTGTGGCGCTTGTGATGTCCACGTCGTAGTAGATGATGATGTCCGAAGCGCGGTCGTTGATAATGTTTGCCAGCCCGGACAGATCGGGAGAATCGGACGTGCTGTCAAAGCTTTCCGCCGATTCGGGGATTCCGTTATCGTCGGCATCAACCCCAACAAGATTTTCATAGAATGTGCTTGTCCCGTCGCTGTATTCGGCGTAGATCATGGCGTCGAAGGAGATGGAGGAGTTTCCACCGAAGTCCAGCTCCATGCTGGCTGCTATATCGGAGAAGGAGAGTTCATCGGGGAGGAAGTCTCCTATTTCGGAAAAGTCCAGAGGGTCGTCACCGGTACCGGGATACTGATCGCTTACATTTCCGCCGGTAATGTTAACGCTGGCTATATCCAGGTTGGCCGTAACGCTTCCGGAGAGGCTGTAGGATTCATTGGCGCTTACGTTCGTCAGGGTTAGCTGCTGGGTGGCATCGTCATAGTTGGAAAGACTGATGGAAAGGTCAAAGTCAATATCATTGGTTCCGTTAAGGTCTGAGTCATCCAGGTCACTCGTAATATCCAGGGTATGATCGGTGGAGAGGACAGCCCAGGTTTGGGTATTTTCTGTTCCGGCCGTCGTATTGGCTGTAAATGTTTTGGCTTCGTTGCTAATCTCCAGTTCCGGGGCGTTTATGGTTACGGTAATGTCAGATCCGGTGGGAAGATCGTTTATCAGGCTAAGGCTGATATTGGCATTTTCGTCGAAGGTTATTACATCGACCAGATCCGTAATGTCGCTTCCTATGTCATTGGTGATGGAGTTATCGAAGTCCATTTCGGACGCGTCCATTACAACGGAACTAAAACTTGTTACGCTGGCCGCTGCAGTCCCGGTGATTTCATCTGTTCCGGAGGAAACGGAGAAGGTTGCCGAATTGGCCGAAGTGGATTCCACATAAATGGTGTAATCGAGAGTTATGTTCCCGTTTCCTATGGTAACCCCGGAGAGGTCCCATTCGGGATCGTCCCCAATGGTAACGCCGGTTACGCTGGAAATGGTAGAACCTCCCTGTGTCATTGTGAGGTCCATAGTTTGAGTCAGTCCGGACCAGCCTGAATCAAAGGTCAGGTCAATGTCGACTTCTCCGTCGTCTATCGTAGCTTCCACAAGTTCGCTGTTGCTTAAGGGAATAGAAATGCTGTCCGTTACGCTTTCGTCTACGGTAATACCTTCGGCTGCCGAAACGGTGGTGTCCCCGGAGAAGGTACAGCTTACGGCCAGATCAAAGGTGTTGCCCAGGGTGGCCCCGCTGACGGTTACTTCCAAGTCCATGGTAAAGGTGGAAGGAAGGGTGACACCGGTTAGATCGAAGTCTAAATCGTCCGTTGCGGTGATAGGTGTGTTATTGGCGGAGACTATGTCCGTATCGCTGGAATCGACAATGGTGGCCGACGTGATTTGCACTGTTTGGCTGCCCGAACCGCCGCTTACGGCGATATTTCCCGTGAGGGTACCTGACGCAAAGGTAAGGCTGTCAAAGCCGGTGGCCGTAATGTTCGGTGTTGACTGTGTCGCGCTTCCGTCTACTTCGGGAATAGTCTCAATATCTATGGTGGGGATGGAGGCGTCGATGGGCAGGTCGATGGGGTCAAAACCCTGGCTGACAGACTCGGACACGGAGATATCGGGTATTTCGAAGCTGACCTCGTCTATGGTTTCGTTAATGGCGTCGAGTTCCATGTTTTCACCGGCGAAGTCATCTATGGATATGCTAATCATTTCTTCGGTCATGCTAAGGGTTATGGTTTCTCCTGTGGTGCTGTCCGTTCTTTCCACACCGTCCATATCGTCTACCATGGTCTGTATTTCCCCTTCCATATCCACTTCATCGGTAAATACATCGGTCATGGTTCCCAGAGCGATCTCGACCGTCGGGTCGGCTATGACTTGAACGCTTTCCACCATGCCAAAGTTACATCCGGCGAGGGAAAGGATCATAGTCACTATGAGTAATGGTAGTAATATCTTTCTCATGTTTTGTCTCCTTCTCTTCAAAGAGGGTTTTTTTAATTATGGCTGTCCTGTGAACAGCTGGATTAATCTTAGTACACAATCACTACTATTTCCATAAAATTTCAACTTAATATATAAAGTTCACATTCCTAGTTGCCCCAGCGCTGGGAGGGGCGCCGGAGGCGGTCGCGGCGGGCTTTAGGCCGACGGGACGGGAGCGATAGCGGACCCTGATCGTGCGTTTGCTGCGCAAGCCACCCTTACCCGGACATAGCGGCGGCCGGCCCGGAGGGGTGGACGGGGGCCAAAAATTCTTTTTTAATATATTGACTTCTCCCCGATTTGGGGTTATTGTGTGCATATGCACGTAAAACATGCGTGAAATCAGCCTGTTGGCTATAAAGGAGATATAAATGAGAATAGGTGTACCCACCAACGATAGAATTAATGTAGAGTCCCACTTTGGACACTGTAAGGAATTTGCCCTGATTGACTGCGAGGACGGAGTGGTTAAGGAGACGACTTATGTGACTCCTCCCCCCCATGAGCCCGGCGTTATGCCCGCTTTTCTGGCTGAGCAGAAGGCCGATGTCATTTTGACGGGCGGTATGGGACAGATGGCTGTGAATCTGTTTAAGCAGAACAACATTGATGTTATTTTAGGGGCTTCCGGGGCGATTGAGCAGAATGTTCAGGTTTTTCTGAGCGGGAATCTCGAATCCACCGGTTCTGCCTGTGACCACGAGCACGATCATTAGGACGTGCTTAATGAAGGAAAAGGAGAATTAGATGATAGCTGTTCCAGTACGAGATAAGGGGGATAATCCCCAGTTGGAGGAACGATTCGGTCGTTCCGATATTTTTTGTTTGATTGATGGGGCGGGAAACCGCAAGTTCATCGATAATGAGGCTCCCGCGTCCCCTTCCGGGGCGGGTGTTCAAACGGTTCAGATGCTGGCCGACGAAGGGGTGAAAACGGTTATTTCCCCCGAGGTCGGTCCCAAGGCTATGACCGCTATGACTCAGTTGGAAATTAAGGTTTTTCATATTGGTGAGGCGGCAAATCTTTCCGAATTGCTTTCTCTCTATAATGATGGCAAACTGGCCGAACGTACGGCGCCCTCCCACGGGGGCGGATTAAGGAAGGCTTAATCTGGATATTGTAGTATTAAGCGGTAAGGGCGGCACCGGGAAAACCACTGTCTCCACCAATCTGGCGGCGGTGGCCGGGGCCGATGCGGCTCTGCTCGATTGCGATGTGGAGGAGCCGAACGGTCACCTCTTTATGGCCCCCGGCCTGGAGAGGTCTATCCCCGTTCACGCCCGTTTTCCCCAAATCGATGAAGAGAAATGTATTCACTGCGGGAAATGTTCCCGCTTTTGTCAGTTCAACGCCCTTTTGATCACGAAAAAGACGAATATTGTTATGTCCGAACTCTGCCACGACTGCGGTGGCTGTGCCCTTGTTTGTCCTGTGGATGCTGTGACTTACGGTGAGCGGGAAGTGGGCCAGGCCGGTCGTTTTGAGAGATCGGATGGGTTGCTTTTCATGGACGGGGTGATTAATACGGGCGAGTTTTCCGCAGAAAAAGTGATTGAGCGGGTGCTTGAGGAGGGTAAGGACCGGGCTTACCGGATTATCGATTCTCCTCCCGGTTGTGCCTGCAGCGCGGTGGCTGCTGCGGAAGGGGCCGATTTTGCCCTTGTGGTGACCGAACCGACTCCCTTTGCTTTGAGCGATATGAAAATGGTGGTGGAGATGCTGGAGAAGCTGGCTGTCCCTGCTGCGGTCTTTATTAATAAGGCCGGCGAGAATGAAGAGGATCTGTTGGCCTATTGTGCCGAGAAAAATCTGCCTGTTATGGGAAAGATGCCCTTTTCCCGGGAGTACGGGAAGATTCTTGTTGAGGGTAAACTGATTGCCCGGGAGTCCGACGAGGGCCGGGCGCTTTTTGAAGATCTTTGGAGTCGTATTCGACAGGGGAGGGCAGGCTGATTATGAAGGAATTTGTTGTTGTTTCCGGTAAGGGGGGAACGGGGAAGACTTCTGTAACGGCTTCGCTGGTTCCCTATTTTCAAAATACGGTGGTGGCCGACTGCGATGTGGACGCGCCTGACCTGGATATTCTGCTTAAGCCGGAGATTGTCTCCCGGGAGGATATTTCGGCTACCAATAAGGCTTTGTTCGACCCGGATAAATGTACGGGCTGCGGAAAATGTCTGGACTACTGCCGCTTCGATGCGATTCGTATGGTGGACGGTAAGGCTACTCTGCCCCAGAAGGGAAAATGCGAGGGCTGCCAGGTATGCGTACATATTTGCGAATACGGCGCTGTGACTCTTGTGCCGGCCGACACGGGGGAGCTTTTTGAATCGAAGACGGCCTACGGGCCCATGGTCCATTCCCGGCTGATTCCGGGAGAGGAAGTTTCCGGCCGGCTGGTGGCTATGACACGAACGCGGGCAAAGGAGAGGGCTGTGGCTGAAGGGTGCGAGAGCGTTTTGATTGACGGTCCTCCCGGGGTGGCCTGTAATGTGATCTCTTCTTTAACCGGGGCGGATCTGGCTCTGATTGTTACCGAACCGACCCTTTCCGGCTTCCATGACATGAAGCGGGTGTGGGAAACGGCCTGCAAGATTCGTGTGAAAACGGCCATTCTTATTAATAAGAGCGGTCTTTCCGAAGAAGTGGAGCAGGCTATTAGGGATTTTGCGTTGGAAAATGAGATTCCTCTTTTGGGGGAGATTCCTCTTTCCGATGAGGTGAGGCGTGCAGTCAATCGATGTGAGATACCTTCTCTGGCCCATCCGGACTATCCTGTGAAGGGTTTTTGGTCCGGGTTGGTTGAGAAAATGTACCGAATTGCGTAGTATAGCTTTATGCCTCGAAAACTGAAAGTTAGAAATTGCCGCCGCATTGAAGGAGAAAGGCTTTTTAAGCCCTCCGGCGTGCGGGGGTGTGAACTGATTATAGAAGATCTCATGCTCGATGAATTTGAGGCTCTCCGTCTTTGCGATTACGACGGTTTGAGCCAAATCGAAGCGGCCGAAGCCATGGGAATCTCCCGGGGAACGGTGCAGCGTCTTCTGGGCTCGGGTCGGAAGAAGATGGTGGATGTGCTTCTTCATCAGAAGGGTTTGACCCTGCATCAACCGGCGGAAGAGTAAATTTCACGGGATCGTCACAAACCTGTCATTCATCTGCCCCATGGGAGCTCTATAATAATTTCTGACAGGGCCGGATTTTGAATTATTGAGAACCCTATTTACCTTCATTTGACTTCCGGTCCTGTCATTCTTATAATTCTTCCCATGGATATCAATTCATATCAACATCGCATCTTGGACGGAATGGGTGAAGCCGTTTACGTCTGGGATAGAAATAAGAAACTCATATTTCACAATAAAGCGGCGGAAGAGCTGAATAAGCTCCCTTCCTTAGCCTTGTCGGGCCTCTCCTGTCATCATATTATGGGAAGAGAGGGTAAGGGCTGCGCCGCCTTCTGTCCTCTTATTCAAGTTATGGATTCAGGTGAGTCTATGGAGCGGGTGGAGTGCGAACTTGTCCGGGCCGACGGAGAACTGAGGCGGGTCCGGGTGCGTATAAATCCTCTTTTTAAAGGGGAAGAGGTGACCGGGGCAATCTCCTTTATGGAGGATATTACGGAATTTCACCGCCTGGAAGAAAATTACCTTAAAAATCAAAAAGAACTGAAAGATACCCTGGAAGACCTTCGAAAAGCCCACTGTAATCTGGAGGAAAGCCGGAATTTCCTTGTCGAATCCCAGCGCGTGGGGAAGATGGGAAGCTGGTCCTGGGACGGAAAATCGGAGCGGGCCTACTGTTCGGAGGAATCTTTCCGTCTTTTGGGACTGCCCTACGATGAGAGGGGGATTTCCCTTGAGGAGTACTTCTCTGCGGTTCATCCCGACGACAGGGCGCGGGTGGAGCAATCCCTGGAGGATTCCTTTAAAGGGGGGGGGCTATTTAATGAGACCTATCGCCTGCTTTTTCCGGACGGTTCCATTCGCATACATAATGACCAGGCGGAAGTAAAGCTGAATAGTGAGGGGGAGCCGGAAGGAATTATCGGCATTCATCATGATATTACCGATTTACGCCAGACGGAAGAAGCCCTTGTAAAACGGGAAAAACTCTACCGCTCCATCCTTAAAACGACTCGGGATGGGTTTCACAGGGCTAACCGGGCCGGACAGTTTCTTGAAGTGAATGAGGCCTATTGCCGGCTTCTGGGCTATTCAGAAGAGGAGCTTCTGAATAGGGAAATCTGGGATGTCGAGGCCCTGGAGACTCCCGATGAGATGGAGGTACGTCGGCAAAGCATACGGGACGAAGGGTATGCCCAGTTTGAGACTGTCCTGAAACGTAAGGACGGTAGTACCGTAGAGGTGGAACTTATTGTCCAATATCGCCCGGAGGAGGATGATTTCTTTTGCTTTACCCGGGATATCACGGAAAAAAATCAGATAGCCGAGGAGCTTAAGCAGGCCCGAAAGATGGAAGCTTTGGGAAGTGTGGCCGGGGGAATCGCCCATGACTTCAATAATCTTCTGACCCCTGTGATGGGGCTGGCCGAGCTGCTTATGGAGGAGTTACCGGAGGAGTCCGAATCGTGGCACAAGGCCCGGGATATTTTTCTTGCCAGCGGCCGGGGGGCCAATCTTGTTAGGCAGATATTGGCTTTTAGCCGGAAGAGTCATAGACGGGTGAGTTTAATCCGTCTTCATCCCCTTATGGACGAGATTCAGAGGTTGATGCGCTCGGCAGTTCCTTTGAGTGTGGATTTGCATTTTGATCTGGAAGGGGACTGCGGCGGAATAAAGGCGGATCCAACCCAGATTCATCAGATTGTTATAAATATGGTGAATAATGCCTTTCATGCTCTGGAAAACCGTTCCGGAAGGGTTTGTGTTGAGCTGTGTGAGATTTCCGTTGAGCCCGATTCTCCTCTTGTCGGCTTTTTGGAAGAAGGGCGCTGGGCCCGGATTAGCGTTAGTGATAATGGGGTAGGGATGTCTAAAGAGGTTATGGAGAAAATCTTTGATCCCTATTTTTCCACAAAGGGGCCCGGGCAGGGTACCGGTTTGGGGCTGGCCGTGGTTTATGGAATCGTGCAGGAACACGGGGGTGAGATAACTGTGGAGAGCGAACTGGGAGAGGGGACCGCTTTCCATGTTTACCTTCCTGTGTCGGAAGAGTCTGTTAGCGAGGAGCTTCCTCTCCTTTCCGGTCAATAGGACAGATCATTCCCTGAATTAAAACCCGGGCTGCGAAGGCGGAGAGAGCAGCGAAGAGGAAGATGGGGCTAAAGCCGATTTTTCCTATGAGGCTTCCCGCTAGAATGGGAAAAAGAGCCAGAGATATATTAAAGCTTCCGATGATTCCCGTATAAAGAGCCCGGTTTTCTTCATTGCTTATTTCCATAACCACCGCTTCCGATGTGAGTTTTTGTGCTCCCAAATAGAGTCCTGTAAGCAGGAAGAGGGGAAGGAATCCCTCCAGAGGCAGATGGCGCGATGCCAGAAGGGCTGCCGGTGGTGTAATAATCCCCAAAATACTCCAGAGAAATAACATCCCCTTAAAGCCCCTCTTTTTTGTTATCCTGGGCCAGAGGAAGTTCCCCAGTATCATTCCCCCAATCTGTATGAGAACCAGATTTCCCGTCATGGAACCGTCAAAACGGTAGGTCTCTTTGCCCAGGGCCATGTAGAAGGGGAGGAGAACTGTGCCAAATCCCAGGAGATTGGAAACCAGGACATAACGGGCCAGGGTGGGATCTTTTTTGAGATACCCGGGAATGAGCCGGAGAATTTTCCGGCCGGTTAGTTTACTGGCCGGTTTTGCTTCTGTCTCTTCATGGAGAAAGAGGAAGCCGCCGCTTGCCAGAAGGAGGGCCGCAGCGGAGAGGCCAAAGAGCAGGGGATAGCTGTTGCTTGTGCGGCCCATGATGAGGCGAGTGGCCAGGGCGGAAAGGAGTATTCCCGTAGAGGAGATGGCCTGTTTTCGAAGAACAAAGCTGCGGCGCAGACCGCCTGCGAAGGATTTGCCCACCAGGCTGGTATAGCTTATACCGGCGAAAGCTCCGCTGAGGGTGAATATGACCAGGGCTGCGTAGATTCCTGCCAAAAGTGTGCTCAGTTTGTCAAAACCGTTCCAGGCAATGAAGAAGGTAAGGAGAGAGAGGGCGGCAACCCGCAGGTAGATGCCGGAGAGGAGGAAGGGTTTCTTCCGGTTCCGGGTGTGGAGAAAACCGGCGAAGAGGAGCTGCCCCGCCAGGGGGAGGCCCACCATAATGCCTGTGAGGATACCCAAGTGAAAATTGCTTCCTCCCATACCCAGAATCATGGCGGGGAGGACCGTGTTAATGTCCGTAAACGTCACGGTAACGGCCAGAAGTGAAGCGTGCCAGAGAAAGGCGGTCATGTTTTGATTGTCCCGGTTCATTGTTTAGGTATAGGTGGGGGAAGGGGGTGTTGTCAAGGTTGGGGGATAGGCTGATCGAATTTGACATCATGATGAAGTGATGTTATGATGTTGTTATGCGGACGACTATAAACATAGATGATGATCTTGTAAGTACTCTAAAAAGCATGGCCGATTTAAGAAAATCCACCATGGGCGATGTTGTTTCCGATCTGCTTAGAACCGGTCTGGAGAGAAAAACAACCTATGATTTTAAGGAAGGTTTACCTGTATTCGAGGTACGCGAAGGGGCCCGTACCATATCCATGGAAGATATTAAGTCGGCAGAGGATGAAGTGTGAGTACGGCCTTGCTCGATGTTAACCTTTTGATTGCTCTGGCCTGGCCTAATCATGAGCATCATCTGAGAAGCCGGGAGTGGTTCAATGAGACGGGACGTCATGATTGGGCCAGCTGTCCTGTTACACAAACGGGATTCATCAGGATTTCGGCGAATCCAGTTATCATGGAAGGGCCGGCATCACCAGAAACGGCATGTGAACTTTTAAGACATTTGACATTAATGGAGGGGCATCATTTTTGGGCCGATGCTATAGATTTCGCTCTATCGGAAAGACCGGGACGTCTCATGGAGGGGCACCGGCAGGTTACCGATGCCTATCTTGTCATGCTGGCCGATTCACATGAAGGGTATCTTGCCACCATGGACAGAAAGATAGTGAATGCTTTGGCCGGAACGAAATGGGAATCCCGAGTCGTTTCAATTATCTGACTGTTCCAAACAGGGATTGGACCAGAAATGAGCCCCGTACGCCCGGCGGCCCGGAGGTAGCCGGATGAGCGGGCGGGATGAGCGAATTGGAGGGGAAAGCCCGGCCGGGGGCGTCAGGCCCCGGGTTTGCCGGCTGAACAATTAAAAATCCCCTTACCCCGCCGGAACAATTGACACAATCTCCCATATCCCTATAATGGAAAAGAATATGACAGGAACCACTTTCTTTTTTAGCTTTTTTTTCTCTTTTTTCTTTTTTGGAAAAGGTTGTTGAGGGAGTCCTGATCGTAAATCGGTAAATAGCGGCTCCCTCAAGGGGGTCTTTTTTTTGTCCTAAGGAGTATACCATGCTGGAGAAGCTGGAAGAGTTGCAGAAAGAGTTCCGCAAGTCCGTGGAGGATTTGAAGGATCAGAATAGTCTGGCCGAGTTTAAGGCGGACTATCTGGGAAAGAAGGGTAAGCTGAACGATATCCTCAAGGGGATGCGCGAGGCGAGTGCGGACGTTAAGAAGAGCGTCGGCGCCAAGGCTAACGAGTTTAAGCAGGAAATCCAGGACTCCCTGACGAAGCAGCTGCAGAAAATCGAGACGGCCGAAGTAAATGCCAAGTTGTCCAAGAGCTGGCAGGATATCTCTTTAACCGAGGCGGTAAAGGCTCAGGGGCTTCGTTCCGCAGGTTTTCATCCGGTTACCCTGATTCAGCGTGAGATTGAGGATATCTTCATTTCCATGGGTTTCGATATTCTCGACGGTCCCCATATCGAGGACGATTTTCACAACTTCGGGGCTCTGAACATTCCCGATACCCATCCGGCCCGTGATATGCAGGATACCTTCTGGTTTGCCGATATGGAGCACCTTCTCCGGACTCACACGTCCACCATTCAGGTGCGCGGTATGGAAGCCCACAAGCCTCCCTTTAAATTCGTGGGACCCGGTAAGGTTTTCCGCTGCGAAGCCACCGATGCGAGCCACGAAATGGCCTTTCATCAGCTGGAAGGTATGATGGTGGGCAAGGATATCTCCGTGGCCAACCTTATTTACTTTATGAAAACCCTCCTTTCCGAGATTTTCCGGCAGGATGTTAATGTGCGTCTCCGCCCGGGATTCTTTCCCTTCGTAGAACCCGGTTTTGAGCTGGATATTGAGTGTCTGATCTGCGGCGGTAAGGGCTGTAAGGTTTGTAAACAGACCGGCTGGGTGGAGCTTCTGCCCTGCGGTATGACCCATCCCAATGTACTCCGCGCCGGGGGAATCGACCCGGATGAGTGGAACGGTTTTGCCTTTGGTTTGGGACTGGACCGGCTCGTAATGATGCGCTATCACATTGACGACATTCGCCACCTCCACGGCGGGGATTTGCGCTTTGTGGAACAGTTCAAGGCTTACTAGGGGAGAGATAAATGAATATTAGTATTAACTGGATAAAAGATTACGTAGAACTTCCCGAGGATATTACTCCGGCCGAACTGGGAGTGAAATTTACCCTGGCCACCTGTGAAGTGGAAGGGGTTGAGACCACCGGGGAACACCTTAAGGCGGTAAAAATTGTAGAAATTACCGGTATCGAGAAGCATCCCGATGCGGACAAGCTGAATTTGGTGACCTTTGAGACCGGCGCCGGTGAGAAGTGCGTTGTCTGCGGAGCGGGCAACGTTGCAGTGGGGAAGAAGGTTCCTTTTGCCTGTATTGGTACCACTCTGCCCGGCGGTTTTACTCTGGTTCCCAAGAAGATTCGCGGTGTCGAATCGGAAGGGATGCTTTGTGCGGAAGATGAACTGGGCCTGAGCGACGACCACGAAGGGCTGATGATTCTTCCCGAAAACGCCGTTATTGGTCAGAGTCTGGCTGATCACCTGGGAGCGGACAGCGATATTATTTTTGACATTGATAACAAGTCTATTACCCACCGTCCCGACCTGTGGGGACACTACGGCATGGCTCGGGAATTCGCCGCCGTTTTCGGTAAGCCCTTCAAGGACGTTTTCTCCGACAAGTGGAAGGCTGACTTAAAGGCTCTTTATACTGATGAGAAGCCCCCGGTTACTATTGAAGTGGACAGGGACTCCTGTTGTCTGGGTTTTAAGGGCCTCTCTATGGACAATGTGACCATAAAGCCCAGTCCCCAGTGGATGCAGGACCGGCTCAATGCTTGCGGCATGCGTCCCATTAACAACATTGTCGATATTTCCAACTACGTTATGCTCGAAACGGGTATGCCCAACCATATTTATGACCGGGATACTATTAAGGGCGGTAAAATCCTTGTGCGCCGTATGGGCGAGGACGGCATTTTTACCACTTTGGACGAGCAGGAGCGAAAGATGATCGCTTCGGATACCATGGTGTGTGACGGAGAAGGTCTTTCCGGTATCGGGGGAATCATGGGGGGGCTCGACTCTTCCGTTAAGGACAGCACTACCCGGATTTTCCTGGAATCGGCCAACTGGCAGGATGCGGACGTGCGCCGCACCAGCGTTCGCCTGGGCCTTAGAACCGACGCTTCCCAGCGCTACGAGAAGTGCCTGGATACCAACCTTTTGGAGCAGACCATTCTGCGACTGGTTGAATTGGTTAAGGAGAGCTGCCCCGAAGCGGTTGTGGTCGGCTCCATGCAGGAAGACGCCATTCAGCCCACCAAGGAACTGAAAATCGAGTGTTCCGCCGCTAAAATTGCCCGGGTTCTGGGCGAGGACATCAGCGCCGAACGGATTATCGAGATTCTCCACGCCCTGGACTTCCGTGTTATTCATCACGGGGACAAACTCACCGTGGAAGTGCCCAGTTACCGGGCCACCAAGGACATTGAGTTCGAAGAGGACATTATTGAGGAGATCGGCCGAATCATCGGTTATGACAACATCACCCCCGTCTCCCCCATCAACATCGCCGAGACCACCCGCCTGAGCGAAGCCAAACAGATGCAGAGAAAGATTCAGGACTTTATGGTTTACAACGGCCGGGCTCTGGAAGTGATGACCTATCCTATGATTGGGGAGAAGCTGCTCGATCAGGCCAGCTGGCCGGTAAAGAATGAAAAACTCACCCTGGTTAACGCCCTTTCCCCCGAGTTGAGCCGTATGCGTCCGAGCATGGTGCCGACTCTCCTGGAAAAGGCTGCCCAGAATCAGAAGAACTTCCCCTCCTTCCGTCTCTTTGAGATGGGCCGCTCCTACGTCGAGCTGGAAGGGGAGGCTTACAGCCAGGACCGTTACCAATTGGGCGTGGTTTTCTTTGACAAGAAGGAATCCCCCTTCATGGACCTTTTGAATGTGATGCAGCCTCTTATGAGCATGCTCAACCTGAACGCCCAGTTTGAGCCGATGAACGAGAAGTTTGCCAACCCTCTTATTCCCGCCGATTGGGCCGGAGTCCATCCTACGGAGTACCTGAATATCAAGGTGATGGGTAAGAACTGCGGATTTGTTAACACGATCCACCCTGTAATGACCCGTCAGTTCAAGATTAAAGGTAACCTGGCCGTGGCTGTGTTCGATATTACCGATTTCATGGAGCGGACTATTAAGGACAAGACCAAGTATCAGGCCCTGCCCAAGTTCCCCTCCAGTGACTTCGACTGTACCGTTGTGGCCGATAGCCGCACGCCGGTGGGCGATATTCTTCGTGTTATGAACAAGCTCAAGATCAAAGAGGCCGAATCTGTGAAGGTTGTGGATGTCTTTAAGATGAGTGAAGAGGAGAAGGCGGTTACTATCCGTACCACCTTCCTGGACCGGGAAAAGACCCTGACCCCCGAGTTTCTCCGTGCTTCGGAGGACAAGGTTGTGGTTACTTTGGAGAAGGGCGGTTTCCCTCTTAAACGATAAAAAGGGCGCCTTTGGCTCAGACTCTGCGTTAGGATGACAACCTGGATTCTCACGTACTTTGTGTACGCTGCGAGTCCAGGTTGCCATCCTGCCTTGATTCTGAGCCAAATCCACTCCTTTTTGAGGACATCTTAGCGAAATGGCTACATTAATTGTAATTCCTACAAAAATAGAACTGAACCCCTTTCTTGAGCGTTTAAAGAGTTTGAGTGTGGGGGAGCCATTTATAATTGATAAAAGAGAAATTAGCTATTTCCCCCGCCTGGAACTCTATGTTGCCCCGGGAGGTTTGGGAAAGGCTCAGTTTGCCGTTCAGACTCAGTTTTACCTTGATCATATTGATGGTCTTGAGCGGGTTTTTTGTTTGGGGGCTGCCGGGAGCCTGGAGGTAAATGTGAAGCTTTTTGACATCGTTATTGGTGTCAAAACTATTGAGCATGATATTAAAACATCCCGGAAACAGCTGATCCCCTGTTTTGAGGCTGACAGGGAGCTGATTGAGACTATGAGACGTTGCGGCAGCGATTCCGGTAACTTTACCTTACATTTTGGCCCTATTGCCAGCGGCGATGAAGAGGTTAGCTGTGAGGAGAGCAAAGAACGGGTGGCCGGGCGGACAAAGGCTTTGGCCGTGGCCTGGGAAGGGGCCGGGGGAGCCCGAGCCTGTCAATTTAGCCATGTTCCTTTTGTGGAAATCCGGGGAATCTCGGACAGTGCCGATGGGGAAACCCACCGGGACTTTAAGCAAAATCTCAAAGTCCTGATGGTTTCTCTGGCCGACTATATCAGCTTTGTCCTTGCTGCTCTTTAGGAAACTCGGTAAAGGGCCGCCTTTTCTCTAACATGTCCTATGCTGTCCCGGTTCTTCTGGCTTAGGAGTGTTACTGCTCCGGCGGCTTTATTGATTTCTGTCATACCATTGTCTATTTCCGCCATGGCGCTGGCCACTTCGTCGTGGAGATGGATGAGGTCTTCCATGGCGTCCAATATGATCCGGTTGCCCTTGGTCATTTCCGCAGAGCCCCCTTTCACTTCCATACCGGCATGTCTGAGCTCTTTGAAGGAATTCAGTACCTGGCTTCCCCCTTCGGCCTGCTCTTCCATGGAGGCGCGAATCTCTCCGATAATCTGATCCATTTTTTCCACTCGTGCCCGAATATCATTGAAGGAGCCGTTGGTGGAATCGGCCCCGGCTACCGCATCGTCTATGCTAAGCTGAATTTCTGTTATGTTCTGTTTTACCTGGCTTGACTGCAGGGCCGACTGTTCCGCCAGTTTTCGTATTTCATCGGCCACCACGGCAAATCCCCGGCCCGCTTCGCCCGCATGGGCCGCTTCAATGGCAGCGTTCATGGCCAGAAGGTTGGTCCGGGCGGAAATCCCGGCTATGAGGGTATTGGCGCTTTCCAGAGCCTGGGATTTATCGGAGATATCCTTAACGGTAGCTGTTACGTCGGTAAGGTTTTCCAGGCCGACTTGGGAAGAGGCGGTTAGTTCACTCATAATGCTATCCGCTTCTTCCGTGGAGGTGGTTATGCTGTTTATCTGGGCTACCATCTCTTCTACGGCAGCGGTTCCTTCGTCAATATCGGCGTTCTGCTTGGCAATATTTCGGTCCAGCGACTCTATATTCCGTTCCGTTTCTTCCACGGCCGCCGCAGTGGAGTTGGCGCTGTTTCTTTGTCTCTCCATTTTGTTGAGTGTTACATCTACATTGGTACGTATCTGAACAAGGGCCGCCGCAGTTTCTTCCATGTTTGATGCCAGATTCCCCCCCACATCGTCCAGATTGTGAAGGTTGTCCGCTAAATCGGTAAAGAAGTTGCTTAATGAATTTAAATGTTCATTAATGTGGCCGGTCATATCGGCGATTTCATCGTAGCCCTGGGTGAGGCCTCGTTCTGTCAAATCTCCCGTAGAGGCGAGATTAATAAGGCCGGAAAGCTTCTTGACCTTCTGTACTACCCGGTGTTTAAGATAGAGGACAATAATCGCGGAGACAAAAAGTATCAGAATCGTATTGCTTATATAGAAGAGGGTGCGTATTTGGGACACGATACTCTCTGTTTCGTTGATATTTATAGTAAGAGTAAAGAACCATCCCGTCCTGCCCAAGGGGACTATTACGGCCCTTTTTGACTGGTCCCCCTCTTTGATAACACCAAAGAACTTTTCTTCCTTTTGCGAGACAATTTTGCCGTATTCGGGAGATAGGGCATTGGCTGAAGTATAGCGAAGTTCCTCATTGGGATGAACAATGATAAGCCCCTGTCCGTCTAAAACGAACATTTCTCCCGTTTCACCGATATTCTTATCATAAATGTATTTTCTTCCCAGGACATCCAGGTCAATGGATGTGGCCAGAACGTATTGGTTCTCTCCCTCTATTTGAATGGCAGAGGCGAGAATAATGGTGGTTTTACCTGTTGAGAGTGATACAAGAGCATCGGAAGAGATGTAGTTCATCTTCCCCTCTTTGATAATGGCATCATAGTAGGGGCGGGAGGAGAGGTCCTTTCCCAAGAGGGATTTATTTGTGCTGGAAAGTGCGATACCCTCACTGTCCATGAAGAAGGTCGTCAGGAATATGGGATTTAAATGGTTTAGCCCCATAACTGTCTGTTCAATGGTATTGCGGAGGGGGGGATTTTCCATATTATTATCATAGGAGTTGGTGGAAAGACTGCGTTTGATTTCTTCGCTTCCGTTGTTAAGGAGTCTTAGGCTTTCATTAATTTCCGACTCTATGAGTTCCCCAAGGGCTTGGGTAATAATGGTATAGTCCGTTTGTTGTGATTCTATCAAGTTATGCCTTAGGGGCTTAACTATGACGAAGGCTTGGGCTGTAAAGGCCAGAATGAGAACAAATACAAGAATAATGACTAGGGGGATGGCAAAGGATATGGTTTTGTTCTGAAAAAACTTCATGGACGTAACTCCTTCTGATGATTAATTGCATGATGCGTGTAATCTAATTAACGTTCATGAAGGCAGAAATTTCAAATTTATTTTCTATACTTAGTGTGAAAGATGATACAAAAGAATTCCGGTGGCCACATTGACATTCAGGCTATCCACAAACTCGGTTTGGGGGATAATTAGTTTGTAGTCGGCTTTGTTTAGAAAAGGCTTGTCCAAACCTTCCCCTTCGTGACCCATGAGAAGGAGCCACTTCTCCGGCGGGCTGAACTTTTTTAGGGAGAGGGAGTTTTCTTCCAGGGCTGTAGCGATGACCGGACGTTTTCCCCCGTTCCAGTCAAAGAGAGTTTCCGGCGAATCAAATCGGTATAAATTCAGCTTGAATTGGGCTCCCATCCCGCTTCTAAGGGCTTTTCGCCCGTATACATAGGGATTTCCCGGTCCCAGGAGGACTGTTTTAATTCCAAGTCCCAGGGCGCTTCGCAGGATCCCTCCCAGGTTTTCCGGGTCGCCCAGGCGGGGGAGAACCAGGATGCCCCGGTCAGAAATGGCTTCATTGGAAGGAGGCGGGGGAAGTTCGGGAGCCCGGGCCAGGGCTAAAACGCCCCGGTGGAAGTTGTATCCTGCGGTTTGGGAAAGCTCCTCCCGGGAAAGAACCTGGCAGGGATAATCGGCAAGGTTGTATTTTTCGTAAACCGCAGGAGAGCACCAGATATTTTCAATGGGAAGCCCCGATTCCAGGAGTCGTTCGAAGAGAAAGGCCCCTTCCGTGACCAGGAGGCCCTCTTTTTGCAGGGCCCTATCTTTTAAACTGCACTTTTCCATTTTCTCTCCTCTTGAGAGAATATCCCGTCGGGCCTTTCTGTACAAGCTCTTGATTCGGGGATATACTCGACCCATGACGTTTACCCCCCAATTCCAATTATGTAATATGAGCGAGGTGCAGGAAGGCGACCTTATGCTGATTTTCTCCGAAAAGGAAGGGCTGATGGCATCCCGGAAAGCCTCTCCCGTTCCGCACGATTTCCTGATTCCCGGAAGTGAGCGGAACTTGCCCGAACCGACTCAACTGTTCCGCTTGGGAACGGGATGTACGGAGGAGAGAGAAATCTCTCTCTTTTGCGGAAGCCTGGAAGGAAAAGAGGTCCCTTTGCCCGAAGGTTGGCTTTGGCACTCTTTTAACGATGTTTTCCGGGATATTCCCCGGGAGGAGCAGTTCCCCTTTTCCCGGGCCCGTCAGATCCTGGGCTGGGAACGGACAAACCGTTACTGCGGCAGCTGCGGGAGTAAGACCGAATTGGAACGGGAGGAGTCCTGCCGTCGCTGTCCTGAATGCGGGGCTTTTTATTACCCCAGTTTTGCTCCGGCCGTTATTGTCTTGATTACCCGGGGGGAAGAGCTTCTCCTGGCTCACAATGTGAATTTTCCCGAGGGGCTTTACTCCCATATTGCCGGTTTTGTAGAGACCGGGGAGTCCCTGGAAGACGCGGTGCGCCGGGAAGTCATGGAAGAGGTCTCTTTAAACGTGAAGAATATCCGTTACTTTGATTCCCAGCAGTGGCCTATGCCCCGTTCTCTTATGTTGGGTTTTACCGCCGAATGTCCCGAGGGGGAGCCTGTGCCGGACGGGGTGGAAATTCTTGATGCCCAGTGGTTCGGGGCGGATAATTTGCCTGTTTTGCCTCCCCAGGGGAGTATTGCCCGGCGTATGATTGATGATTTTTTGGGGGAGTTGTAAAAAAAACGGGGGAGCTTTTGGCTCCCCCATACTATTTTAGTCAGTGGACTTTGTGAACTCAACGTTGTTCCAGGTCATAGTTGCATCAGTTTCATCATAAGTGAAAGTGTAATCATAGTAGGTTGTTCCGGAGTAGCTAACAGTGAAATTGTATTCGTAGTCCCCAGTCGTATCTGAAACGGTGTAACCATAATCAGCTAAGTCTTGAATATTGATATATTCAGTTGAACTCATGTAGAGTATTGCATTTCCACTTGTAAATTCCCATTCATAATAGCTGGATGCTTCCCAAGTTCCCTGAATCCAACTAGGGGTACTCAGAGCAGAACTACTGGAAGAATCACTGGAACCATCGTCACAGCCTACGAAAAACATCATGGCCATAGCCATAAGCAGAGGTAACATAAATTTCTTAATCATTTTTATCTCCTTTGTAAATGATTTATGTTGGAATTGAAACTAATATACCTTCGTTTTGTTTTAAAAACTATTAAATATTTCTATTTTTATTGAAAAGGTCGCTTTTTTTTTTATTGATTTGATTTCTTGTGGAGGAGGCAAGTCGCAATGGTGTATTTAATATATTGTATTTGTGAAGCGGTCGAGAGTGTTTAGAGTTTAAAAACTTTCTTTCTTCATGTTGTGTCATTGATTCCCGGGGCCGGATGGCCCCGGGAGGGGAATTATTGCTTGTTTAGGTCAAATGTTTCATCTTCATTGAAACAGGTAATAATATTGCTATCACTGGTTTCTGTATAAACTTCGGTGTAAGTCCCATATGAATCTGTTCCTGATATAGAATAGGTATTGTATCCATCGGTTGTCGTTCCTGTACTATCTGTGAAACTAACTTCGTATGTTGTGGCTATGTTTGCAAGGTCATCACCATCCCATGAAACGCTATTGCTGGTAAAAGTATAGGTGTAGGTATCACCGTAGCTGTCGGTTCCTTCCCAGGAACCCTGTATCCAGCTAGGGGGGCTTAGGGATACACCGCTGGAAGAATCGCTTGAACCGTCATCGCAGCCTGCGAAAAAGAGAAGCGCCGAAATCATTGTCAAAGTGAGAAATAATTTTTTGATCATTTATTTTGTCCTTTATGTGTCTAATATGTGACTATTATAGCGTAAATCTTATTTATGACTAGCCTTTTCTCTTATTTCTTTATAAAAGAGGCGTGATTCGCCGTATAAACCGGCGGGGTTCTCTTTAAAATCTCCCGCAGTTCGGGCACTCCCCTAAACTCCTTATCAAGAAATCGCCGTACTTCGCTGCGGGACCAGCCGCCGGGGTGGACGAAATCGGTGGCCAGGGAGAGATCCCCTTCGTAAAAGTCGGTCTTTTCCAGGCTTTCCGCCTCTCCGCTGATTCGGGGCATGGTAAAGACGGCCAGATTCAGGTAGTTCATGTAAGCTCGGTGTTCCAGGGCAAAATCCCGGGTTCGGAGAGCGGCGTCCCGGTTTTCCGCAGGTGTGCCAAAAAGAAGATAAACGAAGGTCCCTATTCCCGCTTCCTTCAGGTTTTTAAGAATGACAGAGACCCAATCCAGCCGTATTCCCTTGTTCAGACGGTTCAGTACCTCCTGGTCCCCCGATTCCAATCCCAGGCAAAGCATTCGGCAACCGCTTTGGGCCAGTCGGCGGCAGTAGGACAGGTCGGTCATCTCCTTGGTAAATCGGCTGAAGCTGTACCAGGGGGCGCCGGGCGGGGTTTTTATTAACTCTGTCATGAAGGCTGAGCTGATTTCACTGTCGCTCAGGTGGATAAGGGCGGGGCTGTGCTCTGCGGTGAGAGCGGCCAGTTGGCGGGCGGCTATTGGCGCTTCCTGTTCCCGGTAGGGGTAGTTTTCCCAGCGCTCGGCACAGAAGGAGCAGCGTTTCCAGGAACAGCTGTCTGCGACGGAGTAGGGGAGAATGGGACCGGGGGCCATGTAAGGGTTATCGTAGAGATCTCCGAACCAGGGCGTACCTTCTCCCGCCCACTTCCGGTCACAGAAGCGGACCGCCGCCTCTTCTCCCCGTCCGGGATGGATGAGGTCCGCCTTGAAGGGGAGCTTTTCCAGGCCCGGGCGGCGGGCCCAGGAGGAGATTAGCCCTCCTCCCAAAAGAATCCGAGTTGCGGGGAACTCCCTTTGTATAAAGCCTATGAGGGCCGCCGTCGTTAAAACCTGGCTTAGGTAATTCAAGGAGATTCCCAGCCGGGTCTCTTCTCCTCCCAGTAGATCTTTCAGGACAGAAGAAAACCAGGGGTAAAAAGGGTTGCTTTCCGGATTGTCCTGGGCCCGGCCTATATCTTCGCTGCGGAGCGGGGAGAGTTGGCTGTGGCGGTAGTCGGCGGGGGTGAGACGGATCTCTTTGGGGAGAGGGCTGTTAAGGAGGAGAGTGTAGTCGGAGACGGTTTTGACGTAGCGGTCAAAGGAGTCGTATCCCCGAGGGGACTGGAGGGTTTCTCGAATGTGGTTCCGGGAGCGGTAGACCCGTCGGGCCTGCCTGTCTTCTTTGTCGGTTCCTTCCTGCTCCGAGAGCCAGTCCAGAGCGTCCCGGGCGCCGTCAATCAGCTTAACCGGTTCACCGGCGGCACGAAGGGCTCCGGCTATGCGGCTCAGACCCACGGGAGGTTCACAGTTACGGACGGCGGGAGGGTTCAAAAGTACCATGGCCCGATTATAGTATGAAATTGACAGGCCGGGAAAGCTGTTATACCCTTTAGGGCCGGAGGAGGACGGTTATGGTGATCCTGATTATGGGTGTGAGCGGATGCGGAAAGACAACGGTGGGTGAGTTGACGGCTCAGGCCCTGGGATGGCCCTATCTGGAGGCGGACAGCTTTCATCCCGAGGAAAACCTTCGCAAAATGAGCGGAGGCACTCCTCTGACTGACGAAGATCGCTGGCCCTGGCTTGAGGCGATCCGGCAAAAAATAGCTGCGTTTCAACGTAGAGGGGAGTCGGCCGTTTTTACCTGTTCCGCTTTGAAGGAATCGTACCGTCAATTCCTGGGCGAGGGATTGGGCAAGCCGATTGAATGGGTCTATTTAAAAGGTAGTTATGAGACGATTCGGGAACGGATGGCCTCCCGGAAGGGCCACTATTTTAAGTCGGACATGTTAAAAAGTCAGTTTGATGCTCTTGAGGAACCGGATTACGGCTTAATTTTGTCCATAGATGATAGTCCGGAGCAACTCTCCCGGGCCATCGTGAATCACCTAAAATCCCCAAAGGAGGGATATTCTTCTTAAGTTGATTTGCCTATAATAGCCACAAGGAGTCAAGGTGAAAAAGAATGCTTTCATTGCCATGTTATTCGGGATTACCGCTTTTCTGACAGCCGAGGTTGTCCCCATGGCCCATTTAACCTATATGTCCACCACCCGTAAGTTCATAGCTGATGGGGATGAATGTGAATATAAACTGAATCAGCAGGTCGGTTTGACCCTCTCTTGTTTTTCCTTTGAGAATATGAGACTTGGCGCAGGGGCTCCCGGCTTATATGGGAATCTGTCCCTCTCTTATCTAGGTTACAGTACACTGACAAACCTTGATGAAGAGTATTACGGCGACAGCTCTCTTAGCGGCTATGATTTTCGCCTGGGCTACAACTCTCTTATAGGCGGCGGGTATATGTTTGACAATTACCGCCAGCGAATCCTGCTGGCCGCCGGGATTAACCTGAACGGGATAATTTTGGGAGAAGATTCCACCAATTATCACTCTCTGGTTGTCGGGCCGGGATTCAACACCACCTTTATTCTGGGGGATGACTTGACCGATGTCCATTTAAGTTTTTACCTGGGGGGAGCCTGGAACGCCTGGCAGATTGCTACTTCCAGCGATTACAAAGATACCTATGGGGATGACTACTCCGGGGGATTAACACTTTTCGCAGGGGTAGGACTGAGTTACGGTCCCTAGGGCGGAGTCCTAACCGTTCCCTTCCAACTTACTGATAAAATCTTCCAGGGCCCCGGAGAAATCCCTTACTTCACCGGCTGTCGCCCGGGTTTCCTTTATTTTCTGCTCCAGGATACTGGCCTGCCTGTAAAGATCCAAGGCTCCCAGGCTACCCAGAACTCCCTTCAAGGTGTGAACCTTTTCTCCCGTGGCTGTAATATTTCCCTGGCTCTCCAGAGATATGAGCATGGCCGGCATAAGGGCGTAGTCGTTGACGAAACTGGTCAGGCTGTCCATGAGAAGATCGTAATTTCCTCCGAACCGTTCCATCACATCATCCATATCAATACCGGGGATGGAAGCCCGTTCCTTTTCCGGTTTAACCGTTCTTTTTGTTTGGGTGGCGGAGTATTTTGCCAGCCATTTATTAAAAAGTAGATTAAGTTCTTTGATGGAAATGGGCTTGGTCAGATAGTCATCCATGCCCGCTTCATAGGCTGATTTTATATCCTCTTCCAGAAAGTGGGCCGAGAGAGCGACTATGGGGGTTGGGGGAATATGGCATTTTTCTTCATTTTCCCGAATCTTTCTCGTGGCCGACATCCCATCCATGAAGGGCATTTGTATGTCCATGAGAATCAGGTCGTAGTGGGTTTTTTCGGACATTTCCACTGCTTTAAGGCCATTTTCTGCTGTTTCTATCTCTAAATCGGCAATGTTGAACAGTTCCTGTCCTATCTCCCGGTTGATTTTATTGTCTTCTGCGTAAAGTATGCGGGCCCCTTTATAGCTGTTTAAGTATTTTTGATCGGAGCCGATTTCTTTTTCCCGGTCCTCTCTCTTCTCAAAGGGGAGTTGGAAAGATATACGGGTTCCTTCTCCTTCCCGGCTTTCAACCTCAATCGTTCCCCCCATCAGCTTGATGAGCTGGTCGCAGATCGCCATCCCCAGGCCGCTTCCTCCAAACTGACGGGAGATACTGCTGTCTGCTTGGGTAAAGGGAGAGAAGAGTTTTTCCTGCTGTTCCCGGTTCATTCCGATTCCCTGGTCGCTTATGCTAAAGCGGAGGAAACAGTCTTTCCTGTCCGATTTGGCTACTTCCACAGAGAACGTTATGGTCCCCTCATTGCTGAATTTTACCGCATTATTTAAAAGATTCGTGATGATCTGGGAGAGACGGTAGGGGTCGCCCTGGAGGAAAGAAGGAACTGCCTCGTCAATCTTTCTTTCAAAATGAAGTCCCTTTGAGCTGATTTCGCCGGAAAAAAGATTCAGGATCTCCTCAAGTTCTTCTGTAAGGGAGAAGCTGCGCTCTTCCAGTTCGACCTTACCCTTTTCCAGGCGGTTAAAGTCCAGGAAATTCTTTATGATATCCAGAAGCATATTGGACGCTTTATTTATCTGATTGATTTTCTGCTGCTGGTTCTCGTCCAGTTCCGTTTGGGATAGGAGGTAAACCAGGCTGGAAATGATATTCATGGGGGTCCGGAGTTCATGACTGATGGAAGAGAGAAAGTCGTTTTTCAGTTCCACCTTCTTCTGCTTTTCCCGGTCTTTTTCCCGAGCTTCCACTTCACGTTTGACTTTTTGGCTCAGAAAGCGGTTGTAAATGGAAAGATGGATTATGATGAGGAAGATGAGAAGGGCGGAAATGATTAAGGCTCTCATTAATTTGGGGTTAAAGTTTTCCCCTTGGGGGTAGTACCATTTTTTTTCCAGGCTGTAGTAGTAGGAGCTGGGGTTGTTCCGTAATTGCTGTATCCGGGAAGATATTTTGTCTATTAGTTCCCGGTTACCCTGTTCCCGTCCGGTGACACAGTAGACCGGTTCGGGGTAGAAGACGGCTCCGGTCTGTTTGATCCCTCGTTCGGAAAGTTGGTGATGATAACTGCTGACTCCTCCATAGATCCGTCCCAACCGTACATTGCGGAATAGCTCTTCGTAGGTATTATACTCCTGTATTTGGTATTTCAGATCCAGGTTATCTACGAATTCTCTGAAATTCTTCCCATTTTGGTCTTCCTTGACCACTCCGATAGTCTGTCCGGTGATATCGGTAATTCCCTGGAACAGGGTATTTTCTCCCACAAAAAGGGCTCCCCAGGAGATTATCACCGGATGCTCCGGATAGTAAAGGATTTCTGCCCGTTCTTCCGAGTAGAGCATGGTCGGAAATATATCTACTTCTCCGGAAACAAGTCCGTAATAGGTACCGGGGAAGTCATCTATTTTTAACGTGTAGGGTATGTCCAGTTCATCCAAAATTTGTGTAAAGAGGTCTACGGCGAAACCGGAAGGGGTATTATGCTCATCCAGAAACATGACGGGAGGGGACGTGGGGACAATTCCGAATACCATCGGTTCTGCATCCTGGCAAAAGAGTGAGGCCCTTAGAAGAAGGAGAATTGTGGACAGCCATTTCTTCATATAAGGTGAATTTTAATCTATACCGTTAAATATTACAAAATATTAGTGTATTTTCTCCATTTCTTGAAAAAAGGGGTTCTTTGCATTAAGATATACCTGAATGTCAAAAATCCTTGTTCACTTTCCCATCCTTCTCTCCTTGCTTGCTGTTGTCGGTTTTATCTATGGAGGGATGGTTAAGACTTATTGGCTTTTCATACCCGCCTGGCAGTCTCTGTGTTTAGTGGGAATGCTTTCATGGGACGGGAAGAACAGGATGAAACGGTTTAGGCGTCTTGTCGCTTTATGCGAAAAGGGATACTCCCTGGATTCTCTGCCGAGAGAGGCTACTATTTGCGGTTTTTTTATAAGAAGCGCCGTGCGTTATGAAACAAAATCGGCCCGGGCCGATTAGTTATATTTGGAGGAACAAATGAAAAGAGACTTCGCGTTTAACGGGAAGGGGGGCGAATTTTTCAGCCTGATTTTAGTACAGGGTATCCTGTGTGGTATTACCTTTGGGATTTATGCTCCCTGGGCGATGGTAAAAATCCGGAAGTATATGGCGGAAAACCTTACTCTTGAGGGTAAGCCCTTTGACTTCGACGGAAACGGCGGTGAGTTGTTCAGTCTTCTTTTTGTACAGGGATTGCTTTGTGCCATTACTTTTGGTATTTACTATGCCTGGGCCATCATTAAGGTTGTGAAATATCTGGTTGAACATACAAGCTATGACGAAAAGCATTTTGAATTTAGCGGAGAGGGCAGCAAGTTTTTTAGTATCTTTTTTGTCCAGTTCCTGCTTATCGGAATTACCTTTGGTATCTATACACCTTGGGCCATGATCAAGATTTACGGTTATCTTTTGGAAGAAACTTCTTACGATGGGGTTTCCTTTGGTTTGACCGCCGATGGGGGCAAGCTCTTCTGTCTGCTTCTGGGACAGTATCTCCTTAGCTGTTTAACTCTGGGTATTTATGCTCCCTGGGCTATTATCAAGATCTACGGCTACCTGGCGGAAAACGTTACTTACGGTACCGATGAGTCCTTTAAGTTTGCCGCCGAAGGGGGCAAGCTCCTAAGTCTTATGATTAAGGGCGGTCTTCTTTCCATAATTACCTTTGGTATTTACTATGCCTGGTTTGAGATGGAAATTTATCGCTTTTTGGCGGCGGGATTCAGTCTCGAAAAACGGGACGAAGCTGCTTAAAACGGTAGGACCTGCTCGTTTTAAGAGGAATTGCCAGACAGAGAAAACGCTCCTATCCGGGGGCGTTTTTTTTGTTTAAGGGGGATCGGGGGATTTTCTCTGGGAGGGGGATTAGTGTATGCTGGGGGAATGACTATTAATGACCGGGTTGTACCCCAATATATGTTTGATAGAGAGTTTGACCGGCTTTCACGGCTTCAGGCCGATTCGCCGGCGAATATGAAAGTTCCCGAGAAGGAACTCCGTGAAATTACCGAAAGAAATGTGACGGGACAGTTTCTCTTTTTGCTTAAAGCGGAAGAGGCAGTTCCTGAGCTTGATGAGGGAGTCGTGGAGAAGGCTTTTAAGAAGGTTTTGAAGGATTTTCCCAAGGACAGCAAGCCCGATGAAGAGAAGCAGGCTCTTATTCGGAAGGATCTGGAAGGTCAGATTCGTCAGGAAGAGTTCTTTAAAGAGCTTTTTGCGGATATTTCCATTTCCGAAGAGGAGGCTCTGGCTGCCTATGAAGAGAATCGGGAGACCTTTATTCTTCCCGAACAGATTCACTGTTCCCATATTCTTTGTTTTACCAGCCGGGAAGGGGACGATGCGAATAAGGCTCTTCAGACCATTTTGGAAGCCCAGAAAGAGCTGAATGGGGGAAAACCCTTTGAGCAGGTGGCTAAGAAGTACTCCGATGAGGAGATTGTTGACTTGGAAACTTTCCCCCGGGGAAGCTTGGCGGAGAAGTTTGAAAAGGTTGCCTTTAGCCTGGAACCGGGCAAGATTAGTGAGATCTTTCAGACCGAGTTAGGGTATCATATTGCTCTGGTTCACAAAAAGATTCCTTCCATTCCCCTGGAATTCGAGAAGATTAAGGCCGATGTTATGAAAGGTCTTGAAAATACCGAGCGGGACCGACGGGTGGCGGAGCTTTTGGAAGAACTTAAGGCAAGCGCCAAGATCGAGGCCTAGGTCGCCGCCTTAGGCTTTTGTTCTTCTTTTGCCCTTGTGCGATAGGCCGCAGGGGTTACTCCCAATCTCTTTGAGAAGATTTTGCTAAAATAGGCATCGTCGGAAAAACCGCAGGATTCGGCTATATCCTTTACTTTAAGACCCGTATTGGCCAAGGCGTCGCAGGCAACGGACATACGGTGTTTTATGAGATAGTCTATGAGGGTATGGCCGGTTACTTCCTTGAATCTCCTGTTTAGGGAGGTTCTGTTCAGGTTGGTTATATCGCAGAGGGCATCCAGGGAGATGTCCCGGTGGTAGTTGGTGTGAATGTATTCCAGGGCCGTTTTGACGTAGGGGTCTCCCGTGGGAGCCTTTTGTTCAAAGTTATTCATGAGCAGTTCCTGGTAGACATCTTCCGTAAGATAAAGTATCTGTAGGAGGTAACGCCGGATGCGACAGGACCACCAGTTGTCGCTTTGTACAACCGTTTCCTTACCAATAATATCAAGCCATTCCGTAATATTGAGAAACAGGGATGAAGGAAGAGGTGCCAGGCCGTTAAACTGAGGACGACGTCTGTGGAATATGCGCAGTACGTTCCGGTCGTGCCGGTCATCCATGGTGGCGAAGTCATTTTTCTTGAGGGCTTCGAAGGTGAAGCTGCTGTTAACGAAGTTAGGGGCAAAGTTGAAGGATCGGGCGGCAAACTTATGGCTGCTTAGGATTTTTACCCTGTCTTGAGGGCAGAGAGCCAAGACTGAGGGCGCAGTGGCTGCCAGAGTTATTCCGTTTATGAGGAGGGAGGCCTCTCCCCCTTCTATTATAATCAGCCTGAGTCGGTCTTCTATAAACTCTTCTGCTATTTTCTCATTTCCTTTGTACTCAATGGGAATGATTCGGTCTACATGACGGTCTTGAAGGGGCATTCTTTACTCCTTAGCTTGCATATTATACAATAAAATACTTTATATCCTTCCTATCTGTCCAGAGTCATTCGGTCTATGCTGGTTTCATAAGCATGCAGAGAATCAAAGAGTCATAATCAGCCGGTTGATTGTTTTGGAGGAATTATGAAATCACTTAAAATTATCGCTGCCCTGTCGGTCTTTATCCTTTGGGCGTCCTGTTCCACTACGACGGGTGTGTCTGAAAGTTGGATGAGCCCGGAAGGATTGAATACGACCGAATCGGTGTATTTTGACGGAGAATCGGGAGTCATTTATGTTTCCAATATCAACGGTAAGCCCACGGAAAGAAACGGGGCAGGATTTATTTCACGGTTAAAAGCGGACGGTACGGCGGACCCCCTGGAATGGGTGGGCGGCATGGATGCTCCCAAGGGTATGGGCTTGTACGATGGGAGGCTCTACGTTAGCGATATTAATCGCATTCATGTGGTGGATGTGACGGCTGCTGCCATTGTGAACACCATTGAGGTGGAAGGGGCCAAATTTCTGAATGATATCGCCATTGATGAAAGGGGAACCGTATATTTTTCCGATACGGGAGCCAGTAAAATTGGTGTTCTTGTAAACGGAGCTGCCGAGACCTGGCTGGAATTGACAGAGTATAAAAAGCCTAACGGTCTATTTATGGACGGAGTTGAACTGTTGGCCGGAACATCGGCCGGTTTGGTTCGTATTAGTCTTGAAGATAAGTCACAGACTCTGGAAATCCCTCTCAAGGGGGGAATCGACGGCCTTAAGCCTTTGGGTGACGGTTCTTATGTTGTGAGTGACTGGAAGGGAAAGATTCAGATTATTTCTGCTGCGTCCGAACCTGTGGTTGTGAGCGATACGACGGAAGTTAATATCAATGCGGCCGATTTTGAGTATGTGGAAGCGAACAATGGCCTGCTTGTTCCCACGTTCTTTGATAACCGGGTTATTTATCTGGGCCTGGATTAGGCTTTTTTAAGGACGAGGGATGGGAGGGGGGCCGTTAGGCCGACCGGAGGCGGAGCCGACGGGCCGGAGGGGCAGCTCCCCCCACGAAGTAGGGGAGCGGTTCAGCCCCGGAGCTCCGGACAGCCCGGTTCCGGGCAATTTTGCCCGGAACGGCCCCGGAAAAGGGGTATAAAAATACTAGAGTATCCGGGTCATAATAACCCCGTCGATGGCCTCTATCTTCTTGGTGATATCTTCGGTGATGCCGCAGCAGGGTACGTCGATGATGTTGTAGGCCACGTCGCCTTTGTGGCGGTTGGTCATGTCGTCTACGTTGATACCTGCATCGGCCAGGACGGAGAGGAACTGACGCATCATGTCGGGAATATTCTTGTTGGCGATGATGAGTCGCTGGCCTCCCGCTCTTTCCATGGAACAGGCGGGGAAGTTTACAGAGTTCACGATGTTACCGTTTTCCAGGTAGTCCTTTACCTGATCAACCGCCATAATGGCGCAGTTTTCTTCCGCTTCCGGGGAGGAGGCTCCCAGGTGGGGCACGGTAATGACCTTGGGGTTGCCCAGGAGTTCCGCTTCGGGGAAGTCGGTTACATAGGCGGCTACTTTGCCTTTTTCTATCTGAGCCAGGAGGTCTTCGTTGTTTACCAGGCCGCCTCGGGCGAAGTTCATAATGCGGATGTTGTCTTTCATGACGTCGAATTTCTCGCCGCCGATGAGGCCTCGGGTTTTGTCGTTGAGGGGAAGGTGGAGGCTGATGTAGTCGCACTGGCTAAGCATCTGGTCAAGACTGATGGCTTTGGTCACGTTTCTGGAGAGTCCCCAGGCGGCGTCTACGGAGATGAAGGGATCATAGCCGAGGACGTTCATTCCCAGGCCGCTGGCGGCGTTGGCAACGAGGGCTCCGATGGCTCCCAGTCCGATAACACCCAGGGTTTTGCCCATGATTTCCGGTCCGGCAAAGTTGGATTTGCCCTTTTCTACGATTTTGGGTACTTCGTCGCCCTTGTCGGCTTCGCCCTGAATCCAGTTAACTCCGCCGATGATATCACGGGAGGATACGAGGAGGGCTGCCAGTACGAGTTCTTTTACACTGTTGGCGTTGGCTCCGGGGGTGTTGAAGACTACAATTCCTTTTTCGGAACACTTGTCCAGGGGGATATTGTTAACTCCGGCGCCGGCACGACCTATGGCTTTTACCGATGCGGGGAAGTCCATATCATGGAGTTTCATGCTTCTTACAAGAATAGCATCGGGCTGGGTAAGCTCCGAAGCGATTTCATAATTTTCCCGGTCCATTCTGTCCAGGCCTTTGGCGGAAATTTTATTCAGTGTCTGAATACTGTACATGTCTGTTCTCCTCGTTTCTTTTCTTTCTCGTTTTCTACTATTTCATACGGCACAACAGCTCCAGGAGCATGGCGCCGATATTGACGTTTTTTATGGAAGGACCCTCTTCATCCCGGGGCAGGTACCAGCCGGAAAGGTTTAGTATTCCCCTGACGCCTCCCTCGCTCATACGGTTCAGGGTTTTTTCTGCATCCTCCGGTTCGGTGGCGATAATTCCCGCTTCCACTCCGTATCGCGCGGTGATTTCCGGGATCTCCCAAGCGGGGAACAGCTCTACGGTTGCATCGGTTCGTTCCACCCGGTTCATCTTGCTGTCAAAGGCGGCTACCAGTTCCACATGCTCCGAATTCTCCAGGAGTTCCATTATGTGAAGTCCCAGCGATCCCAGTCCGGCAAGGCAGACTTTCTTTTTTCCTTCCAAACCCAGAAGTTCCCTAATCCCTTCGGACAGGTCCTTTCCCTCGTAGGCTCCGGACCGCCCTTCCCGATTGAGTCGACTGATATCTTTCCGCACCGAATCGGGGGTGGCGTTTAGATAGCGGCCGATTAAGCGGGAGTTTAGAGTCTCTTCTTCCTCCTCAAGCTGGGGAAGAAGGGTAAGAAGTTCGGTCAGCCGGATTTGAGCCGGATCGTTTTTCCCGGTCATGGGGCTAATTTAACATGAAGAGGTATTTAGAACAAGAAACCCCTGTGAAAAATATCACAGGGGCCGGGACTCGGGGAAATCTCTAGGAGGCGGCTTTGAAACAGAGTCTGTTAAGACCCATGAGCTCAGCCGTTCCGGCTATGGTTGTTCCAAAGAAGTAAACCGGTTTTTCTCCCAAGTAGTCCGGGAGGGTTCCGTTGGCTATCGTGCTTCCGGTACAGAGGATTATATCGCTCCATTGGAGAACTTCTTCCCGTTTTTCTATGCCATGTTCTACCTCTATTCCGTAGCGGATGGTTCCGATTTTATCGGCATCCAGGTCCAGAACGCGAATGGGAAAGCTGTCTTTGAGTTTTTCCAGCATGGCAGGCTGGTAGCCCACCAGGGCAATTTTAACTTTTCCGTGTTTTTCTTCCAGGCAACGGGATAATTCGCCCGCACAGGCTTCCGGTTCTTCGTTCCGGCAGTGAATCGTTTTATCGCTGAGTTTCAAATGTGAGGTTACCGCATTGAGAGCGGCAATGAAAACCGCCCTTGAGTGATTGGATTCGAGGGCGTGGTCAATAATGTGGGAAAGGGAGCCTTCGAAAGGACCGGGCTGGTCTGTAAAAGCCTGGCCCCTTCCGTTGTGGAAGCAGGCTTCCATGAGGGACTCCTTCCCCGTGAGGAGGGGGTAGTCCCGCCGTTCCGGATTTCCCAGGGCTTCTTCGTCGCTAAGGGTTTTACCGGATACGGTGATGTTTTCTCCCAAAAGATTGTGCTCTTTTGCCAGCTGGGTGAATTTGTGTAATAGTTCTTGATAAAATTCAGTTTTGTTTTTCATAAATGGAGCTCCTATAATATGTGCATATGCAAAGTATATGCCAAAGATATAGAGGGGGGTAAACGACTTAGAAGGAGATTTTTTATACGTAAATGTAGGTATGAGGAGCAAACTTCCCCATTGTAGCTTTTTCGGGAGATTTTATCAGGACTCTTTTAGAGCTTCACTCACCACTCGGCTCAATTGGGCGATGGTGTAGGGCTTCCGGCAGAATCCGGCAAGGCCTTCTTTTTTGAGGAGGTTCAGATCTTCATCGGAAACATAGCCGGAGGTCATCACGGCTTTTACGGAGGGGTTTATCTCTTTCATGGCCAGAAAGCACTCCTTACCGTTGAGATTGGGCATAATCATATCCAGTACAATCAGGTCCAGGTCCTTGTTGTTCTTACGGTAGAACTCAAGGCCCTCTTTCCCGTCCTCTGCCACATCAACTCGATAGCCCAAATCGCGCAGTATCTCCCGGGCGGTAATTCTCATGGCCAGGTCGTCATCGACCACGAGGATATGGCCTGTGCCAATTACTTCCTGCTCTTCCCCTTCCGTTGTGAGAGATTGTTCTCCTGTCTGAAGGGGAAAATAGAGGTAAAATGTTGTTCCCTGTCCCACCTGACTTTCCAGTTCCACCGAACCGCTGTGTTCCTGCATGGTCCGGAAAACTCCGGCCAGTCCCAGGCCTGTGCCCTTTCCTTCTGCTTTTGTTGTAAAGAAAGGTTCGAAGATTTTATCCCGAATATCTTCGGGTATTCCCGTTCCTTGATCTTTAAGCGATATCTTGAGAAAGGGGCCCGGTTTCAGTTCAAAGGGGCTTTTTTCACAGCTCTCTTCATCGAGATAAACCTTTTCCGTCTTTATGTTGATTGGTCCTCCCTCCGGCATGGCATGGGAGGCGTTTATTCCCAGGTTCATAATTGCCCCCTGGACTTGAGAGGGATCGCCTGTCATGGGACTGTATTCGGGGCTCAGGCTGCTTTCTATTCGGATGTTTTTATTTAGAGTACGCTCCAGAAGTTTGACCGTATTATCTATCTCTTTTGTCAGATCGAAGGAGAGAGATTCCTTTGTTTCACTTCTTGAAAAGGAAAGAATCTCTTTGGCGAGATCGGCAGCTTTCTGGGTCGTGTCGGTAATGATGTTTAGGTAGTTCTCTCCTTTCGTCCCCTCTTTTAAATGGGGTTTGAGAAGGTGGGCTGATCCCTGAATCCCGGCGAGGAGGTTGTTGAAGTCGTGGGTTATACCGCCGGCCAGCTGTCCCAGAGTATCCATCTTTTCCGAATGAATAAGGCGCTTTCTTATTACCAGTTCTTCCCGTATATCCCGGAAAATAAGAACCACTCCCCGAATTCGGCCCTTCTCGTTTTTAATGGGAGAGCAGGAGACGTTGAGGGGAAGGAGGTTTCCCTGCTTGTCGGCCATATAAAGAGTGGTAGATAAGAAGCTTTTTCGTACTTCTTCCAGGATAAGGGCTACCGGGTCCACGGAGACTTTTTTACTCTCTTTCTTATAAAGGGGCAGTACGGTGGTGACCTTTTTTTGAAGGGCCTCAACGCTTTTCCACTGGGTTAGTTTTTCCGCTACCCGATTCATGTGAACCACCATCCCTTTGGCATCGGTGGAAATAACCCCGTCCGCCATGGAGTTCATGGTAATCTGCAGATCCGCTTCCCGGTCCATTAGTTCCTGCTCGGCCTTTTTCAGGGCCGTAATATCCATGGCTATGCCCAAAACGGCCGGCTCGTCAAAAAGGTCTGAGGGGCAGAGAATCTTGGAGGCTTGAAACCAGTACTCCTGGCCTTCGGCGGAGAAAAGGTGTTCCTGTATGTTACTGAGAGGTTTTCCCGTATCCAGGACATATTTATCATCTTTGAGAACCTGAGTCGTCTGGCTGAACGGTCTTCCCAGGTCTGAATGGAGGCGTCCTTTAAGATCATCATTCTTATAACCGCTAAAGTGGGTTGTATAACTATTGGCCATGAGGAAACGGCCTTCCCGGTTTTTGATAAAAATGTGGCCGGGAATGGCATTGATGATAGTACGGAGTTTCTTTTCTCCCTTTTCTATGCTTCTCTGGTAGTTTTTCTGTTTGGTCACATCCTCTTCCACTCCGAGAATCCCGATGCAGACGCCGTCCTGGTCCCGAATAGGAATACGGCTTTGAAGATAGTATTTTTTATTGCCCTTCTCGTCCCACCGAACTTCTTCCCGGTCAATGAGGGGGACGCCGGATTCCATTATTTCCCGGTCCTCTTTTTCGGAAGGGGAGAGGTTTTTCGGGGAAATGTCACTGTTTTTTCGACCGATTATCTCCGCTTCTTCCAGGCCTTTGGATTGGGAAAAGGTCTTGTTGCACCCCAGAAACCTCAAGTCCCTGTCTTTCCAGTAAATCCCGTCGGGAATATGACTGATAATCAGTTTGAGAAAGCTTCCCTGGGATATCAGTTTTTTCTGGATGACCCGTCTTGTCCGGTTCAGGTAAATTAATACCGCGATAACCAGCGCCTGAATGAGGAATATGATAAGGGATGCCCAGATAATCCTTATATTGCGGGTATAGAAGGTAGAGGGCCTGTAGAACACTTCCGAACCGGCCGGGAGCTGAGAAAGGGGGATATGGTGGAGTTGCAGCTGGCGATAATCATATTTGAGGTGGTACGGGGTTCCGTATTCTACAGGAATAGCCCGGACCGGAATAGTATCGGTTATTTGACGGGCCATATTTCCCGCCCGTAAGCCCTGGTTATACCCGCTTACAAGGGAACCGCCGATAATCCCGTAGCCAAAGCTGAAATTCCAGGTTCCGTAGAGTGGGACGCTGCAGTATTCGCTTATGAGGGAGGTGAGCTCTTCGGCGGAGTAGGTGTTGCCTTCGCGGTCAATAAAGAAAAAGGTCAGGAGCATCACCGTTTTCTCCGGTAGTCCTCGAACCAGGTTGATCAGTTCTTCCTTGTTTACATCATAGACCAACCGAATATCGGGATAGTCCGGCTCGGAATCAGCCTTAAGGCGTAATACTTCAGCCTGCACCAGTTTTCCCGTAGTCGTATTATCCACAAGAATGAGGATCTGTTCCGTTTCGCTGTGAAGGGACCTAATAAGTTCTATGTTGCCTTTTAGGTCGGCTTCCTCATTGATTCCCGTGGAAAAGGGGAGCTCTTCCATATCTTTCGGTTTGAGGAAATTATAGCCGCAGAAAACATGGGGCACTTCGCCAAAAAGCTCCGGACTTCTTTCTTTAAAAAAGTTGATAGCGTTGTTATCGGAGGTTATAATGACATCAAAGTCAAACCCGGAGTATTTGTTTTTATAGAGCGATTCAAGCAGGTCCAGGTAGGTCTCATCGTAGACCCGTTTTGTATCCATATACTCTACGTAGAGTTCAATATCCTGATGGGAGAGGGCATCTTCTACCCCGCGCGTGATTTCATCGCTCCACAAATAGCCCTTGTGGTAGGAATTGAGAAGTAGAACCTTACTTCTTTTGTCTGCGGAGAGAGTGGCGGAAATGAGAAGAAAAAATAAGGCCGTCATGGCTGTTTTCCAAGGGCTCATAGAGTTAATGTTAGTCGATCCCTTTGTTTGCCGTCAAGAAAATGGAATAATATTCCCTCCTTTTGAAGGAAATCGGAAAAAAAAAGAGCAAAATCTTAAAAACAGTGCCATAATGGTTATGGGTAAATAGTTATGAATTATGAAGATATTGTTACAAAGATAAGGAGTCTGGGCCTCTTTATTCAGGATTTGGAGAATAATAGGGCCTACCCGAATAACTTTTGGGAGAGTTGGGGGTATACGGAAGAAGAGATGGTCCGTTATGGTTTTCTTTCCTTTGTTCATCCCGAAGACCGCTCCACTGTAGAAGAAACAATCGCCAGTTTTAACAGGGAAGACCGGGGATTCCAATGTGTCTTCCGGATAATTGACAAGAAAGGAAACTGGAGGTGGATTCTCTCCTCCTGTCTTGCCGTAAAACGTGACGATCAGGGAAATGTTCTCCAGTATGTCGGCTTTGATCAGGATATTAGCGAGGAGATGGAGGCTAAGGCCCGGGCAGAGAAGGCGCTTAAAGAGGCGGAGACGCTTATTTCAGCCAATAAAGCTATTATGGCCCGGTTGGATCTGCCCCACACTATTTCGGCTATACTGGAACAGGCGGGCCGGGTTATCTCCTTTGACAGTTCATCGGTGCAGCTCCTGGAAAGCCGGGACGGAGCACCTGTTATGAATATTGTGGGCGGTATCGGCTTCCCCGAGGAGGGGGATATTATAGGTACAAGTTTTCCTTTGACCGGTTTTACTCCCAATGCGCGCATTATGGAAGAGAAGGAACTCCTGGTTTTGAATAAAGAGGATATCGACGCCTATTCGGACTTTGGGGTTTTTGCCTACAGTCGGATTAAATGCTGGATGGGGGTTCCCCTTGTCTGCGGAGACCGTCTGTTGGGGATGATTTCCTTTGACCGACTTAGAAACCGGCCTTTTACGAATGATGATATTCGTCTGGCCAGGGCTTTTTCCGGGCAGGTCTCTTTAGCTCTCTATAATTCCCAGCTATATGAAGAAACCCGTAAACTGGCTATCACCGATCCCTTAACGGGCTGCTTTTCCCGCCGCTGGATGTATAGCGAACTGGAAAAATTGTGTGAGTCTTCTTTAAGGCACAGCCATGAACTGTCTCTCATCATGTTTGATATTGATGATTTTAAGCTGATTAATGACAGTTATGGCCACCTGACAGGAGATGAGGTTCTTAAGAAGATAACCCAATTGACCCTGGACCTTCTTAGGAAGTCCGATCTTCTCTGCCGAGTGGGAGGAGAGGAGTTTATTATTCTTCTTCCCTACGAAGGAAGGAACGGAGCCGTGGATGTGGCCGAGAGAATTAGAGCTGTAATCGAGAAGGAATCGGCTCTTCCGAGTATGTCATATTCCGTGACGGTCAGTCTGGGCTGTACCCAGTTTCAGCCATCCGATTACAAACATATTGACGAATTGATCGGACGGGCTGACGGGGCCATGTATAAGTCGAAGCAAAAGGGGAAGAACCGGGTTTCCTTTCTGTAAAAATTCTTTTTCCCTTTGAATTACTCCTTTCCATGTTTTACAATTATTAAGTATTTCATCTCATCAGAAGGTATTAATGGATAAGGCAAGCGATAACTTAGATAAGAAGAATCCCCCGGAGAAGATTTTGGAAGAATTGGAAAATGCCCGGAGGGATCTTGAGGTTAGGGAAGACAATCTCCGTAAAACCATAAGTCTTATAGGTTACGCCGTCGTATATGGTGACGGGGACGGCCTGGTTACGGGGATGAATGAGATAGCCCGGGTTTTGACTGAAGTTCACGAAGGGGAAGAAATCGGAAAATCCCTTTCCCAGTTGTTCACCTTTTATACTCTGCCTTCACGTGAAGCTTTAAACGATCCTTTTGCGGAAGTGAAAGAGAACGGTCTCGTCGTTTCCTCCAATGAAGATACCCTTCTTGTAAACCGGGAGGGCCGGGAGTACCATGTGGAGTATTCCGCCGCTCCCAATAGTTATTCAGGTGATGAGGTCACCGGCATGGTTATTGTCCTCAAGGACAACACGGAGCTACATTTACATCATGAGCAGATGGGCCAGGTCCAGAAAATGGATGTGGTGGGCCAGCTGGCCGGGGGTATCGCCCATGACTTTAACAATATGCTGGGAGGGATTCTCGGCGCCGCAGAGCTTTTGAAAAAACGGGTCACCGGGGATGACAAAGCGCTGGAATACAGCGATATTATCATTAATGCCACCGGTAGAGCGGCGGAACTGACTCAGGAACTGGTTTCCTTTGCTACAAAGCAGCGCTCCTCTTCTACTTTCCTGGATATGCACCGAATTATCGAGGAAGGGGTAAAGATTCTTAAGGGCACAGCCGACCCCCGGGTGGAGATCGTCCTTGAACTGAATTCGCCCGACTCCATTGTGGGGGGGAATCAGTCTCAGCTTCAGAATATCATAATGAATATAGGGACGAATGCCTTTCATTCCATGCCTGCGGGAGGACGATTTGTTATCGAAACCTCTCGTTTTTCTGCGGATGAGGACTTTTGTCATAAGTGTCCCCACTCTCTCAAGCCCGGAGAATATCTGCGCATGGATTTTAGCGATACCGGTTGTGGTATTCCGCCTCATCTTATCAAAAAGATTTTCGAGCCCTTTTTTACCACCAAGGACAAAATGAAGAGTTCCGGGTTGGGGCTGGCCGCTGTTTACGGAATAGTTAAGCAGCACGGCGGTTGTATTGATGTGGAAAGCACCGTGGCCCGAGGGTCAAAGTTTAGTGTGGTTCTTCCTTTGGAAGAGGGGCAGGAAAGCGCCGGTATGGGCAGTTCCGATCTAATACACGGAAAGGGAATGGTTATGGTGGTTGACGATGAATTCGTGATGCGCATGACCGCTAAGAATATCCTGGAAGAGTTGGGATATACGGTAACCCTTGTAGAAAACGGCCGGGACGCGGTCAATCTTTTTAGGGCCTATGGAAGCAACTTCGATGCCGTTATTCTTGATATGGTTATGCCAATTATGGATGGACAGGAGTGTTTTGAAGAGCTTATTCAGATTGATCCTTCCGTTAAGGTTCTCCTTTCAACCGGTTTGACCGGAGGGGATGTTATCGAGGAAATGAAGAAGAAAGGTCTTAAGGGATTCATTAGCAAACCCTATCTGAGTTACGAGCTGAGTCACCGGGTTTATAAAATTATAAATGAATAAAAGACTGTGAAAAATAGTCTTCCCTATGTTATAGTTATAGTATGGAAAATATAGAGGACATAATCGGCGGAAAAATCGGTGAAGGTCTCGTAAAAATGGGAGAAATGACTCCTGACCAGGTTAAAACCGTCTTGCAGAAACAAGTGGACGGGGACGAGCGGCTCTTTGGTGAAATAGCCGTAGATCTGGGATTCATTGACCTGGATGTGATTATCCGATATCTGGAGCAATAATCGTCTATGGCTCTTTTTGTTAACCGCCTTCTCAACATGAAAAAAATCAAAGTTATAGGCTTTGATATGGACTATACTCTTGTACGCTATCATACGGACCAGTTTGAGAAGCTTACCCATTCCTTAGCTTTGAAGCAGTTGGCCCGCCACTATGGCTATCCCGGGGAGGTCACTTCTCTGGAATTTGACTACCGCCGTTCCATGGGCGGTCTTGTTATCGACAAGATAAACGGGAACCTTCTTAAGCTGAATCGCTTTGGAAAGGTTAAGATTTCCTATAACGGTCTGGAGCAGATTGGCTACAGGGAACAGTCGGAGCTCTACGGTAACCTGGCGGTGGACATAAGCGATCCTCGTTTTACCAGCCTCGATACGGCTTTTGCCATCTCACAGGGGGTTATGTTCGGTCAGTTGATTCAGCTCAAAAAGGAGGGGCTCAAGCTCCCCGACTATCCCCGTTTGGCGGAGGATATTAAAAGTGCTGTGGATGATGTGCACAAGAACGGTTCGCTCAAGTCCATTGTTACGTCCGATTTTGAAAAATACGTTATATCCGATCCCCAAACGGCCCTCATGCTGGAACGGTACAAGAGCTACGGCAAAAAGCTCATGATTATCACCAATTCCGATTACAACTATACAAAAAAACTGCTCGATTATGCCCTTAGTCCCTATTTGGCGGAGCATGACCGGTGGGAAGATCTTTTCTTTCGCGTTATCACCCTGGCCGATAAACCGGCTTTTTTCAAGAGAAGAGCCCGTTTTCTGCGTATAACCGACGGGCAGGGAACCATGGTGAATCATGAAGGTCCTCTGGAGGAGGGAGAGATTTATCAGGGGGGCTGGTTCGGGCAGCTTCAGGAGGAATTGGGAGTCGAAGGCCGAGAGGTTCTCTATTTGGGGGATCATATTTATGGCGATGTGGTATCCATAAAAAAGACCTGCGGATGGCGGACCGCCCTGGTTCTTGAAGATCTGGAAGAGGAGATGAAGAGCCTTGGAGAGACGGCGGAAATTCAGAAAGAGATTGATCTTCTTATGGGGCGTAAAAAAGAGCTGGAACGGGAAATCAACCGGATAGACCTTCTTTACCATGAGGGGGAAAAGACCGATAAAAAGAAGCTCGATGAGCTTTTTGCCGAGACGGACAAGCTGAATCAGAGAATCTCCGACCTTCTGAATCAGAATAAATCTCACTTCAATCCCTATTGGGGAGAAGTCCTCCGGGCGGGCAGTGACGAAAGCCGCTTTGCCGCTCAGATGGAACGTTATGCCTGTATTTACATGACCCGGGTGGCCGATTTGTATGATTATTCTCCCAAAACCTACTTTAGGCCGCCCCGGCGGCTTATGCCCCACGAGATGGATCTATGACTGAACTCAGGAAGAGAAAGAACAGCACTATAATTCTCGTTTACCTACTTATCATTATTCCGGTGATATTTTTTCTTTTTTTTCAACTGAGAAGTACGGTGCAGCAGGGGATAGACAGGGATCTTCAAACGGCCATTAACGACCTGGATCGCTTTTTGGGTGAGGAGTTTCATGACCGTTGGACCAGGGAACATCCTCTGCCGGAAGAAAAATATGAAAAAATAATAGACCAGCTGAGCCATGAGGCAAGGCAGTTGAAGGTTACCTATCTCTATACCATGGTGAGAGAGGGGGACCAAGTCTATTTTGTTATTAGTAGTGAAACGAAAAAAGATAGGGACGAGGGGACTCCCAGTCTCTTTTACAATCCCTATCCTCATCCGCCCCGGGCTGTCCTGGAGGCCTTTGACGCGGATGAACCCTATATCTATGCGTCCTATGAGAATCAATGGGACAGTTTTTATTCCCTCTTTGTTCCCCGTGTGACCCCAAAGGGTAAAACCTATATTCTGGCTGCCGATATTCGTCGGGATCAGAAAAAGCGCATGCTTCAGAATAGTCTCTACTCTCTCTTTTCCATGATTTTTATTATGCTTGTCACTGTCATTCCCTTTTTCTTGATCCTTCAGGCCGAATCGCGTAAAAAAGCCCGTTCTCTGGAGAAGCAGCTCTATACGGATCTTCATTCCGGGCTTCCCAATCGTCGCCGTTTCCTGCTGGATTATGAAACTCGGGAAAAAGACGTTCTTTCCGCAGTTATGTTCGATTTGGATTCCTTTGGGGAAGTGAATAATCTTTTCGGGGGACAGGTGGGAGACCAGGTGTTGAATTATATGAGGGATAATATTCTTCGCTTTTGTGTTGCCTCCGATATTTTGTATAAATTCCCCGCCGATGAATTTGTTCTTCTTTTGGAGGGAAAAGAGAGGGGAGAGGTTTTGAAGCAGGTCAAGGAAATCCTGGAGACTTTTTCCCGAGAGAGTTTTACCGTAAAGGGACAGGCTATTAATTTGAGTGTCCGGGCCGGAGTCATTCATAATCCCCCTTCACGACACAAGCTTCTCTCTTCTGTGAATATTGCCAAGAATCTGGCTAGACGTGAGAGCTGCGGTTATGTCGAATTTGATGAAACAATGGAACGGGAAGAGCAATATGTAGAGAACCTTCGGCTTTTGAGCTCTTTAAAGGAAGCTCTCGATGAGAACCGGGTTATTCCCTATTATCAGGGCATTGCACGAAATAGCGATGGAGTGATAGAAAAATATGAAGCCCTTGTCCGTATGGTGGATAGCGAAGGGAAATTGCTCCCTCCCAGTCAATTTCTGCCTCTGGCCAAAAAAAGTAAGCTTTACAAACGCATTACCCTGGCTATGATAGATCGGATCACAAAAGATTTTTCCACCAGGGAGGAGATGGTATCCCTTAATCTCACTGTCCTGGATCTAACCGACCGGGAGACCATGGAACACCTGTATAGCCGGGTTCGGGAGTATGCTCTGAAAGATCGGATTACCGTAGAAATTGTTGAATCCGAATCGCTTTTTAAGGTGGAAAATTATTCGGAAATCCTAAATGAGATTCGTCAGTACGGAATCTATATTAGTATTGATGATTTTGGTAGCGGCTATTCCAACTTTGGTTATCTTTCGGCCATTCCCATGGATATCTTGAAAATCGACGGGAGTCTTATTCGTGAATTGTTAACAGACAGGCAGTCGGAAGCGGTGGTTACGGCCATAGCCGCTTTTTCACGGGACCTTGAGATTCCTCTGGTGGCGGAATATGTGGAGAATGAGCGGACCATGGCACGGCTAAAAAGTATGGGGATTGAATACTCCCAGGGGTATTATATAGGGAAGCCTTGTCCTCTGGATGAACTACCCTGAGTAAATGGGACGACGGAAACGGCCCGTAGGCAGAACCATATATTCCATTCCCCGCCTCCTGGATGATCAACCGGCAAAACTCAAGAAAAATCCGGCCTATTCCCGGATGGTGGAATCTTTAATAGGGGCGGAGAAGCTATTGTCCCTTCGTTTTAACCGGCGCTGTTATTCCCTCCTTCATAACGCTGTGATCAAGCCTGAGCATCTGGAAAATTTTTATCGCACCTACCGTCTTCCCCGTCATCCCTTCTTTCCGATGTTTTTGGCACTGAAACGATCTTATCTTGAGGAACGGGAAAGAGCCCGGAAAGAGAGAGAGCAGGCCATAGCCCGTTATGTCGGGGAGATTGATGAGGGTGTAAGAGCTTACTGGAACGCTTTTTCCGATTGGGAGAGACGGTTCCGGGGAGGTAAGAATTCTATTACCCATCGTTATTTTTACCCCTCGACTCTAAAGAAGGCTCGTGCCTATTCGGCCTATTCCTATGGCGAGTGGTGCTATTATTTTAGGGACTATTTAGAACTTATGAAGAAGAGCAGCACCGGAGTCCGGGAGGATGATGAGGGGAGGTTTATTCTGAATCGCTATATTCTCAATCTCTTGCCGCCTCCGGCAGTGATAAGTCTAGGGGACGTAAAGCGACATTACAGGAAACTCAGTCTGGTCCACCATCCCGACAGGGGAGGAGAGCCGGATCTCTTTATGCTGATTCGCAGGGCCTATGGGAAGCTTACCGATTCGGAGGCTCTCTTTAGGGCCGACCGATAGTCACTTTTCTCTTCTGCCCGTGGAAAATAGAGTTTCATTGTCGTTCCCTCTCCGGGAGCACTTTCCACCTGAATGCATCCGCCGTTCTGCTTCATTATTCCGTAAACCGTAGAAAGGCCCAGGCCGGTCCCTTTCCCCACGGCTTTTGTGGTAAAGAAGGGCTCGAAAATCTTTGATTGGGTTTCCTTGTCCATCCCTTTTCCCGAGTCTTTAACAATTAACACAGCATATAGTCCGGGCGGACAACCGGGAAGGAGAAGCTCCTGTTCCCTAACTGTTTGGTTTTCGGTCCACATGGTAATGGTCCCTACCGAATCCATGGCATCCCGGGCATTTATGCAGAGATTGGCAACCACCTGATCCATCTGGAAGGGATCAATTCTCACAGGGTATATTGCTTCCCCCGGAAGCCAATTCAATTTTATGCTCTTTTCCAGAAGATTCCCCAGCATGGAGAGCATTCCGTCAATAATATCATTAAGGTCTATGATGCAGGGATCTATCTCCCCCTTCCGAGCAAAAGTAAGGAGCTGTCTAATGAGTTTTGCCGATTTACGGGAGGCTTTTTTTATCTCTTCCAGATAGGAGAGAGCTTCCCTGTCCTCCCCGATAGCGTTCAGAAGTAAATCTGTGTATCCTACGATTACATCGAGGTTATTATTGAAGTCATGGGCCACCCCTCCGGCCAGGCGGCCAATGGAATCCAGCTTTTGTGCCTGCAGGAGCTGGGACTGGAGACTTTTCTTCTCCGTAATATCTTCTACGACAAAGCCGATATCCTCACCGGTTCGGAAAAAGCGGATATTAAGCCAGAGCGTTCTGTTATTCAAGAGAAAGTGGGCTTCCGTTGCCTGGGGGCGGCCCGTTTCCCAAACGGAGTGAAAAAGCTTTTTCGCTATCCCATCCTCATCCTGCAGAAACAGAGAGAGGTCATTCAAGTCTCTTCCAATGACATCTTCATGGGTTCTGTGGGGAAAGTAGTCGAGGGCCCCCTTGTTCAGGGTAATGACACGACCGTTTTTGTCCATAATACCCATAATATTATCGGCTGATTCCAGGAAACTTTCCCAACGGGCGTTTTGGTTGTTCAGTTCTTTTTCTACATCCCTGAGCCGGGTGATATCCCTTCCAATGCCCAGAACGCCGATCAACTCGCTGTTTTCATCGAAAACAGGGGTTTTTAAGGTTTCCACAAAATGGTTTGAGCCGTCGGATGCATAGGTGAGTAGTTCTTCGTTCCGGGTGGGCCGGTTATTTTTTATGGCGATTCGGTCCCGTTCTCTAAAGAAATCGGCCAGTTCTTTATTCACAAAATCATAGTCGGTTTTTCCAAGCATATCGGCGGAAGTGCTGCCGAAGAAACCTTCGAAAGGGGGATTGCAATACATGTATTTACCCTCCCTGTCTTTAATCCAGAGAAGATCGGGGATGGTGGATATGAGGGTGCGAAAAAAGGTTTCATTCTGTAAAATTTTCTGAGTTGTTTTTTCTTGCTCATTCAAGCGAAGCTGTTTGAGCCGACCCTGGTAGGATATGTTAACCATCTGATTTGAAAGGACCCGGAGCATATCCAATAGCCTCAATGCTCCCTCCTTATCCAGAAAGGGAATTTCCTCGTAGGCATTTTTTAGTTCATCGGCGGGAAGCCCCAGTTTTTGGGCGTACTGTTCTATGGGCTCATCGGGCGGGTTCCCGCTCTGTATTTGTCCCATGAGCCAGTAGGCAATCACTTCTCCTTCAAGAAAGACTTTAACTCCTCCGTTAAGCAGGCCCGTATGGGGACAAAGGCATAGGATGTAGTCCTTCTCGGTTTGATCGGCCAGTTCTTCTTCCATGTGGAGGCAGCGGGCGGCGCCCTCTTTCGTACCGGTGATTAATTTACACAAACGACTATAGTTGCTTGGTTTCGTTAAGGCTGTTCCGTCCTTGTCAATTATAATGGAAGCCACATTGGCCGCATAGGACAACTGATCCTGGAGCTTTTGGATTTCGTCAAGGTCAATTATCTGAGAGAAGGATAAGGGTTTTTCTATTTCGCCACCTTCCTCGGGGACGGCCATATGTATTCCTTGTGTATTATTTGTGTTTAATAATAAGTGTAGAACTCCATCGGACATTTTGCAATATTTTTACAAGAAACTATTTTATCTTTATCTCTTTTGTTTTTTGAATATGAAAGGCATTCTTGTATTTTCCCATGGGGAATATATACTTTAGAATATGGCTCTGATTCAAAAAAATATCTGGTTATTATATTTCTCTCTTGTCATATTCGGATTCTTTTTCTCGCTTTATAATTTGAAAGAAGCCTATCAGGGTATTCAGGATGAGCTGATTGAAGAACAGGAAAGCCGTATTCAGTTGGTCAATATCTCCCTGAATTCTCTTTTAAGACAGCAGGAACAGATTTTGGACCTTATGGGTAATTATCTTTTGGATGTGAATGAAGAGAGGGTGCCAGCGACTGTTTCTCCGCTTTTTGATGATGTTCTTGAGGATAATCCCTCCCTGGCCGGTCTGGCCCTTCTTAGTCCGGAAGGGGAGTTTCTCTATATTAGCAGTAATGTCAATCGGGACACCCTGGAAAACCTTTTTTCCGATCCGGAGATGGGGCGCGAGGCATTCCTGTACACCATGGAACAGGAAAAAATGGTTTTGGGGCGGACCCAGTATTTCGAACCTGTTCAAGAGGTTATACTTCCCCTCTCCAAGGCTTTGAGAGATGAGAAAGGGCGTGTTTATGCTGTGTTGATCATCGCCATGAAACTGCGAACCACCTCCGAGTTTTTTTCGGAAAACTTGCATATGACCGAGCATGATGTTCTTTATTTCATCAGGGATTTTGACGGTTATGTTCAGTACAGGTCCAGCCGGATTGAACTGGAAAAATCCTATTATCTTGATCCGATCCCCAAAGAGGTTCTGGATAAGGGATTTGAAGCTTTAAGTGACAAGTATGGAAAGGATAGAAACGCTTTTAAGCAAAGCGGGGATATTTATTCCCTTAAAGGGGAAGACCGTTGGGGTAAGAAGGTTAGTTCTTCCTTCCTCTATAACCGCCGGTATGAGCTTTGGGTCATTTCCGATTTTCATATGAGTGCTTTTAGGGAGCAGTTTAACCCTGTTTTGATAAGAACAACTATTATTTTTCTTCTCTTTTCAGGGCTGCTTTATGTTCTGACGCGGACAATCTACCGTGCAGAGAAGAAAAAGCAGGCTGCTCTTATACGCCAGGCAAATTACGATCTTCTCACCGGTTTGCCCAACAGGAATTTTTTGAACGGAGTCAGTCCTAAGTGGTTCAAGGGAGGAGCTCCGCCTTTTGCCCTGTTTCTGATCGACGTGGACCATTTCAAGCATGTGAACTATTCCTTTGGACAGGGGCTGGGGGATCAGCTCCTGATAGAAATTGCCACACGGCTTAAGGACGCCGCCGGGGATAAATCCCTTATCCTGCGTCCCGGCGACGCGGGGTTTTATGTTCTCACGCCTTTGAAGGAGAAAGGGGAGCGTTCTTTGGCCCTGAAAGAAGAGGGGACAAGATTGCACGACAGCATTACCGATACCTATGTCTTGAACGGGTTTCATCTTTTTGTCAGTGCCAGTTTGGGGGCATCCTGCTTCCCCGATCACGGAGAGAACTGGAAGGACCTCTTTCGATCCGCTGGCATTGCCCTCAAGGAGGCGAAGAAATCCCGGAACGAATGCCAACTTTTCTCTCGAGAGATGGAAAAGGAGTATCTGAGAAGAACGGCCATTCAGTATGAAATAAAGCGGGGATTGGAGGCGAGGGAGTTCTACGCCGTCTATCAGCCTCAAGTTGATCGTAGCGGAAAGGTTTGCGGCGCCGAGTCCTTGGCTCGTTGGGAAAACCCCCGTCTGGGGGCGGTGTCTCCCAGTGAATTCATCGAAGTGGCCGAAGCATCGGGGATGATCGGAGAGATAGGTGAGTATATGCTCAGCCATGTCTTTGACACTGTCCGCGATATGAGGAAAGAGATAGGGGAAGAGCTGAATTTCTCCGTTAATGTATCGGTCAAGCAGTTCATGCGGGGCGATTTTGTGGATACTTTGACGGAGATGATTGAGTCTTACGGGATGAGTCGGATTTCTCTTACTCTGGAAATTACGGAGAATTTGTTTATCGAAGACCTGGAATACCTTCTTCCCCTCCTGGAAAAGATTCACGCCATGGGGATAAGGATTTCCATGGATGATTTTGGGACCGGTTATTCTTCCTTGGGAATCGTAGGGAAATTGCCCATAGATGAGATAAAAATAGATAAATCCTTTGTAGACAGTATCCTGGAAAATGAGAAGGATCTCCAAATGATAAAAAATATCATTTCCATAGGAAATAACCAGGGATGCACCATTGTGGCCGAAGGGGTAGAGAGGAGAGAGCAGGCGGACCTTCTCTATAAACTGGGATGTCATAATATCCAGGGATATTACTATTCCAGGCCGCTTGGGAAAGAGGATTTTGTGAAATACATAAAAAAGCAGGAGAAAAGCTCACTCTCCTCTTAACTTCCCCAATCCCGTCCAATTATGATATAGTTTTGCAGAAATAAATGTATAAACAGAAGGCGGTAAATATATGTCCATACCCTTAAGAAGCGCTACGACCAAAGAGGGTCGATTAATGGCCGGAGCCCGAAGTCTCTGGAGAGCCAACGGAATGACCGAAGAGCAGATGGATAAGCCGGTCATCGCCATTGCCAACTCCTTTACCCAGTTTGTACCGGGCCATGTCCATCTTCACGAGATTGGCCAGCAGGTAAAAGGCTGGATAGAAGAGCAAGGCTGTTTTGCCGCCGAATTCAATACGATTGCCATTGACGACGGGATTGCCATGGGACACAGTGGAATGCTCTACTCCCTCCCTTCCCGTGAAATCATCGCCGACAGCGTGGAGTATATGTGTAACGCTCACAAGGCGGATGCCCTTATTTGTATATCCAACTGTGACAAAATCACTCCGGGAATGCTCATGGCCTCCATGCGTCTGAATATACCCACCATTTTTGTTTCTGGCGGTCCCATGGAAGCGGGCCGGCACGGAGAGAAGCGTTACGACCTGGTGGACGCCATGATGGCCGGGGGTGACTCAACCGTACCGGAGGAAGAAGTTTCCCAGATTGAACGTTCCGCCTGTCCCACCTGCGGTTCCTGCAGCGGTATGTTTACGGCTAACTCTATGAACTGTCTGGCCGAAGCTTTGGGGATGGCCCTGCCCGGTAACGGGACAGTCGTGGCTACCCACTCCTACCGGACCGAACTGTTCAAGAAGGCGGCCCGTCTGATTGTGGAAAATACCAAGCGCTACTACGAAAATGAAGACGCCTCTGTTCTTCCCCGAAGCATTGCTACCAAAGCGGCTTTTCAGAACGCCATGAGTCTGGATATCGCCATGGGCGGCTCCACCAATACGGTTCTGCATCTTTTGGCTATCGCCCAGTCGGCGGACGTGGATTTTACCATGGGCGATATTGACCGTCTCAGCCGGAAGGTTCCCTGTTTGAGTAAGGTGGCTCCCAACTCCAAGATCTACCACATCGAGGATGTGAACCGGGCCGGGGGAATTTTGGGACTCCTGGCGGAATTGAATAGGGGCGGGCTTATCGATACGACCGTGAGCCGGGCTGACGGTCAGACTCTGGCCGAAGCCCTGGCAGCTTTTGATATTATGGGCGATTCCGTTAGCGAGGAAGCCCTTGAAGTATACTCCGCTGCGCCGGCAGGTAAATTCAACCTAAAGCTGGGTAGTCAGTCGGCTCAGTTCAAGGAGTTGGACCGGGACAGAACCGGCGGCTGTATCCGTTCCATGGAAGGCTGTTACTATCCCGACGGCGGTTTGGCTGTTCTCTTTGGGAATATTGCTCTGGATGGTTGTATTGTAAAAACGGCCGGTGTGGATGAGTCAATCTTTAAATTTAACGGGAAAGCCCGTATTTTCGAGTCTCAGGAAGATGCCTGCGAAGGTATTCTGAACGGAGACCGGGTTAATGCGGGAGATGTGGTTATCATTCGTTATGAAGGTCCCAAGGGTGGCCCGGGAATGCAGGAAATGCTCTATCCCACCACTTACATCAAGTCCCGTCACCTGGGTGCCAAATGCGCTCTGATTACGGACGGTCGTTTTTCCGGGGGGACCTCCGGTCTTTCCATCGGACACGTTTCGCCCGAAGCCGCTTCGGGGGGAGCTATTGCCCTGGTTCGGGAAGACGATGATATTGAAATTGATATTCCCAATAGAACTATCAATGTGAAGATTTCCGACGGAGAACTGGCGGAGAGACGGAAGGAAGAGGAAGCCCGGGGCAAAAAGGCTTACACTCCCGTAAGCCGGGATCGTCAGGTTTCCCAGGCTCTGAGAGCTTTTGGACTTCTGGCCAGTTCCGCCGATAAAGGGGCTGTTCGTCAGCTTCCCGGGGAATAAATATTTTTTTGAGAATAGAAGCCTCCGACCTGTGTCGGAGGCTTTTTTTTACCAATAGGTGGCCTTTATGCGGAGGAATATTCCGTCCACGCCGCCTTCCACATCATCGGTGTTGCCATAGAGGCCGGAGGAGGCGCTGAATCCTCCCATGGTATAGCCTGTGATGAATTTAACCCCATCGTAGTTTACGGCATATCCTACTTCGAATCCCGCATCCAGCCCCCAAGTGGGGTCGGTGAGGTCAAAGAAGGTCACTACCGTATAGAATTCCGTATTGCGGTAGAGAAATCCCACATCCATTCCGTAAAGATGTCGGATCGAGCCGTCGCTGTCCACATACATTTGGTAGGCGTATCCCGGATTTAAGGTAAACTCTCCCAACACAAGGTAGCCTGCCAGCCCGGTGGAGTAGCGCCAAGCCCCGTCTTCATGTTCCCAGGTGGGGTAGGTGTAGCAGTTTTCCCCTTGTGTGTATTTCACTCCCAGGCTTCCCGCCAGGCGAACGACTTTGGCATCCAGGTTTATTGCTCCTTCGGCAGCCACTTTTAGGGCATCTCCGTTCAGGGCCAGGGCTACTTCTCCGTCGAGCCAGTTTGTATCGTACCAGAGGGAGGTGAAGAGGTTTAAAACGCCCAGGTAGGTGTCCACATCTCCGTCATCATCCATATCTTCTCCCGTGTCGTAGGTTAAAACCCGCTGATCAAAATCATCAACATCCTTCCCTATAACATCGGGGACCATGGCAAACTGGAATCCAAAGGGGGAGTACCCAGTCCATTCTCCCTGTAACCAGAGATAGCGGGGAGTGATTTCCTGGGCAAAGGCCGGTTCTATTTTTACCGACCGGGATACCTGGAGCCATTTGTGGTGGGGATCGGGAGAGAAGTAGCCTGCCGTAAGGGTAATGTCTTCCGGTAGGGGCTGCTTCAAATAAAGGGTATTCAGATAGAATTGGGAGCCGTCCAGACCACCTTCTGTCAGGTCGTCAAAGTTGACGTCCTCTATTCCTACGGAGGAGTAGAGCCGGGCCGTGTTGGAAAGATCGTTTTGAACATAGACGTAGAGGTCTTCCAGCTGGTTGTAGTACTGGGCTTCACCTCCGTTTAATCCCCAGACCATTTTCCAGTCCAGGCTGTAGTTTATCTGAGTATTGAAAAGGGCTTCCGGATGTCCGGCGCCGGAGGTATGCAGCTGATCATCCCAGGAAAGATTGGTTTTTTCTCTTGGATCGCTTGCGCCTGCCGTGGCAGCTGCCGGTTGATAAAGGGTTGGACCGTTCCAGTCCTCCAGAGTGAGGGAGTGTTCAGAAAAGTCTGCCGAAACCTGGGCCATGGTTTTGACTGCTTTGCCCGAATCGGCAACCATGGTACAAAGTTTGGTAAAATCTTCCCGGGAGAGTTCCGTTTCATATTGGGACACATCTTCAATTTTGTGGAGGACGAGGACAAGCAGTTCTCCCTTGGGGGCGAGTTTCTCCAGCCGTGACTGGAGAAGATCAAAGTTTAACGGAGGAACAAGATTCAACACTTTTATCTGGTAGGGATTTCCCGGAGGGTTGGCTTCGGGGTACTCAATGATGGTTCTTCCGCTTTGGTAATACTCTTCCACTACAGATAGGAGGTCTTGATTGAAAGCGCCGTTGGCGTAGGAAAAATCGGGCATTTCCAGATTATTTTCATCGGCCCAGAGAGCTTTTTCTTCAAATAGGTTTACCATTTCCTCCCGGGGAAGTTGGTCCATCCGTTCAATATGATGCCCTCCCAGGCTCCAGCCAAATTCTTCAGTCAGTCTGACCAAGTCTTCCTCATCCATATAATGTTCCAGTCCAATCATTTCGGGAATAATATAGGCTGTTCCTTTTAAACCCAGTCCGGCCATGATGGGGGCGGCGGTTTCTATTTGTGACTTCCAGCCGTCGTCAAAGGTCAGGATAAGGGCAGATTCTTCCTTCGCTTCTTCCAGGTAGACCGGGCCAATCTGCAGAGAAACCGGGCCGTTTCCCCTATCGTTAACCCAAAATTGAATATCGGTCAGTTGGGACAGGTCCGGGGTTCCCCAAATATTTCCCGCCGAAAGGGGGAGGGAGAGGCACTGCCATTCCCCTTCCCTCAGCAGGGTCGGATCGTTACTGGGCATAAATACAATGCGGTTCGCAAAGTCGCTGTTGTCCGCTCCGTAGATCCAGAATTCCCGGAGTTCCTTTAGGTTTTCTCCTTTCACCCATATCACCAGATTCTGTCCTTCCAGAGAAAAAGGGGACTGATTGTTCGCTACCACCTGAAGATTGGTCCCTTCCCCATCGGTATTCAGGGTCATTACTTGCGGCCAGGGATCGCCCAATTCATCTATGCGAAAGCTGCCTGTGGAAGAGTTGAGATAGAATGGATGGTCCAGTCGGGGGAGAAAAAGAAAGGTCCTCTCCCCTGCAAAAAGGGAGAAGGAAGTCAAGAAAAAAAGGAGAACGCGGTATTTCATAGACACTCCTGTTTGATGGCTGCCGGGGCAACTCATCATTATTGTTTGGCTTTAGTTTGCTATTCACTGATAATTCATTATAATTCATGGGAGATGAAAAGGAAAATAATTTTATTGTTGGTTATTATTTTTATTACCACACTGCTTTCGGGGGAGGAAGGAGTGAAAACTCTTTCATTCAGCGGTTATGAATGGTTCGTTAAAGAGGCCCGTCAACCGGTGGGGCCGGGCCCTAATCGCTTTTCCGAGAAATCTCTTCGCTTAGACGGGGACTCTCTTGTTTTTTCCCTGCTTCCCCGATCAAAGGGATGGCTTTGCGGCGAGGTATACAGTAAGGACCTTTTTTCATACGGGACCTTTACTCTGGAATTTTCCTTATCCCGGGAGCTGGACTCGCAGGGTGTCTTTGGTTTTTTCCTCTACAATGATGATGTTCCGCCCCTCTATAATGAGGTGGACTTTGAAATAGCTCGCTGGGGATATCCTCTTGGGCATGGTGCTTCCTTTTCCGTGCAACCCTATGAGAGGGAGGGAAATTCTCTCCCCTTTGATTCTCTTCTCCCCGGGGATTATGTTTGCCAAATATCCTGGGAGGAGGACCAAATCGACTTTTCTTTAAGCAGAAAGGGCGGGGGTATTGTAAAACACTGGGCATATGAAGGGAGAGATATTCCTGTAAATACGCAGAGTCGGGTTCATTTGAATCTTTGGCTTTTTCAGGGGCTTCCTCCCGCAGAGGATGGGGGGGATTCCATTGAGCTTCACTTTTTCTCCTATGAAAAAAATATTGATTTTTAAATGAATTCAGCTAATACTATTCATATGAAATCCATTGAGAAAAATAGCATCCCTATTCTCATCCCCGAGTTAAAACAGATTGATGTTAATAATTCTCCCCGTTTCAGGGAAGAACTGGACGCCCAATTGGCTAACCGGGACAAGGTTATTCTGGATTTGGGAAATGTTCATTTTATGGATTCCACCGGGCTGGGAATTATTGTCTCCGCTTTGCGAACCATGAATGAGAAAAAGGGAGCCCTGGCCATCTGCAGCATAACTCCGGCTGTAAAGGTTCTGTTTGACATGGTAAGGATGTCCCAGATAGCCTCTCTTTATGCAAGCAGGGAAGAAGCCCTGACCGCTTTGAGTTCCTAGGACTGTGTATTATGGGGCAGAACTCTGTTGATTTGAGAGTTACCGCAGAAGAATTGGGTTATTCCTTCTTTGTGTGCGATGAGGGGCTGGGAAATTGGAGAGACCCTTCGCCGGAACTTTTAACACTCTTTGGGGTATCGGAGGAGTCTGTTTTGGCACATCCCCGGTTCTGGATGGATCTGGTCGATTGGCCCTCCGACGTCCTTAATGAAAAGCTTGCGTCCCTATCCCTAAAGCGGGGGACAATCAGCCTAACCCTTCCTTTTAAAAAAGAGAACCAGGATACTCAGCTTGTGACTCTTCGATTCAGTCGTTTACGTAAAGGAGAGGAGGGACTGTTTTATCGTCACGGCTCGGCAGAGATAAACAAGGACGAGGACAAATATAAGCAGGAAGCCCTTCAGGCACGGGATCATGAAATCGAGATAAGTGCCCGAATCCAGAAAATCCTCCTTACCGGGGCGGTCGCTCACGAATTGAGCGGACTTGAGGTCACTGCCGAGACGATTCCCTCTAAAGACGTGGACGGTGATTTTTACGAATTTCTCCCCCTCTCCACGGGGGTTACCGATCTTATCATTGGTGATGTTATGGGAAAGGGGGTTCCCGCCGCTCTCCTGGCTGCCGCCGTTAAAGCATCCTATCATAAGGCTCTTATCCATAGGGGATTCGCCCCCGGGGAATCTTCTTCTATATCGGAAATACTTGGTATGGTCGATTCTCTTATCACTAGGAACTTAATGGAATTGAACAAATTCCTGACCCTTTATTACTGCCGTTTTGACCGGAATAAATCTCTTTTGAGTTTTATCGATGCGGGTCATACCAGTTTTATCTATTACGATAAATCGGAGGATAGGTGTTGGAGTCTTAAAGGGGCCAATATGCCTATGGGATTTATAGCCGATCAGGATTACCGGGAATTTCTTCTTCCCTTCCAAGAGGGAGATTTGTTCTTCTTCTACTCCGACGGTATTTCCGAGGTGCGCGATTCGGAAGGGGAGATGTTTGGCCAGGAGAGAATCCGCCAGCTTGTGAAGGCCCATGCCCGGCTTGGTCCGGACGGACTGATTAAAAAAGTCCTGAATGTGATGTTTTTTTATGCTGCCGGGACTTTTGACGATGATGTAACGGCCGTCGCGGTGCGAATTACCGGGGAAAGCGTCCCCCCCTCGGTGGACAAAAAAAAGGACGTCTCGCGAAACCGGCCGGAGGAATTGGAGAGCTTGCGTAGTGAGTTTACCGCCGACCTGCTTGATGTTTATGGTTGGGACCGAGAGGTTGAGTGCACAAAGTTAACCATTGCCTTGATGGAGGCTTTGGCCAACGGGATCAGTCATACTACCGGTGAGTTGACTCTTTACTGGAGACTCTTTTCCGGCAGGGCCGAATTGAGTCTGGCATTTAGTGGAGCCGATTTTGACTGGCTGGAGACGACCGCACCCGATCCCCGGGCCTATAGCAGCAGGGGATACGGCTCTTTTCTCATCCATGGGGGAACCGACTCAAGCCTTTTGTTAAAAGGTAAGGGGGAACAGAAAAAGCTGATTTTAGTAAAGGAGTTTTCCTGATGGATAGAGCAGAAGCTCCCCGGCGAATAGGCGAATCGGTCTACTGGTTGGGGTCTACGGATAATTCCGATGGCTTTCTTATCAATATCTATCTCGTTTACCGTCAGGGAAAGGGGGTGCTTATTGATCCGGGCCCCCGTTCGGTATTTAAAGAAACCCTGGCCGCTCTCCGGCAGATTGCTCCCCTGGAGACAATTACAGCCTTTGTGGTATCCGGTAAGGATCCGAATATCTGTTCCAGTCTCCCTTCCTGGGAAGAAGCGGGATTCCAGGGACGCATTATCGCTCACAAGAAAACGGCTCATCATCTAAAATCCTTTGGTCTTCATTCCCCTGTTTTCCCCGTGTTAGAGGGGGACAATCCCATTACCGGGCTGGAGGATTTTTTCTTCTATTACGGCTCCTACCAGGCCGCTCCCGGTACTCTTGTGACTTATGACCAGGGAAGCGGTTCCCTCTTCTCTTCCTGTCTCTTCGGTTCCACCGGGGAGAGGGATATCCTTTTTGCCGATGAATCCCATTATGCCGGTATGATTGCCTTTAAACATGATTTTTTCCAATCGGACAGGGAAATTAAGGAAAGCCTTCGCTTTTTTAATACCCTTTCCCTTGAAAGAATCTGCCCACTGCACGGCTGTATTGTCAATGAGAATCCCCAAGCCTACCTTTCCCTGCTTAATGGGGATAAGGAGGAAGAGGAACTCAGTGAAGAGGAGTGGAGGAGGATCCATTTTGGCCTGAATGAGGAGTTGATCCTTTCTATTGACGGGAAGATGCTTGATTCGGTGACCGGCTTGTATAACGAATCCTTCTTTCATAACTTTCTTCCCGAATTTATTCGGCTTAATCCCGAGGGGCTTGTGGCCTTTTTTCGCATTGACGATATGAAGAGCTTTAATAACACCTATGGCTTTGAGGAAGGGGATAGGGCTATTGCCACCTTCGCTTCATTGCTTCAGGGAATCAAGCCGGATCATTCCTATCTTTTTAGAGAGTCCGGCCCCATCCTCATTGTCATGCTTCCCCAGTCGGAAGAAGGGGAAAGAATAGAAGTTATAGAACAGATGCAGAATCGGGTGAGGGAATCAAAGGATTTCATCCAGGATATGACCTGCAGTGTGGCTCTGGTTCGGGTTGATGAGGTTCTCGACTCCCCGGATAAAACGGATGAGTTGTTGCTGCATCATATTAGGCTGCGGATTCAGCTTCTCGATTCCATGGGGAATAACTCCATCTGCTCCACTTCCGACAAGGAGGCCCATAGGGGCGGAGAGAAGATTATTCTCATTATTGATTCCGACCCGGTCAGCCCCCGATTGCTCAAGGACTACTTTTCCCATAGAGGGTATACGGTATATACCTGCCCCGACGGGGGCGAAGCTATGCACCTTATCGACTTATACCGTCCCCAAGTCATTCTTTCCGAAATTATGGTTCCCCAGTTGGATGGATTCCGAATAAGGGAGAAGCTTCTCCAGTCCCGAGATCTTCGGGGCACTCCCTTTCTCTTCCTGTCCCATAGAAAAACGGAAGATACCGTTCTCCGGGCCCATAGGCTGGGGGTTTATTACAACTTGAAAAAACCGGTGATGTTGAGTGAATTGGCCGGAATCGTCCGCCATCTGACAGAGGGGGAATAGGAGAGCCCATGACTGAAAACTGGCTTGTCATCATAATCATTATGGGAATCTTCCTGCTTCTGGATGCTGTTATTTTGGGGGCGACCTATTTTCTTAAGCGATTTTCCCGGAGAGGTTTCAAAAGAAGGGAAAAGCTGGCCCGAATGGTAAGGGAATCTCTTGTGACTGAGAAGCTCGAAGGTATCGAATCTCTGGGAGAAGAGGAATATCTCGATTACTTTAGCGAATGGTTCCGGGTGGAGCAATCTGTGGAAATCCCGGAGAGTATTAGAGTTCTTCTGGATGAACTCAGTCTGGAATGGGGGCTGCTGGCAAGGCTTGAAGTACTTCTTAAAAGCCGATCTTTTAGGAAAAGGGCCCTGGGGGTTGATCTTTTTCTCTCCTACGGGGAGAAGACCGAGTCGCAGCTGCTATACGATACACTCCAAAAAGAGCCTACCATGCTTTTACGATTGAAAATGGTACAACGCCTGTGCGAAACGGAAAGTCCCCAGGCGGTGGATTACATTTGCGACAGTATGCAGGGAATGGGAGAGAACTATAAGACCCGTATCCTCCGTATACTTAGAGACCATAGTAACCTGCTTATAGGATGGGCCGATCATAACAGAAATCGGGAGGATTCGGATGGACGGAGAATTCTGATTCAGGCTGCCCGGAGTCGATTGCGTGACTGGTATCTTCCCTTTCTGTTGGAATTAGTGGAAAAGGGTGACGGGATCGTGAAGAAAGAAGCCCGGGAATTAGTGACGGAAGTTTATGGAGACAGGGAGCTCCTTTCTCGTTTTATTGCTAACGGGCCGGAGGGTTCCCGTTCCTTGGCGGTTTATCATTTATTCAGGCAAGATCTTCCGGACCCGGCAGAAGCGGCGGAACTTCTGAACGAGTATGAGTTACATCCTTCCGCTGTGGGCGGGATGAAGGAGAAACTTAGGGAAAATCCCAGTCTCATCTCCGAGCTTTTTCTCCGCTATCAGAAGGAAACGGCCGAAGGGGCTCGGAGAGTATATGCAGAGGTTCTTGCCTCCCGGATTCAGTACTTTATTCTCCGTTTGAACAGTAAGGACAAAAAGGAGATAGTTCATCTCCTGGAGGATCTTATTGAATTGGGCTTGAGTTCCCCCCTTATCAATTTTATGAATGTAAACAGGAATATGAGCCTGGAAAAGGAACTACTGCAGATTCTGGCCCCCCATGTCCGGGAGGGAAATCCCTTTTTACGTCAGTGCCAGCTTTTTCTCAAGGCGTCTTTACAGGAAGAACTCAATCTTCCCCCCCTGCCGGAAGTTCATGGTAAACCAAAAATCCAGTTAACCCGGAAGGACCGGATGGCCATGTTTTTTCTCATTCTTTTTGTGGTGTCCCTGCCCATTGGTATTTTCTTTGCCTCCCAAGGTTCCCTTCTGCCCTTTATGACTGGAGAAGAGATTTTTGTCGCCTTTTTGCTGAATTACCATCATATCTTTGCTTATTACACCCTTGCCATTAACTTTTTTTATCTTTTCCTTATGCTTCAGTCGTGGCATGTGATAAATCAGCAGGAGGTAGAGTGGGCCACTGCGGATCAAAAATTTCTCAATTCTCCGGGGCTTATGCCCTCCGTTTCCATTCTGGCCCCCGCCTACAATGAAGAAACTACCATTGTACAGAACGTTTATTCCCTTCTTTCCCTGAACTACCCCAACTTGCAGGTTATTGTCATAAATGACGGTTCAAAGGACAGAACCATTGGAAGACTGGTGGAGCAGTTTAATCTTAAACTGGTGGATTACCCTCTCTCCGACGGGATTAAAACATCTCCCGTGCTGGGTTTGTACAAAAATGACAGGATTCCCAATCTCCTGGTAATCGATAAGGTCAACGGGGGAAAGGCGGATGCCCTGAATGTGGGAATCAACGCGGCCGGAGGAGAGTATATCTGCAGTATCGATGCGGACAGCCTTCTCGAACCGGAAGCCTTGAGCAAGCTTATGTTCCGTATTCTTAACAGCGGCACAAAGACCGTGGCCATTGGAGGAAACATTATTCCCGTTAACGGATGCCGGACAAAGAATGGATCGATTCGGGAAATCCACCTTCCCGATAACCGCTATGCCCGCTATCAAACGATTGAATATTTGCGTTCCTTTATTACAGGCCGTCTCGGTTGGACCCGCGTTAACGGGCTAATGATTATTTCCGGTGCTTTTGGAGCCTTCTCGCGGAAGGATGTCCTCGATATTGGGGGCTATATGACGGGAACCGGTTCTATGAGCCGGGATACGGTGGGGGAAGATATGGAATTGGTGGTTCGCCTTATCCGCCACCTGAATGAAAAGGGGAAGAAGTTCCGTATTGACTATTCCCATAATGCCAACTGCTGGACCGAAGTCCCGGAAAAACTGGGTGACCTCCTAAAACAGAGGGATCGTTGGCATCGGGGACTTATCGAGATTCTGCTCTATCATAAAAAGATGCTTTTCAATAGAAAGTACGGTTCTCCCGGCCTGTTGGCCTTTCCCTATCTTTTTATTTTTGAACTCCTCGGGCCTTTCTGGGAGTTTTTCGGATACTGTGTGCTCATTTTTTCCCTTCTATTCGGACTCATGAGCGGGCAGATCTTTCTTTTTATGTTCTCCATTGTTGTTCTCTTCGGAATCCTTATTTCCGGCACCTCTCTTTTTCTGGCGGAAAAAAATATACTCTATTTTCAAGGACGGGAATTTGCTCAAAGCATGGCTACTGTGATTGAAGAGAATTTCGGATACCGACAATTTATGAGCCTCCACAGGGTGTATGCTTTTGTGGCCTATCTCTTCCGGAATAAGGGGTGGCAGAAGCTGAATCGCAAAGGGTTTGCTCCCCATGAGGAGAAAACGGGGGCCGCCAGTGAAGGATAAATCTTTCTTTAATCCCGCACGAATAGCCATGGTTATTATCTTTTTCCTAATCTGCAGTCCCTATTTTTTTTGGTTGGGAACCGAGGAAAATCCCCCTCGCTATGTGGTGGCCGAAGCGGAGGAGGAAGAGGAGGTTCGGTACAGACAAATCCTCTGGCCCTTCCTTTTTAGGAAAGGAGAGGTTCTAGAAGAGGGCAGGGGGGACATCTCCTTGTTGAATGGTAGCCTCTCTTCGGATTATTCTGACCGGGAAGCTCTTTTGGGAGTGGATAAGGTCAAAAAAACAGCCCTTTCCGGCCGGACCTTTCTTTGTGACGGCTATAGCCTGACCGAGCGAAGCCATTCCCTCTTTCGCCATCGCCTGGAGGACTTCCTCCATGTGAAAAATACGGGATGGGTTATACGCTATGAACGGGATGAAGGGGCTCGACTCATTTATGCCCACCCCGATGAGGGGGAGTTGGTACTGGAGTGGGGAACCCATTTTTCCGGTCTTCCCCCCACTGCTCTTTATGAAGGGCAAGAAGCTCCCGTCTATACCTGGATTCCTATCTATGAAGTAGGGGATGAGGCCGTTGTCACAGCCATAATTGATGCGGGACTGACCAAAGAAGGGGAAGAACTGCTCCTTCAAAGGGGAATACCCCGGGAAATTCCTCTCATTATCGAAAGTAAAAGCTCTCTGGTAAACACGGGATTTTTTACGGTGAATATTCGCCCCGGGACAGTACATTTAGGGCCCTATAAAAATGCCTGGAGACTGTTTTTTAAATCCCGCCTGGCCTTCTTTACGGACGATACCAACGACGGTCTCTATTGGCGCATTTACCTTCCCTGGATGGATCGGAAAATTCAGAGTCGCGAAGCGTGGGAGAGCATGCCCGAGCCGTCTCCGGGACACTTTGTTATCAAAGGACAGAAGTTTTACCTTGTACATCACGAAGGAGAGGCTGAGCCTTTCTTCATAAAAGGTGTGAACCTGGGACCGGCCCTTCCCGGGACATGGTTTACCCAATTCCCCGAGGACGAACATCTCTACTATCGCTGGTTTGGCCAGATGAAAGAGATGAATTTTAATACGGTTCGGATCTATACTCTCTTTCCTCCTGCTTTTTATCGGGCTTTTCGAGAATTTAACCTGGATCACTCTGACGATCCTCTCTATCTTCTTCCGGAAATATGGCCGGAGGAGCACCCGGAAAATCACGACTATCTGGGAGAAGAGTACAACCGAACCTATCAGGAAGAAATACGTCTGACCGTTGATGCCCTTCATGGGAATAGGGTGGTTGAGGTGAGAGAAGGAAGAGCCTGGGGCGTCTATGAAGCGGATATAAGTCCCTGGATTCTGGGGTGGCTTATCGGCCGGGAAATGGAGCCGGAAGAGGTGATCGAGACAAATCATCTGAATGAAGGTTATGTCTATCGGGGACGATTTATCTCTGCCCCGGAAGGTCCTCCCACCGAAGCTTGGCTCGCCGAAAGCTGTGACCTGGCCGTTTCCTATGAAACAGATCGCTACGGCTCCTCAAGACCGGCCGCTATGGTTAGCTGGCCCATTCTGGACGCCCTTCATCATGAGGTTGAATGGAATGATCCTCTCCTGGAAGGCCGGGAACCGCTGAACGATAAGGTCACAGTGGATATTAATCGCTTTACCGTTGAGGACGATAGTTTTGGGGGCTTCTTTGGGGCCTATCATATCTATCCTAACTATCCCGACTTTATGAATAACCAGGCATCCTATGGCGAGTACAAAGACAGTCAGGGAACTTTCCGTTACGGGGGCTACCTAAGAGACTTTATGGAAATCCACTCCCCCTATCCGGCGCTGGTGGCGGAGTATGGAATATCCACCAGCGCTGCCACGGCTCATATCAGTCCCGACGGCTACCACCACGGGGGGCTGACAGAAGAGGAGCAGGCGGAAGGTATCATTCGAATGACAGATGCAATCAAACGGGAAGGCTATGCGGGAGCGATCATCTTTGAGTGGATCGATGAGTGGGCCAAAAAGACCTGGACCACAGAGCCTTTTATGATTCCCTATGACCGGCAGGCTTTGTGGCATAATGTTTTGGATCCGGAGCAGAATTACGGCATAATGGCGATGAAGGGAACTTCCCGTAGGGGCTGGATGAAGAAAGAAGGTACAGAAGGACTTGTCTCTGAGGTTTGGGGCGATGAATCCCATCTTTATTTACATTTAGAGAGGAATTTCCCCTGGGAAGAGGGGGACAGAATCTACTTTGCCCTGGATACCTATAGCAGGGAGGAGGGGATCTTCAGTTTTCCCGTGGGAGGAGGGACTTTTCTTCCCAGCGGGGCAGAGTGTTTGGTGGAAGTGAACCCCCTTGCGGGAAAAGCCCGGATACTTACGGCGGAGGATTATAATATTTCTTCCCTGTCCCTGGATAGCTCTTCCCGGGAGGGACAGGAATTCCGCCCCATAGAAATATTGGTTAACCGGGCTTACCGAACGGAAGAGGGCGTTCCCATGGCAGCCTACTATACGGACTGGAGTGAACTGCATTCCGGGATTCTCGATGAAGCGGCCCATTCCCTTTCTACAGAAACGTCAGAACTGACTTTACGCCTTCCCTGGGGACTCTTGAATGTGAGTGATCCTTCGAGCGGACTGGTCTTGGATGATTCCGGGACTTACCACTCCTATCCGGAAAGGGATGTGATTGGGGTGAGTGAGAGCGAAAGTATTCTCATCTATGGATTGCACCTCAACAATGGGACATCCCTTCTTTTACCGGACTTAATCTATCGCTGGGAGACATGGGATGAGCCCTTATGGACCCAGGAAGAGAAGAAGTCCATAGAGGAACTTAGAACGTATTTTGCCGGTTGATTTTGCTTATCTCCCCTGTTATAGTTTAGACCATGAGAGTATTGGTCGCCCTACTTGTTCTATTTACTTATACCGCTTTTCTGGGAGCCCAGGAAGTCATTACTCAGGACGATTTTATCACCCCCCTTATTCCGGAGAAAGAGCTGTTGAAAGATTTAAACCTAAAAGGGGAATTTGATTCAACCGACGGCCTTTATCTTTCCGGCGCGGCTATCTTGGGCGGTTCGATTCTCACTTACGCCGCTTTGCAGGGAGTGGGGGCGAACGGCATGGATGATCCTTACAGTGCGGACCTGCAGGCGGGAATTGTTCTGACCGGCGCAGGACTTCTCGGTACGGCCTTTTTTGCTTTGATTTTTGATGCCATTAAGGCAAGCGAAGCGGGAAAGGCTACTTTAGAAGAATAAATTCCACCCGCCGGTTTTTCCAGCGGTTCTCTTCATCCCCAAAGGGTACCAGGGGATCTTCTCCTCCCCGGCCGACCACGTCCAGTCTTTCCTCTTCTATTCCTTTAGAGACCAGATAGTCCTTAATTCGTGCCGCCCTGGCCCGGGAAAGGGGAATGAGGACTTCTTCCTGTTCTGTTTTAGCCCTCTCTTCATCGTCCCAATAAAGAAGATTTCCGTAGCCTTCTATGAGAATTCGGTATTCGGGAAATTTGTCCAGGCTCGTTTTAAGCTTGGTAACAATATCTTCGTTTTTCTGAAGTTCCCCCTGGTTCAGGTCGGTAAAGTCGGCCCGTCCGGAGGAGAAGAGAATCCCGGGGATACGGATTCGCAGTTGGCCGTTCTCGTCATTTTCCACAAAAATATCGGTGACAAAGTAGTCGTTCTGACTGACCTTATTTCCCAATTTGTCTTCCAGTTCTATGTTGATTCTATAGTCGGAGACGGAAAAGACCATTTCTCCCGACCGGGAAGAGCCGTCCCAGCTTATTTGTTCCGGAGGAGCTCCCCATCCTTGCCAATCAATCACCGGATTTCCCAGGTGGTCCGTAATCTCCACATACCATTTTTTGCAGGAGCCGCTGTTTTTTAGGGCCAGAATAATCTCAAGGGTATCGTTCATTCCGTCCCCGTCGGGCGAGAAGGTGTGAGTGGAGAGGGTGTGGGTCAGTCTCATGGGGGGAACCCGGCGCATTATGGCCATGGGCCGCTTTAGCCCGAAGCCCAGGGACCAGCGGCGGTAATCGCTGTTGCCCGAGGAAGCGGCGGCGTTCAGGTCCAGATAGACGTAGTTATGGTCGTAGAGGTGGAAATCGGCCGAACCTCCTGCGAAAAGAGTGGGGAGTTCGGCTCCCGCCAGCGATATCCCCCCGTAGGGAATCAGCCGGCAGAAGGAGACGGGCCGGAAAATCCATCCTCCCTTGAGGGATAGGTGGGGAAATATTATGGAGTCTTCCCCGCTTTCCGCCATATAGCCGTGACCGGCTTGAAGGCCTATCACAAGTTCCCCGGTCAGTTCTTCCGCATCCAGTCCCAAATCAATCTTGCCTCCGGAAAAATCGCCGTCAAAGCTGTTCGTTAAAGAGGCGGAGAAGGAAGGCGTCAGGTAGTAGGTTTTGCCCGGGTAGAGGGGGGCGTCCTGGGCTGTGAGGGCTAAAGTCAGCATAGTCAGCATAAGGATAATCACTCTTTTCACAGATAAACTCCCAGAAAAAGCCCCGAAGCGAGTCCGTCCGGATAGGTGTACTGGATGGGAATGTTCAGGTAAATCCGGCTTATGTCCAGGCGGAACCCTCCGTAGGCGTAGGGAATAAACTGAACCGGCGAGGAGCCTTCCACAGATCCGCTAATAACAATGCTCCCGGTGCTGTAGTTTCCCTCTTCATCCACTTCCAGAATGGAGTCGATGATATTGCTGGAGATGGAAAACTCGTCCTCCGTAGAAGCGGCTATATCCGTTTTACCCCAGGGAACGTTGACGCCCCCTCCCAGGTAGAAGTGGAAAAAATCGTGCAGGCTGAATCCGGTAGCCAGATCGGCCGTGAGCACGTAAACCTGTGTTTCCAGGGAAAGGTCTACTGTAGGGTCAAGTTCCACCGTGATGGTCTCGTCGGGAAGGAAACCGCTGGAATCTATTTCGTAGTCGAATTCCTGTGTTATGGTCCCCGTCTCCAGGCTGGCGCCGATTTCACTCCCGCTGTAGGTGGCGGCAAACTGGGCCGAAAGGGGTGTCCAGCGGAAAGAGCGGTTCAGAGGGATCTTGCGGAAGGGCGTATAGGCCAGAGAACCCTGTATGGTCAGGTTTTGATAGAAAAAATCGCTGTTGCTCAGGTCGGCGAAGGCGGCGGAAAGGCCTGTCTGAAAGCCTTGGGGAAGGAACTCGGCGGGGAGGCGAACTCCCGTCTGGATGAGCTGGATATTGGCGCCCACCTCCGGGTCGTCCTCTTCGTCCACATCTTCAAGATCATCCATAAGTTCTTCTATGTCCAGGGTATAGGAGTAGAATGAACCGTAGCCTCCAAAGGAGATCGTCCCGTCGGGACTGAATATATTTCCCTGGAGGGGAATAGAGGCACCCGATGCGGCGGCTGAACTAAAGGCTCCCGTAAGGCCCGGTTTATCCAGGAGATTGTTAATGGTGGTTTCCACATCATCCCCGGCGGCCAGGATGTTCTCTTCCAGCATGGCTTCCAGTTGGGAGGATATATCGTCCTTAAAGTCGGGCATGGTAAGGTCCACACTTATTTCTGCGGTTAGGTTAAAAGTAGAACAAAGAGTGAGGGTAATAAACATGAAGAATATGTTTTTTTTAAGGATAATGGTACTCCCCCTTTTGAATTCCTCTGATCTTTGCACTATACTAACCTATGAAACACTTTTGATAAAGGCGGTTTTTATGGTTCGCGTATTTAAAAACATTTTCTACATTCTATTAGCGGTTTTCCTGCTGTCCGCTTGTTCCTTTGATTTTTTGAACGACAGCGATGACAGTGATTCCAGCAGTTCGGAAGATACTTCCTGGGAGTATTATGATGAGACTACCGGTACTCTCTATTATTATGCCGATGAATCGGAGGACTCTCTGGAATACATGGAGTACTACGATTTTGACGATGACGGTCAGTGTACCTTTGTAAAGCATGTTACCCCTTCCGATACTCTTCTCTGGTCTGAAGTATATGGCTGGGACGGTTCGGGCAATCACGAGATGACCGCCCATTTTGGCAGTGATGATGTCCTGGATTATTACACGGTAACCGTTTGGTCCGGGGATAATGCGGTTCAGGAAATACTCTTTGATGCCGACGGTACCCACGAAGGCTACCAAACCTGGACCTTTGACAGCAACGATGATATGACCAATGCCGCGTCCTTTGACGCGTCCGAGGCCCTGGAATGGGCCTATAACTTTGCCTACACCTACGACGGCAGCGACCTTAGCTACTACTACGCCTCGGCCTACGATGCAAACGGCGACCGTACCGGCTACTACGAAACCCACTACGAAACGATTGATGGACTCGCTTCCGTTTCCGCCAAGACGGGCTACGGAGATTCCAGCTCAAGCAGCAACTACTGCTCTTCCTACGAAGCGACCGAATTTCCCGACCCCAGTTCCAACACGGTAGATTGGAACACCGCGCTTTTGGCCGCTCCTGTGGAAGGTACGGATTATACCATTCCCACCGTACCCACGCTCTCCCTAAGCGATACGGAGCTGGACTACGCCTGGATGCAGATTTACGAATATGACGACTGGGGTTACACCAAGGCCATTCTCAACGAAAACTACCTTCCCGAATACCTGGAACGTTATGCTCCCGATTACCTGGATGAGGCAATTGCCACAGAGATGGAATTCGAGACAACCACGACCTATACCCGACTCCTCTCCAAGGAAGTTACCTACGGCGACGATACGGTGGTTCTTATGGAGCTGACCTATGACGACCCTGACGCTCCCGAAGGATGCCTGAATCAGGTGGATCTTTCCGGTGACGGAATGCTGTTTCCCATGAGTATATTCGCCTCTTATAATGACGACGGCGTACCTCTTACCATGAGCGTTTCCTACAAGGACGATACGGCGAATCCCTTCTATACCTTTAGTTATGACTATACCGACCTGGATTCCTTTGACGTAGATGCCGATTATATCCAGCAGGTGGCTTCGGTGACTCTTACCAACGGGGACGGGGAAGTTCAGAGATACTTTACCTTTGACTATGACAGTACCACTACAAGCCTCTCCATTGTTACCTGGGAGTCTGTGGAAGATGTCAGTGATTCTGAAGCTTCCCCTCTTGGCTCCCTGAGTATCGCCTACGACGACAACGGCAATGCGGTGAGTTTTACCGCCTACTCCTACGATGATGACGGTGAGGAGGTAGAAGAGTGGTCCTACGAGTACGATTACGAAGACGTGGTAGTGACATCAGAAGGTGTTGTTGCCACTGCGGAAGATACGGCGGCTTCCATTGCAGAGCAGGTTGAAGTCCTAATAGGCGAAACCTATCTGGAGCTTGACGGGGATGACCTTACACCGGAAGATCTGTTTGAGTTCTTTACCGACAGCGGCGCCCTGGATATAGCACTCACCTTCCTGGTGGACCTGGATCTGGACCAGTATATTCCTTTAACAATCGATCTGGACTAATTATCTTTACAGATAAGACAAAGGGGCTGATTTTAATCAGCCCCTTTTAAATTTTACTTACTGTCTTTTGGTCTTTTTTATTACTGTTTTTTGACTTTTTACTTACTGTAAATAGTCCATTTACTTACTGAAAAAAAAGATTTTACTTACTGTCTTTTCTCATTTTACTTACGGTAATCTTATTTTCCTTCCATCATAATCTCTAAGGCCGTAACAGAAATCCCAATCTCCCGGATGGACATCCCCAGAGAGATAAGAAGGCAGCCCAGACTGGCCACAAAGGTAATCTCTCCCGCTTTTATCTGATTAAGGAAGATAAGGAGCATGGTGGCAACGCAAAGGAAGAAGCTCACCACTCCAAAAAGCTGCATGCGGCGGATAATGTACACCCGCTTCCGTAAATTCTCTATCTGGCCCGCAAAGTGTTCTTTCCCGTTTCCCTTGTCCCTATCGCATAGTTCGCGAATTCTTCCCGCCAGGGTGAGGAAACGGTTGGTATAGGCCAGGAGAAGCAAGGATATGGCCGGAAATAACAGAGCCGGTGTGGTTAGGGTAAAGTTCATGATTCCAGTTTATATTAATTCTTTGTACACGTCCATGAGGACTCGCCGCATGTCGCTCAGGCCCCCTTTCATCAGGGCGTCCCTAAAACGGCGATTGTCCAGAAAGGAGAGGGTAATGGTGGAGAGAAGTTTTCTTTCCCCGTCTGGACAGGGATCGGGGGCGGCCAGGAAGAGCATGCGCTGGGGGGACTTTCTTGTAAATTCTATTATTCCCGCCCGGGGGGCGGCAAGGGCTGGCGATTTACAGTGGAATACCCGGGTATCATACTCCTCAAAGGAGAGGGAACCCAGTTCCTCCCGCTCTTTCAGGTCCTTTGCTAATTGAATTGACATATTTACAGAATCGGTAAGGGTTTCCGCCAGATGATCTATGATTTCATCACTATCTTCGGTGTACTCCATGGTCAGGTAGGAAAAGTCCCCTATGAAGCGGATAATCTTATCAAAGGGGACATCCAGGCGACGGAGCATCTCTCCATCGGGTAATTCCTGTTTTCTCTGTGAAAAATTAATATTGTTCAGCTCACCGGTAATATCTTCAATAAGACGGGCCTTATTGAGAGGGAGAGCTATCTTTACCACAGGAATCGTAATTCCCGCCAGGGGAAAGGTAGAAATAACTAGTTCAATACGGTTGGCTTCCAGGTAATCCTGTCGAATTTTAAATACCGCTGTGGATTCCACCACATCCAACACATCCAGTTCCTTACGCAAAATAGATTGAAGATAGGAGGCGAGTCCTATTCCTTCAAAGCAGCAGACGAGGCAGCGAATTTTCTGACGGGGAATATCCTTCTCCTGAAAAAAGAGAGATTGAAAGTAAAGAATAAAGTAGTCCAAGTCTTTTTGATCGGGGATTATTGAGAAATACTTTTTTACAAGATTAGTAAGGGCTCCCCGTTTTAGTTCCAGCTTTTCCCTGTTTCCCGGTGTATTTCCCCACTCTCCGTGCCACAGGGGAATCCCGTAACGAAGGCGGGTGACCAGGGACGATATGGTTAGGTAGAGGATGGATTTTACCTTGTCATTCAGATAGTACATGTGATTATCCAGCTTACTCTGGCTGTCAATAAACTCGTTGGTAAATTCCTGTATAGTCTTTTCCTTTACCAGTTCCCCGTGGAAAGGCACCGATTCGGGGGGGCTCCCCGTTTCCAAAACCCCCATAAAAAGGGCCAGAAACGATATCTCGCCCTCCGGTAATTGCCCGCTGAATATTCGCTCCAAAAGAACGGACAGAAGATTTTTTGCAGGTGTTTTAAAGCTGGGCTGGCAGGGAAAGTCCTCCTCTATGAGACAGCCCGCTTTAATTCGGTGAAGGGACAATTGCAGGTAAAAGTAGAGCACCGCTTCCCCGGACATGGTATATTGGTAGCCCCTATCCTCGGCCAGTTCGGAGAGGGCCTGCAGAATTGTGCCTCCATTGGTGGGAAAATTCAGCTTTTCCATAAAGAAATTCAGCTGATTCATTTCCAGGGAGTTCACATTGTCCGTTTTGAGAGAGTAGAGGTAGGGTATAACCGTCTGAACCGAGATAAGCTCTGTTAAAACTTTGAGAAATTCCAGTCGCACCTGGGACTCCTCTCCGGTTATTTGAATTCCCACTCCCTTATGGCGATTCAGGACCAGAGTGGGCCGAGTCAGCTTGGCTTCGATCAGATTCAAATCGTTCCAGACCGAGGTGTCGCTGATAAGAAAGGCCGCCGCCATCTCGGAAATCTTAATCTCCCGGTTGTTGTAAAGCAGATAAAGGAGAATGAGGTTCTTTCGTACCGATGGATCGAGGGCGTCAAAGTAATTTCCCGAATTGTTTATGGCGTCGAGAAGGTCTTCCGTCGTGCCTCCGTAGGTTCTAACAGTAATCCCCTGGCCCGGTTTCCTTTCCAGTCTGGCTCCCTTGAGGGAGAGCCATCTTTCTATGTTGTCCAGGTCGCGGGAGACCGTCCGTTTTCCAATGTCAAAAGCCTGGGCCAGGTCCTCTAAATGGAAGAGTTCATGTTGGCTAAGAAGGAGGCGAAGCATTTTTTTTTGGCGGTCTTTCATTTGTATTCAATACACCTTTTGCGTACACCGTTGTATGCGTCCATTTCATTATAGCATATAAATATATCTTTTCAAGATTTTTTCATATTTCGGACCGATTCATTTGACAAAACGGCCCGATTTTCCTATGATTTGACTATGAGTATTTTTTTACTTATTTCTTGAATAGAGTTCAAAAAAGTGCTCTTCCAATTGAAGATATTATGGAGGAAATTATGAAAAGTGCCGTTCAGATGGGGGCCGGTAATATTGGCCGCGGTTTTATTGGAATGCTCCTTTCTCAGGCCGGTTACAAGGTAACCTTTGCCGATGTTCAGGAAGAAATGGTTAAGCAGCTCGCTTCAAAGGGTGAGTACGAAGTAGAAGTGGTAGGCGACAACAAGAATGTGGTGACAGTGAAAAATGTGGATGCCAAACTTTCTTCAGATCCGGCCTTAATAGATATTCTGGCCGAGGCCGATGTGGTAACCACCGCCGTAGGACCTCCCATCCTCAAATTTATCTCCCCCAATATTGTCAAAGCTATTAAGGTCGGAGCAGCACAGGGAAGAACCAAACCGCTCAACGTGATTGCCTGTGAAAATGCCGTTCGGGCCACATCGCAACTTAAGAAACTGGTGGTGGACGAACTGGATACGGACCTCCCCGATTGGGTGAATTTTGTCGACGCCGCCGTGGATCGAATTGTTCCTCCCATGGAAGCAGGGGACGATATTACCAAGGTGCGCGTAGAAGAATTCTGCGAATGGCTTGTGGAAGAAGCGGCTTTTAAGGGGCAGGTTCCGGAAATTGCCGGTATGACACCGGTTGAAAACCTGGAAGCCGGGGTGGAAAGAAAGCTCTTTACCCTGAATACGGGACACGCCGTTTGTGCCTGGATCGGTCAGTATCTGGGATTTCCCACCATCAAAGAAGCGATTGAGGACGAAACGGTAGCCCGCCTTGTTAAGGGAATCATGACCCAGTCGGGAGATGCCCTGGTTGCCAAGCACGGATTTTCCCCGGAAGCCCACGCCGCCTATATAGAAAAAATCCTCAAAAGATTTGCCAATCCCTACATTATCGACAGCGTAGAGAGAGTCGGCCGTCAGCCGGTACGAAAATTAACTAAGGGAGAAAGAATCGCCAGCCCCGTAACGGCGGCTATGGATAATAATCTCCCCTATGACAAACTTCTTCTGGGAGCCGCCGCCGCCATGTACTTTAAGAGTGACGAGGATCCCCAGGTTGGGGAACTTAAGGATATGCTCAAAAGCAAAAGTCCCGGCGAGGTTTTCGACGAACTCTCCGGCTTGACCGGCTTGGGTGCTAAGGTTGAAGCCTTCTATAATGATATGGAGAAGGCCATTAAAGAGAACCTATAATAAAGATAATAATGGGGCCCCGTCTGGCGGGGCCTTTTTTATTTACTGTTTATATTTCCCGCAGAAAAGAAAGGGCCCGGCGAGTTTTACCCGCCGGGCCCTAAATGTTATATCTTCCGGGATATTACTTTAATAAATCTCTTTCCGTGAGAAAGCGGTTTAGCCGGGCCTTGATTCCCTCGGAAGTGGGGATTCGCAGTATTTCATCGGTCAGTTCCGCCGCATCGCGGGAGTTGGTTTTGCGGATAATCCGCTTAAGCTTGAGCAGGTTTGATGCGGTACCGCTCAGTTCGTCCACACCCAGTCCGATGAAGAAGGGGAGAGCCAGGGGATTTCCCGCCAGCTCACCGCAAATTCCGTTCAGAACGCCTTTTTTCTTGGCCTGTCTAATCGTATGGGCGATGGAGCGGAGTACGGCCGGGTGGAATTCGTCGTAATAGTCATCCATCTGGGGGTTACCCCGGTCTGCCGCCAGAGTGTACTGGGTCAGGTCGTTGGTACCGATGCTCACAAAGTCCACCTTGTTCAGGATTTCCTTAATCATCTGGACCGCCGCAGGAGTTTCGATCATAACACCCAGCTTCAGATTGTCCGGTCCGTCCCATCCCAGGGCCGTTTTTTCCTCTTCCACAAGGGTTCGGATACGTTCAATCGGCTTAAGGGAGTTAATCATGGGAATCATCATACCCACTTTACCCGCTTTACTGGCCGTTAATAGGGCCTGGATCTGGGTTCTGAGAACATCCTCTCTTTGGAGAAGAAGGCGTATCCCGCGGATACCCAGGAAGGGGTTGTCCTCCTGGGGGAGGGGCATGTAGGAAATCGGCTTGTCCGCCCCCGTATCGAGAAGCCGGATAATAACGTAGCGCCCGTCCATCTGTTCAATGGCGGATTGGTAAATCTCGGTCTGCCGGGCCAAGGTGGGCGCCGTCATGGTCTCCATAAAAAGAAACTCCGTTCGGAAAAGACCGATTCCATCCGCCTTGTACCGGGTGGCGATTTCCACATCGTGCAGGCCGCCCACATTGGCGTAAAGCCCAATGGTTTTCCCGTCGGTCGTTTCGGCGGGAAGATCCAGGAGCTGGAGGAGCTCCTCCTTGTCCTTCTTGTTCTTTCGATCCCGCCGGTCCAGTTCGTTCACAGTCTGTTTATTCGGCTTCAGCCAGTATTCTCCCGAATCTCCGTCCATGGAGAAGGGGACATTTTCCTTGAGTTTGGCGAATTCGTCGTCATCGGAAATCATCACCGCCGGAATTTCCAGGGAGCGGGCGATAATAGCGGCATGAGAATTTTTCCCCCCCCGCTTAACCACAAATCCTCTCACCCGGGAAAGGTCAAGAGAAGCGGTCTGGGTCGGAGTCAGTTCCTCGCCCACGACAACTGCATCCTCCGGCAGTTCCCGTTCATCTTCGCCCTGACCGGAAATACCTTTTATCAGCTGGCGTCCTATGTCACGGAAGTCCTGGCCCCTTTCGCGAAAATACTCATCGTCCAGTTCTTCCATTTCCCGGGCGTTTTCTTCGGCAAAAATATCCGAGGCGTATTCGGCGCTTACCAGTTTTTCCGTAATAATCTCCAGGACCCCCTCTTCCACATCTTCGGAAGTCAGGATTTCCAGATGACCTTCAAAGATCTCTGCCTTGTCGTCTCCCATTTCGCGCCGAACCTTCTCGACCAAAGCTTCCAGAGACTTGGCGGCCTTGTCCCGCCCAATGCGGAACCGCTCCGCTTCTTTCTCAATCTGGTCCTGGCCAATGGGCTCTCGGCTAAAAGACTGTTCTTCCCTAATAAGGTGAATCTTTCCCTGGGAAATGCCCGAGGAGAGGGGTATGCCTGCCATAATTAGTCCTCCAGTTTTTCGATAAAGGACTTGAGAGCCGCCGCCGCTTCCGCTTCGTCGCTTCCTTCACATTTCAGCTGAATAGAGGCATTCTGGCTGATTCCGAGCTTCATCAGTTTGAGAAGGCTCTTGGCGCTTGCTTCCTTTTCACCCAGAACAATAGTAATGTCACTTTCAAACTTCTTTGCTTCGGCTACCAGGTTCTTGGCAGGTCTGGTGTGAAGTCCGGTGGGGTTGGGTACTACAATTGTTTCTTCTGTCATGATTTTCTCCTAAAAATTCCAGTCTATACTTTCTAAATCTTTTCGGCCTTTTGAAGGAGGTAGCTTTCCGCTTCAACACTCCAAAGACCGTTATTTTTTTTAACAATGCCGGCCAGGTCACGATAAAAATCGGACCCCTTGCCTTTCTCTTCCAGTTCGTCCAGGGCCGTAAGGGGCAGGGAAATATCCGTATAAATCAGGTTTTTCCCATCCCCGTTCCCGGGAATATTAAGGGTGGCTTCCGCCGCCGCGTCGAGCCCGCCTATATGGGTAATAAGAACCTCCGGGCCAATTTTGTCCTCTTCCATTAATTCTAGGGCTTCCCGCATATCCTGCATGTTGCCCCAATCGGTACCAATAATATGTCTTTCTCCGTAAAGGAGATCGTAAAAATTTACGGGAACCGACAAATCCCGGTCGCCCGTTTCCACCGAAAAATTCATACAGCCGCCCCGGGCCAGCATACTCTCGCCCAGTTCCAAAGCTCCGGCGGTGGGAACCAGAACCAGCAAATCGTCGAAGCCTTCGTTATCGGTCAGCTCCATAATCGTCTTCCGGGGGGCATCAAACTCCTCCCGGTTCAGAATCATCAGGGAAATTCCCGCTCTCTGGGCCTTCTGCCCAAAAAGTTTCCGGGCCCGTTCAATACGGCCCTCGTCAATATCGGTCACAATCAGCTGTTTGGGGCGGAACTCGCCGGAAAGGGCGTAATCCACCGCCGCCAGGCCCACCGGCCCGCATCCGCCGATAATAGCCATCCGTCCACCGTCCTTAATTCCCAGGTAGTGGGCGTGTCTCTTTCGGTCCGTCCGAAAAAGGGAACGGCAGGCGCCAATCGTGCGGGAGAGGGCCTCCGTCAAGGCCGCTCTGTAAAATCCTTCTCCTTTGTAAGGAAGAATCCCGCCTCTTTGAATTACCTCCGGCGGAATAATCGCGTATTGCGTATCCCCGCCGCAGTAGGTGTAGGAAAACCCCGGGCAATCACCCGATTCGTCCCGTCCCGCAGGGGACCAGAGAGTAAATCTCTCCCCTGCCCGGTACTTGTCTTCCCACTGTGCGCCGACCTCCACAATCTCGCCGGCCAGTTCATGGCCCACGATAACCGGATTTATCGCCGCATTATCGGGCACCCTCAGGTGCTCCGTACCTAAAACAGCCGCCTTGTACGTCTCCCGGGAAAGACCCACCGAAATCACCTTAACCAGTAATTGGTCGTCCTCCAGAGGGGGGAGTTCAAACTCCTCCAGGCGCAAGTCCATTTTACCGTGAAGGCGGACTGCTTTAGTTATCAATTGAGCGTTCCTTTCAGAATCTCGATAATTTCATCTTCACTTTTCGCCTTAACCAGGGCTTCTACCTGATCCTCTTCATCACAGAGGTCGGCCACCTGGGTAATCGCTTCTTCGTTATGGGCTTTCACATCGGGTGCCGCAATGTAGATCAGAAGGGAAATAGGGTCGTTGTCGGGGTCGTTAAAAACCACCGGCGGGTCAAGAGTCACAAGACCGTAACCCAGAGCCAGAGCTCCTTCTTCGGGACGGGCATGGGGCATGGCAATTCCCGGAGCAATAACAATATAGGGCCCGTTATCCTTTATCTTTTTAACAATTGTAGTCAGATACTCCTGAGTGGCCGCGCCCTTTTCTACAAGGACCTGCCCGCCCTTAACGATGGCATCCTCCCAGTTGTCCGCCTTAAGGCCGCAAATTACAGCCTTCTCATTGATTAAGTAATCGGTAAAACCCATCTCTTTCTCCTTGGTTTTGGTTCATATTTTGTGGACGTGCCCCCGGGCCGGGCCCGGGGTCGCGCTATGCGCGGGTTCCGTACCGCAGGCAAGCCTGCGGCACCGCTTCGCGCCGCTCCTATCGCTCACGCATCGGCGCAAGGGACAAGTTTAGGTTTACTTATGGCTTGCTACCACCATAGATACAACATCTTTATATTCGGGAGCGTTAACCAGGTTGGTAACACTAATACACTGTGCCTTGGTTCCGGAAGATTTAACTCTTTCCATCAGGTCACGGTGACAGATAATCATCTGAGCTGTGGGAGGAATGGCGTCAACTGAACAGTGTTCAACCTTAATGCTCAGACCTTCCGCCTTAAGCATCTTGGTCAGCTTGTTCGCACCCATCGCACTGGAACCCATACCGGCGTCACAGGCAAAAAGGATTTCGGTGATTTTTCCCAGTCCCTTGCTGTCGGCCTTCATGGCGTTCATCTGATTCTGAGCATCGTTCAGAGCGTTTTCATCGGTTTCGTCGGCAAACTTTCTTACGAAGGGCATGGCTATTACGAAGGAAACCGCAGCGGCAACGATGACGGCTATCAGGATGGGAAGGAATCCGCCCTTGGGAGAAACAAAGAAGAGAGCAATGATACTACCGGGAGAGGGGGAAGCTACAGCACCGGAACCAAGGATAAGGTTGGTAAGTACACCGGCGGCTCCACCACCCATAGCGGCGAGGATCAGAACAGGTCTCATAAGGATGTAGGGGAAGTAGATTTCGTGAATACCACCAAAGAAGTGGATGATGATGGCACCGGGAGCGGAAGCTTTGATGTTACCCTTGGCAAAGATAGCGTAAGCCAGGAGGATTCCGAGACCGGGACCGGGGTTGGTTTCCAGGAGGAAGAGGATGGATTTTCCCGATTCCTGAACCTGCTGAACACCAAGGGGAGTAAGAATCCCGTGGTTAATAGCGTTATTAAGGAAAAGAACCTTACCGGGCTCGATAAAGAGGGAGGTAAGAGGGAGGAGTTTGGCGTTAACCAGCACTTCCACACCACTCTGAAGGACGTTGATAATAACCGTAAGGATGGGCTGCATAACCCAGAAACCCAGGAGACAGACACCCATACCAAGGATACCGGCGGAGAAGTTGTCTACCAGCATTTCAAAACCTACGGGAACTTTACCTTCTATGGCTTTGTCAGACAGTTTAATAACCCAACCGCCCAGGGGACCCATAATCATGGCTCCGATAAACATGGGGATTTCCGTACCAACGATAACACCCATGGCTGCAATGGCACCAACAACACCACCTCGGACGCCCCAGACAAGCTTACCACCGGTATAGGCGATAAGGAGGGGAAGTAAGTAGGTGATCATAGGACCTACGAGGGAACTCATTTTTTCATTGGGAATCCATCCGGTGGGGATAAACAGGGCGGTAATTAAACCCCAAGCGATAAACGCCCCGATGTTGGGCATAATCATACCACTCATAAATCGACCGAATTTCTGAACACCTGCTTTTACGGACAGGCTGCTTTCAGCTGAACTCATTTTTCATACCTCTCTAACTTTTGATATATTCATTATCATCCGGATGTTGCCAAATTGGAAAGTTTTTATAATTTTTTATTGGCAACAATATGTCACTTTAAATTTGGCAACTATACTTAAACTATGTTATATCCTTTTCTGTAAAGAAAATAAAATGAATACAAATTGCAAAAAAGAGCCCTTTTCTCGCGTAAAAAAAACTGGTCTCTTACGCAAAATTGTCCTATAATGGGATGATTTCCCAAGGAGTCGTCCTTTGTTATTGAGCCAATTTGTCAACATTGCCGCTATTTCTATCTCTCTTTTTTCCCTAATTGAACTTCTTACGGAAAGGAATAAAAGGGTCTCCCGGAGATATGCCTTTTTGGTTCTTACTTTGATTCCCCTTTCCCTGATTGCGGCATTTCTTGATCCCCAATCCCACCGGGGACTTCGGGTTTTTATGAATTATAATCCCCTTAAACATTGGACTTTTCTCCTGGGACCCTTTCTTTACTATTACCAGGTGTCGGTGGGAGGGAAAAGAGTGGGAAAGAGAGGCCTTTGGCATCTGCTTCCTTTTCTTATATGGAACGGGGTGACCCTTTGGGGGACAAATCGAGCCCGGTTTACCCCTGAATTAAAACGTTTTTACGGTATAACAACCCTTCTCTCCTTTGCTTTTTACAGTATCTTTATTCTTATAAAGCTAAGGCGTCATAAAAAAGCCTTGGGGGAGAGTCTCTCCTACAGGGATTTTTTCCTGGAATTGGTTTGGCTCGAGTATATTATGAAGGCCCTTCTGGGAATTACCCTGTTTCTTTGGCTGGCCATTCCTTTGAACCGCCATTTTAATCGGACCGAAGGATTTCCTCTTATTCCCGGAGCGGGGGAAGCCGATACGGTACAGCTGGTTCACGCCTTGGCCCTTCTTGTCTTTGTTTTCTTCTTTTCCCTCTTTGCGCTTAAGCAAAACCGGATTAGCCAGGTTCAATGGGAGGATAAAAAGGAAAATGAGCCCCCGGAGTCAGGGGAACGCAAAGAAAAGGCTGGCGGGGCATCCCTGAATGAAGAGGACCAATCGGCCTTTGAAAAGATTGAGACCCATATGAAAGAGTCGGCCCTTTACTTAAAGAGCGAGCTGAATCTTCCTTTGCTGGCCGAAGCGCTTGATATGAACCGTAACGAGGTGTCCCGCCTGATTAATCGGGCCACGGGAGGGAATTTCTTTCACTTTGTTAACGGTTTTCGGGCCCGGGAATTCCGAACGGCTCTGGAGGAGAATCGTTTTCCCGACTACACCCTTTTAAGCATTGGCCTTGAGTGCGGCTTTAATTCCAAGTCCACCTTTAACGAGGCGGTCAAACGGGAGTGGGGTAAAACGCCTTCCCAGCTATATAAGGAACTTTCTCAAGTCTCATAGGTCCGATTTTATAAAGTCGGCTCTCCAAATAGCTTAAATAGAGCCCGATTTTACCTACTCGGACGATTTCTCTTTTGAAATAGCTTATTCTTGGAGCATATATTCATCCCAAGAGGTAAGAAGAGTGAAGAAAACCAGTCTAATCCTTATTTTGTTAACAGTTCTCATGCATCTGAGTGCATCGGGAGATCCGGAGGGAATTCTTTATGTCGATTCCCGGAGCGACGGAAGCCGGAACGGCTCCAGTTGGGAGACTGCCTACAGCAGCTTAACCGAGGCTCTTGAAGCCGCCGAAGCGGGCGAAGAGATTTGGGTGGCAGCCGGAACCTATTATCCCTCCGAAACGGATCAAAGCGTCAGCTTTCAAATGAAGGACGGAGTGGATCTTTACGGCGGGTTTTCCGGGGATGAGAGCTCCCGGGACGAGCGGGACTGGGAAAAGAACGTGACAGTCCTTTCCGGCGAAATAGGAATGCCTCGCCGGCAAGATGATAATATCAAGACAGTTGTTAAAGCGGCCAACGCCGTTTTGGATGGATTTACCATTACAGGCGGATACGGAAGCGGTTCCGGCGGGCAGGCTGCCGGAGCAGGGCAGGGGAATCGTCCCATGGCAGGAGGCCAGTCTGCTGGAGCAGGACAGGCGGGCAACAGGCCTATGGGTGCTCCTCCTCAGGGGGCCCCGGGCAACGCTCCCGCCGGACAGTCTGGCGCTAATAGAGCTTCCGGAACCGCAGGACAGTCAGGCTCATCGGTAGGACACATGACTCCCCAGGCGGTTCTCTCCCAGGAAGGCACTCCCGGTCTGGGCGCGGGAATCCAGATTTGGCAGGTCTCTCCCACCATTCGCAACTGTATTATTACCGGAAACGAATCGGGCAAGGCCGGTGGTGTTTACATTGTAGGTAACGGCGTAGGCCCGACGAAGGTGAGCGGGGAAGCGGTAATGCCCTATTTCATTAACTGTACTATCTCCGATAATGTGGCCTCTGGCCGGGGAGGCGGTGTGGCCATTGATATGGGGGGAAGCGCTCTCTTTGTGGATACGGTTTTTGATGGTAACAGCTGTACAAACGGTAAGGGGGGAGCCATTTACGATGATTTTGGCTGCTCTCCCTACCTGATAAACTGCCTCTTTACCAATAACTTTGCCCAGTCCGGGGCGGGCATGGGGAATGACGGAAGCTCCAACCCGGTTATTTACAACAGCACTTTTTACGGAAATGAAGCGAGCGCTGCCGGTGCCGCTCTCTATCAGGGAACGGGACCCAATAACGATCCCACTCTGGTAAACTCCATTATCTGGGGTAATGTGTGTGCCGAAGACGAGGCGAGCATTTACAACTGGAACGACTGCTACACCTCCGTTTCCTACTCCCTCGTGGAAGGGGGCGCTGTGGGTACCGCTGTCCTTACTGGTGAGCCCGATTTTAACGACCCCAAGGCGGGTGATTTTAACTACCCCGCCGCTTCTATTCTGGCTACAGCGGGAATTGAGGGCGACCGGATAGGTTACGATGCAGAAGCCGCCGCCGGCCGAACGACGAAAGAGGTGGAGGCCCTTTACGCTTATGTTCAGGAGCTGGCCGCTGGTTACGAACCGGTGATTCTGGACCGGGAAAACAGGGCCAAGGCCGATTCTTCCCTGGCGGGCAGCTCTGTTCTGTTCGTTCTAAGCGGGGCCGACGGGAGCGGTAAGAGCTGGCAGGACGCGTCCGGCTCTTTGCAGGAGACCATGGACCAGGCCGGGCTGATTTATGAGGCTACCGGCGAGGCCGTACAGGTTTGGATAGGGGAAGGAACCTATCTTTCCGGTGCGGAGCGGGCCGACTCCTTTATTCTAAGAGACGGGGTTGAACTGTACGGGGGATTTTCCGGCAGTGAAGTCAGTCTTGATCAGAGAAACCTCAGCACGAATCAGACTGTTTTGTCCGGTAACATCGGAAATCCCGATTCGGCCGAAGACAACAGCTACCATGTCCTTATCGGAGCAGACGAAGCCGTTCTGAACGGGCTTTACATCACCGGCGGATATGCGGACGGAGCCGGGGGCGAAGTGTACGACAACAAGGGGGGCGCTGTGCTCAACTATTGGGGAGGCTATCGTGTGAGACCGGACTTGGAGCCTACTTTGGGCTTTGATATGACCTTTGAGGAGTGCGTTTTTTACGAAAACTACGCTCAGGAAGGGGGAGCCGTTTATACCTATCACGGGGGAAATCCCGTCTTTCTTTCCTGCCAGTTTAACGATAACGAAGCCAATTACGGCGGGGCGACCGTAGACCGGGGCGGGGTGAATAGCCTGTACGAGGACTGTAGCTTTGAAGGAAACAGCGTACGTTACAAGGGCGGGGCGCTCTTTGTGGATTACGGTTCCATGGCCACCGTTAAGGACAGCCGATTTGTGGATAATGAAGCGGGAACCTCCGGCGGGGCGGTTTATGTGATTGACCGGGCTTCCCAGTCTATTCCCAACGAGACTGATATTCAGCTGATTGATGCCGACTGGAGCTCTACGACGGATATTTTCTCCTCTGTGCTTGTGGAAGATTCCGTTTTTGAAGAAAACCGGGCCGGTGTGGACGGCGGGGCTCTGTATATTTATGAAAGCAGTAACCTGAAGCTGACGGGGACCGGATTTAGCGGAAATCGGGCGGACCGTAACGGGGAAAATGTTGCCCTTATCAATAAGAGTACCCTTTATGGTAAGAGCGGTTTGGCTGGAATCTATATGGATGAGACGTCCACCTATTGAAGTGAGAAGACTTATATCGTAGGGCTTGGGGTGGACGGATCGGCCTCCAATGATGGGGGCAAATATGATGTACGAAGCCCTGCAGGCGCTCTACTTACAGCGCCTGCAGGGCCTATTACCCCCGAAAAGGTTTTGGGATGGGCAGATTCTGGGGTTGGGCATCCCGGAATTGATAGATAAACACAAAGGGGCGGCGGCGAAGTTAGTCGAAGGAATGTAAGCCCAGTCTTATTGAAAACCGATCCCGATAGGGCTATACTATCTTTCATGTTGAATAACGATTTCCATGATGGTTTGGGTTATGATTTTGATAATCAGGAGAAACGTCTTCTTAAGGCCTTAGCCATCGCAGCCATAGGGGGATCGATCCTTTTTATACTTCTTTTTATATTTCTCATTCATAAGACGACTCCTGTTTACGTCAATCTTGTCATGATTGGCTTATATTCATTGACTTTTTTCTGGATAAAAAACAATTTCAAGTTCCTATCCCGTTATGGAGTTCTTTGGTTGTTTATCTTTCAGGTTTCTTTCTACTCTTTTTGCTTTTTTGACAGGGCTGCCGGTCTTCATATCTATTTTTTAGTCATTCCCTTTATCTGTATTATGATTTCCCACTATAGGCTGACAGGGTTTAAGATTTTCACAATTTTAGCATCGGTGGGGTTGTTTCTTTTAGGATATATGACAACCTTTCGTATAGATCTTATTTATCCCCTCTCTTCGGGGGAGGCGCAGGTTCTCAGTTTGATTATTATGCTCTCATCAATCCTGGGAATGCTTTACCTTTTATATCTTTTTACCAGTGATATGAGGAAAGTTCATGATTCGCTCAAACAGATCTCCCTTAAGGATCCCCTGACAGGATTGTACAACAGGAGATATATAAACGAGCGGATTGAACAGCTTTTTAATGAGAGTCGTCGCTATGGACTCGCCCTATCTGTTATTATGGTGGATATTGACAATTTTAAAAATATCAATGACAGCTATGGCCACCTTGCGGGAGACGAAGTGTTGAAGACTTTTGGGGAGTTGTTAGTATCTCAGACCAGAGAGGTTGATGTGGTGGGGCGTTTCGGGGGAGAAGAATTTATTATTCTTTTGCCCTGTACGACTTTTGATAAAAACAAGAAAAGCTTGAATCGATTACTGGGTAGTATTAATGATAGGAAATTCCCCCTTCCCGACGGTAGTGAGATCGCCGTTACCGCCAGTATGGGGGGCGTCAGCTATGATGAGTCTATGGATGATTATGGTAAATTGATTCAATGGGCAGACAAGGCCCTCTATGAAGCGAAAGATACCGGGAAGAACAGGTGGGTGTACCATGAGGCCCCAAATAATACAGACTAATAGGGCTAAGGGTGCTTGGCAGAAGAGTTGTCCCCCGTTCTATATGTTTAAACCTTTGCCCTATCGTCTTGTTTCCTCTCTTTGATTAATCTATTTATCTCACGGGCGCCAAGAAGGTATTTTAGATATATTAGTAGATAAAAAAGGCTTTTGAAAACGACATAAATTATCAGAATATGCCACCCCTTTCCAACGAAATACTGTCCCCCCGGGGTAAAATAGTAGAGTAGGATCAAAAGTGTTCCATCGGCCAATAGGGAGCTGATAAAATAGTTTTGACGCATGGTGTGTTCTTCAAGGCCATGGAAATTGATGAGGGATTCACTCCTGAATACTAAAGTAGCCCCAAGGAGCGCTATCTGCCAAAGATTAATAGGCGTTAGGATCTCCCTTCCCTTCAAGGTTGTGACAACCGTCATGATAAGAAAAAATAGTCCGCAGATCCGGCAGACATCCCAAAACATTCTTTTGTAGTGTTTCCATAAATCCATTTTACTTTCTCCTTGCCAACCCAAGTTTTTCCTTTAGGGTGGGGACATATTTGCGCGAAATAAAGACTTTCTCTTTATTTTCCAGTGTGGCTTCGAAACGGCCGTCAAACATAGCCTTAACCGAAACGATTTTATCAATGTTGAGAATCATCCATTTGGATGCTCGAAAAAAGAGTTTATCTTTCAGATCCTCTTCCAACTCATAAAGCTTCCGTTTGCTTTCATAGATTTTCCCTTTGGTATGGATGAAGATTTTATGGTTCAAAGAGTCTATGTAGAGAATGGCGTCGGGATTGAGAATATATTTATCTTTCTCATATTCTCCAAAGACTTTTAAATCGTAATGATCTAAAAATCGGAGTAGGCTGCGGACAGACTCATCCCTAGTGTGGTATCGAATGATGACTTCACTTTCCCTATTCTCCGCCAGATTCTCTACGATAACTTTCATTTTTGGCTCCTTGGTTAAAACGAGTATACTCCAAAAAATTTACATGTTTCGAAAAATTAGCCTAAGATGCGGATTTTGTTTTTCAGGTTGTAAGAAATCAATGAAAGAAAGGTAGGAGTGGGCCCGTCAGTCGCTGTCGGGCACCTCCTGTGGCCTAGAATGCTCCAAGTATTCCCATTCACCTCCCTGTTCGGTCGGCGTGGCTTTCGGATCTCGTCCTCTTCTGGGAGATGTATTTTAAGTAATGAATTTCACCGTTGTAAATAAAAAAAAGACCAACTCGATTGAGTTGGTCTCTATTGCTGCCCAGAAGAGGACTCGCCCTCCAGTCGTCGCCGTCCTGGCTCCTCGTTCCGGGCCCGTCAAGCCACTGTCGGCCACCTCCTGTGGCCTGATCCTCCCTGTTCGGTCGGCGTGGCTTTCGGATCTCGTCCTCTTCTGGGAGATGTATTTTAAGTAATGAATTTCACCGTTGTAAATAAAAAAAAGACCAACTCGATTGAGTTGGTCTCTATTGCTGCCCAGAAGAGGACTCG